>NZ_CP018187.1:1527298-2254697 GCF_009738225.1 Streptococcus salivarius
CGAGGCACTTGCTGACTCAGACGCACTTGCTGAAGCTGACGCACTTGCTGATTCTGAGGTGCTTGCTGATTCTGATGTACTTGCTGAAGCTGACGCACTTGCTGAAGCTGAGGCGCTTGCTGACTCTGACGCACTTGCTGATTCTGATGTACTTGCTGATTCTGAAGCACTTGCTGACTCAGACGCACTTGCTGACTCTGACGCACTTGCTGAAGCTGACGCACTTACAGAGGCTGAGGCGCTGGCTGATTCTGAGGCACTTGTTGATTCTGATGTACTTGCTGAGGCTGACGCACTTGCTGAAGCTGAGGTGCTTGCTGACTCTGATGTACTTGCTGAGGCTGACGCACTTGCTGAAGCTGACTCAGAGGCGCTTGCTGATTCTGAAGCACTTGCTGAAGCTGACTCAGAAGCGCTTGCTGATTCTGAAGCACTTGCTGAAGCTGACTCAGAAGCGCTTGCTGATTCTGAAGCACTTGCTGAGGCTGATGCTGACGCACTTGCTGACTCAGATGCACTTGCTGAGGCTGACGCACTTGCTGAAGCCGAGGCGCTGGCTGAAGCTGACGCACTTGCTGAAGCTGAGGTGCTTACTGACTCAGAGGCACTTGCTGAAGCTGACTCAGAGGCACTTGCTGAAGCTGAGGCGCTTGCTGACGCTGACGCACTTGCTGACGCTGACGCTGATGTACTTGCTGAAGCTGAGGTGCTTACTGACTCAGAAGCGCTTGCTGATTCTGAAGCGCTTGCTGATTCTGAAGCACTTGCTGAGGCTGATGCTGACGCACTTGCTGAAGCTGACGCACTTACAGAGGCTGAGGCGCTTGCTGATTCTGAGGCACTTGTTGATTCTGATGTACTTGCTGAGGCTGACGCACTTGCTGAAGCTGAGGTGCTTGCTGACTCTGATGTACTTGCTGAGGCTGACGCACTTGCTGAAGCTGACGCACTTGCTGAAGTTGACGCACTTGCTGAGGCTGATGTACTTGCTGAGGCTGACGCACTTGCTGAAGCTGACTCAGAGGCGCTTGCTGACTCAGATGCACTTGCTGAGGCTGACGCACTTGCTGAAGCTGAGGCGCTTGCTGACGCTGACGCACTTGCTGACGCTGACGCACTTGCTGAAGCTGACGCTGAGGCTGACGCACTTGCTGAGGCTGACGCACTTGCTGACTCTGAGGCGCTTACTGACTCAGACGCACTTGCTGAAGCTGAGGCGCTTACTGACTCTGACGCACTTGCTGATTCTGATGTACTTGCTGAAGCCGAGGCACTTACTGACTCAGAGGCGCTTGCTGACTCAGATGCACTTACTGACTCAGACGCACTTGCTGAAGCTGAGGCGCTTGCTGACGCTGACGCACTTGCTGACGCTGACGCACTTGCTGAAGTTGACGCACTTGCTGAGGCTGATGTACTTGCTGATTCTGATGTACTTGCTGATTCTGATATACTTGCTGATTCTGATGCGCTTGCTGACTCAGATGCACTTGCTGAGGCTGACGCACTTGCTGAAGCCGAGGCGCTTACTGACTCAGACGCACTTGCTGAAGCTGACGCACTTGCTGATTCTGATGCGCTTGCTGACGCTGACGCACTTGCTGACGCTGACGCACTTGCTGAAGTTGACGCACTTGCTGAGGCTGATGTACTTGCTGAGGCTGACGCACTTGCTGACGCTGACGCACTTGCTGATTCTGATGTACTTGCTGAAGCTGACGCACTTGCTGATTCTGATGTACTTGCTGATTCTGATGTACTTGCTGATTCTGATGCGCTTGCTGACTCAGATGCACTTGCTGAGGCTGACGCACTTGCTGAAGCCGAGGCGCTTACTGACTCAGACGCACTTGCTGAAGCTGAGGCGCTTACTGACTCAGACGCACTTGCTGAAGCTGAGGCGCTTGCTGACGCTGACGCACTTGCTGACGCTGACGCACTTGCTGAAGTTGACGCACTTGCTGAGGCTGATGTACTTGCTGAGGCTGACGCACTTGCTGAGGCTGACGCACTTGCTGAAGCTGAGGTGCTTGCTGACTCTGATGTACTTGCTGAGGCTGACGCACTTGCTGAAGCTGACTCAGAGGCGCTTGCTGATTCTGAAGCACTTGCTGAAGCTGACTCAGAAGCGCTTGCTGATTCTGAAGCACTTGCTGAAGCTGACTCAGAAGCGCTTGCTGATGCTGACGCACTTGCTGACTCAGATGCACTTGCTGAGGCTGACGCACTTGCTGAAGCCGAGGCGCTGGCTGAAGCTGACGCACTTGCTGAAGCTGAGGTGCTTACTGACTCAGAGGCACTTGCTGAAGCTGACTCAGAGGCACTTGCTGAAGCTGAGGCGCTTGCTGACGCTGACGCACTTGCTGACGCTGACGCACTTGCTGACGCTGATGTACTTGCTGAAGCTGAGGTGCTTACTGACTCAGAAGCGCTTGCTGATTCTGAAGCGCTTGCTGATTCTGAAGCACTTGCTGAGGCTGATGCTGACGCACTTGCTGAAGCTGACGCACTTACAGAGGCTGAGGCGCTTGCTGATTCTGAGGCACTTGTTGATTCTGATGTACTTGCTGAGGCTGACGCACTTGCTGAAGCTGAGGTGCTTGCTGACTCTGATGTACTTGCTGAGGCTGACGCACTTGCTGAAGCTGACGCACTTGCTGAAGTTGACGCACTTGCTGAAGTTGACGCACTTGCTGAGGCTGATGTACTTGCTGAGGCTGACGCACTTGCTGAAGCTGACTCAGAGGCGCTTGCTGACTCAGATGCACTTGCTGAGGCTGACGCACTTGCTGAAGCTGAGGCGCTTGCTGACGCTGACGCACTTGCTGACGCTGACGCACTTGCTGAAGCTGACGCTGAGGCTGACGCACTTGCTGAGGCTGACGCACTTGCTGACTCTGAGGCGCTTACTGACTCAGACGCACTTGCTGAAGCTGAGGCGCTTACTGACTCTGACGCACTTGCTGATTCTGATGTACTTGCTGAAGCCGAGGCACTTACTGACTCAGAGGCGCTTGCTGACTCAGATGCACTTACTGACTCAGACGCACTTGCTGAAGCTGAGGCGCTTGCTGACGCTGACGCACTTGCTGACGCTGACGCACTTGCTGAAGTTGACGCACTTGCTGAGGCTGATGTACTTGCTGATTCTGATGTACTTGCTGATTCTGATATACTTGCTGATTCTGATGCGCTTGCTGACTCAGATGCACTTGCTGAGGCTGACGCACTTGCTGAAGCCGAGGCGCTTACTGACTCAGACGCACTTGCTGAAGCTGACGCACTTGCTGATTCTGATGCGCTTGCTGACGCTGACGCACTTGCTGACGCTGACGCACTTGCTGAAGTTGACGCACTTGCTGAGGCTGATGTACTTGCTGAGGCTGACGCACTTGCTGACGCTGACGCACTTGCTGATTCTGATGTACTTGCTGATTCTGATGTACTTGCTGATTCTGATGCGCTTGCTGACTCAGATGCACTTGCTGAGGCTGACGCACTTGCTGAAGCCGAGGCGCTTACTGACTCAGACGCACTTGCTGAAGCTGAGGCGCTTGCTGACGCTGACGCACTTGCTGACGCTGACGCACTTGCTGAAGTTGACGCACTTGCTGAGGCTGATGTACTTGCTGAGGCTGACGCACTTGCTGACGCTGACGCACTTGCTGATTCTGAGGTGCTTGCTGATTCTGATGTACTTGCTGAAGCTGACGCACTTGCTGAAGCTGAGGCGCTTGCTGACTCTGACGCACTTGCTGATTCTGAGGTGCTTGCTGATTCTGATGTACTTGCTGAAGCTGACGCACTTGCTGAAGCTGAGGCGCTTGCTGACTCTGAGGTGCTTGCTGATTCTGATGTACTTGCTGATTCTGAAGTACTTACAGAGGCTGACGCACTTGCTGACTCAGAGGCGCTTGCTGAGGCTGACGCACTTGCTGATTCTGAGGTGCTTGCTGACTCAGATGTACTTGCTGAGGCTGACGCACTTGCTGAAGCCGAGGCACTTGCTGAAGCTGACTCAGAGGCGCTTGCTGATTCTGATGTACTTGCTGAAGCTGAGGCGCTTGTTGAGGCTGACGCACTTGCTGACGCTGATGCACTTGCTGAAGCTGACGCTGAGGCTGACGCACTTGCTGAGGCTGACGCACTTGCTGACTCTGAGGCGCTTACTGACTCAGACGCACTTGCTGAAGCTGAGGCGCTTACTGACTCTGACGCACTTGCTGATTCTGATGTACTTGCTGAAGCCGAGGCACTTACTGACTCAGAGGCAGACGCTGATTCTGAAGAACTTACTGAGGCTGACGCACTTGCTGAAGCTGACTCAGAGGCTGAGGCTGACGCACTTGCTGAAGCTGAGGTGCTTGCTGACTCTGATGTACTTGCTGAGGCTGACGCACTTGCTGAAGCCGAGGCACTTGCTGAAGCTGACTCAGAGGCACTTGCTGAAGCTGAGGCGCTTGCTGACTCTGACGCACTTGCTGACTCAGAGGCACTTGCTGATTCTGAAGTACTTACAGAGGCTGACGCACTTGCTGACTCAGAGGCGCTTGCTGAGGCTGAGGCGCTTGCTGACTCAGAGGCGCTTACTGACTCAGAGGCGCTTACTGACTCAGACGCACTTGCTGATTCTGAGGTGCTTGCTGAAGCTGAGGCGCTTGTTGAGGCTGACGCACTTGCTGACGCTGATGCACTTGCTGAAGCTGACGCTGAGGCTGACGCACTTGCTGACTCAGAGGCGCTTACTGACTCAGACGCACTTACAGAGGCTGAGGCGCTTGTTGATTCTGACGCACTTGCTGAAGCCGAGGCACTTACTGACTCAGATGCAGACGCTGATTCTGACGCACTTGCTGAAGCCGAGGCACTTGCTGACTCAGAGGCACTTGCTGAGGCTGAGGCGCTTACTGACTCAGAGGCGCTTACTGACTCAGACGCACTTGCTGACGCTGATGCACTTACTGACTCAGAGGCGCTTGCTGATTCTGAGGCGCTTGCTGACTCAGAAGCACTTGCTGACGCTGACGCACTTGTTGATTCAGACGCACTTGCTGATTCAGACGCACTTGCTGAAGCTGACGCACTTGCTGAAGCTGACGCACTTGCTGACTCTGAAGTACTTGCTGAGGCTGATGCGCTTGCTGAAGCCGAGGCACTTACTGACTCAGATGCAGACGCTGATTCTGATGTACTTGCTGAGGCTGACGCACTTGCTGAAGCCGAGGCACTTACTGACTCAGAGGCAGACGCTGATTCTGAAGAACTTACTGAGGCTGACGCACTTGCTGAAGCTGAGGCGCTTGCTGACTCAGATGCACTTGCTGAGGCTGACGCACTTGCTGAAGCTGACTCAGAGGCTGAGGCTGACGCACTTGCTGAAGCTGAGGTGCTTGCTGACTCTGATGTACTTGCTGAGGCTGACGCACTTGCTGAAGCCGAGGCACTTGCTGAAGCTGACTCAGAGGCGCTTGCTGATTCTGATGTACTTGCTGATTCTGAGGCGCTTGCTGACTCAGATGCACTTGCTGAGGCTGACGCACTTGCTGAAGCCGAGGCGCTGGCTGAAGCTGACGCACTTGCTGAAGCTGAGGTGCTTACTGACTCAGAGGCACTTGCTGAAGCTGAGGCGCTTGCTGAGGCTGAGGCGCTTGCTGACTCAGAGGCGCTTACTGACTCAGAGGCGCTTACTGACTCAGACGCACTTGCTGATTCTGAGGTGCTTGCTGAAGCTGAGGCGCTTGTTGAGGCTGACGCACTTGCTGAAGCTGATGCACTTGCTGAAGCTGACGCTGAGGCTGACGCACTTGCTGACTCAGAGGCGCTTACTGACTCAGACGCACTTACAGAGGCTGAGGCGCTTGCTGATTCTGATGTACTTGCTGATTCTGAGGCACTTGTTGATTCTGATGTACTTGCTGAGGCTGACGCACTTGCTGAAGCTGAGGTGCTTGCTGACTCTGATGTACTTGCTGAGGCTGACGCACTTGCTGATTCTGAAGCACTTGCTGAAGCCGAGGCACTTGCTGAGACTGATGCTGACGCACTTGCTGAAGCCGAGGCACTTGCTGAGGCTGATGCTGACGCACTTGCTGACGCTGATGCACTTACTGACTCAGAGGCGCTTGCTGATTCTGAGGTGCTTGCTGAAGCTGAGGCGCTTGTTGAGGCTGACGCACTTGCTGACGCTGATGCACTTACTGACTCAGAGGCGCTTGCTGATTCTGAGGCGCTTGCTGACTCAGAAGCACTTGCTGACGCTGACGCACTTGTTGATTCAGACGCACTTGCTGAAGCTGACGCACTTGCTGACTCTGAAGTACTTGCTGAGGCTGATGCGCTTGCTGAAGCCGAGGCACTTACTGACTCAGATGCAGACGCTGATTCTGATGTACTTGCTGAGGCTGATGTACTTGCTGAGGCTGACGCACTTGCTGAAGCCGAGGCACTTACTGACTCAGACTCACTTGCTGAGGCTGAAGTACTTGCTGATTCTGACGCACTTGCTGAGGCTGAGGCACTTGCTGATTCTGATGTACTTGCTGATTCTGAGGCGCTTGCTGAGGCTGACGCACTTGCTGAAGCCGAGGCACTTACTGACTCAGATGCAGACGCTGATTCTGACGCACTTGCTGAGGCTGACGCACTTGCTGACTCAGAGGCGCTTGTTGATTCTGACGCACTTGCTGAAGCCGAGGCACTTACTGACTCAGATGCAGACGCTGATTCTGACGCACTTGCTGAAGCCGAGGCACTTGCTGACTCAGAGGCACTTGCTGAGGCTGAGGCGCTTACTGACTCAGAGGCGCTTACTGACTCAGACGCACTTGCTGATGCTGAAGTACTTGCTGATTCTGACGCACTTGCTGACTCAGACATTCGCTGACTCGTTGATTGACTCTGAGACAAGCTTGTTCGAGCTGAGGTGCTAGCAGATCTACTTGCACTTGTCGATAAAGATTGACTTATCGAACTAGAAAGACTTTGCGATCTTGATGTACTCAATGAAGAACTTGTACTTGCTGATTGTGATAGTCGCTGACTCGTTGATTGACTCTGAGACAAGCTTGTTCGAGCTGAGGCGCTAGCAGATCTACTTGCACTCGTCGATAAAGATTGACTTATCGAACTAGAAAGACTTTGCGATCTTGATGTACTCAATGAAGAACTTGTACTTGCTGATTGTGATAGTCGCTGACTCGTTGATTGACTCTGAGACAAGCTTATTCGAGCTGAGGCGCTAGCAGATCTACTTGCACTCGTCGATAAAGATTGACTTATCGAACTAGAAAGACTTTGCGATCTTGATGTACTCAATGAAGAACTTGTACTTGCTGATTGTGATAGTCGCTGACTCGTTGATTGACTTATTGAGCTTGATAAACTTTGCGAATTAAATGCACTCAATGAAGAACTTGTACTCACCGATTGTGATATTCGATGACTTGTAGATTGACTCTGGGATAAGCTTGTCCGCAATGATTCGCTAGTGGATAAAGATCTGCTAGTTTCATTTGACTTTCTAATCGATTCTGAGGCCACTGTCGAAAGAGATTGCGAAACTGACTTCGAAGTAGCCTGACTCTTAGAGACAGAATTTGAAACTACCGTGGACTGAACAATAGATAAACTTTGTGAGAGACTACGGGATTGACTAGTAGTATCTGATTCAACAATTTTACCATTTAAATAGTTAGTAAAAGTAGGATCATCGTCCGCACCTACATAAGGTGTAAAGGTAAAGGAAGTATCTTCACCATTGATAGGAACAGTCCACGTTGAGGTTAATCCATAGCCTTGTCTTGCAAAGTAGCCGGTTAGTTGTGCACCATTTGCCCATGTATATCCAGGATTCTTGGCATCAATAGGAGTAGTATTATCTCTAAGCCTATTGTTATTTGTAAATCTAGCCCCTGAAGAATCGGTAAGATAACTTGTTACACTTGATGGTGTACCCAAACCTTTCCCAAGTGTAAACATTGGTTGTGTCGAATTCGCACCTGTTCCAGTATTATATAGTGTGTGGTTATATCCTATTTTTGTATGTTTCTCGATTGTCGAGGTTGCTGGATTATCATATGAAATATTATAGACAAATGTGAGTTTCTTTCCATCGTTTTTCACTGTCAATTTATAATAGATTGGGACATTATAAACTGTATCTGTCCCACTTCCAATATAAACCTTAGTTTCACCCTTCGCTAAATTAAGATTTGAAATAATTGCCGGGCTACCACTAACTGTAGAATTCCCGTTGAAACCTGCATTTGTAATCTTGGTTAGCATACCCTCAACGGCACTTCCAAGGCGCTCACGTTGTTCAGCATAAGCAGCGTTTGTTGCTGATGCAGCAAGCAAGGTTGTTGATTTGGCAACTTCTTCCTGAACTGATGCAATAGCTGTTTGGATTTCAGCTTTTGCAGCTGTATCTGTTAATTTTGCTTGGTAATTTTTAGCTATATTAACGAGCAACTCTGCTTCTGAAACGTTTTGATCCAAGATTGTTTTTTTGTCATCTTGAGTCGCTGTCTCAGAGGTAGCTGATCTTGTTGAAGTTGCTGATTCAGAAACTGATTCTGAGTTTGAACCACTAGCACTTTCAGTGTGAGACTGGCTCTCAGAGGTAGAGTATTCCTTGCTTAGAGATGCTGATTCTGAGATAGCTTGTGACAATTCAGCTGATAACAATTGGGATACAGATTGGGAAACTGATTGGGATAATGATATAGATGCATCTGTGCTTGCTTGGGTGTCAACTGAAGAACTGGTAGACTCTTGACTTGTTGACGCTACCACTGAAGCTTCAGAAACAGACGCTGTACTCAATACAACTGAGTCAGAGTTAGCTGTCACATCTTGATTAGCAGTTAGCTGTCTCTCCAAAGCAGGACTTGTCATCTCCTCGGCTTGAGCAGTGTAAGTCGTAACTGCACCTCCAGCCAATGCACCCGCAGCCGCTATTCCTTTTAGTAATGCTTGACCTGAGAGAACCGGTGTTTTTTCCTCAACACTTTGCGCTGAAACTGACGGCGCATCTGCACTTCCTTTAACAACTTTGAAAAGTCCAAAGTTAGCAGTTGCTGCCCGAAGCCAGTTTTTTCCTGATTTGATAAGTTTGAAACGAGTTACGCGATCTGTTTCGCGATATTTACCTGCATTTCGTCTGAAAAACATATTTGCCTCATTCTACCTTTACCCCATTGATAGAAATCTTTATCACATTATAACATAATTTTCTAATAATCGAGAGATTCTCACTCAAAATGAAAATCTTGGAAAATAATTTAACTTATACAATTAGAGCTCAAAACATTTATTTTATAATGTTTCACTTACTTTATTAGTTCTATTTTTTCGATTTATAACAAATATTAGAAAATCAAACTTTTTTCTTTCAAAATATTTATCAATATAAAAATTAATTAATACAGATTTTGTTGATTTGTAAAAAAAAGATAAAATAACATTTAATTTATTAAAAATATTGATTTGACAACAAAATGAAAAATAAAACTATAAAATACTTGATAAATAAATTATTTTACTTTAAAAAAATATTTAGTACATGTACCAGATTAAAAAGTCTTATTATAGAGTGAGAAACTTGTTACTATTTGCAATACAATTTTGAAAAGTCATAATTACATAACAATTTCAAAAGTTTTAGTTTATATTTAAGAAACACTCTAAAACTATTTAAAGAGAAAGGTAAAAAATAAATGAACGAATTACCTGAGTTAGTATTATCTCCCTATCATAACAAATAAAACATACTAAGATTAGTAGTAAGGAAATCTCCGACGGGAGAAAGTACTCACTACTTTTTCGTTATGTTAAAGTAGAGGTGTCTTGTTAAGTCGATGAGTCCTTTGGCGCTAGACGTCGTAACTAAAACTGACAAGACACCTGTTTTAGGAAGAATGTTATCAAAGTATGTGGGACGAAAAACGTCGAGTATTGAAAATGGCATCACTAAAGCAAGGAATCATTCAAGACTAAGAGGTAATATCATGCGAGTAGTTTTTGGAATTGATGTGAGTAAAGCAAGCTCAGAAGTCGCTATTCTTGTGAATGGTAAAAGGGTTCATGGATATACTATGCCTAATGACATTATCGGATTTTCTCATCTACTGAAGGATCTAAAGACCGTGAGCAACCCTGAAATTATTTTCGAAGCTACTGGTGTCTACTCTCGCCGACTCCAAGCTTTTCTAGAAGAAAACAGCTATGACTATACACGTCTTAATCCTTTGGAAGCTAAGAAGCAACTTGATGGATTACGAGTTCGGAAAACCGATAAGATTTATGCAGAGAAACTAGCTTCGTCACAATTCGTTTTAAACCGTAAGCCAACTTATGTTCAAGAAAAAGTCTATCAAAACTTGCATGATCTTAGTCGATTCTACCAAAATCTGACAGAGGATATCGTAAGGACGAAGAATAGGCTGCACAAAGTTCTTCAAGTCGCCTTCCCAGAAATCGAAAATCTACTATCTACTCCTACAGGTGAGCAATATTGGAATCTTGTTTCCATCTTCCCAACCAAGCATTGGGTGCTAGAATTATCAGAAGTTGAGTTGAAAGAGACTTTTCGCCAGTCCACCTCTAAACGTATTTCAGAGAACAGAATAGGCAACATAGCTGAAAAGTTAGTTGGACTGGCAAAGCAATCTTATTCTGCCATTTCAAAAAATGCCAGATAAGGTGTCGTTTTTATATGCTCAAATGTCAGAAAAAATGGCTTGAACTATTTCTCAAAAAATTCCCATTATACTCTATCAGAAATAATGTTGAGTTCGAAACCGTATTATACTTGACAAATGGTAGAAAAAGACTCACCCCAGTTTAGGGATGAGTCTTTTCGTTTGAAAACTCAGATGACTTATTAAATCACTTCTACAAGTTTTTTAATTTATCTTAGTCTTCTTTTTTACGCTTACCTGCCAAGGTAAGTCCAAATGCTGCAAGAACTCCTCCTAGTACTACAGCTGCAGTTGATGCTTCTTCTCCTGTAGCTGGAAGAGTAGAAGCGTCTTTTTGAGCTGCTGAAATAGTTGCTCTTGCTTTGAGATTCATGTGCTTATCTGATGAATCCACTGCCTGAACATCTACAGCTGGTGATGGTTTCACAACCGTTGGAGTAACATTAGAACCTTTACTATTATTAAAGGTATCTGTTGATCCACCCCTTGTTGCAAGCATTGGGGCGCTAGCATCTGAGACATTACCTGATGAGTCTGTCGCTCTCGCTGTCACATTACCTTCCGGAATATCAACCGTTGGTATGATAGTGGCTTTACCATTGTCATCAGCTGTAGCTTCACCAATCTTGTTACCGTCTTTATCGAACAATTCAATCTTAGTACCTGGTTCAGCAATAACATCGATTGGTGTACGAGTACCTGCCTTACCTGTAAGATCTGTATCGACAACTGGTGCATCTGGAGCTGTCTTATCATCAGCTTTCGCTACAGTTGCTGTAGTTGGAGTTGATGTATTGTTTGAAGCGTCTTTCGCTGTAACAGAGACTGTTTGACCTTCTTCCAAACCGCTAACTGGAACGCTGAAGTTGCCATCTGGGTCAGCTGTTGCTGATGCTTTAGTGCCATCTGGAAGGGTTACTTCTACTGTTGAACCTGCTTCAGCTGTACCTGTGACTGCTGTGTCACCTGCTTTAACTGGGTTCACAACTGGTGCATCTGGAGCTGTCTTATCATCAGCTTTCGCTACAGTTGCTGTAGTTGGAGTTGATGTATTGTTTGAAGCGTCTTTCGCTGTAACAGAGACTGTTTGACCTTCTTCCAAACCGCTAACTGGAACGCTGAAGTTGCCATCTTGGTCAGCTGTTGCTGATGCTTTAGTGCCATCTGGAAGGGTTACTTCTACTGTTGAACCTGCTTCAGCTGTACCTGTGACTGCTGTGTCACCTGCTTTAACTGGGTTCACAACTGGTGCATCTGGAGCTGTCTTATCATCAGCTTTCGCTACAGTTGCTGTAGTTGGAGTTGATGTATTGTTTGAAGCGTCTTTCGCTGTAACAGAGACTGTTTGACCTTCTTCCAAACCGCTAACTGGAACGCTGAAGTTGCCATCTTGGTCAGCTGTTGCTGATGCTTTAGTGCCATCTGGAAGGGTTACTTCTACTGTTGAACCTGCTTCAGCTGTACCTGTGACTGCTGTGTCACCTGCTTTAACTGGGTTCACAACTGGTGCATCTGGAGCTGTCTTATCATCAGCTTTCGCTACAGTTGCTGTAGTTGGAGTTGATGTATTGTTTGAAGCGTCTTTCGCTGTAACAGAGACTGTTTGACCTTCTTCCAAACCGCTAACTGGAACGCTGAAGTTGCCATCTTGGTCAGCTGTTGCTGATGCTTTAGTGCCATCTGGAAGGGTTACTTCTACAGTTGAACCGGCTTCGGCTGTACCTGTGACGGCTGTAGCACCTGCGGTAACTGGGTTCACAGTTGGGGCTACTGGAGCTGTCGTATCTGGTACGGTAACGGTTGTCGGTGTTGATGTATTGTTTGAAGCATCTTTTGCTGTAACAGATACGGTGTCATTTTCCTTCAAGGCGCTGACTGGAACACTGAAGTTGCCATCTGGATCAGCTGTTGCTGTGGCCTTAGAGCCATCTGGAAGAGTAACTTCTACAGTTGAACCGGCTTCGGCTGTACCTGTGACGGCTGTAGCACCTGCGGTAACTGGGTTCACAGTTGGGGCTACTGGAGCTGTCGTATCTGGTACGGTAACGGTTGTCGGTGTTGATGTATTGTTTGAAGCATCTTTTGCTGTAACAGATACGGTGTCATTTTCCTTCAAGGCGCTGACTGGAACACTGAAGTTGCCATCTGGATCAGCTGTTGCTGTGGCCTTAGAGCCATCTGGAAGAGTAACTTCTACAGTTGAACCGGCTTCGGCTGTACCTGTGACGGCTGTAGCACCTGCGGTAACTGGGTTCACAGTTGGGGCTACTGGAGCTGTCGTATCTGGTACGGTAACGGTTGTCGGTGTTGATGTATTGTTTGAAGCATCTTTTGCTGTAACAGATACGGTGTCATTTTCCTTCAAGGCGCTGACTGGAACACTGAAGTTGCCATCTGGATCAGCTGTTGCTGTGGCCTTAGAGCCATCTGGAAGAGTAACTTCTACAGTTGAACCGGCTTCGGCTGTACCTGTGACGGCTGTAGCACCTGCGGTAACTGGGTTCACAGTTGGGGCTACTGGAGCTGTCGTATCTGGTACGGTAACGGTTGTCGGTGTTGATGTATTGTTTGAAGCATCTTTTGCTGTAACAGATACGGTGTCATTTTCCTTCAAGGCGCTGACTGGAACACTGAAGTTGCCATCTGGATCAGCTGTTGCTGTGGCCTTAGAGCCATCTGGAAGAGTAACTTCTACAGTTGAACCGGCTTCGGCTGTACCTGTGACGGCTGTAGCACCTGCGGTAACTGGGTTCACAGTTGGGGCTACTGGAGCTGTCGTATCTGGTACGGTAACGGTTGTCGGTGTTGATGTATTGTTTGAAGCATCTTTTGCTGTAACAGATACGGTGTCATTTTCCTTCAAGGCGCTGACTGGAACACTGAAGTTGCCATCTGGATCAGCTGTTGCTGTGGCCTTAGAGCCATCTGGAAGAGTAACTTCTACAGTTGAACCGGCTTCGGCTGTACCTGTGACGGCTGTAGCACCTGCGGTAACTGGGTTCACAGTTGGGGCTACTGGAGCTGTCGTATCTGGTACGGTAACGGTTGTCGGTGTTGATGTATTGTTTGAAGCATCTTTTGCTGTAACAGATACGGTGTCATTTTCCTTCAAGGCGCTGACTGGAACACTGAAGTTGCCATCTGGATCAGCTGTTGCTGTGGCCTTAGAGCCATCTGGAAGAGTAACTTCTACAGTTGAACCGGCTTCGGCTGTACCTGTGACGGCTGTAGCACCTGCGGTAACTGGGTTCACAGTTGGGGCTACTGGAGCTGTCGTATCTGGTACGGTAACGGTTGTCGGTGTTGATGTATTGTTTGAAGCATCTTTTGCTGTAACAGATACGGTGTCATTTTCCTTCAAGGCGCTGACTGGAACACTGAAGTTGCCATCTGGATCAGCTGTTGCTGATGCTTTAGTGCCATCTGGAAGGGTTACTTCTACTGTTGAACCTGCTTCAGCTGTACCTGTGACTGCTGTGTCACCTGCTTTAACTGGGTTCACAACTGGTGCATCTGGAGCTGTCTTATCATCAGCTTTCGCTACAGTTGCTGTAGTTGGAGTTGATGTATTGTTTGAAGCGTCTTTCGCTGTAACAGAGACTGTTTGACCTTCTTCCAAACCGCTAACTGGAACGCTGAAGTTGCCATCTTGGTCAGCTGTTGCTGATGCTTTAGTGCCATCTGGAAGGGTTACTTCTACTGTTGAACCTGCTTCAGCTGTACCTGTGACGGCTGTGTCACCTGCTTTAACTGGGTTCACAACTGGTGCATCTGGAGCTGTCTTATCATCAGCTTTCGCTACAGTTGCTGTAGTTGGAGTTGATGTATTGTTTGAAGCGTCTTTTGCTGTAACAGATACGGTGTCATTTTCCTTCAAGGCGCTGACTGGAACACTGAAGTTGCCATCTGGATCAGCTGTTGCTGATGCTTTAGTGCCATCTGGAAGGGTTACTTCTACAGTTGAACCGGCTTCGGCTGTACCTGTGACGGCTGTAGCACCTGCGGTAACTGGGTTCACAGTTGGGGCTACTGGAGCTGTCGTATCTGGTACGGTAACGGTTGTCGGTGTTGATGTATTGTTTGAAGCATCTTTTGCTGTAACAGATACGGTGTCATTTTCCTTCAAGGCGCTGACTGGAACACTGAAGTTGCCATCTGGATCAGCTGTTGCTGTGGCCTTAGAGCCATCTGGAAGAGTAACTTCTACAGTTGAACCGGCTTCGGCTGTACCTGTGACGGCTGTAGCACCTGCGGTAACTGGGTTCACAGTTGGGGCTACTGGAGCTGTCGTATCTGGTACGGTAACGGTTGTCGGTGTTGATGTATTGTTTGAAGCATCTTTTGCTGTAACAGATACGGTGTCATTTTCCTTCAAGGCGCTGACTGGAACACTGAAGTTGCCATCTGGATCAGCTGTTGCTGATGCTTTAGTGCCATCTGGAAGGGTTACTTCTACTGTTGAACCTGCTTCAGCTGTACCTGTGACTGCTGTGTCACCTGCTTTAACTGGGTTCACAACTGGTGCATCTGGAGCTGTCTTATCATCAGCTTTCGCTACAGTTGCTGTAGTTGGAGTTGATGTATTGTTTGAAGCGTCTTTCGCTGTAACAGAGACTGTTTGACCTTCTTCCAAACCGCTAACTGGAACGCTGAAGTTGCCATCTTGGTCAGCTGTTGCTGATGCTTTAGTGCCATCTGGAAGGGTTACTTCTACTGTTGAACCTGCTTCAGCTGTACCTGTGACTGCTGTGTCACCTGCTTTAACTGGGTTCACAACTGGTGCATCTGGAGCTGTCTTATCATCAGCTTTCGCTACAGTTGCTGTAGTTGGAGTTGATGTATTGTTTGAAGCGTCTTTCGCTGTAACAGAGACTGTTTGACCTTCTTCCAAACCGCTAACTGGAACGCTGAAGTTGCCATCTTGGTCAGCTGTTGCTGATGCTTTAGTGCCATCTGGAAGGGTTACTTCTACTGTTGAACCTGCTTCAGCTGTACCTGTGACTGCTGTGTCACCTGCTTTAACTGGGTTCACAACTGGTGCATCTGGAGCTGTCTTATCATCAGCTTTCGCTACAGTTGCTGTAGTTGGAGTTGATGTATTGTTTGAAGCGTCTTTCGCTGTAACAGAGACTGTTTGACCTTCTTCCAAACCGCTAACTGGAACGCTGAAGTTGCCATCTTGGTCAGCTGTTGCTGATGCTTTAGTGCCATCTGGAAGGGTTACTTCTACTGTTGAACCTGCTTCAGCTGTACCTGTGACTGCTGTGTCACCTGCTTTAACTGGGTTCACAACTGGTGCATCTGGAGCTGTCTTATCATCAGCTTTCGCTACAGTTGCTGTAGTTGGAGTTGATGTATTGTTTGAAGCGTCTTTCGCTGTAACAGAGACTGTTTGACCTTCTTCCAAACCGCTAACTGGAACGCTGAAGTTGCCATCTTGGTCAGCTGTTGCTGATGCTTTAGTGCCATCTGGAAGGGTTACTTCTACTGTTGAACCTGCTTCAGCTGTACCTGTGACTGCTGTGTCACCTGCTTTAACTGGGTTCACAACTGGTGCATCTGGAGCTGTCTTATCATCAGCTTTCGCTACAGTTGCTGTAGTTGGAGTTGATGTATTGTTTGAAGCGTCTTTCGCTGTAACAGAGACTGTTTGACCTTCTTCCAAACCGCTAACTGGAACGCTGAAGTTGCCATCTTGGTCAGCTGTTGCTGATGCTTTAGTGCCATCTGGAAGGGTTACTTCTACTGTTGAACCTGCTTCAGCTGTACCTGTGACTGCTGTGTCACCTGCTTTAACTGGGTTCACAACTGGTGCATCTGGAGCTGTCTTATCATCAGCTTTCGCTACAGTTGCTGTAGTTGGAGTTGATGTATTGTTTGAAGCGTCTTTCGCTGTAACAGAGACTGTTTGACCTTCTTCCAAACCGCTAACTGGAACGCTGAAGTTGCCATCTTGGTCAGCTGTTGCTGATGCTTTAGTGCCATCTGGAAGGGTTACTTCTACTGTTGAACCTGCTTCAGCTGTACCTGTGACTGCTGTGTCACCTGCTTTAACTGGGTTCACAACTGGTGCATCTGGAGCTGTCTTATCATCAGCTTTCGCTACAGTTGCTGTAGTTGGAGTTGATGTATTGTTTGAAGCGTCTTTCGCTGTAACAGAGACTGTTTGACCTTCTTCCAAACCGCTAACTGGAACGCTGAAGTTGCCATCTTGGTCAGCTGTTGCTGATGCTTTAGTGCCATCTGGAAGGGTTACTTCTACAGTTGAACCGGCTTCGGCTGTACCTGTGACGGCTGTAGCACCTGCGGTAACTGGGTTCACAGTTGGGGCTACTGGAGCTGTCGTATCTGGTACGGTAACGGTTGTCGGTGTTGATGTATTGTTTGAAGCATCTTTTGCTGTAACAGATACGGTGTCATTTTCCTTCAAGGCGCTGACTGGAACACTGAAGTTGCCATCTGGATCAGCTGTTGCTGTGGCCTTAGAGCCATCTGGAAGAGTAACTTCTACAGTTGAACCGGCTTCGGCTGTACCTGTGACGGCTGTAGCACCTGCGGTAACTGGGTTCACAGTTGGGGCTACTGGAGCTGTCGTATCTGGTACGGTAACGGTTGTCGGTGTTGATGTATTGTTTGAAGCATCTTTTGCTGTAACAGATACGGTGTCATTTTCCTTCAAGGCGCTGACTGGAACACTGAAGTTGCCATCTGGATCAGCTGTTGCTGTGGCCTTAGAGCCATCTGGAAGAGTAACTTCTACAGTTGAACCGGCTTCGGCTGTACCTGTGACGGCTGTAGCACCTGCGGTAACTGGGTTCACAGTTGGGGCTACTGGAGCTGTCGTATCTGGTACGGTAACGGTTGTCGGTGTTGATGTATTGTTTGAAGCATCTTTTGCTGTAACAGATACGGTGTCATTTTCCTTCAAGGCGCTGACTGGAACACTGAAGTTGCCATCTGGATCAGCTGTTGCTGTGGCCTTAGAGCCATCTGGAAGAGTAACTTCTACAGTTGAACCGGCTTCGGCTGTACCTGTGACGGCTGTAGCACCTGCGGTAACTGGGTTCACAGTTGGGGCTACTGGAGCTGTCGTATCTGGTACGGTAACGGTTGTCGGTGTTGATGTATTGTTTGAAGCATCTTTTGCTGTAACAGATACGGTGTCATTTTCCTTCAAGGCGCTGACTGGAACACTGAAGTTGCCATCTGGATCAGCTGTTGCTGTGGCCTTAGAGCCATCTGGAAGAGTAACTTCTACAGTTGAACCGGCTTCGGCTGTACCTGTGACGGCTGTAGCACCTGCGGTAACTGGGTTCACAGTTGGGGCTACTGGAGCTGTCGTATCTGGTACGGTAACGGTTGTCGGTGTTGATGTATTGTTTGAAGCATCTTTTGCTGTAACAGATACGGTGTCATTTTCCTTCAAGGCGCTGACTGGAACACTGAAGTTGCCATCTGGATCAGCTGTTGCTGTGGCCTTAGAGCCATCTGGAAGAGTAACTTCTACAGTTGAACCGGCTTCGGCTGTACCTGTGACGGCTGTAGCACCTGCGGTAACTGGGTTCACAGTTGGGGCTACTGGAGCTGTCGTATCTGGTACGGTAACGGTTGTCGGTGTTGATGTATTGTTTGAAGCATCTTTTGCTGTAACAGATACGGTGTCATTTTCCTTCAAGGCGCTGACTGGAACACTGAAGTTGCCATCTGGATCAGCTGTTGCTGTGGCCTTAGAGCCATCTGGAAGAGTAACTTCTACAGTTGAACCGGCTTCGGCTGTACCTGTGACGGCTGTAGCACCTGCGGTAACTGGGTTCACAGTTGGGGCTACTGGAGCTGTCGTATCTGGTACGGTAACGGTTGTCGGTGTTGATGTATTGTTTGAAGCATCTTTTGCTGTAACAGATACGGTGTCATTTTCCTTCAAGGCGCTGACTGGAACACTGAAGTTGCCATCTGGATCAGCTGTTGCTGTGGCCTTAGAGCCATCTGGAAGAGTAACTTCTACAGTTGAACCGGCTTCGGCTGTACCTGTGACGGCTGTAGCACCTGCGGTAACTGGGTTCACAGTTGGGGCTACTGGAGCTGTCGTATCTGGTACGGTAACGGTTGTCGGTGTTGATGTATTGTTTGAAGCATCTTTTGCTGTAACAGATACGGTGTCATTTTCCTTCAAGGCGCTGACTGGAACACTGAAGTTGCCATCTGGATCAGCTGTTGCTGTGGCCTTAGAGCCATCTGGAAGAGTAACTTCTACAGTTGAACCGGCTTCGGCTGTACCTGTGACGGCTGTAGCACCTGCGGTAACTGGGTTCACAGTTGGGGCTACTGGAGCTGTCGTATCTGGTACGGTAACGGTTGTCGGTGTTGATGTATTGTTTGAAGCATCTTTTGCTGTAACAGATACGGTGTCATTTTCCTTCAAGGCGCTGACTGGAACACTGAAGTTGCCATCTGGATCAGCTGTTGCTGTGGCCTTAGAGCCATCTGGAAGAGTAACTTCTACAGTTGAACCGGCTTCGGCTGTACCTGTGACGGCTGTAGCACCTGCGGTAACTGGGTTCACAGTTGGGGCTACTGGAGCTGTCGTATCTGGTACGGTAACGGTTGTCGGTGTTGATGTATTGTTTGAAGCATCTTTTGCTGTAACAGATACGGTGTCATTTTCCTTCAAGGCGCTGACTGGAACACTGAAGTTGCCATCTGGATCAGCTGTTGCTGTGGCCTTAGAGCCATCTGGAAGAGTAACTTCTACAGTTGAACCGGCTTCGGCTGTACCTGTGACGGCTGTAGCACCTGCGGTAACTGGGTTCACAGTTGGGGCTACTGGAGCTGTCGTATCTGGTACGGTAACGGTTGTCGGTGTTGATGTATTGTTTGAAGCATCTTTTGCTGTAACAGATACGGTGTCATTTTCCTTCAAGGCGCTGACTGGAACACTGAAGTTGCCATCTGGATCAGCTGTTGCTGTGGCCTTAGAGCCATCTGGAAGAGTAACTTCTACAGTTGAACCGGCTTCGGCTGTACCTGTGACGGCTGTAGCACCTGCGGTAACTGGGTTCACAGTTGGGGCTACTGGAGCTGTCGTATCTGGTACGGTAACGGTTGTCGGTGTTGATGTATTGTTTGAAGCATCTTTTGCTGTAACAGATACGGTGTCATTTTCCTTCAAGGCGCTGACTGGAACACTGAAGTTGCCATCTGGATCAGCTGTTGCTGTGGCCTTAGAGCCATCTGGAAGAGTAACTTCTACAGTTGAACCGGCTTCGGCTGTACCTGTGACGGCTGTAGCACCTGCGGTAACTGGGTTCACAGTTGGGGCTACTGGAGCTGTCGTATCTGGTACGGTAACGGTTGTCGGTGTTGATGTATTGTTTGAAGCATCTTTTGCTGTAACAGATACGGTGTCATTTTCCTTCAAGGCGCTGACTGGAACACTGAAGTTGCCATCTGGATCAGCTGTTGCTGTGGCCTTAGAGCCATCTGGAAGAGTAACTTCTACAGTTGAACCGGCTTCGGCTGTACCTGTGACGGCTGTAGCACCTGCGGTAACTGGGTTCACAGTTGGGGCTACTGGAGCTGTCGTATCTGGTACGGTAACGGTTGTCGGTGTTGATGTATTGTTTGAAGCATCTTTTGCTGTAACAGATACGGTGTCATTTTCCTTCAAGGCGCTGACTGGAACACTGAAGTTGCCATCTGGATCAGCTGTTGCTGTGGCCTTAGAGCCATCTGGAAGAGTAACTTCTACAGTTGAACCGGCTTCGGCTGTACCTGTGACGGCTGTAGCACCTGCGGTAACTGGGTTCACAGTTGGGGCTACTGGAGCTGTCGTATCTGGTACGGTAACGGTTGTCGGTGTTGATGTATTGTTTGAAGCATCTTTTGCTGTAACAGATACGGTGTCATTTTCCTTCAAGGCGCTGACTGGAACACTGAAGTTGCCATCTGGATCAGCTGTTGCTGTGGCCTTAGAGCCATCTGGAAGAGTAACTTCTACAGTTGAACCGGCTTCGGCTGTACCTGTGACGGCTGTAGCACCTGCGGTAACTGGGTTCACAGTTGGGGCTACTGGGGGGGTAACATCTGCTTGACTGACAGTTTGGGCTGGTGTTAAGGTAGCTGTTGAACCATTTGAGTAGGTTAATGTTGTGGAACCGTCTTGACCTACTTCAACCCTAGTTGCTGTTGGGTTAGCTGTTTCTACAGCTTTCTTAACTGCATCTTTTTCTGGTTGTTCCAGACTTGATGGATTTTTAACTGGTGTTATTTTTGGTGCAATTGGTTCAATTGTAAATACTGAGTTTGCTGGAATAACATCTGTACTTCCATCCTTATAAGTAACCTTAACATTAGTACCATCTATAGAAACACTTCCAATCTTGTCACTGAAAGTTGGATTAGCATCTTTAACAGCTTTTTCAATAGCACTTGCTTCCGGAATAGCACTTGATGTAATAGGTGTTGATGGTGCTTGAGAGTTATATTTGAATGTTTGTGGTTTCCAAACAAAACGAATACGGCCTGGTGCACCTGTATCACCAGCAGCTCCTACGTTATCATAATTTGTATTTCCTGCTAAATCTTCAGCATAGACATAACGAGTTATTCCTGTACCATCTGTGTAAGATCCATTTGGAATATTTGCTGTTAATTTAATGATAGCAGGATTTGCCTCAGTAGCTGTTGTTTCTGAACCAAATCTATTTGCTTTTAAGTATAAAGCACTTTTCGTTTTACCATTTAGGTATCCAGCATCTTCTGTTCCTAAACCTGTACGATTATCTTGAGCAAATACTAAAAATGCTTTAGCAATTTTCCCTGAGTTATCAGTGACTTTTAGTTCTATATTATTTTCTTCACCAGAATATAGATAGATAATTTGGTTAGCTTTGTCATCATATGGAATATTTACTACAGGGCGAACATTCTCTTTTACAGTTACTACACTTGGAGTTGACTTGTTACTTGCTGCATCTGTTGCTGTAACACTAATTGTATCTCCTTCATTTAAACCTGAAACTGGGATAGTGAAGCTTCCATCTGAACCTGCTGTTGCAGTTACTTTACTACCATTTGGTAATGTAGCTTCTACTGTAGAATTAGCTTCTGCTGTACCAGTAAGGTTAGTAGCCCCCACTTTAACACTATTAACAGTTGGTGCTACTGGTGGTGTTGTATCTGGTTTTTCTTCTACATTAATTTCTTTCCAACCAACTGGACTTGAATATTTAGTTTCTTTAATATTTGAAATTACCTTAGCTTTACCTGGTTGGATTTGCTCTTTCATTTCAAGTACGATTGTATCAACAAAACCATCCGTAGAGTAAGAGGTAACTACTGCTTTTGATGCATCTTTTGAAGCCCACGCTCCAGGAATTGAATCGCGTTTAATAGCTACCTCACTTCTACCACCTGTTTTAGGATAATCAAAGTAGGTTACCCCTGCATCATGAGGGACTTTTAATGTGACTGTTGTAGTTTCTGCAACAATACTTTGTTGGTCTTTTGATTCTGTTGATGGCACTACACTTGATTCACCTAGTGCAACATCTACTGTTGCTGCTTCACTTTCACTGACACCTATTTTTTGTGTAACTACTAAACTATCTTTTGGAACTAATTGATCTTGTGTCGTTACATTACTATTTAATCCAGTTGGAAGTGTCGCTGTCCACTTACCATTACTTTCAACTGTTACGTTGTCTACAACTGTGTTCCCTGCAACTTTAATATTAATAGTTGCACCAGGTGTTCCTGTCCCTGATAGAGTTCTATCAGTTGATTTAATACCTCCGTTTCGCAACATACCGCCATCTGAAGGTAATGTTTTAGTTACCTCTGGAGTAGGTACTGCAAATACATACTTCAGTAACTGTCCACCACTTCTTAGTGTTACAGTGTTGGCTCCCGAGTTATATGTTTCTGCTTTATCAGAATTAACTTCCTTAAGTGTATAACCTTTAGTCTTTAATTTCGTAATAGCTTTTTGTACTGCTTCGATATTACTCAAATTAACAACTTGATCTCTATCTCCTGGAATCGCACTACTTGCTGCAAGCTCATTACCCGCTTCATCATAGAAGGCTACTTGTACAATTTGTGGTGCAGTAAACTCAAATTTTTCAATTTGCACACGTTGCAAGTTGGTACCCGAACCCGTACTTCCTAAGAATGACAATGCATAAGTTGCATTTGAGTTGTTAAGAGCAGTCTTAGCAGTTGGTTCCATGATTGAAGCATTCGCAGTCTTCAAATTAGTTGACCATTTTTCAGAACCGTAAGTTACAATAAACTCTTTTGATTGACCTTTATATTCAATTTTAAAGTCTACCCATTCGCCATTAGGTTTTGGATTTAGAGCTTTTGCTGCTGAGCTACTTGTCGTTACCCTACCAGCATTATTTGATGAGTAGAATGAACCGAAGGCATTACTTCTCCATGCATTTCCACCATATCTTGGATCGGCTGATGCATTTTGGTTAGCATTTGGGTTAGAAGTGTTGTGCCATGAGTCTAGTTTGAAACCAAAGGCATTTTTGATAGTACCCATACCAATAGACGCTCCGGATTGACCAATAGTATCTACATTACCTGTATGGAAGACGAAGCCGACTCCATCACCACCTAGACGACTACCTACAGTATGACCTTCGTATTTATCACCAATATCTACCTTACCAGTAAAGGTAAAGTCTTCCCTAGGATCAATTTTAAAACGAAGGTAAGCACTACCAACTTGACCTGACACGTCATCTGTTAATTTAATTGTGCCAGACGTTTCATCATAATTTGCCGTACCACCTTCTTTAAAGAAACTATCAAAGTTATCTTTCGTTACTGTGACACGATCAAGTCTTGTTTCATCAACTGAACGTGATGTTCCCCCAGTGTCACGGCGACGACGTACACGAGGAACATTTGCTGTTTCTGAAACCGTAACATTATTTGCGATTGCATTCTCTGAGCTTGCTGTAGTTACTGACGCTGTCGAAGCTGTAACTGAACGAGATGCCTCTGAGGCAGTTGCCGGTTTTGCAGTTGATACATTTGTTGAACCTGGAACTTCTGAAGCAACTACTGGACTTGTTGAGGTTGCTGCCGATGAAGCCGGTGCTGAACTTGTAGCACTTGTTGAAGCTGGTGCTTCTGAACTTACTGCTACACTTGGTGCAACTGATGTTGTAGGTGCAACCGACATCGATGTAACTGTTTCAGTAGCTGCTGGTGCTACCGTAGTAGTTGCTGCACTTTCTGGTGCTGTGATTGGCGGAGTTGTGGTTGAGGCTCCGTCACCTTGACTTGCACTGACAGCTGTGGTTGCAACTGTTGCTCCATCAGATGTCGTTTCATCCGCTTGAGCTGTGTGACCAATCATGATCAAAGTACCAAGCAAGACCGAGCAGACTCCGATATTCAATTTACGAATCGAGAAACGACTCTTCTTACTAAAGATATCTTTACCCATATATCCTCCTAGACAAGGAATCATTAGATTTTGATTACTCTTGTCACTTCTAAAAATAATATAAATTGAATTTCCCTAATCTCAAATATATCATATTATTAAAATTGTAGCAACATTTTAGTGTTTTAGTTTTAACCTTTTAGTTTTTCTTTAACCTCTTCCGATTTAACTTAAATTTCCTAAGTAAAATTAGCTTATATTTTGAGTTTGTAAAAAATATAAGCAACCTTACAAATAAAAATATAAATTTAAATTAACTCTATAGTAAAAGCATTTAGGGGTTTTACAAAATAAGACAATAACTATTTTTTTAAAAACCTTCAATTATTAAACAGAAGTCAATATTATGGGAAAATAACTTTAAAAATACCCATCTTTTACCCACCTAAAGTGATATTTACAGATGTAAAACCAGTTGATTTTTGATATTTTAATATAACAATATCCTTTAATTGATATTCTTTTTAATAAAACTTAACCACAATTACTCCTAGAGAATATTCAGAATTATTACATATTATTCAAAATAAAAAGACAGTAGCTTCAAAATTCTACTGCCTAATTACGATTTAGTTGATAGTTTGAATAAATGATGGTAACCCCTAAAAACTCATCTCAAATAAAAGTATATTTAATTGTTTTTTCTAGTCTAAAACACTACTAATAATTTGTTCGCTGTACTCCTCGTTTTCCATTAGTTCAATTCCTTGATCAAAATTATGCTCCGCAGTATGCTTATGTGAGAGTTTTACTTTTGAAGTTGCCCCCATCTTAAACCACTCATATTCTGAGTCAATATGGCCTAGGTCAATCGCTTGAATCCCTTTTCTGCTTAAATGATAAGCTAAAACCTTAGCTGTGGGTCCAAGCATCAGGAATACTAATTTACCATCAGCATATTTCTCAACTGTTTCTTGAATGTCTTGAATTTTACTGTAGGCATTTCTAGAAGGGCAAATGATACGTTGAACTGACCGAGCATTATTAAAAAGATCATTACCAACTCCTGAACGTGAGTTTTCACCTTCTACAATCAAAATATCTCGTTTATCCCAAAGTTTCTTTAATTTTTCAAAGTGAGCTACTGAGGCAGACTTATCTTTCAGATCCATATAAGGACGAGATATAAAGGTCGAACCATAGAAACTAGCTGTACAAAATCTATGATAGGCTTCTTTATAATGCTCTAAATGCTTTTTCCAAAAATTGACAGCTTCCAGATTGTAGCGTTCCAAGCCTTCAAAAACATCAGAAAGACAAACCAGAAAATCTGGAGAGCTTTCTAATTGGATCATACTTCTAAGCTGTTCTGCCAGTGTTTCATCATAGTCTTGATAAGGAATCCCATGTCCCATCATAATATCCATTTCTCCATCACCATAGCGAATGACAGAAGAATGGTGTTCTAGTATATAATCAAGACTCTGCTGAATATCTATTACTTTCGGATAGGATTGAGTTTTTTTACAGGTAACTCCTCATTTTGACAAAAGGCTTCAATAGCTATAACCATCTCTTCAGGATTCGATTGTCATAAAGGAACTGTCCTTGCTCCCCATGAGCAACACTTTCAAAAGCAAATACTGGTTTCCCAGCTTGTTGAAAACGACCAATGATTCCATCAACTTCGAAGTCAGCATTGATGTCAAGTAAGAAATCACAACGTTCAATCAAACTCTCAACCAAAGAGGGCTGTCCTGCTATATCAGATAGGACGGAAATATTTGGATAGGCCAGTAAAGCTGTAATACTCTCAGCTACCATAACAGGAGCAGCGATATAAAACTTGACATTCGGCAGATTTTCAATCAAGTAGGCCATATTTCTCAAGTCACTTGAGAATGTATAGACTAGGGCTGAATGTTGAATCCCGGTGTACTGCCTCACCTGTTTTTTTGTCAGATAAGAAGTTAGCTCGCTCATGTCTGACCAATCTTGAGCATTATAATACCACCAAACATCTCGATATATAGAGCGTTCGTAAAGTCCCCATGGTTTTCGATTCGTTAGGTAATGAATAATAGGCGGATATGCCCCAGCTTCTGGTCGATAATTCGAAAAATGTGTATGCAAGGTTATGCAGTTATATTTAAAGTCCAAAGCTAACCAACGATCCTTAAATAAGATATTTAAGATACTCTGATTAGTTTGAATAACCTTATCTTGTAATTCATTAGTCATTTCAATCAGCTGCTTACAAACTTCTTCTTGTTTCCACAGACGATTATTAATTAACATTACTCCAGAATTAAAAATATACTCATTAAAATAGTACTGCGCTCCTAAATCTTGGACAGCAGCAAGAGGATAGTCACCTAAATCTATGTCAAATAAAGGAGTTAAGTCTTGATTAACAACCAAGTCACAATCCAAATAAAGCACCGTATTTTCTTCAACAAAATCTGGAATAAAATAACATAGAAAGAGCTCATAATCAATGTTTGTTTTGTATTGATTTATGTGTGTTCTATTTACTCGTGCGTTTACAATTTCACAGTCTAGTTTCTTTAATTTCCTATTAAGATTGTAAAACCATTCTGTCGGAAAATCATTATTAATCAAATAAAAACGAATTCCTCGATTATGACAACATATGGATTTGATCGTGGTTAGAACCATTTCAGCATATTGAAAATTAGCTCCTAATACAATTGATTTCATGATATCATCCTCCATTTTTTGTTCAAACTCTCTAATCCAATCTCTAGATAATACGATTTCTTCATGATTTTGTCAGATTAAATAAATTACTAGTTACTTCAAATAAATAATATATGACTCATATTTCACCACAAGGCCTTGTATATTCTAAAATTACCTTTCGATAATCCTTTTTCTATTAGCTTAATGCCATGATAGCATCGATAAAAAGTTTCTTTGTGAAGTAACCGTTACTAATGAGATAGGCTGTGTGGCGAGCATTAGCCACCATCTGTGCATACTGCTCCTCGGTACATTCTTGAACGCAACGGTCTGCTTCTTCCAGACCTGAAACGACGAAGCCTAGACCATGTTCTTTGATATAGTCTGCATTTGAGAGGTAGTCAGGTACAACAACTGGGAGACCTGCGGCTAAGTAAGTAGAGAGTTTATAAGAGATGTTCATCTTATAGTAGTCAAGCTCGTCCTCTGGTTTTTCCGAATTTCCCCAGACCAGACCAAATCCTCCCTTAGATAGTTCTAGCAAAAGCTCATGTTTATTTCGCCAGCCTTCGAGGTGGACTTTGGAATAATCCTTATCCTCTTGTTTATCTGCGTAGACGTGGAGAGGGGTCGTTTGTTTCCAGTCTAAGATATGTGGGAAACGTGTTGGGTTTCCGGCAAAAATCATTTTCTTTTGGAAAGCAGGCTGGTGCAAGTCCAGACTATGAGGTAAGTCCCAAAGTTTTTGGATGATAACCTTCTCAACTGTTAGCCCTTCCTCAATTAGTCGATCACGCATCTTTTCAGATGGAACAACGACGACATCACAGAGATTGTACATATCAATATAAGAAGACATGAGATAGTAGTTACTATCAAACATGAGAGGCGGGACGTCATGGATAAACATAACGGTCTTAGCATTAACGGCTTTGAATTTACGGAGCAATCGGCTGTCCCACTCACTACCATTCCATGATGGAGACTGGAAGAAAACAATGTCTCCAACACTTAGTCCTGCTACAATCCCATCAAAGCGGGAATTAAGCTCTCCATCTGGCTCTTGACTACTATCATAGAAATAAATTCCTAGTTCATTAGCACCGAGCTCTCTGGCAATCTTCATGGTATCATTTTGGGCAATCAAGGCCACACTGCGTGAGGACTGGCCAAATAAATTTGTAAAATGTACGCGCATGACATACTTCTTTCTATTATATGGTAGGAAGTCCTCTACTTATAAGAAACAATCATAAAAATAAGTAAGAGGATAAAGAGGGCTATGCTGATAGCCAAGGTCAACATTTTTCGAATCGGTTGGCTAGCCCAATAACTTGGTTTACCGATATTACTAGTGGCATCCGTTGAGAAAATCTGCGTTTGACGTGGTTGGATGGTCACTAGGACGATAAGGGTAACCGAAAGAATCACTGCTAGAACCATAAATACTAACATCATAAGACTACCTCAACAAACCAATAAGGGTGAAGATCAAACCGATGATAATAACAAGTCCGAGCATGATTGAAAAGCTCTTGTTGATTTTCTCTCCTCTGGTTTCTTTTTCTTTTGTGATAGGCTTTTGCTTGAGTTCTTCCATACGGCCTTCAACGTCACCGTAGAATAAATCTTTTTTAGACATGATTTCCTCCTAAAAGTGATTGTAAGCGGTCGGCCAACTCAGAAGCAGTCAGAGTATTGGCTTGAGCTTCTTGAACTTGCATGGCCTCTTGCATAGCTTGATTGTCGCTTAGGACCTTCTTAATCTTGGCAACCATAGCTGGATAGTTCTGACTGGCATAGATATGCTCCGGTGCTGTATAGACAGGTCCATGAGCTGTTTCTGAAAAGGCCAGAATCAATAATTGGTGTTCAAAGGCAGTTCGCGTCGCCTTATACAATTCATTATGATGATTGATATCCAAGTAAAGGTCAGACTCTTGATAGAGCTTGTCCAACTGCTTGTGACTAGCGTTTGGATGGAGTACAACGTTTGAATAACGCATCATTGAGAGCAATCTTTGTGACATCTCAGTGACTGCCGCAATCTGGAAGGTCACATCAGGGAGTGACTCAACCAAGGCTTCTAAACGCTCAATTTGGTCTGAATTGGTTGCAATAAAGGCATTACGAGGTTTGCCATGATTTTCCTTGAAGTCATAGGCATAGCCAAGTGACAAGACCTTATGTTTTTTATCCTCAGGCACCAGCGTCAAGGCTTTTTTATAAGTCACCTTATCAGGAATGATGATGGCATTGGCTCTGGCTGAATTATCCTCTAAGATACCATTCATATTACCTGGAAGGACATCACCCAGTGGCTCTTGCCAGACAAGAACATCAGTGGCACCCTTATTTTGCATAGTCCATGAGACGACGAAAGGTGTTGCCAAGCTATTAAAGATAATGTGATCGATATCACCAAAGACCTGAGCTAGGAAGGCTTTAACAAATTCGGTACGGTTGGCGAAACGACGAAGGGCTTGTCCTGGTAGAGTCAAGAGAATATCACTGGTGAGATGATTTTCCAAGATACGTTCGTCACCTTCTTTGGTTTGGTAGCTGGTAAAGACTGCCTGACCGTTCTCATCATGAGTGGTTTTGGCAAAGCAGAAACCGTATTTGTTATAGTGGTCCACTTGGCGAATCTTTCCTGACTTGTCTAACCATTCGACACTTTTAACGATACGAGCCTTGCTACCTTCTGGGTAGGTGATGCGGGCACGTTCTTCGGTAAGATTAGACACACGCGCCATCTGATTGTTCCCTGAAATTTCCCAAAAGGCTGGCACAGGAACTTGGTTGAAAAAGCGTAGTTTGCCAGTTTCCTCTGCTGCTTCCACATAATAGGTAAAAGGAGAGAGAGCGTCTTGAGGGAGAAAACCATCTGGATTGATGACAACTGTTGTGGCATCATAGCCTGCTACCTGAAGTGAGTAAGCTAGATCCTTACTGGCTTGATTGTAGTAATCACATAAGAATATCATGAGCGTACCTCCTCAAGTAACTGTTTCCAAGCTGCCTTGACTTGACTGGTCAAGAAGCCTTTGGCAAGGTCATAAGATTTTTGACGCATGGCTTCGATATTGCCTTTTTCATAGAGACGGACAATGGCATCCTTATAGGACTTGGTGATGACATCCACAACATGATTTTCAGCGACAGGGAGGAGATAACCGTTGACCCCGTCTTCGATAAAGGTTTGATTTCCATAAGGCACATCAAATCCAATCATCGGAAGACCTGAACCAACCGCCTCCATGAGAGTAAGGCCGAAACCTTCACTGGTTGAAGCTGTTAGGTAGACCTCGTACTGGCTATAAATGTCAGTCAAGTCAGCGTGCCCCATGAGTCGGATATAGTCGCCAGCTTGTGCTTCGACAATAATCTCACGCAACTTGGCATCCATACTACCACTACCGTAGATATCAAAAGTGATATCTGGCAGAGTCTTATGAACCTCGATAACCGCACGAACTAACCAGTCAATGTGTTTTTCCTGAGCCAATCGTGAGGCCGTAATCATTGAGAATGGCTTACGTGGTTTGTCCTGCCCGACCAATTCAGGCAGACTTCCAACTGGAATAGTGTAAATCTTTGGATCGTGGTTGGTGTAGCGACGGAACTGCTCTTGAAGAATTTCCTTCTGACGATCAGTTGCCACGATAAAGAAATCAACCTTGTCCGCATTGGTAAACTGGTACTCGTAATAGTTATTCCAGAGAATATAGTTGCCATCAGTTTGATTGACACTAAAATGCTCAGCGTGAACCACTACACCTAGGCGAGCAGCTTGCGCTTCTTCAAAGACCAACTGGCCAATACCTGTTTCACGGTCCAAGATGACCACATCATCCTTGGTTAGGGCTAGACGTTTGAAGAAATAGCGAAGGAATTCTTGCTTACCATAAAGAACCTGATCAGGAAAACGATAGATATCCTGATTATTGTCTCCGACAATCATGTCATAGGCTATAGACCCATCTTCGTTATAAAAACGACGTTGGTAAACCTTGGCTTGATTGTCCTTAGGCGCAGAATACTCACTGCAGTAACGGGTGTAAGAGTAGAAATCCTTGCGCAAGAGCTTGTCGTTGACAAAATAGCTGACTGTTTCCACTGCATCTTCGTCCATCGCACGAAGGTTACATGCCACCACCATATTGTCTTGTGGGTAATAGTAACGAATGAGGCGACCAGCAACTTCCTTGCGCTCAGGATTGGCAGGTAAGATGGTCTCGATTTCCGCTAGGCTAATGGTCGATGGCGCAATCTTGATATCTGTAAAATAGTTATGGAGCCAGATGATTTCATCGTCTGAAAAGCCAATCTTGCTAGTCATATGCTCGATATTATCCCCAAGGATGAGGTCCATAAAAACAAATTTTGCTTCTTGTCCCATTTCCCTGAAAATCTTAGCACGATAGGCCTGAGCATATTCGACACCACTGCTAGCCCAACCTATGCCTAAATTAATGTTATATACTGTCATAATTTCCTTATTTTATGGGAAATGGCTGATGATATCTCCTTTTTTAGTGACTTGCACCTGACTAAGGAGAAGATTACGAACCATATCCTTTCTGATTTGACGTTTCATGGCTTCGAAGCCCTTGTATGCCTCTTGGTAATATTCGACAATAGGGTTCTTTTGACTGAGTTGCTGGCTACCGATAGCCATTTGGAGTTGTTGCAGATAGTCTACCTGCTCTACCCAGTTGTCATCCACAGCCTTAAGCATGGATAGGCGTTGGAAATACTCATTAAGTTCCTTGGTTTTCAACTCCTGCTTCTTAGCATCAAGTTCACGATAGGCAAACTGATAGATGAGTTCCAAGACTTGCTCACGATTGTTGAGGTCTAAATCATTAGGAATTTCATTGATGCGGAAGCTGATATTACGCAAGATGAAATGGTAAAGATTTTCCGCTTTTGAGAAATCTTCCTCAGTCATAGCTTGATCGATGAAATCGTCAAGAACCTCGTCGATAACAGTGTCCAAACCTTGATTGTGGTAGATGAGACGGTCACGTTGTGCGTAAATCATCTCACGTTGGATGTTCATACTTTCTGCAAATTCAAGCGTTTGACGACGTGAGGTACGACCAGAACTCTCACTAGCTTCTTGGGCTTTTTCAACCAATATACGATACTTGCGACCGGTCAGTTCCTTAGGCTCAATGTGATCATTAATGGCGTATTCTTTATAGGTACGGTGAACCCATGATGGACCGTATTTCTTAATCACATCGTCTTCAAGTGAGACGTAGAATTTAGACATACCAGGGTCTCCCTGACGTCCAGAACGGCCACGAATTTGCAAGTCAATACGTTGACTTTCCATACGTTCCGTACCGATTACGACCAATCCACCCAGTTCAGCTACGCCCTTGCCGAGCTTGATATCTGTTCCACGTCCAGCCATTGAAGTCGCAACTGTCACGGCACCCATTTGTCCTGACTCAGCGATCATCTCAGCCTCTCGAGGTGCATTGTTGGCATTTAGGAGGTTATGAGCAATCCCCTCACGCAAAAGTAAAGAAGAATAAAGCTCTGACATTTCCACCGAACCAACGAAAATCAAGATCGGATTGCCTTTTTCATGATAATGCTTAACATACTCTAAAGAAGCAAAGACCTTCTCTGGCAGAGTCGCATAAATCTTATCTGGATAGTCGATACGTTGTTTCTTACGGTTGGTTGGAATTTGAATGACCTTCATACCATAGGTATCGAGAAATTCTTTTTCCGCAACCTTACCAGTACCAGTCATCCCTGAAATTTTCTTGAATTTTTTAAAGAGACTTTGGTAGGTGATAGAAGCCATGGCTCTGGTTTCTTGTGACAAGGCCACTAATTCCTTGGCTTCGATGGCTTGGTGGAGTCCACCTTGGAGCTTGGTCAATTCCAAGAGACGACCTGTCGATTTATCAAGAAGGACCACTTCTGGCCCCTTCTTGCCATCACGAATGATGTAATCCTTGTCTTTTTTATAGAGCAAGTGGGCACGAAGTGAAAAGAGCAAATGACGGGCAAAGGTACTATTTTCCTCATCGTAGAGGTTGCCGATACCGAGGTAATTTTCAGCAGCCTTGGCACCCTTAGTGGTCAACCAAACTTCACTTTTTTCCTCTTTGAAGATGTAGTCTTCACCCTCGACCAAGGTGGTCATGAGTGTATCCATCATTCCATAGTAGTTGGACTGAACACGGGGCGCACCAGAAATAATCAAGGGCGTCTGGGCACTATCAAGAAGGACCGAGTCAACCTCATCGACGATAGCATAATTAAAAGGACGCATGTATTTCCCGTCTTGGTTAGAAGCAAGGTTATCAATCAAATAGTCAAAACCTAGACTGGCATTGGTCGTGTAAACGATATCTGATTGATAGATGGCACGCTTTTCAGCTGGTTCCATCTCATTACTGCCTTCCACACAAGGCACACCAATCGTCAAACCTAGGAACTCATAGACCTGACCCATTTCTTCGGCGTCACGGATAGCCAAATATTCATTGGTCGTAACGAGGATAGCCCCTTCACCTGACAAGGCATTAAGGTAGACTGGCATGGTTGCCGTCAAAGTCTTACCCTCACCGGTATTCATCTCAGCGATATGGCCCTGGTGCATGACAATGCCCCCCATGACCTGAACATCATAAGGAAACATGCCTAGCACTCGCTTATCTGCTTCACGAACAACCGCAAAAGCTTCTGGCAGGAGGTCGTCCAAGCTTTCTCCTTGGGCTAAACGCTCCTTAAATTCCTGCGTTTTATTTTTCAACTCAAGGTTGCTCAGACCGGCCATTTCATCGGCTAGGCCGTTGATTTCCTTGAGTATCTCCTTAACAGGGAGAATAGGATTCAGTTGTTTAAACATGTTCTTCTCCTGTTTCTTCCAGTTTTAAGCTGTAGAAATCCAGCTCTTTGACCCCAGCACTCAAGAGAGAAATACGATAGGTATAGGCATCATGAGGGTAAATAAAGGTCATGTGGGTACTTTTTTCAATAAGCTGTTTGATTTCATTGTCATAACGGTCCAAAAAGCTGACTTTCAAAAAGACTGAGCCAGTTGGGACGGCTTCGAGATTGGCCGTCAAGTCGTAGCTATGCCCTTTTTTCAAAAGTGGGAGGGCAGGCTGGGTACGAGCAGCTTGATAGTTTTGGATGGCCATCCAAGACTGGATTTCCGTTCCTGATGGCACCAAAGGATTGTAAAATTGCACAGAACCATCTTGGCGCTTAACAATTTTTGAGCCATACATGTAGGCTTTGTGGTTTAAGCCCCACAAGATTTCTGATTTCTTGTTTCTGAACATTCTTACTCCTTCCTTCCAAAATCATTTTCTAAAATCATACGGTAAAAATTGACAAACCAAGTTGTCGCCGTATATGAATCATCGTTGTGTCGACCTGATGTTCCCTTGCTGAGAATCTTAGCCCCTGAATAATAGAGGGACTTGGTAATATCCTCATAGGCCGTTGGATCCATATCCTCGTCTTTCATGTAAGAAAGACCAAAGGTCGTGTTTGAAAAATCTGCTTTTTCAAACTTATTCCAGAACTTCTGATTAAGGGCCTCAACCCCCTCATTATCCAAGCGTCCTGTCTGCAAATACAAGACATCAATTCCTGTCGGGAAAACCTCTGGTGCCAAAAGTCTAGCACGATTACCGATAGTTCCAACATTGGCTAGGGGTTTAGACATGATGATGGCATGAGGTTCAAAGTCCGCACCATAGTACATAGATGGAAAGGTTCCCATGGACATTCCAGAGAGAATGAGTTGACTATTGTCAAAACCTAGATAGTCCAAGTAATGTTGGATGGTGTCCTTGATACTATTTTCAAGCTCTTCAGTTCCCATGTAGAAGGCTCCCCCTTGGAGACGAGGGTCTGAAAAGAGCAGGAATGGTGTTCCCATCCCTTTCATCATTCCGAAACCTTCGAAACCTTCGGCAGGACGGAAACCTGAGAAGTAAACAGACAAAGGTGGCTTGAAATCCCCAGGATAAAAGAAATAGTTGATTTCCTGACGCTTGCTGTCGTGGAGAATACCACCACCAAGTACAAATTTACCGAATTGGAAACGGGTCAAACGTTGGTGGAGACCACCAATTGTAATCTGACCTTTGCCCTTCATTTCAAGACTAGCAGCCAAGAGGAAGGTCATGTCCTCATCAAGGACAATGGCCCCCTTGCGCATTTCTTCTTCTGAAACGATATAGGTCTTAAAAATACCTGCGACCGAACCTTCTGGCAAAAGATTGAGAATCAAACGACACTCGCAAGTCTCCTCTTTTTCAAATTCCAACCAAAGCTCGATAGGATTTTCCTTGCTGGCTCTGACATTATAGGTCCAGTCCAAGACAGGACTAAAATCTTGACCATAATCACCTTTTAAAATGACATTTTCATGACCGTGGTAGGTCACCTCACCAGTAAAATTTGGGTTAACCTGGGTAGTGAAAGGAAACATCTTATCCCCGTATTGGCCTGAAAAGAGTGCTTTTGAAAGGGTAAAGAGCAACTGTCCTTGATTTGAAAAATCAGTCGGCACAGCACACATTTCCTTGATGAACTGAGCAAGTATCTCATCCGACACTTCAATCGTTTGATCAAAGAAAATAGCATGAGGAATCAAATGCTCTTTAATAGCCATCAATTCCTCAAGACCGGCAAGACTGTCCACTATAACAGCTGTGAAAGTCTTGATTTCGTCTTCTTCGATGGTTTCTTGTAAGGTCTCAAGCTGACCAAGATTGCAATAATACCATTTCATATTTTCAGGAATTTCCTGATTTTCTGACCAGTTGGATGATCCAACTTGTAGTATCTTCAGACGATTATCCTTGGTCATTCTGCTCCTCCTTCAACCAATCTTCCCATTTTTGCACCAAACGGTCTCCTGTATTTTCCTTAATTTTCTCAATAGAGTAGATAAGGGAGCGGTTCCAGTTGTTCAACTGTCCCAAATAGTAGTAAGCCCCTTTTTCAAAATCGGACAAGTGCTTCAAGATATAACCATTCTCTTGGTGGGTCACATACTCAGACGCCACACGGTTAATTTGTGGAATACCAGCACTAATTCCAGCAATCTGTGTATAACGATTAGGTTCTTTGCTCAAGTCGACAATGAGTCGTGTAAACTGAAGGGCCTTAATAAGGGCAGTCTCGTCACGCAGGTCTTGGAAAGAAAATCGGCTGACGATTTCATTATTTTCTTCCAATTTATTTTCTGCACCACTACTTTCGACAACCTCTTCAAAGGCATCTGGACTCAATCGTTCTTCAATCATTTTTTCCACTTGATTTTGCAGGCTACCAAGTTGCTCTGGATTGGCATTGAATGCTCCAAATTCAACCTGTGTCTTAGGATACTTAGCCACAAAAGCCAAGACCTGATAAATAGCCTCTAAATCCAACTGATCGAAGTCAACCTGATAAAAGATTTTAGACTCTTTGACACGTTGACTGGTTCCCAAAGCCAAACGGGTATCGAAAGAAGCCATGTGTTTGAGTTTCTTAGCCTCTTCTGGATAGGCAACCTGAAGCTGCTCCAAGTAATCGTAACGGTCAGCAATCAACAAGTCCACTTGTGGCAGAAAGCCTGCATAGGTGTCAATACTATCGTCCTGATTACGTTCTGCGAACCAAGTCAAAATCTTAGTATTAGCTGCTGGCAAATGTTTAAAGAGGTGCTTGTTATGGCGTAGATCTGAGGCAATAACAAAACGGTCCTCTGCTTCTACCTTTTCGTCCAAGAATTTAGTCAAAAATTCCCAGATAACTTCTGAAAGATCACCGTAGTAACTCTTATTAAAACGACCTTCCGTACGAGGGTTGGCTACAATTCCACGGCCATCAAAGAAATGACAGAGTTGCCAGACTCCCTTGGCATTAAGATAGTTTCGATAGCTTGGTTGTCCACCTTCATAATAAAGACTACTTGAGATAAAACCGCGGTCATCGTAGATGTCTTCGCGAATGATTTGCTCATCCTTATAGTAGCGAATCATGCCAATAAAGCCTTCTGAGCCAAACTCAATCTCGGCATAACGCTTGTGTTGGCATTGCACCACGATAGCAAATGGTGTGTGAACAAAGGTAGCCCCTTCTGGCCATTCCAAATCTGTCACCTGAAGATTTTTCATATCTTCATCAGTGATACCCTGAATCAAGTCAAAAATAGCTGTATAGCCAACTTCCAATACATCATGACGATGCAAGAAATAACGCAAATGTGGTTGGTAGGCCAAAAGCAAAAGCTGAGGGGCTAAGTCCTCATCCTGAAAGATACGAACTTGGTGCAAGCTGTCATCAAATTCAATTTTTTGGCGGATACGGTACCAAGGATCAATGACCGTCTTCCAAAATTCATCCGTCTGTCCATACCAAGCTGGAATAAAATAATACATGAGTTCTCCTTCATTGTCTTTTCATCACAATACTTGAGATTGAGGGGCAGACCGATCAGACATCACCAGCCTGCCTCTCAACCCCACGAGGGGTGAGAGTTTATACATTTTCAAAAAGTGGGGTGTAGGAAGTGTTAAGCTTCAAGGCTTTCATTTCCTCGTTAACATTGTAAATCATACCGCTAAAAATCAAGAATGTCCCAGGAATCATACTCAGTTGTAGGTAATCTGGATTGACCAAGATAATCAGCATTGGAGCACCTGCCATAAAGAGCATATAAAGGGCACCGATAAAACCAAGTCTAAGCACCAAATGGTTGATATAAGCACTAGTTTCTTGGCCTGGATAAACACCGTAGATATACTCACCTGACTTGCGCATTCGCTCAGAGATTTGCTCACCAGAGACATTAACGAAGGCAAAGGCTAACCCTAAAACGAAGAGCATGATCAGATAAACGACCAACCAAAGAGGTTGACCGACTGTCAAAGCCTTGATGGCACCACTAGTCCACTTGCTTTCAGGATGGATAAATTGAATCAGCATAAAAACATACTGCGGAATACTAACCAGCGACATGGCATACATGAAAGGCATCCCTCCGGCTGGATTCAACATAATATCCAAGTAAGAATACTGTTTAAAGCGGTTATGAATATTGATTTTATTGATTGAGATACGGTATCTAGCCCTCTGCACAACCCCTGAAATATAGAGGAAGACCAAACTGAATAGAATCAGAGGAAGCAAGACATCCCAACCGATACCTAACTTTTCAATACTATCCATGATTTGATAGGGCAGATTGGCCATCATACTTGCCATCAAGATAACAATGGAGCCTCCAATCCCAAAGAGAGAGTTGAGGTCTGATAGCCAAACCAAGAAGAAGGTCCCGGCAATTAATAAAATGGTATTCATGAAAATAGCGAGACTAGCATTAACCCCTGAAACGATAGGTAAATTCAAGGATACTGCCAAAGATTGAACAATGGCAATCCCTAGGGCCAAATACATGCGTCTACGGTCCTGAATCTCAATGGGAAGATTTTTCAAGCCCATTTTCTTAGAGAAAGAAAACATCTGCCAGAGAATCATGGCCGACATCCAGGGCGACAAGCCCACTGAAAATAGAGACATGGACCTGAGGTTTCCCCCCATCATGGCACTAGAGAAAGCCAAGGAACCTATGGCTCCCCCAAAGATATTTGCATTTTTCAAATCCACAAACGGTAGAACCAATTGATTTCCCAAACAATAAATAAAGAGGAAAAAGAGGGTCCATAAGACACGTTTGGTGATTATCGATTGACTAATTTTTTTCACTATTACTCCTATTTCCTGCCCATAGACAGGCTGATGTTATTTCGATTGAAACGAGACAGAGACGCCATTTCAGCCTACTTATCCAAGCAAAGGATTACAGACTCTTCTTGCGCATTTGGCGAATGGTCTCAGCCATCTCTTTCCAACGATCTCTTGAGTAGGTTTGTTGATTATGCTTGGTTGACTTGAGGTCCTCAAACCCTAGAATCGGTTTATTTTCAAACCTAAAGGCATCAAGAATCTCCACTACCTTTCTTCCTGGATTGATATCCAAAAGCAAGTCACTGGTCCGCACCAATTCCAAATCCAGCCCATTTAAGCCCGCAATGGCTGAGTAGACCGTCACATTTGGATAGGTAATCAATTGGGCCAGTTTATCTGTCACATGCTGGCGAGAAGCAATTTTAAACTGTACCTTAGGAAGAGCCGAGATAAGATCCGTCAAATGCGGAATTTCTGAAATGTTGGTGTAGACCAAACAAGTGAATGGACGGCCCTTAGGATAAATCATGTCCTCTGAAAGTGGCGACAAAGCAGCATTTTCAGCGACTCCTGACCAATCCATTTGAGCATAGAACCACCAGACCTCACGATAGGCTTGGCAGGCTAAAGGCAACCAAGGCTTACGATGTGAGGCATAATGCAGAACTTTAGGATAGTCTTGACCATTTGGCAAATGGAAGCCAGCTAGACTAGACTTGGTGACCGCATAGTTGTTATCAAAAGACAAGGGCAACCAGTTGTTGCGGAAGACCATGTTTAGAATGGACTGCTCCGCAAATGGAACCTTATCATGCCATTCGCTAGTCATGTCAATCAAGTGGCGTCTCATGTTGTACTGCTTCCAATAAGCTGTATCAATCACCATGAAACCTGCATCAAACATTGCCTGACGGTCCTGAACCTGAATGGCATAATCACGCACAGCAGCCAAAGGACGCCCCTTCAAATCAAGGGTAAAGAGGTCCTCTAGGGAACCTGTAACCACCATGTCACTATCCAAATAGAGGGCTCGTTCCTCAGATACAAAGTCCGCCACAAAATAGCGAAGATAACTAGCATAATTGCTATCGGTCTTGTATTGCTTAATCTGACTACTATCCACACGACAGTTAATCACTTCACTACCAAAGGCAGCCAGATGACGGTTAAGTCCTCTAAACCACTCTTGAGAAAAATCATCGTTAATCAAGTAAAAACGAATGTTGCGATGATGGAAAACGATAGATTTGATGGTCGTAAGCACTTGGTCAACATAGGCATAATTGGCTGCTAGAACAATGGCACGCTTCTTAGTCTCATAACGTTGAGGAGCCAAGCTCAAGACCTGAAATTTCTCCTGAATGGAGCGGTAGGCATCAGAATCTGTGAGACCTTGCTCCTCTACATTTTTCAAGCAAGCCTCCAGCATCTGACGGTAGGTAACCATGTATTTTTCCAGAGGGAAACCATGGCTAGCAACAATAGCCAAGCGCTCCTCCATGGCATAAACCAAGGTCATCATCCAATCTTGCATCCAAGTCGCTGATGGCATCTCTGGACTCTCACGGTAAACATAAAGCCCCTTATTGAGATAAACCGTACGCTCACTCATGAGATAGGCTTTAAGGTTGAAAAAGCCATCTTCTCCTGCATGCTCTTTTGGGAAAAGCAAGTCATTAAACAAGGAACGTTTGTAGAGTTTACCTGTCGCAGAAATCAGAGCGATGTTGATGTTATTGGTTTCTTCAAAGAGCCCATCAATAATCTGAGCGGGTGAATACGCCTGCTCATAATAATCTTCATCCTTGATGTAAAAATAAAAGCGATCTTCCGATTCCTTATAAACACTGTAATTGGCGACTGCGATATCCGCTTTGTGAGCCTGAAGTGCCTGATAAAGCTCCTCCAGATAAGTTGGCTCTACCCAATCCTCAGCATCCACGTAGGTAACGTAAGCTCCCTTAGCCTGACGAATACCAATATGGCGAGCATCTGAAAGCCCTCCATTATCCTTTTTGAAATAGAGAATGCGAGAATCCCTAGCAGCATAGCTACGGCAAATGGCATCACTGTCATCTATTGAGCCATAATTGATAAGGATGATTTCAAGATTTTGATAGGTCTGCCCCAGGACACTGTCTAGACAGGTCTGGAGTTGATTTTCCACATTGTAAACGGGAATAATTACGGAAATTTTTTCTGTCATTTTCTTACTTTTCTAGCTGTGATATTTTTCTTGTCTCAAAAAGTCATAATACAATAGGACTATCAAAAAATGTTTATAACTGCTTTCATTGTCACACAAGATCTGAAATCCCAGTACACTTCATATCGTTTTCCTTATTTTTTCGAGACTTAACAACATTAAATTATACCATAATATCACTTAATTTTCTAATAGATTAAATCTATTCCAAATTAGATTACTTTTATTTCAAAAACCGACAGTTAAGAAGTCTAGCGTGAGAACTGATGGTTTGCTCTTGGTCTGAGAGGCTCTTCTATCAATCCAAACCTGAACTTCTTCAAATTTATGATTCACATTTTATAGTCCAAATTAGTATGTCGGTAGGATGTCATTAAACTACCATCACTCTTAAAGTAATTCATATATGTGAAACTCAGAAGCACAATCAAGTCATTCAATGAAAAGAAAAACGATAAAACTACTACAACGAGGTTTATAAAAATAAACTTTTTCGGGGATTAAACTTAGTTTTATCTAAGTAAGATATATCTCGTAGAAGCTAATAACACCTAATCTCACCCTCATCAAAATCGGCATCATTTTACAAAAATATTCATTTAGTACTCTAAATTAGACATTTTAGTCTCCTAATAGCCTTAAATTATTAAATAAAATTATCACATCGATTTTTATTAATTTTTTTGATTATAAAAACATTATTAGATAAAAAATGGATATCATGAGTTCTATAGAAGGATATAAGAAGAAAACAATATTGATAAATATGTTAACTAAATATTACTGTTATGTTTTTTATAAAGCATTATCAATTGCTTCTTATCGAGAAAAAACCTCCTAAACACATTCTCTAATTTTTTGACATTTATTATCAGGGCATGATATAATTAGTGTACATCAAGGAGGAATTAATAAACATGAATAAGAAATTACACGCTACAATTGGTCTTAGTGCTGCAATTTTAGCACTTGGTCTATCATCTTCTGCACTTGCAGATGAACAAGAATTGCCAGTAAACCTTCCCACTACAGAGGCTCTTGATAACACTTCTTTTGAAAACCTAGTTGTTGAAAACATCCCTGCTTCAGCCGTTGATGTCAATCTAGCTAACGAATTAGTAAACACAGCTACTACTGCTAATCCTGCCACTGAGGTTAACTCGGATAACACTGCTGTCCTTATTGAGGAAGTAACTGCACCTGCAAATACTCCTACACCAGCAATTGAAAATACAACTCCTGTAAATTTTGAAGAATCAAATTCAGTTGTAAACACACCAACAGTTGATGAACGCGTGTCAGAAGTACGTATCCATCACATCCGTCGAACAACTGAAGCAAGTTACTCACAATTCAGCTCTCAAAAAGATGTGCTTTACGCAACGATTAAAACTCCTGCTTTCACTGAATACGACACAGCTGCTTTTGCGCCAGCAACGGTTACCGATGAAAACGGAAAAACATGGTATTTTGCTAAATACGACGACATGGTGCTTAACAATAAGAGTAATTACGGCGCACCTAAAAAAGGGATTGCTTCAAGTCCTATTATTGATGTTACCTACTTCTACGATGATGTTGACCTTGCGCCAACTGTCGCGCAACAGGCCCGTTTTGTCGATAATAAGGGACAGGAAATTGCTCCAATCCAAGTCAACATGGTTAGACGTGATATTGATTTAGCTTACTATGCCTATTTCCCGACTGCTCCTAAAACAATCCAGGCAAATGGTAAAACATATGAGCTACAATTAATTGATGACCAAGAAATTAAGTCACACAAAATTCGTATCTCAAATACTGTGACAATCACTTATATTTACAAGGAAGTGACTGAAGGAACAGCTGAAAAACCTGTAACACCAGTTACACCAACAAGTGCTAAAAAACTTCGTCTTCCTAAAGGCAATAACGGTGCGAAAACACGTATCCCTGTTAACTACAAACACCAAACAAATTCTTCAAACCAAGGAACTACAAAATTACGTCTCCCTAAAGGGAATAATGGTGTTAAAACTCGTGTACCGGCTAAAAAGAACACTCCTATTCTTGCAGTAGACTACCTATAAGCAATGAAAAAAACAAATTCCTAAGAAGTATAACTTCTTAGGAATTTTCTTGCTTTAAGAAATAATATAACAAAAAACGTTTTCTATAAGAAGAAACTCAGTTTCCACTAAAAATAGCTTGAATTAAATCGTCAACAAGTAGGATTCTACAGACTTGGGGAACTATTGCCTATTGAACATTTTCTAAGATAGTTATTCCTCAGATAATAGACTCCTGTTAAAGGATATATCTTTTGATTCTCGTTAATTGATAGTAATTTAGTTTTTATATTTTACCCTTTATCCACAATCTTAATACGGCTACTGCCATCATGCGACTTGATGATAGCGAGTTGCTGAGCGATGCCTTCTTTCATGTCGTCCACGTGACTGATGACACCGACCATACGGTTTTCACCGATTTGTTCCAGAACAGCGATGGCTTTGGTCAGAGCTTCCTTATCCAGTGAGCCAAACCCTTCGTCGATGAAGAGAGCTTCAACAACAGCACCCTTGCTGGTATTTTGCACCACCTCTGAGAGGGATAGGGCAATAGCCAGTGCAGCGATAAAGGTTTCTCCTCCAGACAAGGATTTGACGGAACGCTCGCTACCTGTCAGCTGGTCATAGACGTTGATGTCCAAACCAAAGTGATCACGCGCCCGACGCCCTTCTTCACTCAAGACAAAGGAATAGCGGTTATCCGTTAAGAGACCGATGTAGTTAGCATTGGCATAGTCTAAGATTTGTTGGAAATACTGACGGATAACATAGACTTCAAGATTGAGTCGTCCAGTTAGTGCTGTATTTTCTCCCTTAACCACCTTAACAAGATCGCTGAGCTCTTGGTGAGCTTTAAAGGCCTCTTGATTACTGTCTTGAAGGGTTTTGGCCGCTTGGTAGGTAGCCGTCGCATCTTTAATCCCCTTCTCAATGACAGACACCTGAGCCAGCTGCTTATCATAGCTCTCCTGACAATCCTCTACTGCTTGTGTTAGATTGCCAAGGTCTGGCTTTTCTTGGTCTTTGATAAGCTCTTGACCCTTGACAATCTGCGCCTTCAACTCTTGTTTAAGAGTTTGGTAGCTTGTCAATTGAGCCTGGAGCTCAGGAATCGCTTGCTTATTCACCTCAAGAAGCCAAAGCTGGATTTGCTCTAGGTCATTGGTGAGGGCCCCTTCAGCCATAAGACTTTGGTCTAGTTCAGCCGATAAACGCTTAGTTTCTTGGCTAGCATTTTCTTTAGACTTGGTTAAGCTCTCAAGTTGCCCCTTGATGCCTTGAATGTCAGCATGAAGTTGGTTGTAGGCTTCACTATTTTCCTTGACTTGCTTATTGTAGAGGTCCAACTCCTGCTTTGCTAGGGAAATACGTTCTTGATAAACCTCAACAGATTCAAGCTCTTGATGAGCTTCTTGTAACTCCTTAAGACGTTCCTTAGCTTGGTCAAGCGCCGCCTTAGCCTCTTGATAGGCTTTAGCCAAATCTATCGATTTTTCCTGAGCTTGCCCTAACTTCTCTTGATAATGGACACGATCTGCCTCTTCCTTATCAAAGCGTTTGTGTAGATCTTGATAATACTGCTCAACCTTTCGGAGTAAGGCTTGTCCACAGTCTGCTTCATAGTCCTCTGAAAAATCAAAATCAAATTGTCCCTTAACTTGCTCCTGGAGTTCTTGATAGTGTTTTTCGAGAGCTAGCTTGACTTTAGCCACTTGGTCAAGCAAATCTTGACGTTTAGATTCAACTTCGCTCAAGGTAGCCTGACGGTTTGACAAGGTAGCGACTTTCTTTTCTTTTTGAGCTTGAAGTTCCTCCACCTGATTCATGAGATCCTTCAAGGCCGCTTCATTCGCCTGTGTCCCATCGACCTTAGGATGGTCAATGGAACCACAAACCATACATGGCTGTCCATCCTCTAATTCTGCCTGCAACTGGGCAATCATGAGTTGACGACGTGAAGCTAAAGTGGTTGCTAACTGGTCTTCCAATTCCTTGAGACTTTCTTGAACTTGGTCAATATCCAAAGATAACCCTTGTTGACGTTTTTCCGTCTTGGCCAACTCCTGCTTCAAGTCCTCTATTTCTTTCAGGTCCTGAGCCAGTTGATTATCCACACTGTAACCCACAGACTGGAGGAGTTTTTCGGCTTCATGCAAGCTATCTAAACTTAGGCGATTGGCCTCCAAATCTGACAAGGACTTGTTAAGAGTCTCAATCTTTTTCGACGCCTGTTGATAGGTTTCTTCCAACTGCTTGTAGTTAGTACGTGAATGTTTGATTTTCTCCTGCTCTCGGACAAGACTCTGAGCATAAATAATAGCCTCTTTCCATACTTCCAGTTTCCCTTCTTTCTGAAGAAAATCCTCAGATTGGGCTGCAAGTGCCTCTTTTTGAGCCTTTACTTTCTCAAAAGCCTGCTGCTTTTCACTCAATTCTTCCTGAGCGATTTCAAGATCCTGCTCTAATTGCAACAACTGTTTCTGATATTGTTTGAGGCTACTAATAGTTTCTTGCAACCCTTGGGCAAACTGCAATTCCTTCAGATGCACTTTAGCCTCTGCCTGTTCCTGAGCACCTTCCTCAATTTCCAGACGGTAACGCTCCTTGGCTTGCTCCAATTCTTGGAAAATCTTTGCCAAATCTTGGGCAGTTTGCAAGCTCTTCTGCAATTTTGCCAAATCCTCATGGGCATCCTTCAAGATGCTTTTTTGCTCCGTAAGACTTTCTTGACGCTGAGACAAAAGCTCTTCAAGGCGTGCCAATTTTTCAGAGGCTGGTGTTTGCTCCAAGACAGCTAATTCTTCCTCAGACCACACCTGACTGGCAAAATGGCCATCTAGCTGAGCTTGGCGCTTATCCATATCCTTATTGCTCTGACGAAGACGCTCTTCCAAGCTCTTTTGAAAACGGTCAAAAATACCCGTTCCAAAGATTTTCTTTAAAATTTGAGTCTTGGTCTTGGAATCTTCTTTCAAGAAACGGCTGAAATCATTTTGCGGTAGGAGAATAATCTGCTTGAACTGCTCAGCATTGAGCCCCAAAATCTGCTCAATCTGGTCACTCACTTCCTTGATCTTATCCCCAAGCTTTTCAATTTCCTTACCCCAAATCTTATCCACAGTGACTAAAGAAGCCGTCGCCTTTTGCATGGTCGTGCCCCCACCTCGCTTGGCTCTCTCCTGCTGGAGCACTCGCTCAATGCGATAAAGTTGCTTGCCTTGTTGGAAATAAAAAATTACCTTGGTCAAGTCATCCTCTGGACCAGCGAAGGTTGACCGCATCTCCTCAACATTGCGATCGCCACTGGTTGTGGCAAACAAGGCAACCGTCATGGCATCAAAGAGTGTACTCTTACCAGCCCCCGTGTCCCCACCAATCAAAAAGAGGGGAGCGTGGTCAAACTGGGTGAAATTGATGACTTCCTTACGATAAGGTCCAAAATTGGTCAATTCTAACTGAACTGGTCTCATTGTCCACTCCTTCCAATCTCCTCAAAAATACTTTCCACAAGGGCAGTTTGTCTCTCAGACAAGACATCGCCCCCAGTCACTGTCTGGTAAAAATCAGAGACAATTTCCTGAGGCGACTGCATTTCCAAATCTTTTAAGTGCTGATCTACAGTCAAGCTTTCTTCCCTGACATCACCCAAACGACTGAAAGTGATTTCTACAATGTCTGTCCCATAAATCTCTTCCAGACGGGCACGCACATTGATGCCCTCTAGTTCCTTACGACTGGACAATTGAATATCAAAGGCAAACCAAGCCTTTTGACAAGGTTGTACCTTATAAAATTCAGGTGACACCAAGGTTTCAAAAGGCTCCTGCAAGGTCACAATCGGCCGTCTGACCTCTAAAGGATGGAAGGCCTGAGACAAGTCTCCAGTTGCATCTAAGTCAAGAATATAAACGCCTTTTTCTTCCCTACGCTTGGCTTCTTTGACATTAAAGGTGACCGGACTGCCTGAATATTGCACTCGCTGGCTCGGACTGGCAAAACGCGTATGGATATGTCCTAAAGCCACATAATCGAAAGCCTTAAAAAGGTCACTGGTCACATTAGAAAGACCACCTACCGTATTGCTAGTTTCAGACAACATCAATTCTCTTAGACTTTGACCATCGCTATCATCCTTCTTAGAAACTGCAAAATGCGTCACCAAAATATGGGCCTTGTCAGGATCAAAAGCTTTTTCCATATCCTCGAGAATATAGGCCAAGGCATCACCAATCCCCTGAATTTCCTTATTCTCATCGTCTTTATAGTAAATACGGGCATCAATAGGGTCGATAAAGGGAAGCAGGAAAATCTGGCAAGCCTCCAACTCAATAGGCTCAAAAGCCTCCTCCAAACGTGTGCTTAAATGAAGACCTTGATGTTGAAAAAAGTCTCGTCCAAAATGCAAACGTTCAGCACCATCGTGGTTGCCACTGATAGCATAGACAGGAATCTGCTCCTCCAACACCAAGCGGGCCAAGGTCTTATTAAATAGCTTAATCGCATCCACAGGCGGCACCGCACGGTCATAGAGGTCTCCCGCAATGATAACCCCATCCACTTTTTCGCTAATAGCCAAATCCACAATCTGTTGAAAGGCCCACTCCTGCTCCTCCAACAAAGACCAGCCATTGAGGGTTCGCCCCACATGCCAATCTGACGTATGTAAAAACTTCATGACAGTCTCCTCATTCGTTTTGTCTTACTCTATTGTACCTTATCAAGCTAAATACTGCTTAAAAGATTCACAAACCTTGGGAGATTCCGTAATTTTTATCCGCAGACCAAAAAATCTCTCCCGAGCAATCACACTCGAGAGAGATTTTATTTTTGGATTTTATGAGAGATAAGGTGTGGAAATCTTAGTCTTGGTTTTTACGACGATTCATAGCCGCAAGTCCTGACATAAGTCCCATAACAACAACACCCATTGCTGCAAGGTTGTTATCTGACTCACCTGTTACTGGCAATTGTCCGTCGCCTTCTTTAGCTTTATCAGAACCATCTGCCTTCTTACCATCTTTGTTTCCAGATTTCTTCTTATCTGAACCTTTACCATCTGAAGCGCCATCGGCTGCTGATCCAGAACCTTTAGAACCTTTAGAACCTTTAGATCCATTTGAGGCCGCTTTTACAGCTTTAGAAGTTGAATTTCCACCATTTCCAGATTGACCATTATTACCATTTGAAGGTGTTGAGCCATCTTCGACCTTACGATAGATATAGGTCACGACTGTTTGACCTTTTGTCATCTTGTCTGTAGATTTACCTTCTTGACGAATCAATTCGTATTTCACACCATTACGGTAGATATAACGGTCACCGTGAACGTTAACTTCAGAACCAACAGAGTTAGTGATCACAAGTGGCATCTTGATTTGGTTACCATACTCGTCACGGTAGATAACAACGATAGTACCAACTTCTTTGTTAACTGCCGGTTTAGCAGGTTCTGCATTAACCACCTTGTAAACAACCTTTGTATCTTCACCAGGGTTGCTTGGTGTCACACCAGTCTTATCAGCCTTGTAACCTTTCACTTCAGGAACAAGAGTCATAGCAGCCTTAGTTGGATCGTTAGGATCATTTGTGTAAGCAACTGCTTCAACACCTGGGATTGGATTCCCTTTTTCGTCAACGGCAATAATCTTACCAAATTTAGTGTAAGTTACAGTCTCAACCTTGCTGTCCATAGTGACATCTTGAGAAGCCACACGGCCTTTATCGGCGAAGTAACCGTTAACCATTGGTGTAATCACGAGATCAAACTTAGTCTTATCTGCCTTCCATTCACCTGCAGTAAGAATATCACCTGTTACAGAGTCAAGCGTCAATGAACGTTTCCATTGTGCTTTCTGAACACTGTCTACTGGCAATTTAGCATTGCTATCTTTGCTTGCATAGTGAACAGTATATGTCACATCTTTAAGGTAAGCATCCTTAGCTGGCCATTTTGGACCGTTTGGTTGGTTAGGATAGATTGGTGTTCCTGGTTCGTGAGCATTGTCTGGATTAAAGTCAAGTGCTACACGTTTGAAGCTTACTGTCCAAGCTTGGTCAACTGTGCTATCCAAGTCAAAGCTTGCACCAGCTGGGTAACCATCTGTTACAAGGACATAGCCAAGGTCTTGATAGTGTTTGATACGTTCAGCTGTTGAATAGTTAACCGCTTCACCAGACTTACCAGCCAAAGTAACAGTTTCAAGGATTGAACCACTTGTTTTATCACGGTAAACAACACTTGCTTTTTGATCATTCTTAACATAAACAACCTTAGTATCGCTAGACAAGTCACCTGGTGTTGCAGGTACTACCTTAGCAGTGTAACCTGGGATAGTTGGCAAGTTCTTGTCAACTGCAATCATCTTAGTTGGATCGTTAGGATCATTGATGTAGGCAGTATCTGACACACCTGCAATTGGGTTACCATTTTCATCGACAATGACAAATTTACCAAAGGCCTTATAAGTTACAGTGTCAGTTGCTTCTGGAACATCTGGAGTTACTGTCTTGCCACCTGCTACCGCTTTATCTGCAAAGTAACCATTAACAACAGGAACCTTAACTGTACCGTAAGTGTGGCTAGTTTCATTCCAAGTCACCTTACCAGTCGCTTGGTTATCCTTACCTGCAAAGGTATAGTCAGATTTCACATCTGCAGCTGGAGTTTTATCGCCAGCACCTTGGAAAGTAACTGTTTGTTTCGTCGCCTTAGTCACATCGTTAACGATTGCTACGTAAACGACACGAGTGTCTTCACCTGGATTTGATGGTGATGCAGGGACAACCTTAACAGTGTAACCAGGAATACTTGGAAGCGTCTTGTCGATGGCAATCATCTTAGTCGCATCATTAGGATCGTTAGTGTAGGCAGTTGTTGATACACCTGGAATTGGATTGCCATTTTCATCCACAGCGATAAATTTACCAAAGGCTTTGTATGTCACTGTGTCTGTCGCATTTGGTGCATCTGGAGTAACTGTCTTGCCACCTGCTACGGCTTTATCGGCATAGTAACCAGTAACAACTGGAGTTTTGACTGTTCCATAAGTGTGAGTCGTTTCAGTCCAAGTTGTTGTATTAGTTGTAGGATCTTCTTTACCGTTGAAGCTAAAGTCATTTTGAGTGTTAGCAGCTGGTGTCTTCGTATCAGCACCAGTGTAAGTCACTGTTTGACTTGTTGCTTTAGTGACATCTTTCGTGTCTTTTTCAACGATAATGTGGTAACGGTAACCTGGAGCTAGGTATTGACCACCACCATTAGCATCAATAGAAGCATCTAAACCTTGAGCGCCATTGGCAAATTGAACGAGGTCAACGACACGGCTTTGATTATAAGCCCAAGAACGATTTGAGCGAATCGTTGCAATACCGTTAACATAATCATATTGACGTTCTGCTTTTAAAACATCCACATAAGCATTAGCTCTAGACTTATCAGCAGAGGCATATTTGATGCGGTATCCTGCTGGCACTGGTGGAAGTTCTGTTATACCGGCATCATAGATTTTATTGTAAGTTTTACCGTTTGCTGTGATTGTTTCAGTTGAGTTGTTAATACGGTAGGTTGAAGAGTTTGGAATCTTATTTCCAGCTTCATCCACATAGTCGATAATACCAAGGTTGGCATAGTTTACGACGACCACATATCTACCAGTCGCATCGTCAATGTAGTCATAAGCTCTCATGACACCATCGCTATCACGACCGACTTTAAGGTGGTTGATATAATCAATGTTAACAAAGTATTGTTGACGCTCTGGCAAAAAGGCAAGTTTGTAGCCGAGGTTTGTCAAGTCAGGGTTTGTTGAGCCTGCTCCAGCATTTGTCAAAACAGCAACCGCATCAGTTGTACGAAGGCTACGGTTTGATACCGCAAGTCCCATAGCATTGATGAGATTTTCAGAGTTAAGACTTGCTTCAGCAGCATTCAATTCACTGCTTGTCACAGCCAACTCGCTAGTCGCTACTTTAAGGACGCTATTTACAGCGTTAGTTGTAGACTCTGCACTTGCAGTTTCTGCTGCAGTCGCAACTGAAGCAGCCGCACTTGTTTGTGCTGATACTTGACCAGCAGCTGGAGTTTCTGCTACAGCTGTTGAGTTAAGAGCTTGTGCACTAGTAGCTACAGATGAAACATTTGCTACTGCAGATTCAGAGCTCGCTTGCGATGCAGCCTGAGAAGTTGCTTCTGAACTAGCTGCTGTTTGACTAGTTGTTGAAGCTGCTTGGCTGTTTTGAGCTGCTGATTGCGGTTGTTCACTAGCCAAGGCCACAGTAGAGACTGAACTTGGTGCGTTTTCTGTTGTTGCTGGCGCTACTGATGCTGTTGTTGGCGTTGATTGCTCCACGACGACATCTGGCTCAGCAGTTGTTTCCATACCTGCGGTAGTTGGTGCTACCGTTTCATCAGCTTGGGCACCCTGCGCATTTGAGAAGATTGAAACTCCCAAAAGGACAGAGGCTACACCAAAGCTATATTTTCTTAATGAAAAACGTTGGCGTTTATTAAACATATCTCTCATAATAATAAATTTCCTCAATATCCAAATTACTTTATATACAATTTCCATTTTATACTATAATTATTAAATTGTCAAATATATACTAATAATTGTGTAAAAGTTTAACTTTTATTAGAAAACATTAATTTAAAACTTTTATCTAAGTCCTTTGAAACATCAAAACATTCGTGCTTTCATTTTCCAAAACCCCACTTTTTGTTAGTTTTATAATTTTCGAAATATTTTTAACCGATAATCTTTTTTATTAAAAACACCCATTCCCGATACGACATTATTTGGTTTTGATTCTATTTATTAAAATACAAAATTTATACCTTCAAAAAGAATATTTTTTTAAACCTCCTAACTCACATCTTACCGCTTGATTTCTAAATCCCTTATCACTACTAGGTTTTCAGACTTTTTGGCACAAGATTTCAAGAAAGATTCAAAAATCCCCTTGGCTTTTCGCCAAAGGGGATTCTTTCATCTATTATTTGAAAATAGAACTTGTGAAACTATCTGTCTCTTGTAGGAGTTTCTTATAGACAGCTTCTTTGAGTTTCGTCGTATGGCTTGTTGACACTGATTTATTACCGTTATTATCTGTTTTAATACTTGCAGCATCTTTTGCTACTGCAGCCTTAAACAAGGCTAATAAATCATCGTAAGAGCTTACTGTTGTGCCGTCAATTGTAACTGTCGTCAAACCATGTGACGCTTTGTCTTTCACTTCTTTGAAGTAGGCCTTCTTGAAGGCTTCTAGTGAGTTGAACTGACCATCAGAAATCTTGCTAATGATAAAGTCGTCTCCAAGGGTGTCCTTACCAGCCGCTTTTGCTTCTTGTTTATACTTGTTAGTCGCATAACCTAGGAAGCCTTTTTCATAGCCATAGTAACCCCAGAGTCTGAAGGTATTATGCTTGAAGGACATGGCACCAGGAGAACCCTCGCTGGTATTTCCTCCATAGATGGCAGACATCATAGGAACATTGACATAAGCAGAAGAGAAATCATCTGGTTTATAGACACCATTTCCTGGACCACGATTGGTCATGAAGTTATTGTCCACAAGGTCATCAATAGAGGTCAAGTTAATAGCCTTTTCACTATCACTTAGAGCACGAACCTTGTCGTATTGATTTTTACTGTTACCTCGTAGCTGTTTATCTACCTTCTTGAACCATGCGTTATTGAGCTCTTGATTTCCTTGACTGAGGACCGCTTCCCCTTCAAGTGAGTCAAGAAGCATGAGGGTATCGTTGTAGCCCTTCATGTAACGGTCGATGGCTTCACGTGAGTTCAACTTGTTTGGATTAGTGTTATACCACTGATTACCGTCGTTTTCTCTTTCAAAGGCCATGTTAAGTCCTAAGGCGCCGTATTCACCTTGATGACCTTGAGTAGCTGGTGATTGAAGAAGACCTTGGGCATATGCTTCAACGTCTGTTCCTTCACGACGACCATAATCTCCAAAGTAAGCAATACGGTCATTGATGTGGGTCGTTTCATGCGTAAAGGCCGAAGCACCGTACTCACTAATCATGTTAGACATGACGAAAGTAACTTTGGCACGATTATCAAAGGCATTGTCATAGATAGCAGCATAGGCACCGGCCATAGCTCCGTTGTCTCCATAGTACTCACCAACTGGACCATAGATTTCACGGATTGGCGCATAGACTTCTGTACTGTCTTTAAATTGACCGTAGCGCTCTGGCCAACCTGGCCAACCATGACCCCAGACATAGAAACCTTCCCAGACAGGATTGACAATATCTTTGAACAATCTGTTTTTAACTTTGTCTGTAGCCAATCTATGCCAGAAATCAAGGTAGTTGATTTGACGTTGGGCAGCTAGATCAATCTCAGGTTTCAGTTTCTCAAGAGTCGTATTGTACTTGTTAGCTGTTCCATATGACATGGTGTCATAGGTTGAAATCAAGAACATCTCTGTTTTATCAAGATTCAATAATGGCAGAATCATTTTTCTGTGTAGGCCACGTGTTAAGTTATCGTAAGCACGATACTTGTGCTCACCGACACCTTCATTTTGCGAAGCTTTCTCTACAACATAGACCTTGTCCTTAGTGGCATCGATGAACCAATCATTCATATTGTCGATATTAGTGAACAATTCTCTATTATAGTTTAGGAAACCATTTAAATCTCCAGATTTAGTATATTTCGCTAGAACTTCACCAAAAGCATCATATGTTCTTGATCCACTGATATTATTTTCCTTAGAGCCAATCTCAATCAAACGGTCAAGGACATCCACATTTTTACCATAGAAGTCTGGCTTGAAGAGCATGATTTCTTTGATATTGACATCATCAAACTTAACACCGTAATAACGATTCAAATAGGTTAAACCTAGCAAGAGAGCAGCCTTATTTTTCTCGACCTTATCAAGAATCATTTGTTGAGCGGCAGGTGATTGGTTAAGCTGGTGATCCTCATTTTCAACCAGCTTAGTCACAAGGTTAGTCAAATTAGCTTTAACAGCCTCAAAGCTTTCTTCCAAGAAGAGGTTCTTAATGGCATTTACTCTATTTGGACCGGTACGACCAAGTTTTTGGTAAATTGGATCAGACTGCAACTCAATCGTTTTAAGGATATCAACAATACCATTAATAAGACTTGAGTGATCTTTTTGGACAATATTCGGAGTGTACTTGATACCCAAATCAGTAACAGTGTACTCCTTAACGTTGCTCAAACCTTCTGAACTATCTGAAAGCTTGAAGTAGTCTTTAGTACCATCAGCATAGTGAACAATAATCTTGTTAGCATCGCTTAAGTCTGTGACAAAATTACTGTCTTTCATTGGTGTCACTGAGAGTACATCTTTGGTATTCAAGTTATGGTTTTTAGCCAGTTTGTTTGCTTGATAGACAATATAATCCTTGTTATAGAACGGTTGAAGTTTCTCAATATTCTTATAAGCCTGGTTGTATTCTGGATTATAGTCTTGAATATTGGCAAAATCAGCTTGACTAGAAACATTATTAAGAGTATTCAACGCGTAAGGTTCGCTGACAAATGTATCAGCCGTTATTTTGTAGCCTTCAACACGCTTGTCAGCTTCTTCCTTAGTCAAATGTTTGAGTTTTTTCGGACTCTTGGTATCTCTACCAGTGCCATCTTCGGCAGAACTATAGCCGATAACCCCAAAGAGGTCTTTGATATAAGGTCCACCATCTTCGTCATCAACATCATTAGATGCAAAGATTTCTTGACCTTTAACTACCTTGGCATAGGTCACGTTGTCTTGAACAGCTCCGTAAGGCCAAGTCTTGGCAACAATACCACCGACATATCTTGTGTTTTTAACATCAAGAACACCTTTGGCTACTGAATTTGTTACCCTTGCCTTAGTTCCAGACTTCCAGCTATTAAGCATGTAGGTGACATATGGTACCAGCATACTTGCATTGGCATTATTGGCCGTAATAGTCGCATCCACATAAGCTCTGTTAACAAATCCCATGTAGTTTGAGCCAGCAATCCCACCAACTGTCGAGTTATTACCAACAGAGTTAATCTTACCGATAAAGGCGACATTTTCAATCTTGCCATCTTCATCAATCTTATTGACAATCCCCGCAACGTCATTATTACCAGTAACTGAACCAGTCACCTTAACATCTTCAATCAAACCTTTGTTTTTAAGGTTAAATCCAACTGCTGCTATTTGATTCTGACCAGGGCGATTGATGTCTACATTTTCAAAGTTGATATTCTTAATGGTTCCCCCATTGATAACATCGAACAATGGGTGTTCCAAATCATAGATGGCAAAACGTTTGTCACCATCACTAATCAACTTACCAGTAAATTCGGTCGTAATGTATGATTTGCCGTTTGGAACAACGTGACGAGCACTCATACTTTGACCCAGTCTAAATTCACCTGATGGATTAGCCTGAATGGCATTGACCAACTCAGCAAAATCATAGTAAACATTGGCTTGACTAGCTTTCGGTTTCTCAATGTAGTAGCTATAAGTTTGAGCAAAATGATTTTGGCCATCACGTTGCACCAAATTGTCCGCTTCTGCAGTTACCTTATAAACCGCCTTACCATCAACTGTTGTCTCTTCGATAGACTTGACAGCCAAGTAAGTTGTTTTCTGATCTGCCGAAGTCATCTTCAAGTAATAATTCGTAAGGTCTTGAGGTACAGCTGTCAGACGGGTTTCATCCACTTCTGTTTGATTGTCATACTTAATCAAATCCGTACGGGCAAAATCTTTAAGCTCAACTTTCTTGAGATCAAGTTGGATGGTTTGGTCTGCCAGGACCTGACTTTCCTCACCATTGCCACGATCAAAGGTCATGGTTGTTGTAAGTGTATACGGCTTGTAATAGTCTAAGTTTGTTAAATCAGCAGTCAAGGTCGTGCTAGGAACATCAAGCGTTTGGACAACTTGTCCATCTTTCTTAAGTACCGCTTTAATAGTCGTGATGGCTACTGAACCTGGATTAGTCAATTGGTAGCTAAGCTTGGCACTTCGACCCAAGTCATCCTTGTCAATCTGTGTCAGTGTAAGAACTGGTTTTTCTGATATCTTAGCCCCTTTGCGAACGATACGATCTTGGACAGGAACTAGCACGGTTTCAGTGACAGTTGGTGCCTCAGACGTCTTATTCCCTTTATAGGTCTTATAGACCTTAGTGATTTTATTTTGACCTTTTTGGCCTTCTTGAACGACCTTAAGAGTTCCCTTTTCAAGACTATCATCCTCTTGGACAATTTCTTTAAATGGAAGCTCTACAATGGACTCCTCCGTCGTTGTGCCATCTAGAGGCTTGCTACCACGACGGATTTTTCTAGGTTGTGGCACCTCAATAACCTTACCTGACACAATAGTCGGCTCACCAACCTTGACACCATCAATGGTTTGGTAAATTTTCTGGATTTCTTGGCTACCTTTTTTACCCTCTTGTTCGACAACTTCTTCATCCATATACTTGTTATCATCCGTAATCACTTCGATAGGATAATCGATGGCTTGCGTTTCAGTCTCTGTGATACTGCCGACAACTGGGGTATGAACAGGATTCTCAGGTTGAACAAGGGCCTCACCTTCGTGGCCTGATTCTTGTGTTCCATTGGCACTGATTGGTCCAGTGTACTCTGGATTATCTGGTTGGACAGCTGCCTCGCCTTCGTGGCCAACTTCTTGTGTGCCATTAGCACTGATTGGACCAGTATATTCTGGAGCCGCTGGTTGAACCACAGCTTCACCCTCATGGCCAACTTCTTGTGTGCCGTTAGCACTGATTGGGCCCGTATATTCTGGAGCGGTAGGTTGAACCCACGCTTCTCCCTCATGACCAACTTCCTGGGTACCATTGGCACTTGTAGTATCGCTACTGATTGAACCGGTGTACTCTGGGTTAGCAGGTTGAACAACTGCCTCGCCTTCGTGACCAACCTCTTGCGTACCGTTAGCACTGATTGGGCCCGTATACTCTGGATTGGCGGGTTGAACTAGAGCCTCGCCTTCGTGGCCAACTTCTTGTGTCCCGTTAGCACTGATTGGGCCGGTGTACTCTGGATTGGCGGGTTGAACTAGAGCCTCGCCTTCGTGACCAACCTCTTGCGTACCGTTAGCACTGATAACACCAGTATATTCTGGATTGGCGGGTTGAACCACTGCCTCACCCTCATGGCCAACTTCTTGTGTGCCGTTAGCACTGATTGGGCCCGTATACTCTGGATTAGCAGGTTGAACAGCTGCTTCACCTTCATGACCTGATTCTTGCGTACCTTTAGCGCTAATTGGTCCAGTGTACTCTGGATTAGCAGGTTGAACTAGAGCTTCGCCCTCATGACCTGGCTCCTGAGTTCCTTTTTTCCAACTGATTTCTTTATCTATTTCATCCCGGCTTGCTGTGTTTTTATCTTCTCTTGATGGCTCAAGTCCTTTCAAAGTATTCTCCAAAGGTTGTTCAAGTTCAGGCTTAGCCGAGTAACGAAGATAGCCGACATACTCATAACCATCGATTGTAATAACACCTTTAGCTAGATCCGCCTCATCTGAGACAGTCAGAGTCTGATTATATGCCTGTAACTCCTTATTTTGCAAAGCAAGAACCTCAAGAGGGACAAGTAAACTTTGCCCTGCTGCTCCAATCAAGACCAATCCAATAATCTTTTTGCGGTGTTTTTTTGAAAATAGGAGCACAGCCAAAGTTGCTGTTGTCAGCCCTAAACCTGTTGCGGCCCAGTCAGAACTACCTGTCTGAGGAAGAGTAGCTTGACTGTCTCCCTTACGTTTATAGACCAGATAAAAAGTATCATCATTTTGATATTCCTTTGGAATAGCATGAATCACTTGCTTCTGCTCTTCAGCTGTCAATTCATTTTCAGTAACATAGGCCATATGTACCGAAGCATCCGTAGTAATCTGATCCGCCGAAACTGGCTTAGACACGAAAAGACCACCTGCTAACAAGAATGTTCCGATAGCAACTGGCCCGACACCAACTGACAATTTACGAATGGCGTATTTTGTCACTTTTTCAAAAACATGATTTGCTTGTTTCATTCATAATCTTCCTATATGTTAATCGTTGTACCCCAAAGGCACTTCAAAAACGAAGACGTTACTGAAAAACACGCACTCTATACATTTATTATCCTTCTTCCGAAATCTATCATATCCTTTTTTTAATCTTTAGGCAAGTATTTTCTCTAATTTTTAATCAATATAAATAATTATTTAGCAACCATACTTTTCTTTCATGAAAACCTCTAAAGCCTTTTCATATAAATAATTATAAAGACTCTAACATTTGTAAAAATATTCTATTGAAATTCAAAATACTAATAATTCAAAAGAAAAATAATTGGGCTAATCTCTCTTATTCAATTTTATATCTAATATTTTAATGTAAGTAAAAATCATCGTTCAATAGACACAAAAGAGACCCACCCCTTATGGGATGAGTCTCTTTTTCGAAAACTGAAATAGTCTAACTAACTATATTGAGGGATTTAACCTATTAACTATTTTAGTCTTCTTTTTTGCGTTTTCCTACTAAACCAAGTCCAGCTGCCGCAAGAATTCCACCAAGGACTACGCCACCGATAGATACTTCGTCTCCTGTTTCTGGAAGTGTAGAAGCATCTTTTTCAGTTGATGAAATGTTTGCTCTTGCTTTAAGGTTCATATGATTAGCTAAAGTTGTTGATGACTCAACTTTACCATTTAGTGATGGTTTAACAACTGTTGGAGTATTCTCAGAACCCTTACCATTGTTGAAGGAATCTACTGTTCCACTTGTTGTGGCAAACATTGGAGCACTAGCTCCTGAAACGTTACCTGCTAGGTCTGTCGCTCTAGCTGTCACGCTACCTTCTGGAATGTTAACTGTTGGAACTACCACTGCGAGACCTGTTTCATCAGCTGTCGCTTCACCAATCTTATTGCCGTCTTTATCGAACAATTCAACCTTAGAACCTGGTTCTGCAATAACATCGATTGGAGTACGAGTGCCCGCCTTACCTGTAAGATCAGTATTCACTACTGGTGCGTCTGGCGCTATCGTATCAGTTCCCTTACCTACAGTCACTGATGTTGGGTTAGAGGTGTTGCCTGCATCATCTGTTGCAGTGACAGAAACTGTGTCACCTTCCTTCAAACCGCTGACTGGTACACTGAAGTTACCATCTTGATCAGCTTTAGCCGATACTTTAGAGCTATCTGGAAGCGTTACTTCTACTGTTGAGCCTGCTTCGGCTGTTCCTGTTACTGCTGTAGTGCCTGCTTTAACTGGGTTTACAACTGGTGCTGATGGAGCTGTCGTATCAGTTCCCTTACCTACAGTCACTGATGTTGGGTTAGAGGTGTTGCCTGCATCATCTGTTGCAGTGACAGAAACTGTGTCACCTTCCTTCAAGCCGCTGACTGGTACACTGAAGTTACCATCTTGATCAGCTTTAGCCGATACTTTAGAGCCATCTGGAAGAGTGACTTCTACTGTTGAGCCTGCTTCGGCTGTTCCTGTTACTGCTGTAGTGCCTGCTTTAACTGTGTTCACAACTGGTGCGTCTGGCGCTATCGTATCAGTTCCCTTACCTACAGTCACTGATGTTGGGTTAGAGGTGTTGCCTGCATCATCTGTTGCAGTGACAGAAACTGTGTCACCTTCCTTCAAACCGCTGACTGGTACACTGAAGTTACCATCTTGACCAGCTTTAGCCGATACTTTAGAGCCATCTGGAAGCGTTACTTCTACTGTTGAGCCTGCTTCGGCTGTACCTGTGATTGCTGTGTCACCAGCTTTAACTGTGTTCGCTACTGGTTTAGCTGGAGCTGTTGTATCAGTTGTTGCTACCATTGGATCGCTGGCATCTGAAGTGTTTCCTGCTGGATCTGTCGCTTTCGCTGTCACATTACCGGCTGGAATTGCTACAGTTGGTGTGATCGTAGCTTTACCATTTTCATCAGCTGTTGCTTCACCAATCTTGTTGCCGTCTTTATCGAACAATTCAACCTTAGAACCTGGTTCTGCACTCACTTCAACCGGAGTCTTAGTACCTGCTTTGTCAGTAAGGTCTGTAGCGACAACTGGTTTAGCTGGAGCTGTTGTATCAGTTGTTGCTAGCATTGGATCGCTGGCATCTGAAATGTTTCCTGCTGGGTCTGTCGCTTTCGCTGTTACATTACCGGCTGGAATTGCTACAGTTGGTGTGATCGTAGCTTTACCATTTTCATCAGCTGTTGCTTCACCAATCTTGTTGCCGTCTTTATCGAACAATTCAACCTTAGAACCTGGTTCTGCACTCACTTCAACCGGAGTCTTAGTACCTGCTTTGTCAGTAAGGTCTGTAGCGACAACTGGTTTAGCTGGAGCTGTTGTATCAGTTGTTGCTAGCATTGGATCGCTGGCATCTGATGTGTTTCCTGCTGGGTCTGTCGCTTTCGCTGTTACATTACCGGCTGGAATTGCTACAGTTGGTGTGATCGTAGCTTTACCATTTTCATCAGCTGTTGCTTCACCAATCTTGTTGCCGTCTTTATCGAACAATTCAACCTTAGAACCTGGTTCTGCACTCACTTCAACCGGAGTCTTAGTACCTGCTTTGTCAGTAAGGTCTGTAGCGACAACTGGTTTAGCTGGAGCTGTTGTATCAGTTGTTGCTAGCATTGGATCGCTGGCATCTGATGTGTTTCCTGCTGGGTCTGTCGCTTTCGCTGTTACATTACCGGCTGGAATTGCTACAGTTGGTGTGATCGTAGCTTTACCATTTTCATCAGCTGTTGCTTCACCAATCTTGTTGCCGTCTTTATCGAACAATTCAACCTTAGAACCTGGTTCTGCACTCACTTCAACCGGAGTCTTAGTACCTGCTTTGTCAGTAAGGTCTGTAGCGACAACTGGTTTAGCTGGAGCTGTTGTATCAGTTGTTGCTAGCATTGGATCGCTGGCATCTGAAGTGTTTCCTGCTGGGTCTGTCGCTTTCGCTGTTACATTACCGGCTGGAATTGCTACAGTTGGTGTGATCGTAGCTTTACCATTTTCATCAGCTGTTGCTTCACCAATCTTGTTGCCGTCTTTATCGAACAATTCAACCTTAGAACCTGGTTCTGCACTCACTTCAACCGGAGTCTTAGTACCTGCTTTGTCAGTAAGGTCTGTAGCGACAACTGGTTTAGCTGGAGCTGTTGTATCAGTTGTTGCTACCATTGGATCGCTGGCATCTGAAGTGTTTCCTGCTGGATCTGTCGCTTTCGCTGTCACATTACCGGCTGGAATTGCTACAGTTGGTGTGATCGTAGCTTTACCATTTTCATCAGCTGTTGCTTCACCAATCTTGTTGCCGTCTTTATCGAACAATTCAACCTTAGAACCTGGTTCTGCACTCACTTCAACCGGAGTCTTAGTACCTGCTTTGTCAGTAAGGTCTGTAGCGACAACTGGTTTAGCTGGAGCTGTTGTATCAGTTGTTGCTACCATTGGATCGCTGGCATCTGATGTGTTTCCTGCTGGATCTGTCGCTTTCGCTGTTACATTACCGGCTGGAATTGCTACAGTTGGTGTGATCGTAGCTTTACCATTTTCATCAGCTGTTGCTTCACCAATCTTGTTGCCGTCTTTATCGAACAATTCAACCTTAGAACCTGGTTCTGCACTCACTTCAACCGGAGTCTTAGTACCTGCTTTGTCAGTAAGGTCTGTAGCGACAACTGGTTTAGCTGGAGCTGTTGTATCAGTTGTTGCTACCATTGGATCGCTGGCATCTGATGTGTTTCCTGCTGGGTCTGTCGCTTTCGCTGTTACATTACCGGCTGGAATTGCTACAGTTGGTGTGATCGTAGCTTTACCATTTTCATCAGCTGTTGCTTCACCAATCTTGTTGCCGTCTTTATCGAACAATTCAACCTTAGAACCTGGTTCTGCACTCACTTCAACCGGAGTCTTAGTACCTGCTTTGTCAGTAAGGTCTGTAGCGACAACTGGTTTAGCTGGAGCTGTTGTATCAGTTGTTGCTACCATTGGATCGCTGGCATCTGAAGTGTTTCCTGCTGGGTCTGTCGCTTTCGCTGTTACATTACCGGCTGGAATTGCTACAGTTGGTGTGATCGTAGCTTTACCATTTTCATCAGCTGTTGCTTCACCAATCTTGTTGCCGTCTTTATCGAACAATTCAACCTTAGTTCCTGGTTCTGCACTCACTTCAACCGGAGTCTTAGTACCTGCTTTGTCAGTAAGGTCTGTAGCGACAACTGGTTTAGCTGGAGCTGTTGTATCAGTTGTTGCTACCATTGGATCGCTGGCATCTGAAGTGTTTCCTGCTGGGTCTGTCGCTTTCGCTGTTACATTACCGGCTGGAATTGCTACAGTTGGTGTGATCGTAGCTTTACCATTTTCATCAGCTGTTGCTTCACCAATCTTGTTGCCGTCTTTATCGAACAATTCAACCTTAGAACCTGGTTCTGCACTCACTTCAACCGGAGTCTTAGTACCTGCTTTGTCAGTAAGGTCTGTAGCGACAACTGGTTTAGCTGGTGTACTTGGATCTTTTACAGTTACTTTAACTGGAACTTCATCCTTAGATCCGTCTGGGTATGTTACCACTACTGTCGCATCTTTTTCACCTGGTGTTGTTGTGTCCACTGGTGTCTTGAACTCTACAGTTGTGCCTTTAGGAAGATCATCTACATTACCGATTGAATCTTTAGCAGATGGTTTATCTCCTGGTTTAACAGTTTGATCTTTCGCTACTGGAGTGTTCTTATCTGCATCTGTAGCTGGTGCACTTGGATCTTTTACAGTAACCTTAACTGGAACTTCATCTGTAGTTCCGTCTGGGTATGTCACAACGACTGTTGCGTCTTTTTCACCTTCTGTAGCAGTATCTACTGGTTTCTTGAATGCAAATGTTGTACCACTTGGTAGATCTCCTGCGTTACCAATTGAGTCTTGTGCAGTTGGTGTTGAACCTGGAGTTACTGTTTGTGCCTTAGCAGTTGGATCATTCTTTTCCGCATCGCTACGTGGGTCTTTTACAGTAACCTTAACTGGAACTTCATCTGTAGTTCCGTCTGGGTATGTCACAACGACTGTTGCGTCTTTTTCACCTTCTGTAGCAGTATCTACTGGTTTCTTGAATGCAAATGTTGTACCACTTGGTAGATCTCCTGCGTTACCAATTGAGTCTTGTGCAGTTGGTGTTGAACCTGGAGTTACTGTTTGTGCCTTAGCAGTTGGATCATTCTTTTCCGCATCGCTACGTGGGTCTTTTACAGTAACCTTAACTGGAACCTCATCTGTAGTTCCGTCTGGGTATGTCACAACGACTGTTGCGTCTTTTTCACCTTCTGTAGCAGTATCTACTGGTTTCTTGAATGCAAATGTTGTACCACTTGGTAGATCTCCTGCGTTACCAATTGAGTCTTGTGCAGTTGGTGTTGAACCTGGAGTTACTGTTTGTGCCTTAGCAGTTGGATCATTCTTTTCCGCATCGCTACGTGGGTCTTTTACAGTAACCTTAACTGGAACTTCATCTGTAGTTCCGTCTGGGTATGTCACAACGACTGTTGCGTCTTTTTCACCTTCTGTAGCAGTATCTACTGGTTTCTTGAATGCAAATGTTGTACCACTTGGTAGATCTCCTGCGTTACCAATTGAGTCTTGTGCAGTTGGTGTTGAACCTGGAGTTACTGTTTGTGCCTTAGCAGTTGGATCATTCTTTTCCGCATCGCTACGTGGGTCTTTTACAGTAACCTTAACTGGAACTTCATCTGTAGTTCCGTCTGGGTATGTCACAACGACTGTTGCGTCTTTTTCACCTTCTGTAGCAGTATCTACTGGTTTCTTGAATGCAAATGTTGTACCACTTGGTAGATCTCCTGCGTTACCAATTGAGTCTTGTGCAGTTGGTGTTGAACCTGGAGTTACTGTTTGTGCCTTAGCAGTTGGATCATTCTTTTCCGCATCGCTACGTGGGTCTTTTACAGTAACCTTAACTGGAACCTCATCTGTAGTTCCGTCTGGGTATGTCACAACGACTGTTGCGTCTTTTTCACCTTCTGTAGCAGTATCTACTGGTGTCTTGAACTCGTATGTTGTTCCACTTGGTAAATCTGCAACATTACCAATTGAATCTTGTGCATTTGGTGTTGAACCTGGAGTCACTGTTTGAGCCTTAGCTGTTGGATCATTCTTATCCGCATCTGTACGTAATCGAGTTGCTTCAACTGGATCACTTGCAACTGATGTATTACCAGCAACATCTGTCGCTGTCGCTGTCACATTCCCTGCTGGAATATCAACGGTTGGCGTAATCGTTGCTTTACCATCTGCTCCTGCTGTCGCTTCACCAATCTTGTTACCATCTTTATCATAAAGGGCAACAGTTGAACCTGGTTCTGCGCTCACTTCAACTGGAGTCTTAGTGCCGGCTTTACCGGTAAGGTCTGTAGCGACTACTGGTTTCGCTGGCGCTTCTGTATCTGCGCCAGTAGTTGCCTTAGCTGGAGCACTTGGATCTGAGGTGTTTCCTGCTGGATCGGTCGCTGTCGCTGTTACATTACCTTCTGGGATGTCGACTGTTGGGGTAATGGTTGCTTTACCATCTGCGCCTGCTGTCGCTTCACCAATCTTGTTACCATCTTTATCGTAAAGAGCAACAGTTGAGCCTGGTTCTGCGCTTACTTCAACCGGTGTCTTAGTGCCTGCTTTACCTGTAAGGTCTGTAGCGACTACTGGTTTCACTGGCGCTGTAGTGTCTGTCGCTACTTTAGGATCACTTGCGTCTGATGTGTTACCCGCTGCATCTGTCGCTTTGGCTGTTACATTACCTACTGAAATATCAACGGTTGGCGTGATGGTAGCTTTGCCATCTGCGCCTGCTGTCGCTTCACCGATCTTGTTGCCATCTTTATCGTAAAGGGCAACAGTTGAGCCTGGTTCTGCAGTTACTTCTACTGATGGCTTAGTGCCTGCTTTTCCTGTAAGATCTGTATTCACTACTGGTTTCGCTGGGGCTGTAGTGTCTGTCGCTACTTTAGGATCACTTGCGTCTGATGTGTTACCCGCTGCATCTGTCGCTTTGGCTGTTACATTACCTACTGAAATATCAACGGTTGGCGTGATGGTAGCTTTGCCATCTGCGCCTGCTGTCACTTCACCAATCTTGTTGCCATCTTTATCGTAAAGAGCAACAGTTGAACCTGGTTCTGCACTGACTTCAACTGGAGTCTTAGTGCCGGCTTTTCCTGTTAGGTCTGTATTCACTACTGGTTTCGCTGGGGCTGTAGTGTCTGTCGCCACTTTAGGATCACTTGCGTCTGATGTGTTACCTGCCGCATCTGTTGCTTTAGCTGTTACATTTCCTGCTGGAATATCAACTGTTGGTGTGATGGTTACTTTACCATTGCTAGCAGCCGTTCCTTCACCAATCTTGTTGCCATCTTTATCGTAAAGAGCAACAGTTGAGCCTGGTTCTGCAGTTACTTCTACTGATGGCTTAGTGCCAGCTTTTCCTGTAAGGTCTGTATTCACAACTGGTTTCGCTGGGGCTGTGGTGTCTGTCGCCACTTTAGGATCACTTGCGTCTGATGTGTTACCTGCCGCATCTGTTGCTTTAGCTGTTACATTTCCTGCTGGAATATCAACTGTTGGTGTGATGGTTACTTTACCATTGCTAGCAGCCGTTCCTTCACCAAGCTTGTTGCCATCTTTATCGTAAAGAGCAACAGTTGAGCCTGGTTCTGCAGTTACTTCTACTGATGGCTTAGTGCCAGCTTTTCCTGTAAGGTCTGTATTCACAACTGGTTTCGCTGGGGCTGTGGTATCTGTCGCTACTTTAGGATCACTTGCGTCTGATGTGTTTCCTGATGGGTCAGTTGCTTTCGCTGTTACATTACCTACTGGAATATCAACTGTTGGCGTGATGGTTACTTTACCATTGCTAGCAGCCGTTCCTTCACCAATCTTATTACCGTCTTTATCGTAAAGAGCAACAGTTGAGCCTGGTTCTGCGCTCACTTCTACTGATGGCTTAGTGCCTGCTTTACCTGTGAGGTCTGTATTCACTACTGGTTTCGCTGGAGCTGTTGTATCTGTCGCTACTTTTGGATCACTTGCAACTGATGTGTTACCTGCCGCATCTGTTGCTTTAGCTGTCACATTTCCTGCTGGAATATCAACGGTTGGGGTAATGGTTGCTTTACCATTTTCTCCCGCTGTTGCTTCACCGATCTTGTTGTTATCTTTATCGTAAAGGGCAACAGTTGAGCCTGGTTCTGCACTCACTTCAACTGATGGCTTAGTGCCAGCCTTTCCTGTAAGATCTGTATTCACTACTGGTTTATCTGGAGCTGTGGTGTCTTTTGCAGGTGTAACTAAGTATGCAGCAGCAATTTTATCTACTGATTTATCAGGATAAGTAATAGTAACATTACCCTTTTCATCCGCAACGTATGTTGTTCCTTGTGGAAGCGCAGTATTCGCGTCTCCAACCGTTTTTTCAATAGCTGCCTTCTCAGTTGCACTTATATTATTAGGATCAGCAACTTCTACTTTTGCTCCTCCAGGAGTTGGCTCATACTTCTTAGCTGTCTCAAGAACGGTAATTGTAAGATTTCTCGTTACTACTTTACCATTTTTATTTCTAACAGCATAGGTAGCAGTGGAACTACCTGCAGACTGCGTCATATCAACATTACCACGATAGTATGCCTTACGCTGTCTATAAGTATTTGAGCCAGCTGTATCCAGAAAACCACCATTAGAATCATTCGTATATGCTAGTCCTTTTGCCAAATAAGGATTATTAGGAATCCAAAATTTTTCAACTGACGGTGATCCTGCTGCTTGAATTGTTACATTGACAGGATCACCCGGGTAAACTGTAAGATGTGACTCGGTAACCAAAAGTTGAGTGTAGTTATCACCACTAACTCCTCCACCTACATAGGTCAACGGTGTTTTTGTAACTGTAATCGGTGCACTCTTAGCTGACTCACTTCCACCTGCTGGTGTTGAGGTAGCTGTAATTTCTCCTTCTGGAAGGCTATTTGTTGGATGGATTGTTGCTACACCTTGCTCATTGGCCACTGCTTCACCGATCACTACGCCATCATTGTTGTAAAGTTTGACAGTTGAACCTGCTGTTGCATTTACAGTCACATCAGCTGGTGTACTTGCTTTACCATTAAGATTTGAAGTAATTTCTGGAACCTGACTTGCTGGTGCAACTGGTTTTGGTGTTTCACCTTGAACTTCAAAAGTAATTGTCACTTCTTGTGGAGCTTGATTATAATGAGCTGGGTAAGTAACCACTACGGTTTTTGTATAAGTACCTGCTTGTGTAGCAGTTGGAGCTTGGCCGTCTTTCCATGCAAATGTTGTTGCACCACGATAGTTATTTGGGAATTCTGGTGTTCCAGCTTTATTGGTTACATAATTAGCCGGAGTAGCATCAAAACTTCCACCAACTTTTGCAGTATACTTTTCTTTGACTGCTACTGCTTGGAATTTTGAACTTTCATTATCAATGAAGTTATCCGCATAACCAGTCATAATATTCGTTCTTCCGCCAATAACTCCTGTTCCTTGCATACCTGCAACATAGTCAAGTGGCTTAGATTTATCTACGATTGGTGTGTCAAATGTAATCGTCCACATAACATTACGAAGTGCATTATTATCCGCTGTCATCGTATACAAAGCCTGTGAACGTTCTGCTGTTTGAGCCGCTACCGCTGCTTCATTTCCTTTAATTGCTGGATTTTTTGTATCTTTGTAAAGTTGAGTCAAACGCTTTGTCATTTCAGCGCCAGTATAGGTATTCATTCTACCATTTTGACCCATTAAGTATGATCCATCGTTATCCTTCCAGTAATTACGTGTATTGACTACTTTTCCATTTTTGTCAGTTTGAACAACGTTCCAGTTTGTTGGTGCCCCAACAGAATCTTTAGGAATCGTAAAGTAAACATAACCGCTAGCGGAATTTGCTTTTCGACCAGGATTATCAAGAACAGTCCAATGAAGAACATTATTAGCCTTATCTACTTCGTAGCTAATCTGTACGTAATCTTGAACATTTTCTTTATTAGAATAATCAAGATTTTGTGCACCATCTGACGCACGTGTTTCAGTTGATGCTGAACGTGTTTCTCCTTGTGCGATACTTCGACGACTACGTACACGAGGCGCATTTGGTGTTTCCGACACAGTAATATTATTTGTATTAGTGATCTCTGAGCTTGCTGTAGTTGAAGATGTTGTAGAAGCTGTAACTGAACGAGATGCCTCTGATGCAGGTACCTCTGATGCAGTTGCTGGTTTTGCAGTTGATACATTTGTTGAGCCTGTAGCTTCTGAAGCAACCGCTTGACTTGTTGATGTCGCTACTGAATTTGCCGGCGCTGAACTTGTAGGCTCAACTGATGTCGCTGCGACTGTTTCAGTGACAGCTGGTGTTACCGTAGTAGTTGAGACACTTTCTGATGCTGTGCTTGGCGAAGTTGCGGCCGGAACTCCTTCACCTTGACTTGCACTTACAGCTGTAGCTGCAACTGTTGCTCCATCAGATGTCGTTTCATCCGCTTGAGCTGTGTGACCAATCATGATCAAAGTACCAAGCAAGACCGAGCAGACTCCAATATTCAATTTACGAATCGAGAAACGACTCTTCTTACTAAAGATATCTTTACCCATATTTCCTCCTAGACAAGTAATCATTAGATTTTGATTACTCTTATCTCTTCTAAAAATAATATAAAATGAATTTCCCTAACGAAAAATATATCATAAAATTAAAATTGAATCAATATTTTACTATCATAAAATTAGTTTTCTCTCTTTTTTTAAAATAACTTAAGCATTATTCTTTTCAAAGTATTTATTTTCTAACACCTTCTTTTTATACAGAACCTATACAACTTTACATATATAATTCAAAGCATAAATCAATAATTGTATTTAAAGTATTTATAACATCTTACAATATCAATATATATTACTTTGTAAAAGTCTTACAATTTTCGAATCATAGAATGATTCTTACCTTTTACACTTTCAACATTTATAGATACACTCATAATTTAACTAAGATCAAGTGTAAATATACATTTTTTTAGATTTATTAATGTAATTAGATTGAAAATATGTCAGTATTTTTAATGGTTTATCTTTCCATAGAACTTTGTTTTTGACTGAATAATTAAAAAATTGCTCTATAATGTCTGTAATAGATAAAACTACTATAGAGATTATAAAGCAGGTATTTTTAAGACTAGAATTGTGATTATGAATCATTTTATCAAAAAATCACGACCCTATCGAGCCTTAAAAAATCATTGACGACTCTTCCAAAAGGACAGCCGTAAGTTATCTCTCACCCCTTTTTACTCAAAGACCTTCCGTCAAACTTTATAACCACATAAAGTCATTGAAAAGACACTGAATTTCTCAGAGGAACTCAGCGACTACTATAATCTTTACCAACTCTTACTATTTCACTTTCAGGAGAAGAGAGTAGATAGGTTCTTTGAGCTGATAGAGAAAACTTGAAGCAAGGTCAATCATTAATTTCAAACATACTTAAGGACTTTTCTTAAACACAAACAATACAAAAAATGTTTTAGAAGCGCAGTATTCGATTACAAAAATAGAAGATGCCAATATACTTAACAAGCATATCAAAGGTTTGAGATTTGGTTTAAAAAATTTTATTAACCTTAGAAAGCCTGTATTCATCACTTTGAACATAACACAAAAAAGACCCACCCCTTTCGGGATGAGTCTCTTTTTCGAAAACTGAAATAGTCTAACTAACTATGTTGAGGGATTTAACCTATGAACTATCTTAGTCTTCTTTTTTGCGTTTTCCTGCCAAACCGAGTCCAGCTGACGCAAGGATTCCTCCGAGAGCCATAGCTGCCATAGACGCATCATCACCTGTTTCAGGGAGTGCTGGTCCTTTAGGAGCTTCTGGTGTAGTTGGTGGTGTCACTGGTGGAACCACTGGAGTTGGAGGAGTCGGTGGTGTTGGAGGCGTAGTTGGTGGTGTAGTAGGAGGTGTGTTTGGTGGAGTTGTTGGTGGTGTATATGGTGGGATAACAGTGTTGTTGAACTCAGTATCTTCTGGCAATTGAGAAGTTACTGTCAAGACTTTACCATCTTTAGTTACAGAAACAACGACTGTAGCTACCATCTTATCGTAGGCAACAGTTACATCGTTACCTTGTACTTCTTCTACAGTGTAGACGTGAGTACCTTCTTCACCACGTTTGTACTCAAGAGCTGAGAACTTGATCTTACCGTTAGCATCATTGCTTACAGTTTCGATCACATTACCCTTGCTATCTTTAAGTACGAAGCTAAACTCACCAGGTTTAAGTTCACGACCTTCAAGTTTCTTAGTGAATTCAAACTCAACCTTAGTTGGGATATTGACTACACGTTTTTCTGTTGGTTTTTCTGGTTTTTCAACAGATTTCTTAGTTGGGTCGTATTGGTGAACGATTTGTGACGCAGTATTTTCGATGTCTACACCATCTTTAGCAGTGCCTTTGATAGTTGCAGGAATATCGAACTTGTAGTAGCGTCCGAATGCCAATTTGGCAGTATCGATCACTTGTGTGTTTTCTGCATCGCCAAGTGACTTAGTAAGGTCAGCTTTAGATGTTGCAGTAATCACACCGTCAACGATTTGGATATCGAACTTAGCTGTCACATCTTCTCCTGTTACAGAGTCGTATGCTTTAATATCAGCAACGTTGATGTTCAAGTTTTCGCTGTCATATTTATCTGTAACACCTACAGATTGGATATTGTGAGCGTCAGTGAAGTTAGTTGTGTCGAGCCATACTTGGTAGACAAACTTATCACCTTTCTTGAGTGTCTTAGTATTGATATTTTCAGCTTCGTTGTTAGCTGTGCTGTCAGCGTAAGGATCCTTGTTAGTATCGCCTACTTTATCTTTCAACTCAGCATCATCGTCAACAAGTTTCATACCAGTGATATCGAATTTCTCTTTAGAAACAACGTATTTCTCTGGTTGGAACTTAGGTTTTTCTGGTGGACGAACAGTGTTGTTAAATTCTTTGTCTGCCGGGTCGTTCACTTTAGTGATAAGAGCTTTCGCTTTACCATCATGTGATACTTCAACAGTAACAAGAGCTTTCATTGAGTCGTAAGAAACAGTTCCGTCAGTACCCTTAACTTCTTCTACAGTGTAGTTGTGAGTACCTTCTTGGCCTTTCTTGAATTCAAGAGCAGCAAATTTAACGTTACCTGCAGCGTCATTCTTAACTGTTTGAAGGATGTTTCCATCTTTATCTTTAAGAACGAAGCTGAATTCGTCCGCTTTAAGTTCACGACCTTCAAGTTTCTTAGTGAAGTTAAATTCAACTTCAACTGGGATGTTAACTACACGTTTTTCTGTTGGTTTTTCAGGTTTCTTAACAGTCTTACTTTGTGGATCGTATTGGTGAACGATTTGTGAGGCTGTATTTTCGATGTCAACACCGCCCTTAGCAGATTGTTTAATTTCTGCTGGGATTTCAAACTTGTAGTAACGTCCGAAGGCGAACTTAGTTGTGTCGATAACTTGTGTATTTTCTGCATCGCCAAGTGACTTAGTAAGGTCAGCTTTAGATGTTGCAGTAATCACACCGTTAACGAGAGTGATATCGAACTTAGCTGTCACATCTTCTCCTGTTACAGAGTCGTATGCTTTAATATCTTTAACGTTAACAGTCAAGTTTTCGCTGTCATATTTATCTGTAACACCTACAGATTGGATATTGTGAGCTTCAGTGAATTTAGTTGTATCCAACCATACTTGGTAGTATACTTTATCACCTTTCTTGAGTGTCTTAGTATTGATATTTTGAGCTTCGTTGTTATCAGTCTTATCAGCGTAAGGATTTGCATTAGTGTCTGCAACCTTATCTTTCAATTCGCTATCGTCATCGAGAAGTTTAACTCCTGTAAGATCGAATTTAGATTCGTTAAGGATGTATTTCTCTGGGTTGAAGTCTGGAGTATCTGGAGGAGTTACTTTGTTGTTGAACTCTTTATCAGCAGCATCTGTCACGTTAGTGATAAGTGCTTTAGCTGTTCCATCATGTTTAACTTCAACTGTAACAACAGCTTTCATACCGTCGTATTGAACTGTGCCATCAGTACCTTTAACTTCTTCTACTGTGTACTTGTAAGTACCTTCTTGGCCTTTCTTGTACTCAATAGCTTTGAACTTAACGTTACCTGAAGCATCGTTCTTAACAGTTTCGATGACATTTCCTGCTTCATCCTTCAATTGGAAGCTGAATTCGTTAGCTTTAAGCTCACGGCCTTCAAGTTTCTTAGTGAAGTTGAATTCAACTGAGATTGGAACGCTGTTTACACGTTTTTCAGTTGGTTTAGTAGGAATTTCTGTCTTCTTAGTTTGTGGGTTGTAGAAGTGAACTACTTGTCCAGCTGTATTTTCAATATCTACACCGCCAGGAACAGAGTCTTTAACAGTGGTTGGGATATCGAATTTATAGTAACGACCAAAGGCAAACTTAGTTGTGTCGATGATTTGAGTATTTGCATCATCTCCAAGTGACTTAGTGAAGCCATCTTTAAGGTTAGCAGTAATCATACCATTTTCAACTTTGATGTCGAATTTAGCTGTTACATCTTCACCTGTTACTGAATCGTAAGCTTTAATAGCTGAAGCATCAAGATCCAATTTAGTTTCATCGTAGTCATCAGAGATACCAACTGTTTGGATGTAATCCTTGTTGTTAGCGTCGAATTTAGTTGTATCGAGCCATACTTGGTAAACAAGTTTTTCACCACGTTTAACAGATTTAGTATTCATGTTTTCAGCTTCGTTGTTTGATGCGTCATCGGCATATGGGTTCGCATTTGTATCTGCGTACTTGTCTGCCAATTCTTTATCATCATCAACGAGTGAGTCACCAGTGATGTCAAATTTCTCTTTGTTCACAACATATTTCTCTGGTTGGAACTTAGGTGTTTCTGGTGGAACCACCTTGTTGTTGAACTCTTTATCGTTAGCGCTTGAAGCGAATCCGCCTGTTGAAGCGTGGTTAACGACAGTTGTGAGAACTTTGCCTTCCTTAGTAACTTCCACTGTTACAGTCGCTTTCATAGCATCGTAAGTGATTGAAGTATCTTTACCAGCTACTTCTTCAACTGTGTAAGTGAATGTCTTACCAAGATCTGCTTTGTTGAACAAGAGTTTTTCAAACTTGATGTGACCATCTTTATCGTTGGTTACTGTTTGAAGAACCTTGTTGTCTTTGTCTTTCAATACAAAGCTGAACTCGCCTGCAGTCAACTCACGTCCTTCAAGTCGTTTAGTGAAGTTGAACTCGAGTGGAACTGGAACGTTGTTTTCACGTGTTTGAGTTGGTTTTTCAGGAGTTGTAACTTTCTTATTGAATGGGTTGTATTGGTGAATTGTTTGGTTAGCTGTATTTTCAATATCTACACCGTCGTTAGCATCAATGTCTTTAACAACAGCTGGAATATCAAATTTATAGTAACGACCAAACTCGAATTTAGTTGTATCGATGACTGGAGTAGCATCTGTTGCACTAATAGCTTTAGTCAAGCTTGCTTTAGATGTACCGTAGAGAACACCATTTTCAACTTTAATATCGAACTTGTCTGTAACATCCTTACCAGTGATACCATCGTAAACCTTGATTTCAGAAGCGTCGATATCGAGCTTAGCTTCTTCGTAGTTGTCTGTGATACCAACTGTTTGAAGGTTGCTTTCTGCAGTGAAGTCACGAGTATCAAGCCATACTTGATAGTAGATCTTTTGACCACGTTTGAGGGTCTTACCATTCAAGTTTTGGATTTCAACTTTATCAGCTGAATCGTCGTCATCAGCAAGTTTGTTACCAATGATGTCGAAGCTTGGTTCTGAAACAACATATTTCTCTGGTTTGAAGTTAGGAGTAACCTCGTTATCGAAGACACGATCGTCACCACCATAAGCATCTCCACCTACTGTAGCGTAAGAGATAACTGTTGACAATTGATCTCCTACTGAAGGTTGGATAACTTGAACAGTAACATTGACTTTCATGTTATCGTAAGTAACAGTTGTATCAGTTCCTTTAACTTCTTCTACAGTGTAGTTGAATGTCTTACCAAGATCTGCTTTAGCATAGTTGATAGTTGAGAACTTAACTTTACCTTCGGCATCATTCTTAACAGTTTCAAGAACATTACCTTTTTCATCTTTCAATTCAAAAGTAAATTCTTTGTCTTGCAACTTACGTCCGTTAAGTGTCTTACCAAAGATCAACTCGATAGCAGTTGGAACGTTGTTAACACGTTTTTCAGTTGGTTTGTTTGGTTTTTCAACAGTCTTAGTAGTTGGGTTGTAGTAGTTTACAACTTGAGCTGCTGTATTTTCAATTTCAGCACCATCGTAAGCACCGTCAGTAACCTTAGCTGGGATGACAAACTTGTAGTAACGTCCAAATTCGAACTTAGTAGTATCGATAATTTGAGTGTTTTCTGCATCGCCAAGTGACTTAGTGAAGCCAGGTTTAAGGTTAGCAGTAATCACACCATTAGCGATAGAGATGTCAAACTTGTCAGTAACATCAGCACCAGTCTTACCATCGTAAGCCTTGATATCAGCTACCTTAACATCCAATTTAGCTTCATCATAATCATCAGTGATACCAACAGTTTGGATGTTATCCTTGTTGTTTGCATCAAATTGATTTGTATCAAGCCATACTTGGTAGTTAATAGTGTCACCACGTTTAACAGCTTTAGTATTGATGTTTTCTGCTTCGTTTTTACCTACGATTTCACCATTTGAAAGTTTCTTACCATCTGAAGAATCCTCATATGGGTTTGCATTTGTTTCAGCGTACTTATCTGTCAACTCTGCATCATCATCAAGAAGCTTAGTACCAGTGATATCGAAGTTACCGTTACCGTTGCTAAGAACGTATTTCTCTGGTTGGAACTTAGGCTCTTCTGGTGGAGTTACACGGTTGTTAAATTCTTTATCCGCAATGTCGCCTACAGTCGCGATAAGAACTTTAGCTGTACCATCGTGTTTAACTGTAACTGTTACATTCGCTTTCATTGTGTCGTATGTAACGGTTGCGTCGCTTCCTTTAACTTCTTCTACTGTGTAGTTGTGTACGCCTTCTTGGCCTTTCTTGAACTCAAGTTTAGAGAACTTAACGTTACCTGAAGCATCATTACTTACAGTTTCAAGAGTCTTACCTTCTGAATCTTTAAGAACGAAGCTGAATTCGTTAGCTTTAAGCTCACGGCCTTCCAAACGTTTAGTGAAGTTGAATTCCACTTCAACTGGAACGTTGTTAACACGTTTTTCAGTTGGTTTGCTTGGTTTTTCAACTTTCTTAGTAGTTGGGTTGTAGTAGTTAACTACTTGAGCCGCTGTATTTTCAATATCCACACCACCAGGTACATCAGCTTTCACTTTTGTTGGGATGTCGAACTTGTAGTAACGTCCAAAGGCGAATTTAGTTGTGTCGATAACTTGAGTGTTTTCTGCGTCGCCAAGTGACTTAGTGAAGCCAGCTTTAAGAGTTGCAGTAATCACACCCTTGTTCACAGCGATATCGAATTTATCAGTTACTTCTGCGCCTGTTACTGAATCGTAAGCTTTGATCTTAGTAGAATCAAGTTCCAATTTAGCTTCATCGTAGTCATCTGAGATTCCTACTGATTGGATGTTGTCCTTGTTAGCTGCGTCGAATTTAGTTGTATCCAACCATACTTGGTAAACCAACTTGTCGCCACGTTTCACAGTCTTGGTATTCAAGTTTTGTTTTTCGTTGTTTGAGGCATCGTCCGCATATGGGTTCGCATTTGTGTCTGCGTACTTGTCTGCCAACTCTTTATCATCATCAACGAGCTTGTCACCTGTGATATCGAATTTCTCTTCAGAAACAACGTATTTCTCTGGTTGGAACTTAGGTTCTTCTGGTGGAGTTACACGGTTGTTAAATTCTTTATCCGCAATGTCGCCTACAGTCGCGATAAGAACTTTAGCTGTACCATCGTGTTTAACTGTAACTGTTACATTCGCTTTCATTGTGTCGTATGTAACGGTTGCGTCGCTTCCTTTAACTTCTTCTACTGTGTAGTTGTGTACGCCTTCTTGGCCTTTCTTGAACTCAAGTTTAGAGAACTTAACGTTACCTGAAGCATCATTACTTACAGTTTCAAGAGTCTTACCTTCTGAATCTTTAAGAACGAAGCTGAATTCGTTAGCTTTAAGCTCACGGCCTTCCAAACGTTTAGTGAAGTTGAATTCCACTTCAACTGGTACGTTGTTAACACGTTTTTCAGTTGGTTTATTTGGTTTTTCAACAGTCTTACTTACTGGGTTGTAATAGTTAACAACTTGTGCAGCTGTATTTTCGATGTCTGAACCACCAGGTACATCAGCTTTAACTGTTGCTGGAATATCAAACTTGTAGTAACGTCCAAATTCAAATTTAGTTGTATCAATGATTTGAGTATTTTCTGCGTCGCCAAGTGACTTAGTGAAGCCAGCTTTAAGTGTTGCAGTCATCACACCATTTTCAACTTTAATGTCAAATTTATCAGTGACATCAGCTCCAGTTACTGAATCGTAAGCTTTGATTGCTGAACCATCTACATCAACTTTAGTTTCATCGAAGTCATCAGTGATTCCTACAGTTTGAACGTTGTCTTTGTTAGTTGCTGAGAATTTAGTTGTATCCAACCATACTTGGTAGTAGATCTTATCTCCGCGGTTAACAGTCTTGGTATTGATGTTTTCTGCTTCGTTGTTACCATCTTTGTCAGCGTATGGGTTCGCATTTGTGTCTGCGTACTTGTCTGCCAATTCTGAGTCATCATCGAGAAGCTTGTTATCTGTGATAGAGAATTTAGCTGTATTCAATACATATTTCTCTGGTTGGAACTTAGGTTCTTCTGGAGGAGTCACACGGTTGTTAAATTCTTTATCCGCAATGTCGCCTACAGTCGCGATAAGAACTTTAGCAGTACCATCGTGTTTAACTGTAACTGTTACATTCGCTTTCATAGTGTCGTATGTAACGGTTGCATCTGTTCCTTTAACTTCTTCTACTGTGTAGTTGTGTACGCCTTCTTGGCCTTTCTTGAACTCAAGTTTAGAGAACTTAACGTTACCAGCCGCATCGTTGCTTACAGTTTCAAGAGTCTTACCTTCTGAATCTTTAAGTACGAAGCTGAATTCGTTAGCTTTAAGCTCACGACCTTCCAAACGTTTAGTGAAGTTGAATTCTACTTCAACTGGAACGTTGTTAACACGTTTTTCAGTTGGTTTGCTTGGTTTTTCAACTTTCTTAGTAGTTGGGTTGTAGTAGTTAACTACTTGAGCCGCTGTATTTTCAATATCCACACCACCAGGTACATCAGCTTTCACTTTTGTTGGGATGTCGAACTTGTAGTAACGTCCAAAGGCGAATTTAGTTGTGTCGATAACTTGAGTGTTTTCTGCGTCGCCAAGTGACTTAGTGAAGCCAGCTTTAAGAGTTGCAGTAATCACACCCTTGTTCACAGCGATATCGAATTTATCAGTTACTTCTGCGCCTGTTACTGAATCGTAAGCTTTGATCTTAGTAGAATCAAGTTCCAATTTAGCTTCATCGTAGTCATCTGAGATTCCTACTGATTGGATGTTGTCCTTGTTAGCTGCGTCGAATTTAGTTGTATCCAACCATACTTGGTAAACCAACTTGTCGCCACGTTTCACAGTCTTGGTATTCAAGTTTTGTTTTTCGTTGTTTGAGGCATCGTCCGCATATGGGTTCGCATTTGTGTCTGCGTACTTGTCTGCCAACTCTTTATCATCATCAACGAGCTTGTCACCTGTGATATCGAATTTCTCTTCAGAAACAACGTATTTCTCTGGTTGGAACTTAGGTTCTTCTGGTGGAGTTACACGGTTGTTAAATTCTTTATCCGCAATGTCGCCTACAGTCGCGATAAGAACTTTAGCTGTACCATCGTGTTTAACTGTAACTGTTACATTCGCTTTCATTGTGTCGTATGTAACGGTTGCGTCGCTTCCTTTAACTTCTTCTACTGTGTAGTTGTGTACGCCTTCTTGGCCTTTCTTGAACTCAAGTTTAGAGAACTTAACGTTACCAGCCGCATCGTTGCTTACAGTTTCAAGAGTCTTACCTTCTGAATCTTTAAGTACGAAGCTGAATTCGTTAGCTTTAAGCTCACGACCTTCCAAACGTTTAGTGAAGTTGAATTCCACTTCAACTGGAACGTTGTTAACACGTTTTTCAGTTGGTTTGCTTGGTTTTTCAACTTTCTTAGTAGTTGGGTTGTAGTAGTTAACTACTTGAGCCGCTGTATTTTCAATATCCACACCACCAGGTACATCAGCTTTCACTTTTGTTGGGATGTCGAACTTGTAGTAACGTCCAAAGGCGAATTTAGTTGTGTCGATAACTTGAGTGTTTTCTGCGTCGCCAAGTGACTTAGTGAAGCCAGCTTTAAGAGTTGCAGTAATCACACCCTTGTTCACAGCGATATCGAATTTATCAGTTACTTCTGCGCCTGTTACTGAATCGTAAGCTTTGATCTTAGTAGAATCAAGTTCCAATTTAGCTTCATCGTAGTCATCTGAGATTCCTACTGATTGGATGTTGTCCTTGTTAGCTGCGTCGAATTTAGTTGTATCCAACCATACTTGGTAAACCAACTTGTCGCCACGTTTCACAGTCTTGGTATTCAAGTTTTGTTTTTCGTTGTTTGAGGCATCGTCCGCATATGGGTTCGCATTTGTGTCTGCGTACTTGTCTGCCAACTCTTTATCATCATCAACGAGCTTGTCACCTGTGATATCGAATTTCTCTTCAGAAACAACGTATTTCTCTGGTTGGAACTTAGGTTCTTCTGGAGGTGTTACACGGTTGTTAAATTCTTTATCAGCAGGGTCTGTCACGTTTGTGATCAAGGCTTTCGCTGTACCATCATGAGATACAGTAACGGTTACAACAGCAGCCATTTCATCATAAGTGACAGTTGCATCTGTACCCTTAACCTCTGTTACAGTGTACTTGTAAGTACCTTCTTGACCCTTCTGGTATTTAAGGGCTGTAACAGTTTTACCAGCTTTATTTGTGTACTCTACTGGAGAGAATTTAATCTTACCAGCTGCATCGTTGGTTGCAGTTGCAATCACAACATTGTCGCTATCTTTCAACTCGAATGTGAATTCGCCAGCTTTAAGGTCACGACCTTCCAATTTCTTAGTAAAGTTGAATTCTACTGAGATTGGAACACTATTTACACGTTTTTCAGTTGGTTTGTTTGGTTTTTCAACTGTCTTGCTTACTGGGTTGTAGTAGTTAACAACTTGAGCTGCTTTGTTTTCGATATCTGCACCAGCTACAACATCGTCTTTCACTGTTGCTGGAATATCAAATTTATAGTAGCGTCCAAATTCAAACTTCGTTGTATCAATGATTTGAGTATTTTCAGCGTCGCCAAGTGACTTAGTGAAGCCAGCTTTAAGGTTAGCTGTAAGAACACCGTTGTTATCAGTGATATCGAACTTGTTAGTAACATCTGCACCAGTTACAGAATCATAAACCTTGATATCTGAAGCATTAACAGTCAATTTATCCTTATCGTAGTTATCTGTGATTCCTACTGTTTGGATGTTGTCTTTGTTAGCTGCATCAAATTTAGTTGTATCCAACCATACTTGGTAGTAAAGTTTTTGACCACGTTCAACTGTCTTGGTATTCAAGTTTTCCAATTCGTTGTTGTTTGTATTATCAACATATGGATTGTTGTTTGTTTCACCATATTTATCTGTCAATTCAGAATCGTCATCAACGAGTTTAGTACCAGTGATATCGAATTTCGCTTTAGAAACAACGTATTTCTCTGGTTGGAACTTAGGTTCTTCTGGAGGTGTTACACGGTTGTTGAATTCTTTATCAGCAGCATCTGTTACGTTGGCAACGATTGCTTTAGCTGTACCGTCGTGTGAAACAACAACTTTAACAGTGGCAACCATTGTGTCGTATTTGACAGTTGTATCTGTACCAGGAGTTTCTTCAACTGTATAGTTGTAAGTCTTACCAAGATCATCGCGACCAAATTTAAGAGTCTTGAAGACAATCTTACCAGCAGCGTCGTTCTTCACGCGTTCAACTTCAACGCCGTCTTTCTTCAATACGAATTCGAATTCGTTAGCTTGAAGTTCACGACCTTCCAAACGTTTTGTGAAGTTCATTTCCACTGGAACTGGAACGCTGTTAACACGTTTTTGTGTTGGTTTTTCAGGTTTTTCAACTGTCTTGCTTACTGGGTTGTAAACGTGAACTGTTTGGTTGGCTGTATTTTCAATATCAGCACCAGCTTTAACAGATTCTTTAACAGTTGCTGGGATATCAAATTTATAGTAACGTCCAAATGCGAATTTAGTAGTATCGATAACAGGGTTGTTTACTTTATCTTTGATAAATTCATCTTTAGAAGTTGCAGTGATTGTACCATTTTCAACTTTGATGTCGAATTTAGCAGTCACGTCTGCACCAGTTACTGAATCGTATGCTTTGATGTCAGCAGCGTTAACGTCCAATTTTTCTGCATCGTATTTATCAGATACACCAACGTATTGGATGTTGTTAGCTTCTGTGAATTTAGTAGTATCAAGCCATACTTGGTATACCAATTTAGAACCGCGTTCAACAGTCTTAGTATTCAAGTTTTCTGGTTCGTTGTTTTTAACACCATCAACATATGGATTTGCATTTGTTTCAGTGTACTCGTTACCAGGTACATCATCGTCGTCATCCATCAACTTGTCACCAGTAATGTCATATTTCTCTTTAGAAACGACAAATTTTTCTGGTTGGAATTCAGGAGGTGTTGGAGGAGTTACTTTGTTGTTGAATTCTTTATCGGCAGTACCGTCAGTAGCATTACCGTTGGCATCAACCCCACCAGTTGAAGATACGTTTGTAACAGTAGTCAATGTGTGACCATTCTTAGCAACTTCAACTGTCACTGTAGCTTTCATTTGGTCGTAAGTCATTCCGAATTCTTTGTTTTCAGGAATTACTTCTTCTACAGTGTAAGTGTGTGTACCAACTTTAGTATTGTCGAATGACAATTCAGAGAAGGTTACGTTACCAGCAGCATCATTTTTAACAGTTTCAACGACCTTACCAGCAGCATCTTTCAATACGAAGCTAAATTCACCAGCTTTAAGTTCACGACCTGCCAATTTCTTAGTAAAGTCGAACTTAGTTACAACTGGAGAAACCACGTAGTTGTTGAACTCTGTGTCTTCTGGCATTGTAACAGCAGTACTCAAGAGACCTGTAGCGGCATCTTTAGTAACTTTAACTTTCACTACTGCGTTCATAGTATCGTAATCGATATTTGTATCGTTACCAGCTTTTTCACGCACAGTGTAAGTGTGTTCACCTTCAGCGCTGTATTCAATAGCATCAAATGTGATTGAACCATCTGCTGCATTTTTCTTAGTTTGGATTACATTGCCATTTTCAAGCAATTCGAATGTGAAGGCATCTGCTTCAAGTACTTTACCTTCAAGACGTTTAGTGAACTTGAATTGAGCTTGAGTAGGAGCAGATGTGAAGGTATTGTTAAACTCTTTATCAGTTGGAAGAGTTGCAACAGCAGTAAGCGCATGACCTGACTTAGTAACAGTAACTGTTACGTTAGCTTTCATTGGGTCATAAGTCATACCTGCTTCAGTTCCTTGAACTTCTTCTACAGTGTACTTGTGGTTACCAACTTGAGCATTTGTAAATGTCAATGCGTCAAATTTAACTTTACCGTTGGCATCATTTTGTTTTGTTTGAAGGACTTTACCATCTTTGTCTTTCAATACAAAGCTAAATTCGCCAGCTTTCAAGTCACGACCTGCAAGAGCTTTGCTGAAGTCAAATTGTGCAGTCACAGGAGCTACAACGTGGTTGTTGAAGATCTTGTCATCAGTACCAGTTGCTTCACCGCCTGTTGAAGTCATTTCAGTCTTAGCAACCAAAAGACCTGTAGCGGCATCTTTAGTAACTGTTACTTTAACTGCGATAGTCATTTCATCGTAGTCTACATCGGCATTGTTGCCCTTCACTTCTTTAACAGTGTAGTTGTAGACACCTTCGCGGTCAAATGACAATTCGCTGAAGTTAATCTTACCGTTAGCTTTGTTAGTTACAGTTTCGTTAACATTGTTATCACCAGTCAATGTGAAGCTAAAGTCACCTGCGTTCAAAGTACCGTTTGAAAGTGATTTATCAAATTCAAGGTTAACTTTAACCGCACCTGGTGTGAATGTATTGTTGAACTCTGTATCTGATGGAAGAGTGTTTGTTGCTTTAAGAACGTGACCTTCCTTAGTAACAGTGATTGTTACTTCAGCCTTCATTGTATCGTAAGTCATACCAGCTTCTTTGTTTTCTGGGATAACTTCTTCTACAGTGTAAGTATGGGTACCAACTTGAGTATTGTCAAAGGTCAAATCATCAAAGGCTACAACACCGGCTTTAGTATTTGTTTTAGTTTGAAGAACTTTACCAGTTGAATCTTTCAATACGAAGCTAAATTCACCGGCTTTCAACTCACGACCTGCGAGAGCCTTGCTAAAGTCAAACTTAGTCTTAACTGGAGCTACAACGTAGTTGTTGAAGACTTTATCATCTGCACTTGAAGCAAATCCACCAGTACCACTGTATTTAACAGAAGCTTGCAAATCACCTTTAGAGTTTTCAGTTACAGTAACAGTCATCTTAACTGTCATACCATCGTAATCGACGTTTGTATCTGCCCCTTTAACCTCAGTGATTGTGTAGATGTAAGTACCAACTTTATTGAAAGTTAAGTTACTAAATGTCGCTTTACCGTTTTTGTTAGTAACAGTTTCTTCATATGAAGGAAGTGATTTGTTTTCATTGACTTCTTTAATCTTGAAGCTGAATTCACCATCAACAAGTACACGTCCTTCAAGTTGTTTTTCAACTTCTGGAGTAACTGTTACAGGTTCTTGCTTCACGTAGTAGTAAACAGGTTGTTTATACGGTGTCAAAGAGTTAAGCAAGTCAACGTTAGTACCGATACCATTTACTCCACGAACCAATTGTTCATTTGGAGAAAGGTGACCAATATTGTCTCCTAAGAATGGTACGAATACAGTTTTATATGGTGTATATCCAGCAGCTTTTTGGAAGTCAAATGGAACTTCTTTACCATTTGCATAGGTTACACCTTTACTATCAGTAAAAGCAATTGTATTAAGAGGTGATTTCTTAACAGCTAATTCTTGTTTGTTGTAATCACCTGGTTTAATTGGTTTCGTTTCTGCTAGCAACATGTAGCCATCAGTGCTCAATGTACCATCAGAACGCTTGCTTTGTTGTTTTGGATCTAGAAGATAAACACGAACAACTACAGTTCCATCTTCACCCACGATTTCTTTAATACGTTTAATTCCTGCACGCTCAGCGTCCATGAATTTCGTACCAACAGTGTAAGGACGGCTTACATAACCTGATTGATCATTTGCATCAGCTGCTTGATAAAGTTTGTATCCATCAAATTGGCGCTCTCCAGATGCTGTGAAGTTTTGACCTTCCATAGCTTTAAGAGTGTATGAAGCCAAGTTTACTTCATTGCCATTTTCTTTATAATCTTGAACAGTTACATCTGTTTTATTAGCGTTAAATGTTGGGTTGTTTTTATCAACTACTTTATAGTAAGTTGTTTTATTAACTGATACTGGAATCTTGGCATTAGTATCTGTAATCGTACGACCGTTATATGCTGGTTCTACAACGTTGATAATATCTGTTGATGTACGAGCAGCATAAACTGCATCATATAATTTTTGTTCTTCAGTAGTAAGGTTATGTCCTGGAGCTACTAAAGCTTGGATACTTGCCCCAACTTCATAACCAAATTGAATAAATGGTTGGTCCGTTTTACCAGGTCCAGTTCCTAAACCTTTATCATAATCTACTTGGAAAGTTAATTCACCTTTAGAAGCAGATTGAGTAGTCGTGAATTTTTGAATACCACTAGAGGCAGTAATTGTTCTTGTTTCAACTACAGAACCAGTGTTTTTGTTGATCAATTCAACAGTCGTATCTGTTGAAGCATCAAATCTCTTGTAAGCACGTACATAGTAGCTTGTATTGTAACGTTCATTGAAGCGAGTAAGGTCGACGATACTATAAGTATAATAATCACCTTCTTTAGCTTGATAACCTGATGGTACTGTTTGCGAACGAACACTTGCACCATTAGGATCCGTCATGTCTGGAGTCGCTTTTTCACCATCTTTAAGATAAGTTTCTACAGAAACCGCCTCAACGTTGTGGTCTGTAACAGCACGACGGTTACGACGGCTACTTCTTGTCGCCAAAGCGCCAGCATTAGTCAAATCAGTAGCTGCGCGGTCAAGCGTTGCACTACGAACTGCTGCTGATCCTACAGAATAAAAACGTGCAGAACCGCGTGTGTTAAGACTTGTAGTTGCTGCCGCAGTTTCGGCTGCTGCTGTTTCTTCAGCTACTGGAGCGGCTGTTGCTGCAGTACGGTTAGCCGCTGTTGCAGCTGGAGTTGCTGCAGTGGCTGTCGCTGAAGCTGTTGTTTCAATCTTGTTGCTAGCTGCATTTGTTGATGCTGCTGTAGCTGGCTTAGCTGTTTCTGTAGCAGCCTTTTCAGTTGGTTTAGCTGCTTCCGAAGCTGGTTTAGCAGCTTCAGATTTTGCAGTTTCTGTAGCTTGTTTGTCAGTTGTCTCTGCGGCAGCCTTATCTGTTGTTGAAGCTTCTGGCGTCAAGTTAAATGTTGACGCAGTTGCCTCAGTTGAAGATACAGCTGCAGTAGGATCTGCTTGAGCTGTAGATGCTGTAGATGTCTCAACCAGGTTTGATGAACTTTCCCCCTCAACTGATGAATCAGGGTTTGATGAAGAAGCGTCAGGCGCTGTTACTTCATCGGCCTGTGCAGTATGAGCGGCAAAGAGTGCCGTTCCTAGCAAGACTGAAGCGACACCAAACGAATATTTACGCAATGAAAATCGTTGACGTCTATTGAAAATGTCTTTCATGTTTAAGTCTCCCTCTTAAAAAAATAGTTAGTTATAGATACATGACTACAAGTTAATTCCCCTCATATCCATGATTCATTCTCATTCTAACATTCTGACAATTTAGAGTCAAGTGATTAATCTATCTTTTCTAAAAAAACTTTAGTTGTCTGACAATTGTTAAATTCAAACTCTTACAAAAAGCAGCCTTACGTTAAAACACTTGTATTATAAGCGTTTAAAACGCTTACTGTTATTTATCATAAAATCGTTTTTTCTAATATTTTGATATTAATTTTCTTCTTTAAAAGCCATCTTGAATTCACTTTTAACGTTCATTTTTCTAATAATTGGCTTTCTTAAATAAGTAAATTTCAAATAGAAGTAAGGATTGAAACAACTTTTAAACGTAAAAACCCTTTAAAAGTAAGACTTCCCTATTATCATTTTTAACTCTTCTTATATTATAAATTACCAAAGTTAGTCTTATAAAAATACGGAATCCACCATGTTTTTACCCGATATTTTCTATTTATTTATAAAGATCTATTTCTTTTCCTAACTATTCTCCCTATTTTTTGATGTTAACTATCTAATTTTAACTGTAAACACTAATCAGTCTTAGATTTAAGTGGGATTAGGGATAACCTTAACTTCATCTAAATATAATAAGTAATGAAGTCTACTAAAATACGAAGAATTATCTAATCCATCAGTATTGTATATATTGCCTTAAACATTTCTTTAGTTGAAATAATTGCTTGAGAATTCAAAATAACTCTTTTTTATGATAAAGGATATAAATCTTCCCAAAATTTTGACTTCTAATTTTACCAAAATTTAAAAAGCTCTCATCAAGACATATCAGCTACCAAAATCCTCTCATTACAAATCAAAAAGACCCACCCCTTTCGGGATGAGTCTCTCTTTCGAAAACTGAAATAGTCTAACTAACTCAATTAGATGTGTACCTAATCACTATTTAGTCTTCTTTTTTGCGTTTTCCTGCCAAACCAAGTCCAGCTGCCGCAAGGATTCCTCCGAGAGCCATAGCTGCCATAGACGCATCATCACCTGTTTCAGGGAGTGCTGGTCCTTTAGGAGCTTCTGGTGTAGTTGGTGGTGTCACTGGTGGAACCACTGGTGTTGGAGGAGTCGGTGGTGTTACTGGTGGAACTACTGGTGTTGGAGGAGTTGGTGGAGTCGGTGGTGTTGGAGGAGTCGGTGGTGTCACAATATTGTTGAACTCAGTATCTTCTGGCAATTGAGAAGTTACTGTCAAGACTTTACCGTCTTTAGTTACTGAAACAACGACTCTAGCTACCATCTTATCGTAAGTAATAGTTGTATCGTTACCTTGTACTTCTTCAACAGTATAAATGTGAGTACCTTCTTCACCACGTTTGTACTCAAGTGCAGAGAACTTGATCTTACCTTTAGCATCATTGCTTACAGTTTCGATCACATTACCCTTGCTGTCTTTAAGTACGAAGCTAAACTCACCAGCTTTAAGTTGACGACCTTCAAGTTTCTTAGTGAATTCAAATTCAACCTTAGTTGGGATATTGACTACACGTTTTTCTGTTGGTTTTTCTGGTTTTTCAACAGATTTCTTAGTTGGGTCGTATTGGTGAACGATTTGTGAAGCTGTATTTTCAATGTCAACACCGTCCTTAGCAGATTGTTTAATTTCTGCTGGGATTTCAAACTTGTAGTAACGTCCGAAGGCGAACTTAGTTGTGTCGATGACTTGTGTATTTTCTGCATCTCCAAGTGACTTAGTAAGGTCAGCTTTAGATGTTGCAGTAATCACACCGTTTTCAACCTTGATATCAAACTTAGCTGTCACATCTTCTCCTGTTACAGAGTCGTATGCCTTAATACCAGCTCCGTTGACAGTCAAGTTTGCACTGTCATATTTATCTGTAATACCAACAGATTGAATATTGTGTGCTTCAGTGAATTTAGTTGTATCCAACCATACTTGGTAGTATACTTTATCACCTTTCTTGAGTGTCTTAGTATTGATATTTTGAGCTTCGTTGTTATCAGTCTTATCAACGTAAGGATTTGCATTTGTTTCCGCAATCTTATCCTTCAACTCTTTATCATCGTTGAGAAGTTTGTCACCTGTAATATCGAATTTAGATTCGTTCAAGATGTATTTCTCTGGATTGAAGTCTGGAGTTTCTGGAGGAGTTACACGGTTGTTGAACTCTTTGTCTGCTGGATCTGTTACGTTAGTGATAAGAGCTTTCGCTGTTCCGTCATGTTTAACTTCTACAGTTACTACTGCTTTCATCGCATCGTAAGCGACAGTTCCATCAGTACCCTTCACTTCTTCAACTGTGAATTTGTGAACGCCCGCTTGTTCTTTCTTGAATTCAAGTTTAGACAACTTAACGTTACCAGAGGCATCGTTCATTACAGTTTCAAGGACTTTACCTTCTGAATCTTTCAATACGAAGCTGAATTCGTTAGCTTTCAATTCACGTCCTTCCAGACGTTTAGTGAAGTTGAACTCTACTTGTACTGGTACGCTGTTAACACGTTTTTCAGTTGGTTTGCTTGGTTTTTCAACAGTCTTGCTTACTGGGTTGTAGTAGTTCACTACTTGAGCCGCAGTATTTTCGATGTCTACTCCACCTTTAACGTCCGCTTTAACAGTTGCTGGAATATCAAACTTGTAGTAACGTCCGAATTCGAATTTAGTTGTGTCGATGATTTGAGTATTTTCTGCATCGCCAAGTGACTTAGTGAAGCCATCTTTAAGGGTTGCTGTGATTACTCCGTTAGCTACTGTGATATCAAATTTAGATGTTACATCAGCACCAGTTTTACCATCGTAAGCTTTGATTGCTGAAGCATCAACATCAACTTTAGCCTCATCATAGTCATCTGAGATTCCTACAGATTGGATGTTGTCTTTGTTGTTTGCATCAAATTTAGTTGTATCTAACCATACTTGGTAAACTAGTTTTTGACCTGGTTTAACTGATTTAGTGTTAATGTTTTGAGCTTCATTGTTATCAGCTTTATCAGCATATGGGTTTGCATTTGTATCTGCATACTTGTCTGCTAATTCTTTATCATCATCTAATAATGAAGTTCCTGTTAGGTCAAATTCTTTTTCGTTTAGAACGTATTTCTCTGGGTTGAATTCTGGAGTTTCTGGTGGTGTTACTGTATTGTTGAACTCTTTGTCTGCGATGTCGCCTACAGTAGCCACAAGAACTTTAGCTGTTCCGTCGTGTGATACTGTTACTGTGACATTTGCTTTCATAGTATCGTATGTTACAGTTCCGTCAGTTCCTTTAACCTCTTCAACTGTAAAGTTGTGAACACCTTCTTCACCCTTCTTGAATTCAAGAGCTTTGAACTTAACGTTACCAGATGCATCGTTGCTTACAGTTTCAAGAGTCTTACCTTCAGAATCTTTAAGTACGAAGCTGAATTCGTTAGCTTTAAGTTCACGACCTTCAAGTTTCTTAGTGAAGTTGAACTCTACTTCAACTGGAACACTATTCACACGTTTTTCAGTTGGTTTGTTTGGTTTTTCAACAGTCTTGCTTACTGGGTTGTAGTAGTTTACTACTTGTGATGCCGTATTTTCGATGTCTACGCCACCTGCAACATCAGCTTTCACTGTTGTTGGGATGTCGAACTTGTAGTAACGTCCAAATTCAAATTTAGTAGTGTCGATGACCTGAGTATTTTCTGCATCTCCTAGAGACTTAGTAAAGCCGTCTTTAAGAGTTGCTGTGATTACTCCGTTAGCTACTGTGATATCAAATTTAGATGTTACATCAGCTCCTGTTACTGAATCGTAGGCTTTGATCTTAGTAGAATCAAGTTCCAACTTCGCTTCATCGTAGTCATCTGAGATGCCTACTGATTGGATGTTGTCCTTGTTAGCTGCGTCAAATTTAGTTGTATCCAACCACACTTGGTAAACAAGTTTATCACCACGTTTAACTGACTTCGTATTGATGTTTTCTGCCTCGTTGTTATCAGTTTTATCAACGTAAGGATTAGCTTCTGTTTCAGTGTATTTGTTTGTTAACTCTGAATCATCATCAAGAAGTTTGTTATCTGTGATTGAATATTTCTCTGTATTCAATACATATTTCTCTGGTTGGAACTTAGGTTCAGTTGGAGGTGTTACTACGTTGTTGAACTCTTTATCAGCGATATCGCCAACAGTTGCCACAAGAACTTTAGCTGTTCCATCGTGAGAAACAGTTACTGTTACATTCGCTTTCATTGTATCGTATGTAACGGTTGCGTCTGTTCCAGCTACTTCTTCAACTGTGTAGTTGTGAACGCCTTCTTGTTCTTTCTTGAATTCGATAGCTGAGAACTTAACGTTTCCATCTGCATCGTTGCTTACTGTTTCAACAACTTTACCTGTTGAATCTTTAAGGACGAAGCTGAATTCGTTAGCCTTAAGCTCACGGCCTTCCAAGCGTTTAGTGAAGTTGAATTCTACTGATACTGGTACGCTGTTGACACGTTTTTGAGTAGGTTTTTCAGAATCTTTAACTTTCTTATTGAATGGATTGTATTGGTGAATTGTTTGGTTAGCGGTATTTTCAATATCTACACCAGCTTTAACTGTTTGTTTAACAGTTGCTGGGATATCAAATTTATAGTAACGACCAAACTCAAATTTAGTTGTATCAATAACTGGACTTGCGTCTGTAGCGCTGATAGGTTTAGTCAAGCTTGCTTTAGATGAAGCACTGATTACACCGTTTTCAACGTTGATGTCGAATTTAGCTGTTACATCTTCACCAGTGATACCATCGTAAACCTTGATATCATCAGCGTTGATATCAAGCTTATCTTTTTCGTAGTTATCTTTGATACCAACTGTTTGAAGATTGTTTTCTGCTGTAAATTCTCGAGTATCAAGCCATACTTGATAGTAAATCTTTTGACCACGTTCAACTGACTTAGTATTCAAGTTTTCTTTTTCGTTGTTTGACGCAACGTCCGCATATGGTTTCGCATTGGTATCTGCGTACTTGTCTTCCAACTCTTTATCATCATCGGCAAGTTTGTTACCAATGATATCGAATCTTGGTTCTGAAACAACGTATTTCTCTGGTTTGAAGTTAGGAATTACCTCGTTATCGAAGACACGATCGTCAGCGCCATAAGCATCTCCACCTACTGTAGCGTAAGAAACGACAGTTGTTAATTGAGCACCTGGTGCAGGTTGGATAACTTGAACAGTAACATTGACTTTCATGTTATCGTAAGTAACTGTTGTGTCAGTTCCTTTAACTTCTTCTACTGTGTAGTTGAATGTCTTACCAAGATCTGCTTTAGCATAGTTGATAGTAGAGAATTTAACTTTACCTTCGGCATCATTCTTAACTGTTTCAAGAACATTACCTTCTTCATCTTTCAATTCGAAAGTAAATTCTTGATCTTTCAACTGACGTCCGTTAAGTGTCTTACCAAAGATCAACTCGATAGCAGTTGGAACGTTGTTAACACGTTTTTCAGTTGGTTTTTCTACTGGTTTTTCTTTCTTAGTAGTTGGGTTGTAATAGTTAACTACTTGAGCTGCTGTATTTTCAATTTCAGCACCATCATAAGCACCGTCAGCAACCTTAGCTGGAATGACAAACTTGTAGTAGCGTCCAAATTCGAACTTAGTAGTATCGATAACTTGAGTGTTTTCTGCATCGCCAAGTGACTTAGTGAAGCCAGCTTTAAGAGTTGCAGTAATCACTCCGTTATTAACTGTGATATGGAATTTGTCTGTAACGTCATCACCACTCTTACCATCGTAAGCCTTGATTGCTGATTCACTTACTTCCAATTTAGCTTTATCGTAAGTATCAGTGATACCAACAGATTGAATGTTATCCTTATTGTTCGCATCAAATTTAGTTGTATCAAGCCATACTTGGTAGTTGATTGTGTCACCACGTTTTACTGGTTGAGTATTGATGTTTATAAAGTCGAATATTGGTTTTCCAAGTTCGTCAACTTTACCTGTATCAATTTTTTCGTTGTTATCAGTTTTATCGACATATGGATTAGTATTTGTTTCTCCATATTTATCAGTCAACTCTGCATCATCATCAAGAAGTTTGGTACCAGTGATATCAAACTCACCTCTATCTTTGCTAAGAACGTATTTCTCTGGTTGGAACTTAGGTTCAGTTGGAGGTGTTACTACGTTGTTGAACTCTTTATCAGCGATATCGCCAACAGTTGCCACAAGAACTTTAGCTGTTCCATCGTGAGAAACAGTTACTGTTACATTCGCTTTCATTGTGTCGTATGTAACGGTTGCGTCTGTTCCAGCTACTTCTTCAACTGTGTAGTTGTGAACGCCTTCTTGTTCTTTCTTGAATTCGATAGCTGAGAACTTAACGTTTCCATCTGCATCGTTGCTTACTGTTTCAACAACTTTACCTGTTGAATCTTTAAGGACGAAGCTGAATTCGTTAGCCTTAAGCTCACGGCCTTCCAAGCGTTTAGTGAAGTTGAATTCTACTGATACTGGTACGCTGTTGACACGTTTTTCAGTTGGTTTGCTTGGTTTTTCAACTGTCTTAGAAGTTGGGTTGTAGTAGTTAACTACTTGAGCCGCAGTATTTTCGATATCTACACCAGCTGCCACATCTGCTTTCACTGTTGTTGGAATATCGAACTTGTAGTAACGTCCGAAGGCGAATTTAGTTGTGTCGATAACTTGAGTGTTTTCTGCATCGCCAAGTGACTTAGTGAAGCCAGCTTTAAGGGTTGCAGTAATCACGCCACCTTCAACTGTGATATCGAATTTAGCTGTAACATCATCACCTGTTACTGAATCGTAAGCTTTGATCTTAGTTGCATCAAGATCTAACTTAGTTTCATCGTAGTCATCTGAGATTCCTACAGATTGAACATTTTCTTTGTTAGTTGCTGAGAATTTAGTTGTATCCAACCATACTTGGTAAACCAACTTGTCGCCACGTTTAACAGTCTTAGTATTCAAGTTTTGTTTTTCGTTGTTTGATGCATCGTCCGCATATGGGTTCGCATTTGTGTCTGCGTACTTGTCTGCCAACTCTTTATCATCATCAACGAGCTTGTCACCAGTGATATCGAATTTCTCTTCAGACACAACATATTTCTCTGGTTGGAACTTAGGTTCAGTTGGAGGTGTTACTACGTTGTTGAACTCTTTATCAGCGATATCGCCAACAGTTGCCACAAGAACTTTAGCTGTTCCATCGTGAGAAACAGTTACTGTTACATTCGCTTTCATTGTGTCGTATGTAACGGTTGCGTCTGTTCCAGCTACTTCTTCAACTGTGTAGTTGTGAACGCCTTCTTGTTCTTTCTTGAATTCGATAGCTGAGAACTTAACGTTTCCATCTGCATCGTTGCTTACTGTTTCAACAACTTTACCTGTTGAATCTTTAAGGACGAAGCTGAATTCGTTAGCCTTAAGCTCACGGCCTTCCAAGCGTTTAGTGAAGTTGAATTCTACTGATACTGGTACGCTGTTGACACGTTTTTCAGTTGGTTTGCTTGGTTTTTCAACTGTCTTAGAAGTTGGGTTGTAGTAGTTAACTACTTGAGCCGCAGTATTTTCGATATCTACACCAGCTGCCACATCTGCTTTCACTGTTGTTGGAATATCGAACTTGTAGTAACGTCCGAAGGCGAATTTAGTTGTGTCGATAACTTGAGTGTTTTCTGCATCGCCAAGTGACTTAGTGAAGCCAGCTTTAAGGGTTGCAGTAATCACGCCACCTTCAACTGTGATATCGAATTTAGCTGTAACATCATCACCTGTTACTGAATCGTAAGCTTTGATCTTAGTTGCATCAAGATCTAACTTAGTTTCATCGTAGTCATCTGAGATTCCTACAGATTGAACATTTTCTTTGTTAGTTGCTGAGAATTTAGTTGTATCCAACCATACTTGGTAAACCAACTTGTCGCCACGTTTAACAGTCTTAGTATTCAAGTTTTGTTTTTCGTTGTTTGATGCATCGTCCGCATATGGGTTCGCATTTGTGTCTGCGTACTTGTCTGCCAACTCTTTATCATCATCAACGAGCTTGTCACCAGTGATATCGAATTTCTCTTCAGACACAACATATTTCTCTGGTTGGAACTTAGGTTCAGTTGGAGGTGTTACTACGTTGTTGAACTCTTTATCAGCGATATCGCCAACAGTTGCCACAAGAACTTTAGCTGTTCCATCGTGAGAAACAGTTACTGTTACATTCGCTTTCATTGTGTCGTATGTAACGGTTGCGTCTGTTCCAGCTACTTCTTCAACTGTGTAGTTGTGAACGCCTTCTTGTTCTTTCTTGAATTCGATAGCTGAGAACTTAACGTTTCCATCTGCATCGTTGCTTACTGTTTCAACAACTTTACCTGTTGAATCTTTAAGGACGAAGCTGAATTCGTTAGCCTTAAGCTCACGGCCTTCCAAGCGTTTAGTGAAGTTGAATTCTACTGATACTGGTACGCTGTTGACACGTTTTTCAGTTGGTTTGCTTGGTTTTTCAACTGTCTTAGAAGTTGGGTTGTAGTAGTTAACTACTTGAGCCGCAGTATTTTCGATATCTACACCAGCTGCCACATCTGCTTTCACTGTTGTTGGAATATCGAACTTGTAGTAACGTCCGAAGGCGAATTTAGTTGTGTCGATAACTTGAGTGTTTTCTGCATCGCCAAGTGACTTAGTGAAGCCAGCTTTAAGGGTTGCAGTAATCACGCCACCTTCAACTGTGATATCGAATTTAGCTGTAACATCATCACCTGTTACTGAATCGTAAGCTTTGATCTTAGTTGCATCAAGATCTAACTTAGTTTCATCGTAGTCATCTGAGATTCCTACAGATTGAACATTTTCTTTGTTAGTTGCTGAGAATTTAGTTGTATCCAACCATACTTGGTAAACCAACTTGTCGCCACGTTTAACAGTCTTAGTATTCAAGTTTTGTTTTTCGTTGTTTGATGCATCGTCCGCATATGGGTTCGCATTTGTGTCTGCGTACTTGTCTGCCAACTCTTTATCATCATCAACGAGCTTGTCACCAGTGATATCGAATTTCTCTTCAGACACAACATATTTCTCTGGTTGGAACTTAGGTTCAGTTGGAGGTGTTACTACGTTGTTGAACTCTTTATCAGCGATATCGCCAACAGTTGCCACAAGAACTTTAGCTGTTCCATCGTGAGAAACAGTTACTGTTACATTCGCTTTCATTGTGTCGTATGTAACGGTTGCGTCTGTTCCAGCTACTTCTTCAACTGTGTAGTTGTGAACGCCTTCTTGTTCTTTCTTGAATTCGATAGCTGAGAACTTAACGTTTCCATCTGCATCGTTGCTTACTGTTTCAACAACTTTACCTGTTGAATCTTTAAGGACGAAGCTGAATTCGTTAGCCTTAAGCTCACGGCCTTCCAAGCGTTTAGTGAAGTTGAATTCTACTGATACTGGTACGCTGTTGACACGTTTTTCAGTTGGTTTGCTTGGTTTTTCAACTGTCTTAGAAGTTGGGTTGTAGTAGTTAACTACTTGAGCCGCAGTATTTTCGATATCTACACCAGCTGCCACATCTGCTTTCACTGTTGTTGGAATATCGAACTTGTAGTAACGTCCGAAGGCGAATTTAGTTGTGTCGATAACTTGAGTGTTTTCTGCATCGCCAAGTGACTTAGTGAAGCCAGCTTTAAGGGTTGCAGTAATCACGCCACCTTCAACTGTGATATCGAATTTAGCTGTAACATCATCACCTGTTACTGAATCGTAAGCTTTGATCTTAGTTGCATCAAGATCTAACTTAGTTTCATCGTAGTCATCTGAGATTCCTACAGATTGAACATTTTCTTTGTTAGTTGCTGAGAATTTAGTTGTATCCAACCATACTTGGTAAACCAACTTGTCGCCACGTTTAACAGTCTTAGTATTCAAGTTTTGTTTTTCGTTGTTTGATGCATCGTCCGCATATGGGTTCGCATTTGTGTCTGCGTACTTGTCTGCCAACTCTTTATCATCATCAACGAGCTTGTCACCAGTGATATCGAATTTCTCTTCAGACACAACATATTTCTCTGGTTGGAACTTAGGTTCAGTTGGAGGTGTTACTACGTTGTTGAACTCTTTATCAGCGATATCGCCAACAGTTGCCACAAGAACTTTAGCTGTTCCATCGTGAGAAACAGTTACTGTTACATTCGCTTTCATTGTGTCGTATGTAACGGTTGCGTCTGTTCCAGCTACTTCTTCTACTGTGTAAGTGTAAGTACCTTCTTGACCCTTCGTGTATTTAAGGGCTGTAACTTTTTTACCAGCTTTATTTGTGTACTCTACTGGAGAGAATGTGATGTTACCAGCTGCATCGTTGGTAACAGTTGCAATCACAACATTGTCGCTATCTTTCAACTCGAAGCTGAATTCGTTAGCTTTCAATTCACGACCTTCCAAGCGTTTAGTAAAGTTGAAGTCTACTGAGATAGGTACACTGTTCACACGTTTTTGAGTTGGTTTTTCTGGAGTTTCTACAGATTTACTTACTGGGTTGTAAACGTGAACGATTTGGTTCGCTTTGTTTTCGATGTCTACGCCACCTGCAACGTCAGCTTTAACTGTTGCTGGAATATCGAATTTGTAGTAGCGACCAAATGCAAATTTAGTTGTGTCGACAACTTGAGTGTTATCAGCATCACCTAAAGATTTGTTCATAGAAGCTTTAGATGTTGCTGTAATGACGCCATTTTCAACTTTGATGTCAAACTTATCAGTTACGTCAGCACCACTTTCACTGTCATAAGCTTTAATATCAGCAGCGTTGACAGTTAATTTATCTGCATCATAAGTATCAGAGATACCAACAGATTGGATGTTGTTTCTGTCAGTGAAGTTCTTAGTATCCAACCATACTTGGTAGTAGATCTTTTCACCACGTTCAACTGACTTCGTATTGATATTTTCTGCTTCGTTGTTTGAAGTTCCATCTGCGTATGGATTTGCATTTGTAGCAGTGTACTCATCGGTCAACTCATCGTCATCATCTACAAGTTTTGATCCTGTAATGTCAAATTTCTCTTTGTTAAGAACAAATTTTTCAGGTTGGAATTCAGGTGTTTCAGGAGGAGTGATTTTGTTGTTGAATTCTTTATCATCAGTTCCTTCTGTTGATGTTCCATCAGCATTGACACCGCCAGTTGATGTTACGTTTGTTACAGTAGTCAAGGTGTGACCATTCTTAGCAACTTCAACAGTGATCGTTGCCTTCATAGTGTCATACGTCATACCTACTTCTTTAGCTGCAGGGATAACTTCTTCTACAGTATAAGTGTGAGTACCTACTTTAGTATTATCAAATGAAATTTCTGTAAATGTTACAGTTCCATCTTTTTTGTTAGCTACAGTTTCAACTTCTTGACCGTTTGCATCTTTAAGGATGAACCTGAATTCGCCATCTTTAAGTTCACGTCCAGCCAATTTCTTAGTGAAGTCAAATTTCACTTTAACTGGAGCTACGACAACGTTGTTGAACTCTGTATCAGTTGTTGAAGATGTTTCACCTTTAGAAGAGCTGTAAGTAACAGTAGCTTTTAAATCACCTGCTTGGTTTTTTTCAGTAACAACTACAGTCATGATAGTTTCCATGGCATCGTAGTCAACATTTTTATCTTCTCCAGCAACTTCTGTTACTTTATATTTGTAAGTTCCAACTTTAGTAAAGTTAATATCACTAAAAGTTACCTTGCCAGATTTATTTGTGACGGTTTCAGTATGACCACCTTCAAGTTCTTCACCTGAATCATCAGTTTTCAATTCAACAAGTTTAAAGCTGAAGTCATTATCATTAAGTGTTCGCTTATTCTCTACATTTTTATCTTCGAGAACCTTAGTAAATTCAGGAGTTACCTTAGTAGCTTCACCTTTAACATAGTAGTAGACCGTTTCATAGTTGGGTGTCAATTTATTTTCCAAACGGAAAACGTTACCTGAAGAAACTGGAACGCCATTAATAGCATATGCAGCTCCAGTAGCGCCACGGTTCGCATAAAATTCACCCGCAGCTGAATAACGTGGTTGATAGCCAGCAGCTTCTGAGGCACTCACCTCAGTAATTGTATACTCTATAGTATTATTAGCTGCTTCCCCTCCCCAGGACATTTTATAAAATGTCCCGTTTGGACGTTTATAGATAAAATCAGCTACGTTAGGTTTACCATATTCCAAATCACCAAGATAGTTTGTATTTTGTTTATCTGAGAAAATAGCAAATGGTTTTCCAACAACAAGCTTATCACGTAATTCTGGTTTCAAACCATCTCTAACTGGCTTATTATTATCTTTATTCCATCCAGCATCATCGATTTCAGGATTCTTACCGAAGTCTTCTGGGTGGTCAATTTTATTGTTACTTCCAGGACGAATTACTGTTTCATAAACCTTAACATAGCCATCAGTGTTTAAATCTTTAGAAATTTTATTTAGACTGTCAGATTTGATTGCCCACATTTCAATACGGACAGTACCATCTTCGCCTACAACTTCTTTAATACGTTTTACACCACCTTCAGCATTGGCAACGTCAAACCAACGTTGGCCAACTTCGTAAGGTTTTTTTAGAACATCTACAAGCGAGCGTGAATCTGCTGTTTGATATAGCTTATACCCATCAAAAGCACGAAGAGCTGAAGCATGGAAATCTTGCCCTTCCATACCAGTAAGTGTAAATGAACCAAGACTCTCTTCAGAGCCTGTTGCACGATATGTTTGTGCATCAACTTGTGGAGTTCCAGCGTCATTTACCAGCTTGTAGTCACCTGGCGTAGAAGAATTCATCACATAACTACTGCCATTTGAGACAAAGTTTCCAACCAAGCGATTTGGATCATAAGTTGATGAATTTTTATCAACAACTTTATAGTAAGTCGTCTTAGTAGTTAGACGTGGGATGTAATATTGAGGATCAGTTATAGTCGTTCCTTCGTTGGCTGTGTTAACTACATCATAAATTTGAATCGCAGTACGTTGACCATCGAAATCATTAGCAGAACCGTTGAATTTCCATGTTGCACGGAGAGCTGGACGATCTGTCTTATCAGCATCTTTAACATTTTCAAATCGGAATTCAATATAAGCCTGTTTATTGCCTGAAATAGGTGCTAGAGTAGCCTGACCAAGATTCACTGTTCCTGCACCACTAATTTGTTTTGTTTCTTTAACAGTGTTTGTAGCACCATCAACCAATTCGATTGTTACATTAGTTGAGTTATCATATGGTTTAGACATACGATAATAGAACTTAGTATTATACTCTGTATTGAATCCCATCAAATCAGTAACAATATATGTATACTGAGATGCACTCGGATTCAATTGGTAGTTGATTCCTGCAGTAACATGGTCAGTAGGATCTTTTGGTGTAGGGACTACAAGTGGACGATTCTTAAGTTTTGCACCATTTGGATCACTCATCACTGGAGTTGCAGCTTCTGAACCTTCTGTATAACTTGTTGATACAGGGTCAGTTGCCGAACGACGATTACGGCGACGTCCACCTTCTGTAACCAACGTAGCAGCATTACTACGTTCATTATTCGCTATTGCAACTGAAGCAACGTCCACACCTGCGCTTGCTACGCTAGCACGTGTAGCAATATTTGGTTGGGCAGTTGTAGCTTCTACTGCGGTTTCAGCTGTTTCTGTATTTCCAGCTACTGGAGCTGCTGTAGCTGAAGCGTTTGAAGCTGCTGTAGCTGAAGCTGTAGTTTCAACGTTGTTGCTAGCTGCATTTGTAGATGCAGCTGTAGCTGGTTTAGCTGTTTCTGTAGCAGCTTTTTCAGTTGGTTTTGCAGTCTCTGAAGCTGGTTTAGCTGCTTCAGGTTTTGCAGTTTCTGTAGCTTGTTTGTCAGTTGTCTCTGCGGCAGCCTTATCTGTTGTTGAAGCTTCTGGCGTCAAGTTAAATGTTGACGCAGTTGCCTCAGTTGAAGATACAGCTGCAGTAGGATCTGCTTGAGCTGTTGATGCTGTAGGCGTTTCAACTAAATCGGCAGAGCTCTCACCTGCTACCGTAGAGCTTGGTGTTGAAGATGAAGGTTCTGGGGATGTTACTTCATCAGCCTGAGCAATACGAGCAGCAAAGAGCGCTGTCCCTAGTAAGACTGAAGCGACACCAAACGAGTATTTACGCAATGAAAAGCGCTGGCGTCTATTGAAAATGTCTTTCATTAAAAGACCTCCTCTAAAAAGTTAGTTAGTTATAGGTACACACTTATAAAATTAATCCAATTATAAAAGTGAGTATACTATATTCTAACATTCTGACAATTAGCGGTCAAGATTTTTGTCAAAATTTTTTAATTTTATTTTTCAACTTTCTGATTATTCAACTACAAAAAGATTAGCAATATCAACCCAAAAACAACAAAACACCTTATATAACAATATTTATTAACACTTCACTCAATATAAAAATAATTATTTTATCGTTTTATTTTCTAATTAAAACGCTATTCCAAATCTTTTTCTGAACTTCTCTATGACATTAAAAAAACGAACATTCTCTAATAATACAATTATTATCGCACATATTTGTACGCTATTTCAGAGCATTAACTTCACTTTATCCTACTATTACAGTATTGACGAATCATAACAACTATTCAAACGATTCTCATATAATTACTTAAGAGTAACATATTAAACTCAAACATTCTCCCCAAAAAAGAAACCAGCAACTCAAATTGAACTGCTGGTTTACTTTATTTAAAACTAATAAGAGATTTGTCCGTCTCAATTAGATTAATCTTCTTTTTTACGACGATAGCCTTGAATTCCCAGACCAAGAGCCACAATCAGAGCAGAAAAGCCTGCTACTTCGACTGTTTGCTCTGTTTCTTCACCAGTTTGGGGAAGAACTACTTGTTTTTTATATAAAGCTACTTTTGTAGTAGCAGCCTGTGAAGCTGTCTTAACAACGATTCTCGAAGCTTCATTTACTTGTTTTACTTCTTCCGGTTGCGAAGATACCTCTGGTTTCTTTTCAATAGAAGGATGTTCTGGTTGCTGACTCTTGCTTGGCTTACTCGTTTGATTTAAAGGAGATTTTGGTTTATCTTGATTTATCGCTATATAGTATATAAGGGTATCCTCTCCAGAATTTTCAGGAATAATGGTGCTACCTGGCTGGATAGCTTTTCCAAACTTACTAGGATACTTAGGGTCCTGAAGGTAAGGTTTATAACCTGGAATATCCGGAACAACTGGTAGACCTGATTTGGTTGGGTCTGTTAGATTATTAGGATATTTTACAGATGAAACTTCTGGAAAGTTCAAATCTTTTGATTTGAGTAGTAAGCTTCCGAGCGGTTTGTAGATTACCGTTTCCTCAAGGTTTTCTTGAATAACTTTCTTAGTTGACACACTTGCTTTATCAGCATAATAGCCCTCTAAAACTTCTGTCACAACTGCATCATAGGTTGCTTTATTAGCTTTCCATACTGTTGACGAAAGTTCCTGACCAGTCACCATATCATATGTAACGGTGCGTGTCCATTGTGCAACTTGAACCTTGTCGCTTGGTGCCTTAGCATTTCCATCTGACACAACATAATGAACGGTCGCAGCAACACCTTTCTGCCACTGATATTTACTTGGATATTTTGGACTTAGTGGATCATCCGGGTTGATGACATCACCATCATGAGGATTCCTAGAACCGACTATTACAGTCCTATGTTTCAAAGTAACTCTCCATGCTTGGACAACAGACGTATCAGTATCATAGTGTGCTTGTTTTGGTAACTCATCAGTTAACAATTCATAACCACGACTTTCATAAAATGCAATCTTGTCGGCTGTAGTATATTCAATAATTTCACCTGACTTACCTGTGACACGATCACTCTCAAGACTTGTACCAGTCGTTTGGTCAATATAAGTGATAGTCGCCTCTTGAATAGCCTTACGATAAACAACTGGGGTATCTTCTTCTGGCTTACTTGGGGTTATATTGAGAACATCAGTCTCATAACCTGAGATAAGTGGAGATAAGGTTTTGCCCGCCTTGGTTGGATTTTCGGGATCATTCTGATATTGAATTGTTGGTACACCTTGAATTTCTTTGCCATCAGTATCAACTGCAATAATCTTTCCTAACGGTTTATACGTAACTAATTCCTCAGCGTTAGGAGCTTCTGGTGTTACTTGAAGAGAGCCCGCGTGTCCCACATTTGCGATGTATCCTGGAACTACTGGAACTGGCACACTGCCGTATGTATGGTTTGACACATCCCAAGTGCTGACACCTGAAACCATATCCTTAGTTCCAGTGAAGACAAAATCATTTTGAACCTTAGTCGCTGGCGTTTTTTCACCTGCACCAACAAAGGTAACCGTCTGACTGGTGCCCTGACTCAAAGACTCTTTCTTAGAAACTAAGATAATCTTAGTATCAGCTGTCGCATCTGATGGAAGGACTTGAAAACTACTTGAGTTAAGACCTGGGATGTTTTGGCCAGGCTTAATCTCATAACCTGCTGGTAGCGTTGGTAGAGTGGTGGACTCTACCTTAGTCGGATCTGGAGCGTTGGTATACGGAACAACATCTGTTCCAACGATTTGATTACCCGCTTCGTCCACAAGAATGATTCTTCCCACCGGTGTGTAGCTGACAAGCTCTTCCACATTAGGGGTCGCTACAGTAACTTCTAGTTGACCAGCTTGAGACTTATCTGCGATGTAACCTGGAACCACTGGAACTGGTACACTGCTGTATCTATGGCTTGACATATCCCAAATGCTGACACCTGAAACCATATCCTTTGTCCCAGTGAAGACAAAATCATTTTGAACCTTAGTCGCTGGCGTATTTTTACCTGCACCAACAAAGGTAACCGTCTGACTTGTACCCTGACTCAAAGACTCTTTCTTAGAAACCAAGATAATCTTAGTATCAGCTGTCGCATCTGATGGAAGGACTTGAAGATTACTTGAGTTAAAACCTGAAATATTTTGGCCAGACTTAATCTCATAACCTGCTGGTAGCGTTGGTAGAGTGGTTGACATTACCTTAGTCGGATCTGAAGCGTTGTTATACGGAACAGCGTCTGTTCCAACGATTTGATTCCCCGCTTCGGACACAAGAATGATTCTTCCCACCGGTGTATAGCTGACAAGCTCTTCAGCATTAGGAGTCGCTACGGTAACTTCTAGTTGACCAGCTTGAGACTTATCTGCGATGTAACCTGGAACCACTGGAACTGGCACACTACCGTATCTATGACTTGACACATCCCAAGTGCTCACACCTGAAACCATATCCTTTGTCCCAGTAAAAACAAAATCATTTTGAACCTTAGTAGTTGGTGTATTTTCACCTGCACCAACAAAGGTAACCGTCTGACTGGTGCCCTGACTCAAAGACTCTTTCTTAGAAACCAAGATAATCTTAGTCTCAGCCGTCGCATCTGGCGGAAGGACTTGAAGATTACTTGAGTTAAGACCCGAGATGTTTTGGCCAGGCTTAATCTCATAACCTGTTGGTAGCGTTGGTAGAGTGGTGGACTCTACCTTAGTCGGATCCAACGAGTTATTGTACGGAACAGCGTCTGTACCAACGATTTGATTCCCTGCTTCGTCCACAAGAATAATTCTTCCCACTGGTGTGTAGCTGACAGTCTCTTCCGCGTTAGGTGTCGCTACAGTAACTTCTAGTTGACCAGCTTGAGACTTATCTGCGATGTAGCCTGGAACCACTGGAACTGGCACACTGCCGTATCTATGACTTGACACATCCCAAGTGCTCACACCTGAAACCATATCCTTTGTCCCAGTAAAAACAAAATCATTTTGAACCTTAGTAGTTGGTGTATTTTCACCTGCACCAACAAAGGTAACCGTCTGACTGGTGCCCTGACTCAAAGACTCTTTCTTAGAAACTAATATAATCTTAGTATCATCTGTCGCATCTGGTGGAAGGACTTGAAGACTACTTGAGTTAAGACCCAAGATATTTTGTCCAGGCTTAATCTCATAACCTGCTGGTAGCGTTGGTAGAGTGGTTGACTCTACCTTAGTCGGATCTGAAGCGTTGGTATACGGAACAGCGTTTGTGCCAACGATTTGATTCCCCGTTTCGTCCACAAGAATGATTCTTCCCACCGGTGTGTAGCTGACAGTCTCTTCCGCGTTAGGTGTCGCTACAGTAACTTCTAGTTGACCAGCTTGAGACTTATTTGCGATGTAGCCTGAAACCACTGGAACTGACACACTGCCGTATGTATGCGAGCTTGTTTTCCAAGTAATAGCGTTTGTTGTTAAATCTTTCTTACCTGTGAAAACATAATCATCTTTAATATTAGTAGCTGGCGTCTTTTCTCCTGCACCTTCAAAAACAACCGTTTGCTTGGTTGATTTCGTTACGTCAGAAGTAAGTGGTACATAAACAATTGGTGTATCTTTTGAGATACGATCTGGATCACTTTCATCATTGGGTTCAATTGTTTTGTCAACAATATTATAGCCCCATGCATGAGGTTGTAATTCTCTAATCTTATATCCTGCAGGAGCATCTGGAATAGCAGTTTCTACAGCCTCTCTTGGATTGTACGGATTGTTCTCATAAGTTACTGAATTTGAGTTAGGAATGACGTTAAAGTTCTCATCTACTTGAATAATTTTTCCCAACGGTTTGTATATAACCTTATCTGTCACCTCTGGTTCATCAAGAGTAACTGTCTTAAATCCAGCTTCCGCCTTATCCGCATAGTAACCTGTCACCACTGGAACTGGCACACTGTCGTATGTATGCGAGCTTGTTTTCCAAGTAATAGCGTTTGTTGTTAAATCTTTCTTACCTGTGAAAACATAATCATCTTTAATATTAGTAGCTGGCGTCTTTTCTCCTGCACCTTCAAAAACAACCGTTTGCTTGGTTGATTTCGTTACGACAGAAGTAAGTGGTACATAAACAATTGGTGTATCTTTTGAGATACGATCGGGATCACTTTCATCATTGGGTTCAATTGTTTTGTCAACAATATTATAGCCCCATGCATGAGGTTGTAATTCTCTAATCTTATATCCTGCGGGAGCAGCTGGAATAGCAGTTTCTATAGCCTCTCTTGGATTGTACGGATTGTTCTCATAAGTTACTGAATTTGAGTTAGGAATGACGTTAAAGTTCTCATCTACTTGAATAATTTTTCCCAACGGTTTGTATATAACCTTATCTGTCACCTCTGGTTCATCAAGAGTAACTGTCTTAAATCCAGCTTCCGCCTTATCCGCATAGTAGCCTGTCACCACTGGAACTGGTACACTGCCGTATGTATGCGAGCTTGTTTTCCAAGTAATAGCGTTTGTTGTTAAATCTTTCTTACCTGTGAAAACATAATCATCTTTAATATTAGTAGCTGGCGTCTTTTCTCCTGCACCTTCAAAAACAACCGTTTGCTTGGTTGATTTCGTTACGACAGAAGTAAGTGGTACATAAACAATTGGTGTATCTTTTGAGATACGATCGGGATCACTTTCATCATTGGGTTCAATTGTTTTGTCAACAATATTATAGCCCCATGCATGAGGTTGTAATTCTCTAATCTTATATCCTGCGGGAGCAGCTGGAATAGCAGTTTCTACAGCCTCTCTTGGATTGTACGGATTGTTCTCATAAGTTACTGAATTTGAGTTAGGAATAACGTTAAAGTTCTCATCTACTTGAATAATTTTTCCCAACGGTTTGTATATAACCTTATCTGTCACCTCTGGTTCATCAAGAGTAACTGTCTTAAATCCAGCTTCCGCCTTATCTGCATAGTAGCCTGTCACCACTGGAACTGGTACACTGCCGTATGTATGCGAGCTTGTTTTCCAAGTAATAGCGTTTGTTGTTAAATCTTTCTTACCTGTGAAAACATAATCATCTTTAATATTAGTAGCTGGCGTCTTTTCTCCTGCACCTTCAAAAACAACTGTTTGCTTGGTTGATTTCGTTATATTTTCGTCTGGTGTAGCTAAAGTATTATTTTGATTGCTGGTTGGTATAGTGACCGTAGGTAAACTACTATTTATAGGAGTCCCGTTATTCGATTCAGAGGTATTTAATGATGACAGATTTCTTCCTCGACGTCCACTACGTCGTATGGGTACTTCAGCTGGGATTGCTTCTGATGATAGTATCTCTGTAGGACTCTCAACTGTTTCTACGGTTGCTAAAACTCTCCCTCGACGGAGACTAAATCTTGATGTTTCAGATGTTACCGTATCTGATTTTAATCCTTCAGATAAATCACTTGTAGCTTGACTTTGATTTACTTGAGCCACATATGATTCTTCAGAACTAGCAAAAGACGTAGAATTTCTACTAGTGTTTGTTTCAGATGACGTGTCTTGTTGTATAGAAACTTTTTCATTCTGTACAGTTACTACTTCTTCTACTGGTAACTTTTCTATAGCAGTTGGAACTTCTGATATAGTAGTATCCGATATTGCGGATTCAGCTGCTTCTACAGATTTCACAACGTTATCATTACCTGTTATAACTTCATCAGCTTGTACAGCCTGTCCAGAAAAAAGAACAATTCCAAGTAAGACCGAACAAACGCCAATAGAATATTTTCTCAATGAATAACGTTGACGTTGATTAAAAAAATCTTTCATAAAGTCTCCATAAAAAATTATAATATTTGGGTTATTGCTTTAATTTTATTTTATTATGATGATGCACTTTAAATTCTAACATTCTGATAATTATACGTCAATATAAGTGTCAATAATTTTAATCTTCATTAAATGATTTGTTCTGCTTATTATAAGCCAATAGAGTCTATTGAAATATTTTTAATAATCGGATAAACAAACTAAATAATCAACCTATTTTAAACTTAGCTATCATATAACAAGAATTTCACAAAAAAACTAAAACAACAATTGCTATATCAGACCACACAAAAAACCCAAGCATCATAAACTTGGGTTCATAATCTTATTGGTTTCAGAGGTAAGTTCCTCTATTTTTTTCTGATATGCTTGTCATTCCAAGTCTGCAATTCTTGGTAGGACTTGACTTTCCCTTCTTCCTGAGTCGGTCTAAATGCCCTAACCGGTAACTCGTAGGCATCCTGGCCTTCAGGTGCCATCCAATGGAGTAAGGTATTGAACCAGGCTTCATTGTTAATCTTGCTTGGAATGGTGTAGATCCTAGCATGTTTGGTCTTAATCGCTTCATAAGCATCCTTATGCTCTTTGGCAAAGTTGGTACTATCCATATTGAGGCTTCTGTCTTTTTCAGAAATGTAATAAAGAGCAGGCAGACTCGCAATTGGTGTTTCTGTTGGATAATCTAGATCCTTACCATTAGTTGCACCTGGCCACATTTCAAGACCAAAAGGCTCTAAAGTCTTACGCATATCAACATTGGCGTAATCCAATTCCGAGTCCAAAGTATGCGAGTTAGCTGGAATATTCATTTCCTCAATCTTTTGCGTTTTGAGATTGAGGTATTTTTTATTAGAAGCAAAATCAGCTGATGACGCACCAAAAGGCATTTGTAAGTAAGCTTGCTCATTAAGCATGAAAAGCCTTAGACTTGCCTGATTTAAATAATCTTCATCTCCAGATTTTTTAGCCAATTTCAAGAGGTCAATCTGTTTAGGTTTCTGATTTGGTTTTTCCGTGTCATACACATAGACGTTAAAGTAGTCATACTTATAAAGAGTTTCACCCTTGGCATTTTTCTTACCAGATTCACCCCCCTTGTACTCTTGAGTGACTAAGTATTGACCAGCTACCCCCACAATGTTAAACATGTTTCTATCATGACCAGGATTTGGTGTCACGAGTAAAAATTCTTTATTATCTCCGAAGGTTTTCAGGGTGATTTTGAACAAGGGATCTTCTGCATTGCTACCGGAATAGACAGTCGTACTCGATTTGCTGGATGCAGATGAACCTTTGGTAGCCTTACTGCTACTATTCACAGCAAAGAAGATAGCCGTCCCTGCGATTATAAAAAGCAATGTCACTAAGAGACCTATAAAAACAATTCTTGTGGACTTATCCCCCTTAGGTGTTGGCTTCTTTACAAACTTATTTTCCATAAATAATCTCCATTTTTAGTATTGCTTTTAGTATAGCATAGGTGGAGACTATTGATAAGGTAGATTGGCAGTCTAATAAGGTTGGATATTTTATTTTCATTTGACAAAATCTCTCGGACAGCGTACAATCAAGGCAAGTAACATTCGGAGGTAAATGGAGACATGAACAACTAAGTCTATTCACAATAAACCTGCTTTATTTGATAGATTGTTTTCATGTCTTTTTTGCGCTCTTTTTCTGTAGAAAATTTATTGGTGGTATCTGCGTTTTTTTGCATCCACACCATCACTATCTCCTAGAGGGCTTTTTAGCTAGATTCAAGACGGTTCTATCTTATAAGGTAGGACTGTTTTTTGACCTTTGATATTGTTTGAAGTAAGAACCATATTTTCCATGAAACACTATCAACAAGCACTCAGACCTAGGAGGTCCTATGATACAGATTCAACATCTAACTATTACCCATACCAAAGATTTGCGTGAACTCGTTCATGACTTAAATCTAACGATAGCTACTGGTGAAAAAGTCGCCATCATTGGGGAGGAAGGCAATGGAAAATCTAGTCTCCTTGCCCTTCTTGTCAATCCTAAAGCACATTTCGACCATCTTTCTTACGAGGGAACTATTAATAAACCAGATAGCCCTCAGGTCTATATTCCCCAACAGATTTCGGATGACTTACAATCCCTAACCCTTAACGACTACTTCTTTGCGGATACTTATGACCTAGACTATGCTACCCTCTATCGTCTGGCTGATGAACTTCATTTTGATAGTGAGCGTTTTGCTAGCAGTCAGCTTATCTCCTCTCTGTCAGGTGGCGAGAAACTCAAAATTCAACTCATCCGAGAATTAGCCCGTCCCCACGACATCATTTTTCTTGATGAGCCCTCAAACGATATGGACTTGACTACTATGACTTGGCTAAAAGATTTTATCAAACATTCTGATCAAACCATAATCTATATCTCACATGACGAGGACCTTCTAAGCCAGACGGCAGATACTATTATCCATCTGGAACTGCTTAAACGTCGTCGACAAGCCAGGACCAGTGTGGAGCACCTCGACTATGATAACTATAGCCAGCAACGCACTGATGCCTTCCAGCAACAGATACAGCAAGCGAAAACCGAGAAAAAAGCCTATGACAAAGCCATGGCCAAGCATCGCCGTATCAAACAAAATGTCCAAACTACCCTACGTAATACGCATGATAGCACGCAAGGACGATTGGTTGCCAAAAAGATGAAAGCAGTCCTCTCGCAAGAAAAACGCTACGACCGCCTTGCCCAAGATATGACACAAATGCCTGATAAAGAAGACAGTATTGAACTATTCTTCTCTCATATCACTCCTCTACCTCAGGGAAAATATCTCTTAAATCTGGATAAAAAGCAGATAAACATCGCTCCTCACCTGACCATTGACCATCTCAAACTTTCTTTGAAAGGGCAAGAAAAAATTGGTATTGTTGGAGATAACGGCTGTGGTAAATCCACTCTCTTACACTTTCTCTACCAAGAACTTAGCAAGAAGACAGACCTGACTATTGGCTACATGCCTCAACATTACAATACTATCTTGCAAAATGATTTGTCACCGATAGCGTTTTTAAGTAAGACAGGCGACAAGTCTGAACGAGAGGTTATAAGCTCCCATCTCGCCAACCTCAACTTTAGTCATGATGAAATGAGCCATGCCATTTCTGATTTATCTGGAGGACAGAAAGGAAAACTACTCCTGCTACACCTGGTCTTAGAAAGCCCTCAGCTCCTTATCTTAGATGAACCAACCAGAAATTTTTCACCCACCTCACAACCCCAAGTTCGACAGCTCTTCGAGAACTATCCAGGTGCCATTCTGACAGTCTCACATGATGTCAACTACCTCAGACAAGTCTGCCAAAAGATTTATCGCCTGGACTCACACGGTTTAAAAGAAGTTGAGATTTAAGATATCAAATCTATCGTTTTTACAAGAAAAGTCTCAAAAGAATCATTTTCTTCAGATGCAAAAGAACTCAGGCAAAACCTGAGTTCTTTTAATCTTAATCAATTTCAAGACCACCAGTATAGAGTCGGTAGTAAGTGCCACCTTGCTCCATAAGGCTGTCATGGTCACCACGTTCAATGATACGTCCATGGTCCATAACCATGATAACGTCAGAGTTAACGATGGTTGAAAGACGGTGGGCGATAACAAAGACCGTACGTCCTTCCATAAGTCGGTCCATCCCTTCTTGCACCATTTTTTCGGTACGAGAGTCAATCGAAGACGTCGCTTCATCAAGGATGAGAACCGGTGCATTAGCAAGGGCAGCACGCGCAATGGCAATCAGCTGTCGTTGACCATTAGACAAGCCTGCACCATCGTCTGTAAGAACAGTGTCGTAACCATTGTCCAGATGTTGCACAAAGGAATCCACGTTAGCAATACGAGCAGCCTCAAGAATTTCTTCACGAGTCGCATCCGCACGGCCGTAGGCAATATTTTCAGCGATAGTCCCTGTGAAGAGATGGGTATCCTGAAGCACGATACCAAGTGATCGGCGAAGAGAATCTTTTTCAATCAGCTTCACATCGATACCATCATAAGTAATCACACCAGATTGGATGTCGTAGAAACGATTAATCAAGTTGGTAATTGTCGTCTTACCAGCACCTGTCGCACCAACAAAGGCAACCTTTTGCCCCTTATCCGCATAGAGGTTAACGTCGTGAAGGATTTGTTTCTTACCATCATAAGAGAAATCAACATCTTGGAAGACCACATTTCCGACCAATTCGACCAATTCATAGTCGCCATTTGGACGTGGGTGTTTCCAAGCCCAAAGATTGGTTTTCTTGTCTGTCACAACCATTTGACCATCTACCAATTCGTAGTTGACCAAAGTGACCTTACCTTGGTCAACTTCTTCTGGTTCATCCAAAAGGTCAAAGATACGGTCTGCACCAGCAAGTGCCATAAGGACAAAGTTAAGTTGTTGAGACACCTGAGTAATAGGACCATTGAAGGAACGGTTCAATTGAAGGAAGGCCATGAGACCACCGATAGTTAAGCTACCGACACCATTTAGAGCAAATACCCCACCGACCAAGGCAGTCAAAACAAAGGAAACATTTCCTAAGTTCCCAAGAATTGGCATGAGAACATTGGCATAGCGATTGGCTAAATATGACGATTCAAAGAGTTGTTCATTAATCTTGTCAAAGTCAGCCATGCTTTCTTCTTCGTGGACGAAGGCCTTGACTACCTTTTGACCTGACATCATTTCTTCGATAAAACCATTCTCAATCCCTAGGTTCTTTTGTTGTTCACCGAAGTAACGACCTGATTTGGCTGATACATTTTTGATGACCATAAACATGATGCCTACCATGATTAGAACCACGATAAAGAGGAGAGGGCTAACCGTGAGCATGGTCACAGTCACCCCGATAAGGGTAATGGCCGTTTGTAACAACTGCGGAATAGACTGCTCAACAGCCTGACGAAGGGCATCGATGTCATTGGTATAGATAGACATGATGTCCCCGTGTTGGTGAGTGTCAAAGTAGCGAATCGGAAGCTTTTGCATACGAGCAAAAAGCTGATTACGAAGGGAACGCAGAGAATCTTGCGAAATCGTCGCCATGAGGAGGGAGGCCACATAGTTGGCAATCACACCGATAAGACAAAAGACCCCAACTGAAGTCAAGAAACGTAACAATGGTCCAAAGTCATGGCTACCAGATTTGAGCAAAGGTTGAATGTAAACGTCAACCAAGGACTGAATCGAAGCCGTCAAATTGACTGTTGCCAAAGAAGCAACAACAATGAGGACAAAAGCAATACTAAGCGAAAGTTTGTAGTCTTGCCACAAAAAGCGTAGAAGACGTGCTAGAGAGCCCCAATTAGCTTTTTTCTTATTCTGCATCTGCTACTCCTTTCCCTTGTGTTTGCATCTTGTATACTTCACGATAAATGGCATTATTAGCTATCAAGTCGTCATGAGTACCAATAGCATCGATACGACCATCATTCATAACGAGGATACGGTCTGCATCTTGAATAGATGAAATCCGTTGGCCGATGATAATTTTAGTTGTTTCCTTGAGACTCGATGCGAAACCTTGACGAATCAAACTATCTGTCTTGGTATCGACTGCCGATGTCGAATCATCCAAAATCAAGATTTTCGGATTCATGAGAAGGGCACGTGCGATACAAAGACGTTGACGTTGTCCCCCTGAGACATTGGCTCCACCACGTTCAATCTTGGTATCATAGCCATCCTTAAACTCTTGGATAAATTCATCAGCTTGGGCAATCTTACAAGCTTCAATGATTTCCTCATCTGTTGCCTGTTTATTTCCCCAACGCATATTTTCTTTAATGGTTCCTGAGAAAAGGACATTGGTTTGAAGGACCATGGCAACTTGCTTACGTAAGCTATCCAAATCATAGTCCTTAACATCATGGCCGGCAACCCTAACCTGACCTTCTTCCACATCATAAAGGCGAGGAATCAGCTGAACCAAGCTTGATTTACCCGAACCCGTTCCACCAAGGATACCAATAACTTCACCAGACTTAATATCCAAAGTGATATCTTTGAGGACATGGGTCTTGTCACCATTTTCATCCGTGTATGAGAAATCCACATGATCAAAGCTGATAGAACCATCTGCGACTTCTGTCAAGCCATTTTCAGGTGAAACAATGGTAGATTCAGTATTAAGCACTTCATTGATACGCTCTACAGAGGCCATAGAGATAGACAACATGACAAAGATCATCATGAACATCATGAGTGAGATGAGGATGGTCATGGTGTAACTGAACATGGAAGTCAATTCACCTGTAGATAGCTTGCCGACAACGATAAGATGAGCACCAAACCAAGAAATCATGAGGAAGGATGCATACATAGACAACATCATGGCTGGGTTAGACATGACAACCACACGAATGGCACGCATGAACATCTTGTAAATACGACGTGAGGCCTTCTTGAATTTGTCCGTCTCTTCCTGCTCTTTAACGTAGGATTTCACCACACGCATGTTGGTGATATTTTCCTTGATACTGTTGTTGAGGTTGTCATAAGCCTCAAACACTTGAGTAAAGAGAGGGTATACGATTTTGGTAATAATGGCCAAAACCAGTCCAAGGAAGAGTGTCACACCAACGAAAATCCAAGCCATTTCGCCATTAATCAGGAAACTTGCTGCAATGGCAAAAATCAAGTTAAGAGGTGCACGTACACAGATACGGATAATCATCTGGTAAGAGTTCTGCACGTTAGTAACATCAGTCATCATACGTGTTACCAAACCACCAGCTGAAAACTTATCGATATTTTCAAAAGAGAAGGTTTGAACCTTTTTGAAAATGGCCTGACGTAGATTCTTGGCAAATCCAGCAGAGGCAAAGGCTGCATAGCGTGCCGACTGCATACCGCAGAATAGTGATAGAAAGGCGCAGACCAGCATGAGGCCACCGTAGAGCCAAATGTTAGACATGTTGGATTGCTGGACACCTTTGTCCAAAAGATTAGCCATGACAAAGGGAATGGAAATCTCAAACATGACTTCTAGTGTCATAAAGAGGGACGCTAGGATTGAGGGTTTCTTGTATTCCTTTATCTGGGGGATAAGGGTTTGAAACATAGTTACCTCCGTTTAATTTGTTTTTCTTTTTTGATGCTTTCTTGAGTGATGGCGGACGTCAGCGACCGACTCAGTCGTTCCATGACTAGTTATCGAGCCAAAGTCTCGATAACTCCGCTTCCTATAACTGCTTCTGCAGTTATAGGAATATCATCACGGCGAAAGCATCGCTTTTGAGCAGAGCGTGCTGTCGAATCGTGAGCAACTTCGAACAAGTGCAAATAGGTTCAGGATGACCCCTACCACGGCGAAAAATATCGCCTGCCCTGAGCAGAGCGTGTTTCAGGCATTGATAGATATAAGCTAGTCCTGTAATCCATCACGGTGAAAGCATCATTTTTGAGCAGAGCATACTGTCGGAAAGCTACTCTTAACGCTCATCCTTTATCTATAAAAGAACGGTTATACCCTTTTGAGAGCACACAAAAGCCCCTGAGGGCAGACCCTAGGGATGCTTTCGTTCTTATATATACGTCATTAGTATAGGCTAATTTGATTTAAATTGCAAGAGAAATAACATTTTACATAAAAATCGGTGGATATTTTACAATTTTTGCATATAATAGAGCTAAAAAGCAACTGGTTTTAAGAATTCTTATCTAAAACATTCGGAAATTCCCCTTAACCGTAGCGGAAAGTTGTTTTCTTCTCCTATTTATAATAGACTATCACTAACATTAGATGAAAAGGTGACTCTATGACTATAAATCAACTGCTTCAAAAGCTGGAGCCTACTAGCCCTATCCTTCAAGCTAACTTTGGAATTGAACGCGAAAGTCTTCGTGTCGATAGACAGGGAAAATTAGCACATACGCCTCACCCTTCCTGCCTAGGAGCTCGAAGTTTCCACCCTTATATTCAAACAGATTTTTGTGAGTTTCAGATGGAGCTCATCACACCAGTTGCTAAATCGACTACTGAGGCTCGTCGTTTTCTTGGAGCCATTACCGATGTAGCTGGACGTTCCATTAGTAAAGATGAACTTCTTTGGCCCTTATCTATGCCACCTCGCATCAAGGCCCAAGAAATCCAAGTTGCCCAACTGGAAAATGAATTTGAACGCCATTATCGTAACTACCTGGCCGAAAAATACGGAACTAAACTACAAGCCATCTCAGGTATCCACTATAATATGGAACTAGGGAAAGATTTGGTTGAGGCCCTATTCCAAGAAAGTGACCAGATTGATATAATTGCTTTCAAAAACGCCCTCTATCTTAAGCTGGCTCAGAACTATTTGCGCTATCGTTGGGTGATTACCTATCTCTTTGGTGCTGCACCTGTTGCTGAGCAAGGCTTCTTCGACCAAGAAGTGCCAAAACCCGTGCGTTCCTTCCGAAACAGCGACCATGGTTATGTCAATAAGGAAGAAATCCAAGTATCCTTTTCAAGCCTAGAGGACTATGTCTCTGCCATCGAAAACTATATCGAACAAGGTGATTTGATTGCGGAGAAAGAATTTTACTCAGCTGTTCGTTTCCGTGGACAAAAGGTTAATCGCTCCTTCCTTGATAAGGGAATCACCTACCTGGAATTCCGTAACTTCGACCTCAACCCCTTTGAGCGTATCGGTATTAGCCAAAATACCATGGATACCGTACACCTACTCCTTCTAGCCTTCCTCTGGCTGGATGCCCCTGAAAATGTTGATCAGGCTCTGGCTCAAGGTCGCGCGCTGAATGAAAAAATTGCCCTCTCTCATCCTTTAGAACCTCTACCTTCTGAAGCTGAAACTCAGAATATTACGTCAGCTCTAGACCAACTGGTGCAACATTTTGGGCTTAGTGACTATCATCAAGGTCTGGTCAAACAAGTTAAAGATGCCTTTGCAGATCCTAGTCAGACACTAGCAGCCCAACTTCTTCCTCATATCAAAGACAAGTCCCTTGCTGACTTTGCCCTTGACAAGGCTCTTGCCTATCATGATTACGACTGGACTGCCCACTATGCCCTTAAGGGTTATGAGGAAATTGAACTTTCTACCCAGATGCTGCTCTTTGATGCCATTCAAAAAGGGCTTCATTTTGAAATCCTAGATGAGCAGGATCAATTCCTTAAACTCTGGCATAAAGATCATGTTGAGTACGTCAAAAATGGTAACATGACCTCAAAAGACAACTATGTAGTTCCTCTTGCCATGGCTAATAAAACCGTGACCAAAAAAATCCTAGATGATGCTGGCTTCCCTGTCCCTGCCGGCGACGAATTTACCAGTCTAGAACAAGGTCTAGCCTACTATCCTCTTATCAAGGGCAAGCAAATTGTGGTTAAACCAAAATCAACCAACTTCGGTCTGGGCATTTCCATTTTCCAAGAGCCTGCCAGTCTTGATAACTATAAGAAAGCTCTCGAAATTGCCTTTGCAGAAGATACAGCTGTTCTTGTTGAAGAATTTATCCCAGGAACTGAATACCGTTTCTTCATTCTGGACGGGCGTTGTGAGGCTGTTCTCCTTCGTGTCGCTGCCAATGTTGTCGGTGATGGCAAACACACCATTCGTGAATTAGTCGCTCAGAAAAATGCCAATCCATTGAGAGGCCGTGATCACCGCTCACCGCTGGAAATCATTGAGCTAGGAGACATTGAACAATTGATGTTGACTCAGCAAGGTTATGCACCTGATGATATTCTCCCAGAAGGGAAAAAGGTCAATCTCCGCCGTAACTCCAACATCTCTACGGGTGGTGACTCTATTGATGCCACTGAGACCATGGATTCATCCTATCAAGAATTAGCTGCAGCTATGGCGACTAGCATGGGGGCCTGGGCTTGCGGGGTTGACCTCATCATTCCAGATAAAACTCAGCCTGCTAGCAAGGAAAAACCTCATTGCACTTGTATCGAGCTCAACTTCAATCCCTCTATGTATATGCACACCTATTGTGCTGAAGGTCCTGGACAAGCTATCACTCCAAAAATCCTAGACAAGCTTTTTCCAGAAGTTACCACAAGGTAAACCTAAAACCTAATTCTTAGGAACAAACAAATCACCTTTATCTCGAGATAAAGGTGATTTTGCTTTATTAACCAAACTCTCCTGCTTCTTCCTCAGGATGCGTTTCCATGTACTGGATGTGTTGTATATAGGCATCTTGAGCCTGATTGAAGGCTTCCTGATCACTATATGGATAATCTATGTAAAAGAGATCCCGCCAGCCATTAAAGGTTTGGCTATTGTAAAAACCTTGAATCTTAGTTGGAAGGAAATCCTTGTTGTAGCTGATCCGCAGCTTAAGCAAGGTCTTATCCTGAAACTGAGTGATGATACTGTTGGAGGTTTCTTGACCTTCTAGACTAGACCAAACGTTATTCAGAACGATGTCCTGACTATAGTGATTAGCCTTGATGCGATTTTTGTCCACTGGGAGCTTCTGGGTAGCCTCTAAAAGGTAGGACAGCTCTCCTTGAAAATAAGCCTCAATGGTTAAATCCCCAAGACTGGAGCCATATAATAGGCCATCCTTAATAGCAATGTTTGATCCAAAAAGTCTTTGGCCAGCTACATCAAAGGACATCCCCTCATCCTGTCCGTAGAGCTTAATGGCATAAGCATCCCTTACTCGATAGAAATTCTTAGCGACAAGGACACTATCAAGGTTTTCAGTCTTTTTTGTCTCCACCTTGGGGCTTGTAGGTTTCTTGGTAAAAGCTGTCAAACCCATTAAGCACAAGATGAGAGCGAATATAATCAAGGTAAGCATTGTAGACCTGGAGCCGGTCTTCAGCTTTAACTTGTCTCCATGTTTCAAGGTCTTTCAAGCCTCCTTTTTTAACAATATCAGCATAGCGCCCACCATTTAAGACATTCTTGGCATTTTTCCACTTTTTAACCATCTTGCGTCTAATCGCATTGTCGGCAGGGTGACGAACGTCGAGATAGGTATGGCTATTATTGAGATAGGCTGGTAAGTCAGCATTTAATCCCTTAGATAGGCCGTAGTTAGCAGAGTCCGTATCAGCAATGTCAGCACCATCTTCAACCTTGTAATGCTTAGGATTAGAGTCGATACTACCGTCTTTCCTTTTCTTGTAGACATTCCACTCAGAAACAAATTTCCCTGTATCCATATTGACAATAAATTCAATAAAACGGGAATTGCTGACACCGTAAGGTCCCATGACACTGGTCTGAGGTAGCTGGATTTTCATATTTTGCGGATAGGTGAAATCACCCAAGCTTCGGTTATGGTAAGAAGCACCTGTAGTATAATCCAACTTAATCTTCTTGTCCTTGCTGTAAGCCAGAAGCTTGTCAAAATCCGTCTTGCCCTTGTAGTTGGTCCTAATATAGTCCATGGACTGCTTATCAATCCAAGACCTAAAAAGGTGGAGCTTGATACCTAACTCATCTACTCCAAGCCCTAGATCCGTCTGATAGGTCTCCATAATAGCCTCACGGAAGTAACTGTAAAAAGGACTGGTTGGCTCTAGCTTCTTGGAAAATTTATAACCTGACTTCCCTAACTGGAGGAACTGGTACTTATCCACATAAACCTGCATGTGCTCCATAACCAAATTGAGCTTGTCGTGATTAGGCAGTTGAGAAGCTTGGAAAAAGGCCGTATAGGTATCCGAGCCCACTTCCTTACTTTCTTGATCAATTTCTTGCAGAACCTTTTCCAACTGGTTCAAAGAAGTCTTCTTCATCTTACTTCTGACCTGAGCCACATAGGCCGGTTTAATGCCTTGATCCCAGTGATCACGAGATATAATGGCATCTGCCTTTTGCGAAATTAAGGTCAACCGTTTCTGATAAGACTCGTCCTCCAAGGCTAGCTTCAAAGCCTTTGATGGCGTCGCTTGAACCACAGATAAATCACCGTAGATATCAGACTTTAGGACAAGATTTACCTGCATATCATAGGAATGATTGATATGGAGAACGAGGTGAATCTTTCCATCTTCCTTCCTAACAGACAAAGAATCGAGTTGATAGGATTGGATAACTCCAGCCTGACTAAGGGCCAGTCTATCTAGGTTTTCTAAAGAATCCTGATAGATATAGGAAATCTCAGGGTCTTTGACCTTCTTTACCAGAGAGTGATTTCGCTGTCTGTTGAAAACCACAAGACCAAGTATAAGGATTACAGCCAGGGCACTTGCCAGATACTGTAAAATTACTTTCTTCATAGTACTTCTATTATAGCATAGGACGACAAAATATTCTGAAAACGATTGGCAAACGCTGAAAACAAATGAAAAAAAGGTCGACTAAGACCTGTTTGGTTTGATTGTTTAAAAATCACTCAAGCGACGATGTTTAATACTGAAGTCAAAATAAGCATTTTCCTGAAGTTTGCGGAATATTTCTCTGTAGGCTTCTTCGTCAAAGTGATCTCCACGATAGAGAATCTCAAAACTCAAGCCCTCATATTCCAAGAAAGCATTGGACGTCTTGAAACCATTACGCTTATAGAAATCCCAACGTGCCTCACGTTGCTCAGGATTGTCATTTGGTTCATCCAAGCGCTCTACTTCCAAGACCATAGACCGAGATGGTCCATAAAAGTCCACCAATTTATCAATAATCTCACTTCCGTAGCCATGACTCCGCATTTGAGGAACGATGGCAAAGAAACTCACATAAAAAACTTTGGCATTGTAGAGAACTGAGGCAAACCCAACAAAATCATCCTCGTCATAAAAGGCAAAGAAATGATAATCATCACGACCATCCAATTGTAAAAACTCACTTAATGGAATACGTTCTTCTTCTGGAAAAGCCTCGTTGTTTAAGCGCTCTACCCTATCTAATTCTGGAAACTCCTTAGTAATTAATTGGCTGCGTAAACCCATGTATTTCCCCCCTTTTTGATGCTTATACCTATAGGTTATTATAACACCTTGATAAGCAAGTGCAAGTTTCAAGAGCTAAGATAGATCTGCAGATAAACTTCTCCTGCCAATTATAAATGCTCTTTGGCTGTCTATGACACCCCTCTTCTAAAAAAAATAAAAAGACAACGACCATTTCTAGCCGTTATCTTTTTTTGTGATTCATGAGCTAACGCTTATTTTTTCAATTCCCAAATTTCTTTTGCATATTCTGTAATTGTATCATCAGAAGTGAACTTATGAGATTTAGCAATATTTGCCAAGCTCATACGTGCCCACTTGTCATGATCACGATAAAGCGCATCGATTTTCTCTTGAGCTTCTACATAAGCGGCGAAGTCTTCCAAGAGGAAGTACTCATCGTTGTGGGTGATGAGGGCTTCATAGATTTCAGTACCTTCAGCTTGAGCATTTGGAATCGTACCGTTAACAAAGGTATCAACGACACGACGAACGACTGGGTTATTCTCATAAACTGCACGAGAGTAGTAATCGTGACGTGCATAGTGTTCATAAACTTCGTCCTTGTCCATACCGAAGATGACAATATTCTCATCGCCTACTTCGTCCTTGATTTCGATGTTGGCACCGTCAAGTGTTGCCAAGGTAATAGCACCAGTCATCATGAATTTCATGTTTGATGTACCAGATGCTTCTTTAGAAGCCAATGAGATTTGCTCAGAAACATCAGCTGCTGGAATGATAAGTTCCGCAAGACTGACACGGTAGTTTTCTAGGAAGACAACTTTAAGTTTTCCTTGAAGGCTTTCATCATTGTTAACAAGGTTGGCAACTTCGTTGATGAGTTTAATAACTGATTTTGCGAAGTGATAACCAGGCGCAGCTTTGGCACCAAAGATAAATACACGAGGTACCATGTCTTTATCTGGATTATCTTTAAGGTCCCAATAAAGTTTGATGATATGAAGAAGGTTAAGCAATTGACGTTTGTAAGCGTGAAGACGTTTCACTTGAACATCAAAGATAGCATCAGTAGACACTTCTACGCCTGTTGTTTCCTTGATGTAGTCTGCCAAACGTTGTTTAGCAGTTTTCTTAACTTGATAGAACTGGTTCAAGACTTCCTTGTCATCCAAGTAGGTTGTAAGATTTTCAAGCTCATGGATGTTGTTACGCCAACCGTTACCAATCACGTCATCAATTGCTGCTGAAAGTTCAGGAGCTGCAATTTGTGTCCAACGACGTTGAACGATACCATTTGTCTTGTTATTGAATTTTTCAGGATAAATAGTATAGAAGTCGTGAAGGGTATCTTCTTTAAGAAGTTCTGTGTGGAGTTTGGCAACCCCGTTGACTGAGTGACCACCAATAATCGCCAAGTTAGCCATATGCACTTGGTTATCCTTCACGATACGAGTGCGTTCGATAACATCTGCAGCAACACCACGTCCAGCCATTTCAGCTACATAACGGTTGTCGATTTCCAAGATGATTTGGTAAACACGTGGAAGAACACGTTTAAAGAGCTGTTGATCCCATTTTTCAAGAGCTTCTTGAAGGATTGTGTGGTTAGTGTAGCTCATGGTCTTAACAGTCGCATTCCAAGCATCTTCCCATGAAAGACCGTATTCATCAAGGAGGAGACGCATGAATTCAGCTGGTGCAACCGCAGGGTGAGTATCATTGATGTGAACAGATACCTTTTCGTGGATATCTTTCAATGGCAAGCCCATCTTGAGGTATGATTTGATAATGGTTTGGAGACCTGCACTTGTCATGAAGTATTCCTGAACCAAACGCAATTCTTTACCTTCAATCGTTGTATCATCTGGATAAAGAATGGCTGTAATATCTTTCACACGACGGCGAGCTTCCAAAGTTGTGTAATCCAATTCGTATTCTTCAGGAATTTCTACATCCCAAAGACGAAGGTTGTTAATCACACCATTTTGATAACCGATTTGTGGCACATCGTAAGGCACAGCACGAAGAACTTGAGCATTCTTATAAGTTGGAACAAAACGACCATCTTCGTCACTTTCAAGGACAACATCACCAAAGAGTTTTACATAGACAATATCATGGTCTTTACGCGTTTCCCAAACATTTCCTGTTGAACCAAACCAACCATCTGGTAGCTCTACTTGGTAACCATCAACAATACGTTGTTTGAAAAGTCCGTAACGGTAACGAAGACCATTACCAAAACCTGGATAACCAGTAGTTGCAAGCGAATCCATGAAGGCAGCAGCCAAACGACCAAGACCGCCGTTACCAAGTGCCATATCATGCTCAGCTTCTACTACTTCACGGAAGTCGATGTCAAGTTCTGCGAAACCTTCTTTAACAAGGTCAAGAATACCAAGGTTGAGGAGGTTAGTTTCCAACATACGACCTGGAAGGAATTCGATTGAGAAGTAGAAAGCAATCTTTTCTTGATTGTCTGAAAGCGCATGGTTACGTTCAATCCATGTGTCAGTGTAATACTTACGAATCAAACCAGCCAAGGCTGTGAAAATTTCAGTTGGTGTAGCCTTAGCCACTTTAATCAACTGCTCATGATGGAGCGTGTCTTTAAAATCACGGATAAATTGTTCTTTTGTTAAATTTTCGACTTGCATAGAAATCCTTTCTTATACTTCTATACCTTTGATACACATCTTATAGAGTGAATATTCAGATAAGAGGGAATTGGAAATTTTCCTCAAACTTCCAAACCTTGCCAATCAAGATTCGAAACAGATATTTCAAAATCTTTATTTACAAAACTGTCAAAACAGTCAGGTTTATTATAACATGATTAGAGTTAGTCTTCTATTCAGATTTTTAGATATCTTCTCTTTCATTGCTTTATCAGCAAGATTGAGAGATGCTATCCTGACTTTTGTCAAGATTATATAGAAGCGTTTTCAAACGCTTTACACGAAGATAACTTTTCCCTTGCGAGAAAAGTTATCTTTGCAATTATACTAATTGTTTGTACAAATCAACATATGCCAAACTTGCTGTATCCCATGAGAAGTCACGTGTCATAGCATTGTGCTGGAGTTGTTTCCAAGCATCAGCATTGTTTTCGTAAACATCGAGAGCTTTTTCAAGGGTTTGAACCATCCAGTAACCTGAGAAGTTACCAAATGAGAATCCTGTACCTGAGCCTGTCACAGGGTTGTATGGTTCAACAGTATCACGAAGACCACCAACCTCGCTAACCACTGGCAAGGTACCATAGCGCATAGACATCATTTGAGAGAGGCCACATGGTTCAAAGGCTGAAGGCATAAGGAAAATGTCACAACCAGCATAAATTTGTTGAGCCAACTCTAGGTTGAAGGTAATGTTGGCAGACATTTTTTCTGGGTAAGCGTGACCGAACCAAGAGAAAGAGTTCTCATAGTCGCTGTAACCAGTACCCAAAAGAACAATCTGAACATCATGTTGCAAGATGTTGTGAAGTTCGTTGACAACCAAATCGAAACCTTTTTGGTCAGTCAAACGTGACACAATACCAATCAATGGAACGTCTTCGCGAACTGGGAGACCAACACGTTCTTGAAGAGCTGCCTTGTCTTTGGCCTTACCTGACAAATCATCCACTGAGAAGTGGTAAGGAATGTGAGTATCTGTTTCTGGATCAAGGAGGTCCGTATCGATACCATTAACAATACCAGACAACTTACCAGATTCCATGCGCATGATTTGATCAAGACCTTTACCAAATTCAGGTGTTTGAATTTCACCAGCATAAGATGGAGAAACTGTTGTTACACGATCTGCATAAAGAACGGCTGCTTTCATCCAGTTGAGGCAGTCATTCCAACGGAGCGTACCGTCTGCATAACGCTCGTAACCAACACCGAAGATTTCCCAAAGCATACCACTGTCAAATTGACCTTGGAACTCAATATTATGGATAGTGAAGACTGTTCTAATACCTTGGTAAGCTTGAATCCAATGGTATTTTTCCTTAAGAAGGAATGGAATCATGGCTGTGTGGTAGTCATGAACATGGAGAATATCTGGAATAAAGTCCACTTTTTCCATCAACTCAAGGGCAGCCATTTGGAAGAAGCCAAAACGCTCACCATCATCCCACTCACCGTATACCGTACCGCGGTTGAAATACTGCTCATTATCAATGAAGAAGAAGGTCACACCATCACGGACAATTTTCTTGATGCCGACATATTGACGACGCCAACCAACATTTGTATAGAAGAAGCTAAGGTCTTCAACCTGATCGCCAAATTTAGCCGAAACCACATCATAATATGGGAGAATTACGGCAACCTCGTGACCATTTTTGACTAGAGATTTAGGAAGAGCACCGATAACGTCACCCAAACCACCAGTTTTAGCGAAAGGTGCACCCTCTGCTGCTACAAATAAAATTTTCATCGTACAATATCCTCTGTTACAACGCTACCTTTTTTGATGATAACTGGGTTGTTTTCTGTACCGCGAACCGTAACACCTTCAGCGATTTCAACACCTTTATCCACAATAGCATATTCAACTGTTGCGCCTTTAGCAACTTTAACACGTGGGAAGATAATTGAATGGCTAACACTAGAACCTTCAGAAAAGTCAACATTACGTGAAATCATTGAGTTCTCAACTTTACCTCGAACAATCGAACCAGATGCAAATTGTGAAAGCTTAACTTCAGAAGAGTCTGCATAGTATGTTGGCTCTTCATTTTTAACTTTTGTATAAACTTTTTGGTTTGGTGCAAAAAGTTTATAGAATTTTTGTGATTCCAGCATATCCAAGTTAGCATCAAAGTACGCTTTTACTGAGTGGATATTTGAAAGGTAACCAGTGTACTCGTAAGCAAAAGCATTTTCAGCAACTGCCAAATCACGAAGTACATAACGAAGCTTACGAGGTTCTTCTTTAGCTGCTTCTTCTTCCAATTTTTCAATCAAGAATGGTGTATCCACAACAAAGATGTCTGTAGACATATTGTAAACTTCTTTATCGCCACCCTGGAAGAGCTCATGGCCAAGCACTTTGTCAGAGTCATCAATTTCTAAAACGCTGTTTACATCTGAAATGAGTTCTTTAGGAAGTTTTTTGTAGACCACAGTAACTTTTGGTTTTGTTGTATTGTGAAGGTGGAAAACTTGGTTAAGATCAATGTTGACCAAAACATCACTGTTAAGAGCTACAGTCTGATCTGAGCCTGAACGTTTAAGGTAAGTCAAAATTTGACGATAGTATTCCTCATCAACAGTTGAGCTTTCAACAGGAGTATTGTAAATACCAAGGTAGTAGTGACTGAGAAGAGTAGACAAGCCCCACTCACGACCTGAACGAATATGGTCGAAGACAGAACTGATGTTTTCGTTTTGGAAGATTCCGAAGACGCTACGGATACCAGCATTAGCCAAGTTAGACAACGGGAAGTCGATGAGGCGATATTTTCCGCCAAATGGTAGGCTGGCAATAGGACGGTGCTCAGTCAAACCACCCATGTCATGGAATCCTACGGTATTTCCTAGAATTGCAGAATATTTATCAATCTTCATCTTTTGGTACCCCCACTACTTCATTGTATCCTACGACTTGCACTTCTTCTGTACCGTCAATTTCCACACCATCGGAAATGTGTGCACCTTCACCGATAATAGCTCGTTTAATTTTTGCACCTTTACCAATAATTGCACCACTCATAATCACTGAATCTTCAACGACTGCCCCTTCACGAATTTGTGTATTTGTTGCAAGCACAGAATGTTTAACAGTTCCATCAACCAAACATCCATCAACAACGAGTGAATCTTCAACATGAGCATTCTCACCAAAGAAGTTTGGTGGAGCAATCACGTTACGTGAGTAAATTTTCCATTGACGGTTACGACTATCCAGGGCATTTTCAGGAGAAATGTACTCCATATTTGCTTCCCAAAGGGATTCGATAGTACCTACGTCTTTCCAATAGCCTTCAAATTCATAAGCAAAGACGCTTTCACCTGTTTCAAGATAAGCTGGGATAACGTTCTTACCAAAGTCTGACATATCAACTGAACTCTTTTCAGCTGATACTAACATATTGCGAAGACGTTTCCAATCAAAGATGTAAATACCCATTGATGCTTTCGTAGATTTAGGGTTTTCAGGTTTTTCTTCGAACTCAACAATACGGTTATTAGCATCAGTGTTCATGATACCGAAACGGCTAGCTTCTTTAAGTGGCACATCAAGAACGGCGACAGTAAGACTTGCGTTGTTATCTTTGTGAGATTGGAGCATATCATCATAGTCCATCTTGTAAATATGGTCACCAGACAAAATCAAAACATATTCAGGATTGATGCTATCGATATACTCAATGTTTTGATAAATAGCGTGGCTGGTACCTTCAAACCAACGATTACCTTCGCTAGCTGAGTAAGGTTGAAGAATTGATACACCAGAGTTAACACCATCCAATCCCCAACTTGAACCATTACCGATATGATTGTTCAAAGCAAGTGGTTGATACTGTGTAATGACACCTACATTGTTAATTCCTGAATTGGCACAGTTTGACAAACCAAAGTCAATGATACGGTAGCGTCCACCAAACTGAACAGCTGGTTTGGCAATACTTTGGGTCAATTTTCCAAGACGAGTTCCTTGCCCACCAGCAAGGATCAAAGCCAACATTTCATTTTTCATGAATAGTCCCCCTCATGATTTTTAGTTTCATCCTCAAAAGGATGTTAGACAATCAGCCGAAACTGATTATGACAATTAAAGTAAGTTTCTCAGTGTGGCAATAGTTTGGGCGTCAGAAAGCTTCTTTCAACCGTGACTTTCTTGCTATCATCCCTGAAAAACAAATCGTGTACACGTTTAATTCTACCCTTTATTTCAAGCGACGTTTAACACGCCAGATACTTGCTCCAAGAGCTGGCAATGTGAAGCTAAGGGTATTTTCATAATCCTTCCACTTCGCCTTTTGGGTACGAGTTTCAGGATTTCCTTCTTTCCAGACACCACCGAATTCTTCCATCTCAGTGTTAAGTACTTCTTGATAAATACCAGCGACTGGCAATCCAATAGTGAAGTCTTGACGTTCCACTGGAGCTAGGTTGAAGACACAGACAAGGAAGTCACCCTTATCGCCTTTGTCATCCTTACGAATGAAGGAAAGCACACTTTCAGCACGGTTATCCGCATCGATAATTTCAATACCATCGTAAGAATCATCAATCTGCCAGAGAGATTTATGGTCCTTGTAGAAACCATTCATATGGCTAGTGAAGGCCTGCATCTTCTGGTTCATCTCATCTTCAAGATTTCCCCATTCGAGTTGATAATCAAACTTCCACTCCAAGAATTGACCAAACTCAGAACCCATAAAGAGCAATTTCTTACCTGGGTGACAGAGTTGGTAAGCATAGAGGTTACGAAGACCAGCAAATTGATTATAGCGGTCACCCCACATCTTATGCATCATGCTCTTCTTACCATGAACCACTTCATCATGTGAGAAAGGTAGAACATAGTTTTCATTGAAGCAATACATGAAACTGAAGGTCATCAGATTGAAGTCATACTGACGGTAAACTGGATCTTCTGCGTAGAATTTGAGGATATCGTTCATCCAACCCATATTCCATTTGAAGTCGAAACCTAGACCACCTTCTTCAATCGGTTGGGTGATTGGCGTTGCTGCAGTTGATTCTTCCGCAACCATCATAACATCTGGATAGCGTTTTTTAATTTCACGATTGAGTTTTTGAAGGAAGCCGTAGCCTTCCAAGTTACGATTTCCACCGTCCTTGTTAGGCATCCATGGACCTTCATCATAGTCCAAATAGAGCATGTTAGATACTGCATCCACTCGGATACCATCGATATGATAATTTTCAATCCAGTAAAGAGCACTTGAAATAAGGAAAGACTGAACTTGATTTTTTCCTAAGTCAAAGTTAAGTGCGCCCCAACGATAGTTATGAGCTCGATCATGATCCTGATATTCGAAAGTTGGTGTACCATCGAAGTAGGCCAAAGCATCGTCATTCTGTGTATAGTGACCTGGGACCCAGTCTACCAAGACACCGATATTATTCTGGTGACATGCTTCTACGAAATCTTGAAATTCTTCTGGTGTGCCATAGGTATGCTCAAAAGCAAAGTAACCCATAAGCTGGTAACCCCAACTCATCCCAAGAGGATGAGCCATGAGTGGCATGAATTCCACGTGAGTATAGTTCATCTCAACCAAATATGGAATCAACTCTTCTTTCAATTCTTTGAAAGTATAAGGTTGACCATCCTCTTTTAGTTTCCAAGATGATGCATGAGCTTCATAGATATTAACCGGACGTTTTTGGAAACCAAAGCGTTTACGACGACCCATCCAAAGGCCATCCTTCCACTTCTTAGTTTTCTTCTTACGAATCACAGCTCCTGTTCCAGGACGAGGCTCTAAGTAAGTCGCAAAAGGATCCATCTTTTCGACGACTTGACCTCCCTTACGTTTCACCAAGAACTTATAGAGTTGTCCTTCCTCTGGGAGAGCTGAAGTCGCCTCCCAAACACCGATATGGTTTTTGGTCATATCCAGAGGTTCATCAAACCAACCTGTGAAATCTCCAATTACCTGAATCTGCTCAGCATGAGGGGCCCACACACGGAAGATAAAACCTTCTTCTCCCTCTAATTCATGCACACCCAAATAATTCTGAAGGTGGAAGTTCTCACCTGTTCCAAATGTGTACATGGCTTCATCGAGATTCATACCATCACTCCTTTCTTAAACTAGCCTTGATAGTTCTAACTATCAAGAAATTAAAACATTGAAATATATGTAAATACACTAGAAAACCCTTCAGACCGATAGGGCTTACAAGTAAACAAAACCACTTATGTAAGCGTTTACTGTATTATAACATTTTTTGACATTCTTGTCAGTAAATCTCCAAATCTTTTTTCATATTATCGAACACAAAAGTCTTACGTAATTTTCCAGAAATATGTAATTCAACAATACCTGAATCGTACTCAGCTTTTGCGACATAGAGATTATCGTAAATATCTGCATATGAACGATATGAAAATTCTTGTACGGTTTGCTTACGCTCAATTAATTTGGCAACTTTAGCAACCAAGTCTTTCTTAAGAGTCACTTGATTCCAATCCACCTGATTAACAGCATCAGGGGCATTGTAGCTATTCATGGCACGCTTAACATCCGCTTCCGTGTAATTTCCATCTTCACCTGTTGCAACCATCTTACTACGCTGGAATTCTTGTCCCAACTGCATGAAACACATCCCTTGCATACTTAGATTAAGAGCATTTGCCAAGTAAATACGTTTTTCAATATCTTCTGGCGAATCATGTGGATGCAAATGATGCATAAGGTCATTCAAATTGTAGTTGTCGTGCGCTTCGATATAGTTGAGGACCTGACCTGGCATGAGGTAGTTTACAAAACCACGGCTACCAAGCAGACTCTTGGCAATCTGGTCTTCCAATGGGGCTCCAGACACATAGCCGTTATTGATGTACCCATAGACCTCTGCCCCCTTGACCGCGTCACGCGCATTGTCATTGAAAAATCCGATTCTAGGCATCAAGGCTGCATTATCCTTCTTGCCCTTTTGGTCTACAGGAAGTCCAATTCCCATATCCCATCCTTCACCATAAAGAAGGATCCTAGGATCAATATCATCCATGGCCGAACGAATGGCATTCATCGTAGCAACATCATGTAAGCCCATAAGGTCAAAACGAAAACCATCCACTCCAAATTCTTCTGCCCAATAGGTTAAGGAATCAATCATATACTTACGGTACATTTCCTTTTCACTGGCTGTCTCATTTCCACAGCCTGATCCATCTTGGAAAGACCCATTGTCATGCATACGGTAGTAATAAGCCGGCACAGATAGTTGGAAAGGAGAGCTGTAAGATGAGTAAGTATGGTTATAAACCACATCCATGATAACCCCTATTCCTGCTTCATGGTAGGCCTGAATCATTTTCTTAAGCTCTAAAATTGGTGCCACGGGATTCTTTTGATCAGCAGCAAACTGACGATCCGGAACATTGTAATTTTCAGGATCGTACCCCCAGTTGTAGAGAAGCTTCCCACCTTTATCATAGGTTTTATGGTGATCAAAGACTGGTTGCAGTTGGACATAGTTGTAGCCCATACGTTTGAGGTAATCAAAACCAGTCAAATCTCCATGGGCATTTCTAGTCCCTTTCTGACAAGCACCTAGATAGGTTCCTCTATAGGACTTCTTAACACCAGATGTCTCTGAGATTGAGAAGTCACGGAGGTGCATCTCACAGATAACGGATGAGCAAGCATTTGCCTTACGCCAGCTCGCTTTTTGCTTGGTAACCTTTTCATACCCTCTTGGAACAAGTCGCTGTGGATTGACCACCAAACTTTTTTTATTATCTAAGCTAAGGGCGATACTGTAGGGGTCTCTCGTATCCTGATAAAAACTTTCCTCATGATACACACGAAACTGGTAGGCTACCCCATCCAAATCCTTTTTAACAGTGGCACTCCAAACACCGTGAGTATTCATCTCATGACGGTCTTTATTGACACTGGTTCCTCGGCTCATCTTAATGATCTTAGGATTTTTACTGCCCTTTTTAAAAAGTAAGAGCTGCACACGACGAGCTAGAGGTGACCAAAGGCGAAACTCTGTGGCCCCTTTTTCATACTTATGACCTAACCAACCTTGAAAGCCCCACTTCTGGTCAAATTCCTGTCTTCGGAGAGCCATATCAAAGGCATGCTGGTCGCGACCTTCGAAACTATGGCTAGTCAAGGCTGCCTGTTTAGAATAATAAACAGTTGGATCACCTTCAACTATCCAAATAGCATTGGGAGCATCCCCTAGGAAGCGTCGGACACGGTAATCATGTGTTTGCCTCGACCAGTCTTCCGTTTTGACCAAAAGATTGACAGAATCAATAAAACGATTGGAGGGAGAAGTAACCTGACCAACAAGACCAAAATCATCCTCACGTGAAAAATGGGCTTCTTCGCCCCAATAACCATCTAGCCACTTCCACATACTGTATCTGGAATAGTCGCCATGCATACTATGAAAATGAACGGTTAATAAATTGTCCATTTTTTACTCCTTAGTTTTTGTTACTCACTTTTTCTCCTATTATAGCAAAAAATGTTCGTTTTGTAAGCGTTCTTATGGAATATTTTGCAATTTTTTGGTCTATTTTGAACATAAAAAAAGAATGAGAAAATAAATGGCAAAACACTCATTTTTCTCATTTCTTTTGTCGATTTTAATTCCTTTAGAACTAGGCTTGAGACTCTTTCCAGTCCATTATTCTTGAGTCATCAAAACCTTACGTGGTTTGGTACCTTCAGCTGGTCCGATAACACCTGCTTCTTCCAATTCTTCCATCAAACGAGTGGCACGGTTGAAACCAACTGACAGACGGCGTTGAATCATGGAAGCACTAGCTTTTTGTGTTTCAAGGACCAAAGCCTTGGCCTCTTCAAAGAGTGGGTCACCTTCTGAGCTACCACCATTGGCAGAGGAACCTCCACCAAAATCATTTTCAGAAACTTCACCAGGATCAAAGCTCTCATCATAGTCAGCTGAAGCCTGATCCTTGATAAAGGTCACAATACGTTCCACGTCATCATCAGAGATGAAGGAACCTTGTAGACGAACAGGGTGGTTCTCATCAATCGGTTTGAAAAGCATATCCCCACGTCCGAGTAGCTTTTCTGCCCCATTTTCATCTAAAATGGTACGACTATCTGTTCCCGAAGACACGGCGAAGGCCACACGAGATGGCACATTGGCCTTAATCAAACCGGAGATCACATCAACCGACGGACGTTGAGTGGCGAGAATCATGTGAATTCCCGCAGCACGCGCTTTTTGTCCCAAACGAATAATAGCATCTTCCACTTCCTTACTAGCTACCATCATCAAGTCAGCCAACTCATCAACGATAACCACAATTAAAGGCAAGGGAATCTGTTTTTCTTGCGACTGGGCATTCCAATCTTCCACCTTGGCATTGTAGCCAGCAATGTTACGCACGCCAAACTTACTAAAGAGTTCGTAACGATTTTCCATCTCATCTACCACTTTTTGAAGAGCCTTGGCGGCCTTACGTGGGTTGGTCACTACAGGGATAAGGAGATGAGGAATATCATTGTAAACCGAAAGTTCAACCATCTTCGGATCGACCATGAGGAACTTCACCTGGTCAGGACGAGCCTTCATAAGAATACTAGAGATGATACCGTTAACCGCAACCGATTTACCAGAACCCGTAGATCCAGCGACTAGCAAGTGAGGCATCCGTCCCAAATCAAAGCTACGAGCCGAACCATCAACCGCCTTACCAAGAGGAACTTCCAAGAGCTTATTAGGATCCGTCTTGGACTGTTCCCAAAGTTCACGGAAAGAAACCGTCGCAATCTCTGAGTTAGGCACTTCGATACCAACCAAAGATTTTCCAGGAATAGGTGCCTCAATACGGACATCTTTCGCAGCTAGAGCCAGAGCCAAGTCATCAGCTAGATTTGAAATGCGATTGACCCGGACCCCAACAGCAGGCTTGACCTCATACTTGGTCACTGACGGTCCAATTTCAGCTCGCTCAACCTTGACATCAATATTGAAACTCTTGAAGGTATCTTCTAAGATTCGAATATTCTTACGAACGATGTTCTTCTCTTTAGATTGACTCTTAGGCTTATCAGGTGCAAAGAGATCTATATGAGGTAATTTATACTGCAGGAGTTCCTTCGGTGTGAAATCAACCTCGACAGGAGCATCATCTCCCTCAACCACCATAGATGGGGGAAACTCCTCTCTTGGCAGATCCTCTGGATAAGGTGCATAATCTTCTTGGAAATCCTCATAATCCTCTGGAGGGAGATTATCATAGTAGTCCTCAGAGGCATAATCACTGATTTCAGGTTCAAGTGCAAAAATCTCAGTTTCTTGTGGTAACTCCTCTGCGGCATCATCTAAGATTTCTCCTGTCTCCTCGTCAACAGTTAAATCAGCCAGACGCTCGGCTTCGGCACGTTCTTCCGCCTCACGTTCTTTCTGAGCCTGACGTTCTGCCTTCTTTTCCTGACGTTGAGCCGTCCGTTCCAAACGCTTCTCAGCCCCTTTCTGCCATGCTTCCTTAGTATACTCCATGATATCCAAGACATCCCAAGGGCTAAGAATGAAAGCACCCAAGAGAATAATCAATACCCCAATCATGAAGCTACCGATATTTGAAAAGAGGAAGGAAATCGGTTGGTATAGGAGAGCCCCCAACATACCACCACCCGCAAAACGAGCTACTTGCACACTGACCAGTTCCCCAAAAAGCAAGTCCTTGGTACCAGGGAAAATATCCAGACCACTCATGCGTTCTAGACTAAAGAGATAGGCGTGAAACTCCAACAAGAGACCCGCGAAGACCATCCAAAATCCTGTTACGTAGTTACTATGTTTACGTAACCATTTAAAGCCAAAGAGATAAACATAGATAGCAAAAATTAAAGGATAAGCCATACTCCCCACAAATACTCGAAAGAGATTATAGAGGGTAACCCCAAAGAAACCCAATCGAAAGACTGGGAAAATTAAGACAAAGGCAAAAAAGAAGGTCCATAGCATTCGCTTAATCGCCTTCTGTCTGTCTAATTCTGCTTTTGTAAGCCGCTTCTTACCGTTCTTAGAAGCAGTCCCTTTTTTCGTTTTTTTCGTTGTAGCCATAGGTGTATTATACCACGTTTTTAGATATGAAAAAAGAGAGACAAGTCTCTCCTTAGATTGAAGACAAAGTCTTCTTTTGAGACTTTCCTTCTTTTGACATTATTCTTCAATTAATGATGTTGAGTGAACCGGACGGTTCTTACCGTCTGGATCAATATATTGGATAGCTTGGTTGATAGCGATAGGAGCTTCACCCATTCCCACAGCAATCAAATCAATCTTACCCTCATATTCTGCCGCATCACCGATAGCATAAACACCTTCTTGTGAGGTTTCAAACTGCGCATTAACAGCAACGCTAGAGCGTTTGTAATCAACATTCCAGTTACGAAGGTTTTTATTGTTGGTTGAGAAGCCAAAGCTAACAATAAGGGCATCAAGTGGCAATTCCACAACCTCGTCTGACTTAACTTTTTGAACGGTCATACTTTGGGCAAAACCATTTTCACCCTTAATTTCAAGTGGCACATAGGGTGTCATCACATTAACTGACGATTGATGAAGAAGCTCTACACTATGCTCATGGGCACGAAAGGCATCACGACGGTGAATCAAAGTCACGCTCTCAGCAATCCCATCCAAGTGATTAGCCCAGTCAACAGCTGAATCTCCACCACCAGCAATCACAACCTTCTTGCCGGCAAATTGGTCAAGGCTATGCACATTATAGAACAAGTTATTGTCCGCATAATCTTCTTCATTGTCCACACCCAAAGGACGGGGAGCGAAGGCACCATTCCCACAAGCAATGACGATAGCCTTAGACAAGTGTTGACCCTTACTTGTGGCAATTGTGAAGATGCCTTCTTTCTTTTCAAAGGTTTGCACTTCTTCTTTCAAATGAATGCTAACACGATCTTCAAAACGCTTAAGCTGGGTCAAGAGATTTTCTGTCAATTCGGCACCTGTTGTCTGAGGAAAGGCTGGGATATCGTAGATTTTCTTCTCAGGGTAGAGAATGGCTGGCTGACCACCAAGCTCTGACAAACTCTCGATAATATTCACAGTCATGCCACGTAGGCCGGCATAAAAGGCAGCCCAAAGACCTACTGGTCCACCACCGATAATGGTAATATCATATATCTTTTCTTCTGACATTTTATTTTCCTTCTGCTTTTATCTCTTCTAAAATCTGACGTTCTTCATCCGTAAAGTCATAGTTTTCCAAGAGGTCTGGTCGACGCTCCCAGGTCTTACGCAAACTCTGTTCCATACGCCAACGTCGAATATTGACGTGGTGCCCTGACAAGAGAACATCTGGCACCTTCATGCCACGAAACTCAGCTGGGCGCGTGTACTGTGGAAATTCCAAAAGCCCTGATGAGAAACTATCATCCTTATGACTAGCTTCCTTACCTAAAACTTCAGGAATCAAGCGGACAGTCGCATCTACAATAGTCATTGCAGCCAACTCTCCCCCAGTTAAGACAAAATCTCCCAAGGAAATCTCATCTGTCACTAAGGTTTTGATGCGCTCATCATAGCCCTCATAGTGACCACAGATAAAGACCAATTCCTCTTCTTGCGCCAATTCTTCTGCATAGGCCTGATCAAAGGTACGACCCGCAGGATCTAAGAGAATAACGCGAGGTTTTGTGACGTCTAACTTGTCAAAGGTATCAAAAATTGGCTGGGCACGTAGCAACATACCTTGACCGCCACCGTAAGGTTCATCATCTACGTGACGAGCCTTCTCCGCATTTTCACGAAAATTGTGATAGTTGATTTCTAGAAGGCCCTTATCCTTTGCCTTACCAACAATGGAATGCTCTAAGGGAGCAAACATATCTGGAAATAGTGTCAAGATATCAATCTTCATCGTCTAATCCTTCCATGAGCTCAACCTCAACACGTCCAGCTGCAACATCAACATCAAGAACTACAGGTGGGATGTATGGCAAGAGCAAATCTTTTTTGCCTTTACGTTTTACTACCCAAACATCATTAGCGCCCGGTTGGAGAATCTCTTTGACCTGACCAATCAAAGTATCACCTTCGTAAACATCAAGGCCAATGATTTCATGGTAGTAAAATTCCCCATCATCAAGGTCTGTTAAATTTTCCTCAGCAATCTTGAGGCTGCAGCCCTTATACTTCTCCACATCATTGATATGGTAAAGCCCCTTAAACTTAACGATATCAAAGTTTTTATGTTTACGGTGACTCGCAATCTCAACATCCATGATGTAATTGTCTTTGTCATCAAAAAGGGCTAGGACACTCTTCTTCTTAAAACGCTCATCCGCAAAATCTGTTACAGACAAAACACGAAGTTCCCCGTGCAAGCCCTGTGTATTCACAATCTTTCCAACGTTATAGTATGTCATTGAATTTCCTTATTATATGTTTTCTTATTCAAATGAAACCACGACTCGACCAACTGCTTAGCATCATCTGATAACCATCACTAAACAAAGTTATTTCTTCGGGTCAAGGTCTTGTCATTTATGATTTTAAAGTGGTATAAAATGTCTGGCTTAGGCCAGTCAACCCCTCTATTTTATCAAAAAGGACACAAAAAAACCAGCTTTCTCTAGCTGGCACTCATAGTCCGTACGGGATTCGAACCCGTGTTACCGCCGTGAAAAGGCGGTGTCTTAACCCCTTGACCAACGGACCATAATCTGTGTCTCTACCCTCAGGTAGAACTGGGGTAGCTGGATTCGAACCAACGCATGAGGGAGTCAAAGTCCCTTGCCTTACCGCTTGGCTATACCCCAAAAGACTCTTATTATTCTACAGAAAAACTAGTTGGCTGTCAACACTTTTTTAAACTTTTTTCAAAAAAAGCAACCGGAAATACCGATTGCTAGGAGTTAGGAGATTTCATCATCTAAGCGAACTTAGATAGATGATATGAGGTCGCTTCAACCTCATATGAAAAAAGAAAAGTTTTAGGATAATTTCATTATATGTTTTGCTAGAAATAAAGTCAAAAGATTTGACTCGCAAAATCCGAGTAAGGGGTAAGAATTACGATAACTCTCCCTAGCCTCTAAATAACAAGGTTAGTTGATAACTTTATTCATCATCCTGTGAAACCAAATGATGTCTAAAGGCATAAACGACAGCCTGAGTACGGTCATCAACATTGAGTTTTCCTAGGATATTAGACACGTGCGTTTTAACGGTTTTCAATGAAATGAATAGCTCGTTAGCAATGGTCTGATTGTCATAACCCTTAGCCAAAAGCGCCAGGATATCACGTTCACGTGCCGTTAAGTCGTCGTGTAGGTCCGGGTGGCTATCGTGGTATTTAATCTTATTGTCCACCTCTGTTTCGATAGCTTCTTCACCACGGTAAACCTTACGAATACTATTGAGAATCTCTGCCGCACTGCTAGTTTTAAGCATATAACCTTTAGCACCAGCTTCAATGACTGGATAAATTTTTTCATTGTCCAAATAGCTAGTCAAAACCAAAATCTTGGCCTCTGGCCATTCTTTGAGCAATTCCAAAGTCGCTTGAACACCATCTAATTCAGGCATGACAAGGTCCATTACGACGACATCTGGACGAAGTTCCAGGGCAAGGTCAACACCTTCTCGGCCATTGCTCGCTTCTCCAACCACTTCGACATCTCCTTGGAGATTCAGGAAACTCTTAAGGCCCAAACGGACCATCTCATGGTCATCGACCAAAATCACATTTATCTTATTCGACATTGTCTTCTCCTCTTAATATCGGCACACGAACATCAATAGATGTTCCTTTACCTGTAGCAGATAGGAACTGCACAGTTCCCGCCATTTCATCGACACGCTCCTGGATATTTTTCAGTCCATAACTCATCTCGTCAGTCGACGCATTTAAATCATAACCAACACCATTATCCAACATTTTCAATTGAATTTCCTGACTATTTTGATAGAGATAAACCTCTATCTGGCTAGCCTTGGCGTGTTTAAGAGTATTAGAGATAAACTCTTGGGCAATCCTAAAGAGATTATTTTCAATACGCTTAGGCACTTTCTTAACCATATCCTTGTAGACGACATGGATATTGGATTTATCGGTTAATTCCTTAAGAATCATCTGCAAGCCTTCTTGCAAGGTCTTGTTCTCAAGCTCTGTCGGACGAAGATGCAAAAGCAAGACACGCATATCATTTTGAGCATCCGTCAGCATGGCCTCAACCGCCTGAATTTGATTATGCAAATCTTCTTTACTTAGCTGGTCCGCCATCTGAGAGACACCAGAAAGAATCATACTAGCCGCAAAAAGTTCCTGACTAACGGTATCGTGAAGGTCACGAGCAATACGTCCTCGCTCCTTCTTAATAATATCACGGCTTTGAAGAGCCTGGGCATTCTCAGTTTTCTGCAAGTCCTTAGTCAATTTACGCATCTTATGAGATAAGCGCATCATATTCTTGTCTAACTCAATATCTCCTTGACGTTTGACTGGTTGATTATTGATAATGCGGCGCAAATCCTGATTGACTGATCGCATACTGTTATCATTGGCAATGGCCCAAAGAATATAAAGCAAAATGAGCAAACTCAGAACCACAAAAAACATGTTAAAAAGGAAATGGAAGACCTGAGACAGATTACCAAAAACCAATGAAAAGTTAAGGTTAAAGCTATCCATAACCACTAGGGTAACGCCAACCAGAACAACAACTGAATAAATCAGAATCAAAAATAGGTACTGTTTCTTCATTTGCGACGTACCTCCACTGGTCCAGCTCCCACATTGAGAATCAATTTCACTGTTCGATGAGCATGTTCATACTCCGCCCCTGCAAGGTCAATCTTTCGTAACGGAGGTCGTACTCATCTTCATTGAAGAAGGTGACAGAGCTATAAATCGCTGATATATTGAGCTTGACGGAAACATCAATTGGTACCAAGATAGTCGTCGGACCATAAAGTTTCTGCAAAATCACAACATTATCTCGCCCCGAGACGATAACCTGGGTCAAATCAATCACATCTGTCCCAAAGAAACGAATGATATTGATATCATCAAAGTCATAGCGATCACTGACAGGTTCCATCCGAGTTCCAATCCACTGATTTCGCACAGCCTGAGGATCCAAGTCGTCTTCCTTGAATTGAATAAGAGCGTAGCGATTCTTTTTCTTGACCTGTGAAAAATGGTTAATCATAACATAGGCCACACCCACCAAAATCGCAAGCACCACATAGATATTCCACATGGAAACCAGAAAAAGTGAGATCAAACAAATGGTCAAGACAAAGTCACTCTTGGACTCCTTGTTAAAAAAGCGAACGGCCAACAAGGTCAAGACCAAAATGAAAATAAAACTGGTAATATCATTATTAAAGATGGTAATCAGGCCCAGAGTCAAAAGCAGGGCTTCCACCACTAAGAAAAAATTAAATTTGGTCATAAGGACCTCTCAAATAAAAGTATACAGGCTTCATTCTATCAAATTTTAAGGCAATTGACAAAAAGACCCAGTTTGAGCACCGACTAATCAAGATAGAAAAGGGGCAGAAGTAATAAAAAAAGTGCCTCCATTACAGGAAACACTGTCTTTCATTCAAAAAATCTTAATCGTCAGTTTCGTCCATTTTACTATTTATGAGTTGCACCGTACTTCTGATTTCCTCCAGTATGACACGTTGTTCCGCCAACTCCTTCTCAATCTCAGCCAATTTTCTTTCAGTCTGACGACCTGACCGCACAAAAATATTATTGAGAGAGCTTGTTAACAACCCCAGAGTGGCAATCCCACTAAACATGAGAACGACCGCAACGGCCTTACCTACCAATGTTTGAGGAACGATATCGCCATAACCTACCGTAGTAACCGTTGCTACAGACCACCAAATAGCATCTATAAAATTATGGTGTTCTACTCGGGCAATAATAGCACTACTGATAAGAATGATAACACTATTAACCGAAAGTAGAAAATAAAAGCCATTTCTGCGATTGATACGATTGGAAATATGCTTGAGCTTGCTACTCAAACCAATTAAACGTGAGAGTTTGGCCAACCTGGCAAAGCGTCCTACTCTTGAAAAACGGAGGAAGGTAAAGACTTCATTATAGGGAATAATAGCCAACAAATCCAAGACATGTGTTTTAACAAAGATTCGCTTACGAGGTGCCAAGGAGAAACGAATCGCATAATCAATGGCAAAGATGAGCGTTATAGACTGATCTATCACTCTGAAAGGTCGCCTTCCAATTGAAATTAAGCCAACTAAATCAAAGATAACTAAGCCAATGGAAATAAGGGCCAAGACCGTCATGACAATATCGTAGGTAATGATGTACCTTCTCAGTTTTCTACGGTTTCTCATAGCGTCTCTCCTATATGTGATGTTTTCATTATAAAAGAATCTCTGACCTCTGGCAAGCAGGTTTTTTAGGCTATCGACAAGATCTCTAGGTATCAAAAAAGAGAGATTAAATAACCTCTCTTCATTATGTCTAAGTTTTTTTTAATCTATTGTAGCTCTGTGTGAGTAGCCTCTGTCGAGGTTTCAGTGCTTGAAGTTGTACTGTCAGTACTTGAGCTCGTTGATGACGAATGTGTCGTACTGCTTGAGCTTGACTGGAGACTTGAACTTGCTGTTGCAACCGAAACATAGAGAATCACTGTACCATCAACACTTGTACCAGCTTGTGGATCTTGATAAAGGACCTCCGTACTGCTAGGAACCTTATCCTTATCTAATTTGGCACCAGTATTATAGTCGTGGTACTCGATGCTACTACTTGAGATATTCTTACGATTCAAGGTTTGAACTGCTGTTGAAACCGTCAAACCAGTCACATCAGGCATGGTAACTGTCTTAGGAGTTGCCACACGGAACTTAATCTTAGCCTTACTATCCTTAGGATTGAAGGACTTGTTTTTCCCTGGACTTTGAGATAGGATTTCTCCCTCTTCAGCACTGTCGTCTTCGACATGCTGAATATCAATTTGGTCCTCAGAAACACCATAATTCGAAGTTAAGTCCTCAATGGCATCCTTATAGTTTTTACCCTTGTAGTCTTTCAAAGCGAAACCTTTACTACCAGAAGAAACATAAACATCAATGCTTGATCCTTCTTTTCGTGTGGTTCCAGCTGTAGGATCGGTCTTGATGACCTTACCCGTATCGACAGAGTCATCTTCCACTTCTTTGACTTCTCCTACCTTAAATCCAGCACCCTCAATTTTAGTCTGAGCTGTGGACAACTCTTGACCGACCACATTAGGCACCTGAACATTATCAGGATTGGTAAATACCAAATAGGCAAAGATGATAATACCAATAAAGACCAGTCCTAGGAAAACCTTGAGCAAGGTTGAGAAGAAGTTTTTCTTCTTTTTCTTCTTAGCTGGTGTCGTTTTTTTCCTTGGTTGTTTACTTGGAGCAGGTGTAGGCTCTGATGGCTCAGCAGCAACGGCTTTTTTCTCAAGACTTGCTGATGGAACTGGATCAACCTTCGGCAAGGTCTTGGTATCCGTCATATCATCAAAGACTACCTTGGCATCGCGTCGATGACTAGGATGCAAACTCGTTACCAAGTCACGGCTCATTTCCAAAGTACTATTGTAACGATTTTCTAGTTTTTTGGCTGTTGCTCGAATAACCACGTTTTCCAAAGCTTGGGGAACGTTACGGTTCTCTGCCAAAATCGATGGTAGTGGTTTTTGGAAATGTTGGAGTGCAATGGTTACTGCACTGTCACCATCATAAGGAATATGACCTGTCAACATTTCAAAAAGCATAATACCCATAGCATAGATGTCGCTTTGGATAGTTGCTTTCGATCCACGAGCCTGCTCTGGTGAGAGGTAGTGGACAGAACCCAACATAGAGTTAGTTTGAGTTAGACTAGTCTCTGCAAAGGCAACCGCAATTCCGAAGTCTGTAACCTTGGCTGTACCGTCCTTAGTTAAAAGAACGTTTTGTGGCTTAAGGTCACGGTGGATAATGCCCTTTTGATGGGCAAGAGTCATGGCGGAAAGAACCTCCCCCATGATACGCACAACATCTTGGTTAGAAAGTGGCGCATGGTCTTGAATATATTTCTTCAAGTCCGAACCATCTACATACTCCATCACCAAAAACTGCTGGCCGTCTTCTTCGCCAATATCTCGGATAGCAACGATATTAGGATGACTGAGTTCTGCCATGGCACGCGCTTCACGCTGGAAACGCGCCACAGCCACCTGATCCGTTTGGTAATTGGTACGTAGCACCTTAATAGCTACTCTTTCATTATCCAGAATCAGGTCGTTAGCCAGATAAACATCCGCCATACCACCACGCCCGATAGACTTAAGGATTCGATAACGTCCAGCAAACAATTTGCCAACTTGGATCATTATCCTTCCTCACTTTCTATTTTGATGAGAGCAACGGTAATATTATCATGACCACCAGCCTCATTGGCTGCAGCTACCAAACGACTCGTTTTTTCTTCGACGAAACCAGGGCTGTTGACAATATGAACAATCTGTTCGACTGAAATCATATTGGTCAAACCATCTGAATTAGCCAAAATATAGTCTCCTGGTTCCAATTGTTGGACACCAAGGTCAGCCTCAATCGGAGCAGCTTGCCCAATAGATTGCGTAATGATATTACGTTGTGGGTGAACCGCTGCTTCTTCTTCGGTCAACTGACCAGCCTTGATAAGAGCATTGACCAAAGAGTGGTCATTCGTCAATTGCTTATACTCACCATTACGGATAAGGGCAATACGTGAATCCCCAACATGGGCGAAAATCACAGCATTATCAACAAAGGCAAGAACCTCGATAGTTGTTCCCATTCCCTTATATTCTTCGTTTTGGCCAAGTTCATAGATTTTACGATTTTCTGCATCAATGGCAGCAATCATCCAATCACGAATTTGACTCAACTCACGAAAATCAGTGTTAATCCAGTCACGACCAAGGTCAGTCACTGACATCTCACTGGCAATATTTCCAGCACGGTGTCCACCCATTCCATCTGCAACAACGACAAGGGTAACACCAGCTTGGTTGACAAATTTATTAACAAAATCTTGGTTGTTTGACCGTTTTTGGCCAATGTCCGTTAATAATGATATTTCCATAGTTTTCTTTCTGACTTGCGTCAGCATTTCCTCCTCTGTAACCCTAAGCTTTTTTACGCAACTGTGCGATGAAAAAACCATCAGTTAGATACTGTTCGGGGGTAATTGCCAAACAGCCATTGACCACGATGTCTTTGCATGGATGGTCTAAGGCAACTTGCTCAAAATCAGGATGGCTCTCAAGAAAGGCTTGAATCACCTCTTGATTTTCTTCTGCTATGATGGTGCAAGTACTATATGTTATTATACCACCTTTTCGTAGGGTTTGACAAACGCTGGATAGGATATCCAACTGCACAGCCTTAAGGGACTCAAAGTCTTGGAGATCCTTGTTATATTTGATGTCGGGTTTCCGACGAATGAGCCCAATCCCTGAACAAGGAGCATCCACTAAAATCTTGTCAAAACTATCAGCCGGAAAGACTTGATGTACCTGACTAGCATCCAGTTTCTGTGTCTTAACCTTATCAGCTAGGCCAAGACGTTGGGCATTTTCTTCGATAAGGGCAAGCTTATGATCATAGAGATCAAGCGCCGTCACATGTCCACTCGTCAAATAAGAGGCCATATGTACCGTCTTACCACCAGGTGCCGCACAGGCATCCAGGATTTCTTCTTCACCTTGAATCCCTAAAGTTGGCGCAACCAGTTGACTGGTCTCATCCTGAATGGTCAACAAGCCCTCTTTAAAATAATCTGTTCCAGCAAAGTAACCGGAAGACTTAACAAGCCCGACTGGTGATAGGACTGAACGCTCAGCCCCAGTGGCCTCCTCTATCTCTTCCAAACGTGACGCATCCGTTACACGCACACTAGCCTTATTTCTCACAAAGAGGCTTTGGAAAATAGCAAGGGCACGGTCTTCCCCGTACTGGTCGATAAGTTTTTTAACCAACCATACAGGTAGAGAATACTGAACGGAATAGCGTTTATTGACACGTTTAATCTGGCTTGGATCTGGCAAAGGCTGGCTAGATAGTTTACGAAGAACCGCATTTACCAGCTTCTCAGCACCCTTTTTATTGCCACGATTTTTGGCAATAGCAACAGCATCGTTAACTACTGCATGGGATGGAATCTTATCTAAATAGGCTAGCTGATAGAGACTTAAGAGCAAGAGGTCATAAACCCAAGGTTCAAGCTTATCACGGTCCTCAATAACATGGGCTAGAATCCACTCCAAAGTAATCTTATGAGCCACGGTCCCATAGACAATCTCCGTCACTAAGGCCTTGTCCTTATCTGTCAGCTGCGACTTGCTCAGATGTGCATTGAGAGCAATATTTGAGTAAGCCCCTTCCTGGAAGACTTCTTCTAAGACTTCGAGTGCCTGTCCACGAGCTGTTTTTTTCCAATCATTGGCCAAATGCATCACCTACTTCAAGATTGCGTCCGACCCCATTAAGGAAATCAGCAATAGCCATACGAGGTTTTCCAGCAGGTTGAACTGTCTTAAGCGAAATAGCTCCTTGGCCAGTCGCAACTACCAAACTCTTCTTGGTTTTTTCAATAATATGACCAGCCTGTCCTTGACCTTCTGCCAAATCCGCTTCATAAATTTTGAAACGTTTGCCATCAAGCAAGGTATGGGCCACAGGCCATGGGTACATACCACGGATTTGATTGAAGATGTCACGAGCCGGCTTATTCCAATCAAGGCGCTCCTCTTCTGGGCTAATATTTGGCGAAAATGTTACCTGACTGGCATCTTGAGGAACAGGTTTGATTTCCCCAGCGATATAGGCAGGCAAGGTTTCAAGCAAGAGGTCACGCCCCAAGACTGCCAATTTTTCAAACATGGTACCAACATTATCCTCGTCAAGAATTGGCAAGGCCTTTTGGCTAACCATGTCACCAGCATCCATTTCCTTGACCATTTCCATGATTGTCACACCCGCTTCTGCATCACCATTGATAATGGCATAATGAATAGGTGCTCCACCACGATATTTGGGCAGGAGTGAAGCGTGGACATTCACTGCAAAATCCATGCTATCAAGTAACTTGCTTGGCAAAAATTGTCCATAAGCCGCAGTAACAATCCCATCAGCACCAAGTGCCATAAGCTGTGCCATTTCCTCAGAACCTGACAACTTTTCAGGTTGATAAATTGGCAAGTCATGCGCCAAGGCTACTTCCTTGACCGGTGTCATGCGGATTTCTTTTTTACGGCCGACAGCACGGTCTGGTTGCGTCACCACAGCGACAATATCATAATGCTCATCGGTCAAAAGTCCTTCCAGCACTGTCGCTGAAAAGGCAGGCGTTCCCATAAATACTAATTTTGTCATATTCTTCCTTTTCTAGATTAGGTAAAATTCTGAGGTTCGTGATCAATAATCAAACGCAGGTCCTTGTTCTCAGGCTCCTGAGTCATGTCAAGGACCCTATTAAGCGTTTCTTCCAAGTTATCCTCAAAACGGTATTTGATAATAATCTGATAGTGATAAAGGTTATGTGTTCGGGCAATTGGCTTAGGCGTAGGCCCTAGGAAGGTCACCTTGTCTGACAGGTGCTCTCTTAAATAAGCCATAACCTCATAGCTCTTGCGAACTACAAACTCTTCATCCTTGTGAGAAAGCGTAATTCCTACCGTATAGAAATAAGGGGGATAGGCCAACTGACGTCGAATCCCCATTTCATAGGCGTAGAAACCTTCATAATCCTGTTGCTGTGCAAACCGAATGGCATAATGACTAGGATTATAGGTTTGAATAATAACTTCCCCTTCCTTGTCAGCACGACCAGCACGACCAGCCACCTGAGTCAACAGTTGGAAGGTACGCTCAGCTGAACGAAAATCTGGTAAATTTAGCGACGTATCTGCATTCAAGACCCCTACCAAGGTAACATTTGGAAAATCCAAGCCCTTGGCAATCATCTGAGTTCCAAGCAAAATGTCAGCCTTACCACTTCCAAAGGCCTCCAAGAGTTTCTCGTGAGCCCCTTTCTTGCGTGTCGTATCAACATCCATACGAATCACTTTGGCTTCTGGCAAAAGTTCCGTCAATTGGTCATAAGCCTTCTGTGTCCCAGTCCCATAATAGCGAATCTGACGGCTCTGACAGTTAGGGCAGACATGTGGTATTGCTTTTTGAAAATCACAATAGTGGCAATTCATGGTCTTGGTATCCATATGCAAGGTTAGGGAAATATCACAGTTGGGACAATCATCCACATAGCCACAGTCACGACACATGACAAAAGAGGAATAGCCACGACGGTTCAACATTAGCACGACTTGTTCCTTACGTCCCAAGCGTTCTCGGATTTTCTCTAAGAGAGGTGGCGTAAAATCACTAGCCTCTTGACGGCCCACAAAATCCTTAAAGTCCACCACTTCCACCTGAGGAATTTTGGCATTAGGATTAGCCCTCTGAGTCAACTCAAGAAAATGGTAAACCCCTTTCTGAGCTCTCGCCCGAGTCTCAATAGACGGTGTTGCTGAACCAAGAACAAGCACGGCTCCATGACTCTTAGCCCTAAGCAAGGCCACATCTCTAGCATGGTAGCGAGGATTGGATTCTTGTTTATAAGTAGCCTCATGTTCCTCATCGATAATGATAGCTCCGATATTGTCCAAGGGAGCAAAGATCGCCGAACGTGCTCCTACCACAACCTTGGCCTGGCCTGACCTAACCTTTCGCCACTCGTCAAATTTCTCACCGTCTGACAAGCCTGAATGCATGATGGCCACCAAGTCACCAAACCGTGAAATGAAACGATTGGTCATTTGGGGCGTCAGGGAAATCTCTGGTACCAAGACAATAGCCGTTTTCCCCATAGCCAAGGTCCTCTCGATAAGATGCAGATAGACCTCTGTCTTACCTGATCCCGTTACCCCTTCCAATAAGAATGGTTTGCCGCCTTGTCCAATTTGGCGCGTCATTTCTTCAACAGCATGTGCCTGTTGAGCATTAAGCTCAAGAAAATCCGTCTTCTCTACCTTTTCAAAGTAGCTATCGGCACGATTGACCTCAACTTCAGTGATGACCAAGGCACCAGCTTCGATGAAAAACTTAACCACATCTCGTGAAAAAAGTTTGTGGAGGTCTGCCACCTTCCCTGGCTCACTCTTCTCGAGCAAGAAGTCTCGCATCTCCAAACGCCTCTTAGCCCGCTGCGAAATAGCCAAAGTCTCAAGAATGCCCTTTTGAACACTATAGTGCTTCTCAGTCTTAATGTTCTGCTTATCCTTAGCAAGGTAATCAACCGTTACACGCCCAGACTGGACCAGACGAGGAATGGCTTGACGCTGCTCCTCTGACAACTGCGAGAAAAGAACATGATCCTGCCCCTGAAGAAAAGTCTGTTTATCTTCTTCACCTAGTTTATCAGTCGCCATGATAACCTTATCGTACTGAGAATTAAGGAGACCAGGTAGCATTGACTTCAAGATGGAAATCTTATAAGAAAAGACCGTATGTCGCATCTGATCAGCCAAATCCAGCTGTTCCTGATTAAGCACTGGCTCATAATCTAAAAGCTCAGCGATGGGTTTTAGTTCAGGAAGATCTCTTAAATTTTCCTGCTCTTCCAAGCCAATAATAAAACCTTGAAGTAGACGATTTCCTTTACCAAAAGGCACATGAACCCGCATACCGATGGCGATTTGTTCTTGCATGGCTTCCGGTACCAGGTAACTATAAGGTCTGTCCGTCTGCATCAGAGGAACGTCTACAATAATTTGTGCTACTAAAACCATAAATTTCCTCCTGTCACTTCCTTAAAACCAGTATCTTTCAAGCTCAAGAAAAGCTGAGCTCTTGATTATCATCATAAAGAAGGAAGCTGAGACACTATGCCTCAGCTCCCCTCTCCTCATAAACCAAAGCATGACTTTGATTTTAGATTTTATCGCCTTCTTCTTTTTCTTTAGCGATTTGTTCTTTGATTTTACGTTCTTCTTCCTCAGCAGCAAGACGTGCTTGGATCACTTTCAAACGTGCCAATTCACGTTTAGATTCTGGATCTGGGTGAATAGTCACATTACCAGATTCAATTTCTTCAAGGGCTTGAAGGGTTGGTTTTACTGACGTAAACTCTTGAGTTGGTTCAGCACCAGCGGCCAATTCATGGGCGCGTTTTGCTTGCAAAATAACCAATGAATATTTTGAAGGCACTTTATCCAAAAGTTTGTCAATAGAGGGTTTCAACATCATAATTCTATACCTATTTCTAATTTATTTATCTGATAATTTCTTTTCTGAAATCATATTACGATAGCGGCCAATCACACGGTCAACACGGAAGTGTTCTGCTTCAATAACACGTTTGACACGCTCAGCAGCCAAAGGCACTTCGTCATTAACAATAGCATAATCGTATTCGCTCATAAGAGCAATTTCTTCACGCGCACGCTCGATACGTTGAGCAATAACTTCCTCAGAATCTGTCCCACGACCAACCAAACGTTCTTGAAGCTCGTTCAAATCCGGTGGTGTCAAAAAGATGAAGACAGCATCTGGGACCTTTTTCTTAACCTGAAGGGCACCTTGAACCTCGATTTCAAGGAAAACATCAATACCTTTATCCAAGGTTTCATTAACATAAGTCAAAGGTGTTCCGTAGTAGTTACCCACATACTCAGCATATTCCAACATTTGACCATTACGAATAAGCTCTTCAAATTCCTCACGCGAACGGAAGAAATAATCCTTTCCATCAACTTCACCAGGACGTTGAGCACGTGTGGTCATTGATACTGAGTATTCAAATTTATGGTCAGGTGTTGAAAAAATCTCCTGACGAACAGTTCCTTTTCCGACACCAGAAGGCCCTGAAAAAACAATCAAAAGTCCACGTTCAGACATGTCTTCTCCTTAAACTAAGATTAAAAATCTTCTTATGACTCACCTTAAAAAAGAGAAAACAATCATCTCTTTTTTTGGCTTAGGGGTTGTTCAGTGATTAAGTTACAGCTCACTTTTCAGAGCATGTGTTTTTCCTTACTATTTTACCAATAAAAGCGACTTTTTTCAAGGTGAGGACACCATTAAAAAGAGTGAATTCCTTTTCTCAGTACTCACTCTTTTTTAAATACTCTTTTAAACCAAACCAGTCAAGAGACCTTGCATGAATTCTTCTGAATGGAACTCACCAATGTCATCAATTTTCTCACCAAAACCAATTAACTTAACTGGAATATCCAACTCTTGGCGAATGGCTAGAACCACACCACCCTTGGCACTACCGTCCAACTTAGTCAAGACAAGACCTGTAAGAGGTGTAATTTTTGAAAATTCCTTAGCCTGACTAAGGGCATTTTGACCTGTTGAGGCATCCAAGGCCAAGAGGGTTTCATGAGGTGCTTCTGGAACCACACGTTTGATAATACGACCAATCTTTTCAAGCTCTGCCATAAGATTGTCTTTATTTTGCAAACGTCCCGCAGTATCAATCATAAGGACGTCGACTCCCTCAGCAAGGGCCTTTTCCATACCGTCAAAGACCACTGAAGCTGGGTCAGCCTTCTCAGCACCAGTCACTACTGGCACATCAACACGACGCCCCCACTCAACCAACTGAGCGACAGCTCCCGCACGGAAGGTATCGGCAGCTACCAACATAACTTTTTTGCCTTCTTCTTTGTATTTATGCGCCAACTTACCGATAGACGTTGTCTTACCAACACCGTTGACACCAACGAAAAGCATGACTGTCAAACCATCTTGGAAATTAATCTGCTCCTTGTAGACATCATCCTTCTCGTAGATATCCACAAGTTTTTCGATAATCAAGCGTTGCAAATCCTCAGTCTTTTTGACATTTTCGAGGCGGGCTTCATAGCGCAAATCTTCCGTTAATTGCGTTGCAACATTAACCCCAACATCGGAAAGAATCAGCATTTCTTCCAATTCTTCGAAGAACTCCTCATCAACACGACGGAAATTCGCAAAGAATTCATTCAAGCGAGCAGCAAAACCAGTACGCGTCTTCTTGAGGGTACGGTTATATTTTTCTTGTTCTGTTTCAGTTTTTGAAGCCTGAACTTCTTCAGGTTTTTCCTCAACTTTACGGGTTTGAACAGCTTCAAAAGTGACAGTTTCACCTTTTTCTGCAGCAGCGGCTACTTGAGCCTTCTTAGCATAGTAATCAGCCATGACATCCGCAAAGTGGTTATCCACAGCAACTTGACTTTCTTCTGACTCTGAAACGCCTTCTGCTTCGCTTGAAGCCTGATTATCAACAGAACGGTCTTCGTCAGACACTGCTTCACTTTCTTCTGTCACAGTAGAATCACTAGATTCAACAGATTCTGTGGATGAAATCTCTTCTACTTGAGTCTCTGACTCACTGAGCTGTTCTGTTTGACTCTCGCTTATCCCTTCACTTGTTGACAAGTCTTGATTATCAAGAGCCTCAGTTTCTGAAATTTCCTGATTTGCTACAGTTTCCTGTGACTGTTTTTCCTCTTGTCCAAATAATCGATCAAATAGACCCATTTGGTTCTCCTTATTTCTCTAGAATATATTTGTGGATGGCCTCAGCCACTCCAGATTCCTCATTAGTTTTTGTCGTTACTGCCTTGGCAACAGCCTTGACCTTAGGAACAGCATTCGCCATAGCCACACCAAGACCAGCCCACTCCAGCATTGTCAAGTCGTTTTCCTCGTCTCCCATAGCCATGACCTGACTTTTATCCAGAGCAAGGTAATCAGTCAAGAGTCTCAAACCCACAGCCTTATGAACACCTTTAGGCATAACCTCTAGGATAATTTCACGAGACTTAAAGACCTCAAACGCTTGGTATAAATGGTCAGGTATTTTTTGAATTTGAGCATCCAAAAACGCTTCCTCACAGACCGTAACTACTTTATTATAGACGATATTTTCAGGAATGTCATCAATACTCTCCACATCAACGAAGGTCAAGGTAGGATTAGCCTGACGATAGAGAGAATGATTGCCTTTACTTGGCACACCATAGACAATGCCATCACTGATAACATCCATCGGGAGCCCCAGAGGCTCAAAAACAGCATAAATCTTCTTTAAATCTTCTCGACTCATCTCTTTCTTTATGAGGATATCGCCGTTATTACGCTGAACCAAGCCACCATTGAAGGTCACACTATAGTGCTTATCGTCTAACAAGCCCAAATCTTCCAAGATATGAGTAATAGCTGGCAGAGGACGACCAGTCGTAATGACCACATGAACCCCCTTAGCTTCTGCCACCTTAAGAGCAGCTCTATTTTCAGCTGTTACTTGCTTATCCTTAGTAAAGAGGGTCCCATCTAGGTCCAAGGCCAACAATTTAATCTCAGACATCCGAACCTACCAATCCTTCCATGAAATCAAAGACTGCACCATCTTTATGGTGACCAATCACTTCGTCAGCTACTGCCTTAATCTCATCGCGGGCATTTTCCGTAGCAACCGCATGCCCAGCAAAGGTCAACATCTCCATATCATTGAGATTATCACCAAAGGCTACAACATCTGAAGCTTGACGCCCCAACTCTTGACAAAGATGGTAAAGACCAAAGCCCTTGTCCACACCTTTAAGGATAATATCCATAGAATCAAAGCCAGTTGTCACAGCTGTCATATCCTCAAAAATCGTGTTGAGGTAGTCACCACGTTCCATAATGGTATCCCCTTGGAACTTAGCAGTTACCTTGAAAATATCATCTGTGACCGCTTCAAGGTCTGTTACCATGACATTTTCATAGTAACGTTCCATGGCCTTAAGATAGGCTGGATCTGCATCGTTTGGTGCATAGGCACCTCGACGTCCAGACAAGAGAACCCCTTCACAAGTTGGCAAGGCTAAAGTCGTGTCTGCAATTTCTAAATAATCTTTAGGTTCTAGCTTGGACTCAAACAGGACTTCGCCCTTGTACTGAACCAAGGCCCCATTCTCCGCAATAATAGCAATGCGGTCCACAAAACCATCAAAAAGCTCCTCCAAGGCCAAGAGAGCTCGGCCAGAAGCTACGGTAAAAACGTAATCTTTAGCTTCACAAGCATCCAAAAGGTTATCCAAACGTGCTTTGTCATAGGCACCAAGATGGTCTAGAAAGGTACCATCCATATCTGTTGCTAAAATTTTCAAAATAATCTCCCTTCAGGTCGAATATACTTGCCCCTATTGTACCAAAAATAGGAATATAAGTTTGGGAAAAGCCAGAGAAATTAGAGAAAATATGGAATTTTACTTGCAAATTCAGTATTTTAGTTGTATCATTATGGTAGTACAAAAATAATACTGTTATACTTTTAGAAAGGAGTCTCTTATGGCTTGGACATTTGATGAAAAATCGCCAATTTATCTCCAAATCGCCTATCGCGTCAAACTGAAGATAGCTTCCAAGGAATTGAGTATGGGACAACAACTCCTACCTGTTAGGGAATTTGCTCAGGAAGCCGGGGTCAATCCCAACACCGTACAAAGAGCCTTCCAAGAACTTGAAAAAGAGGGGTTGGTCTACTCTGCCCGTACCTCTGGTCGCTTTGTTACCGAAGATGAAAAACTAATTGATCAAAAACGACACGAGATTGCCCAAAGTCTCATGAAAAACTTTGTCACTGAGATGACAGCCATTGGTTTTAGCTCACCTGAAATCAAATCTATCATCACTGACTACATCGAACAAACAGGAAAGGACTTATAGACCGATGACTGATATTGTAACTCTAACAAATCTCACCAAGACCTATAATGGTATTCCAGCCCTTAGAGATGTGACCATGTCCATCCCTTCTGGTAAAATCATTGGTCTCTTAGGACCAAACGGTAGTGGTAAAACAACCCTAATCAAAATTTTGAACGGCCTCCTTCAACCGACTTCAGGTTTAGCAACTATTAATGGATTTCAGCCATCACCTATCACAAAGGCACAAGTGGCTTATTTGCCTGACACAACCTATTTAGATGAAAGTAAGACAATACAGTACTACTTGGATTTCTTCCAAGATTTCTATGCTGACTTCCGTTATCCTCTTGCCTTGCAACACTTGCAGGATTTAAAGCTCCAGCCTGATTTGCGCCTTAAGGACCTCTCAAAAGGTAACAAAGAAAAAGTTCAGTTGATTTTGGTTATGAGTCGTGAAGCTAAACTCTATCTCCTCGATGAACCTATCGGTGGAGTCGATCCTGCGTCACGTGACTACATTCTTAAAACCATCATCAACCAATACTCTGAAGATGCTTCTGTTATCATTTCAACCCATTTGATTTCAGATATTGAATCCGTCCTAGATGAAGTTGTCTTCTTAAAATACGGTCAGATTGAACTTCAGGGTGATGCTGATAATATCCGTCAAGCCCATGGCAAATCTATCGACAAACTCTTTAGAGAGATGTTCCACAACTAGGAGGTATGAGCATGTTTTGGAAATTAGTTAAATATGAATTACAATCGGTCCGTAAATGGTATCTTGGCATCTATGGTATTGCCATCCTACTCTCTATCCCCTTGGGTTTAATGCTTCGAAAATCTATTTTTGTAACTGAACAGAGCCATCAAGAACCTAGTCTACTCTTCTTTGCTTTCTTCACACTGATGGTTTTTGCTACCATTATCGTATGGGGAACCATTTATATAGCGACAATAGTCCTCATTGTCAGACGCTTTGCAAAGACTGTCTTTGGGAGAGAAGGTTATCTAACCAATACGCTCCCAGTTTCTGCTCACCAATTAATCTTGTCTAAACTCTTGGTAGCCTTTATTTTAGATATCATTTCATCACTCGTTATACTCCTTTCGATTGGAATTATAGCTGCTTTCTGCCTTGATATGAAAGATATCCTACTAGCTACCAGCTACTTTGGCCAGATCCTAAAAGAGATAGGCGCTTTTTACCTCTTCATCCCTTCTACAATCTTGTCAATGATTGCTGGTATCCTTTTCTATTACCTCTGTATTAGTATCGGAAATCTCTTCAACACTAACAAAGTTCTTATGGGATTTGTCGCCTTTTTCGCCATTCAGGCTATCCTATTCTTTATTGGTTTCTTCTTTGGACTCGGTGCAGCCTTGACCGGAGATGCAACATATACTGCAATTAATAACTCGTCATATATCATTAGTCTAGTTCAGTCTCTCATTCTCATCGCAGCAAGTTACTTTGGTACCTACTATATCATGACCAAACGCTTAAATTTAGACTAAAGAAAAACCGTGTTCCTTCTGGAACACGATTTTTTTTGCATTGAAAAGACTTATTTACTTTGTTCTTTACGATAAGTCTCGATTTCGGCCTTGTTACCCCAAACGAAGTGTCCTGGACGTACTTCAACCATTTCTGGTTTATCGACAGAATAGTCGTGTTGGTTTGGATTATAAACCTTCAAGACTTTCTTACGTTCCAAGATTGGGTCTGGAATAGGAACAGCAGACAAGAGTGACTTGGTGTAAGGGTGGATAGGATTGTTGTAGAGTTCTTCTGTCTCAGCAACTTCCACGATTGTCCCCTTGTAAATAACAGCGATACGGTCAGAAATGAAACGGACCACTGACAAGTCGTGAGCGATAAAGAGATAGGTCAATCCCAACTCTTTTTGGAATTTCTTAAGCAAGTTCAAAACTTGGGCACGAACTGACACGTCAAGGGCTGAGATGGGTTCGTCAGCGATAACCAAGTCAGGTTGCATGACCAAGGAACGTGCAATCCCAATACGTTGACGTTGTCCCCCAGAAAATTCGTGAGGGTAACGTGTCAAGTGCTCCTCAAGAAGTCCCACTTCTTTGATGATTTTCTTGATTTTAGCTTTACGATCTTCCTCATCCTTATAGAGATGGAAGTTATGCAAGCCCTCGGACAAGATATAATCGACTGTTGCACGTTCATTCAAACTAGCCGCAGGGTCTTGGAAAATCATCTGGATACGACGGATAAGGTCGTTTTTCTCAGAGTGAGACAAGTGTCCATTGATTTTCTTACCGTCAAAAATAATCTCACCATTACTTGTATCATTTAGACCAATAATGGCACGCCCGATAGTGGTTTTACCACTACCAGACTCACCAACGAGGGAAAAGGTTTCACCCTTGTTGATGAAAAAATTAGCATTGTGGACAGCAACGAATTTCTTGCTTCCTTCACCGAAGGAAATCTCCACATCTTTTACTTCAACTAACTTCTCAGGCATTGCCTTCCTCCTCATCTCCTAAATGTGCAAATCCCATATTAGCACGGATTTTTTCATGTAGATTTTGGATAACCGCAGGTTTTTCAACTTTTGGTGCATCCTCATGTAAGAGCCAGGTCTTAGCCCAGTGAGTATCTGAAACTTGGAATTGTGGTGCTTTTTCCTCGAAGTCAATCTGCATAGCATAGTCTGAACGCAAGGCAAAGGCATCCCCAACAACCGGTGTATAAAGTGATGGTGGTGTCCCTGGAATTGAGAAAAGCTCACCCTTATCATCGGCCAACTGTGGCAAGCTTGAAAGCAAGCTCCACGTGTATGGATGACAAGGCTCATAGAAAATTTCCTCAACAGTTGCGTATTCAATGATTTCACCAGCATACATAACAGCAACCTTATCAGCGATACTTGCTACCACACCAAGGTCATGGGTAATGAAAATCACTGAGAAACCGTACTCCTCTTTGAGTGATTTCAAGAGGTCGATGATTTGAGCTTGAATGGTCACATCAAGGGCAGTTGTTGGTTCGTCACAGATAAGGACATCTGGATGACAAGCCAAGGCAATGGCAATAACGATACGTTGACGCATCCCACCAGAGTATTGGAAAGGATACTCATTGAAACGTTTTTCAGCATCAGGAATACCAACCTTGTCCATGTAATCAATGGCCATTTTTTTAGCTTCTTTGGCTGATTTTCCTTGGTGTTTGACAATGACTTCAACAATTTGGCTACCGATAGTCTTAATTGGGTCAAGACTGGTCATAGGATCTTGGAAGATAGTCGCAATCTTAGCCCCACGAATAGATGCCCAATCTTGGTGACTCTTAAGCTTAGTCAAATCTTGACCGCGATAATCAATCGAACCACTAGCGACACGACCATTATCTTCAAGCATCCCTGTGAAAGTCTTAGTCAAAACTGATTTACCTGAACCAGACTCACCAACCAAGGCTAAAACTTCACCTTCAACCAAATCAAGGGAAACTCCTCGAATGGCTGTCAAAACACGGTCACGAACGTCAAATTCCACGACGATATCGCGAGCCGATAATATTACATTTTTATTTTCTGTCATATTGGACTCCTATCTATGCGTACGTGGGTCGCTGGCATCCGCCAAGTTTTGACCGACAATAAAGAGAGCAAGGGAAACGAGGATCAAGGTAGTCAATGGAATCCAGAAGAGATAAGCATTGACTGTAACGTTCTGTGCATAGTCTGAAATCAAACGACCAAGACTAGGCGTCGTAACAGGAAGCCCTAAACCAAAGTATGAAAGGAAGGCTTCGTAAGAGATAAATCCTGGCAAGAGCTGACTAGCCATAGTTACGATAACTGATACTAGTTGTGGCATGATGTTTTTAACCACAATCTTAGGAGTTGGTGTTCCCAGTGTACGAGAAGCCAAGTTATACTCCAAATCACGGTAACGCATGATTTGAATACGGATAGTATAGGCAATACCAATCCACCCTGTAACAGTCATGGCAAAGATCATATTCCAGAAACCAGCACCCAATGAGTAAGTCAAGACGATAACTACAAGGAGGGCAGGAATATTTGAGATGATGTTGTAGATTTCCATCATAATCATATCGAAGGTCTTAGAAATCCCCCAAACAGCACCTACAAGCACACCAATAACAACGTTAAGGAAGGTAGCGATAACAGCAATAAGGATAGAATTACGAGCTCCAAACCAAACACTATCGAAGAGGGATTTCCCGTTACTATCTGTACCAAACCAATACTGGCCATTAGGATGCACATAACGTACACTAAAGTCATTAACCTTAGACACATCATTAAAGTCAAATTTTGAAAACATCGGGTAGATAAAACTCATCAAAATGATAGTAATCAAGATTCCCAACATGACAGTTGTTGACTTTTTCTTGAAGAACTGACGCATCACCGATTTCCAGTAAGAATAGGCTGGTGCATCAATTGTTTCAGAGGCAAAATCATCGCGCTTTACAAATTGGAACTTACTTTTATCAATTGAAGCCATTATTTACCTCCTTTAGATGTCAATTTGATACGTGGGTCAATTATAGTCATAAGAATATCACCCACAAGCAATGAGAAGATGGTGAGGGCTGTGAAAATAAATACAAGACCCACAACCATAGCGTTATTTGAAGCACGAACAGAGTCAATCAACATTTTACCCATACCAGGGAAGGCGAAGATCGTTTCTGTCAAGGTTGCCCCTGTGATAACACTAACGATAGAAGCTGGAATCCCTGAAACCAAGGAAACCATAGCATTTTTGAAAATGTGTTTATTCGAAATTTCTTGTTCTGACAACCCTTTGGCACGTGCAAAACGAACGAAGTCTTGTGATTGCAAGTCAATCATGTAACGACGAATCCAAATCGCAAGACCCGGTGTTGACAAGAGACCGAGAATAACAGATGGCAAGACGTATGAACGCCAATCACCCGCACCCAAGATAGGGAAGGAATCTGGAAGACCAATCTCAGAACCAATCAAACGAATGATATAAACCAAGGCGATGGTTGGTAGTGAAAGCAAGAAAGTCAAGACACCTGTTGATACACTATCAAAGAGGGTATTTTTAAAGCGTGCCATGTATGATCCCAATGGAATTGCCAAAGCATAAGACAAGACCAAACCAATCAAACCTGCAATGGCAGAACTTGTCACCATTGATGGGTATTGGTAGCGACTCTTGGTCGCTGTGTATGGGTCATTTCCATAGTAAGAACGATCTCTAGCATCAGCCTGACTTGGTGATTTATAAGTACGAGAGTAGATATCTACTGAAGATATTCTCTTACCAGTAGGGAAGTTGACCTCTGAGCTTTGCGTTTGTCCTTGACCTTGGGTAATAACATCAAGAACACCTTGCTCAGCATAAGTTGGGTATGACGTTCCAAGATTCATCTTCACAAAGTTTTGGTGAACAAATGGGAACTGACTGTTAAAGTAAAGCAAATATTTGTGCTTAGTCCCTGAACCAACAACTGACCAACCAATAGCTGGGTCATTTTCAATACGGATGTAACGCTTCAAGTTTGGATTCGTTTTATCTTTAACCCATCCAGTATTGTCAAATTCAAAGAGGTGTGTGTAGAATTCAAACACACGTTCAAGCACTGGCACATCACGTGTCGCATAGAATTGTTTACTTTGCTTAAACTGATGCAAACGCCAGCCATGACCCAAACTATCCACATATTTTTGGTAGATAGCCTTATTGGCTTTTGTTGGCTTAGTTGTTACCGACTTATCAAGTGTGCTGGCTTTCTCCTGTAACTCCTTGGTGTCATAGTAATCAATGTACCCCATACGTTCAAAGATTGTATTTTCATAGTTTGTCTTAGAATCAGCTGTCTTAGCAATCTTGTTGTAGTTAGGGTCCTGTCTGAAAATCAGACGCCTCGGCACCATGGTATAGATAATCGTGTAGGTCAAGGCCGTCACGACAAATATTGACAATAGAGAACGGAGGGTTCTCAATAAAATATATTTTTTCATGTCTCTTCCTTTAATTCCAAAAGAACTTTCCCAATCTAATGAGAAAGTTCCATCGTCCTTTTATTTAACGTGTTTCTCAAGATCTTTTTGAGCTTTTTCGTTAGATGCTTTCTTTTCTTTAAGCCATTTTTCACGACTTTGTTCATATTCTTTCTTAGTAACTACTTTTTCCTGTGGTTTCACATATTTGAAGTAGTCTGATGAGTTCTTATCACCCACCTGCATGCTAGCACCCGTAAATGGTGTCAAACGTGAGATAACTGGTGCTGCACCGTTACCAACAGTCAATGGAATGACAAGAGAGCTATCTTCCAACCAAGCTTGGGCTTGAGCATAACGGTCGTAACGAGCGTTGAGGTCTGTTGTTTCTGAAGCTGCTGAATCAAGCAAGGCGTCATAATCTTTAAGACCTACTTGAGCTGCGGCAGCATTGTTTGGATCATCATACCCCATGAAAGTCTTGGTATTTTCACTTGAAGTTGTCTTAAAGATATCAAGGTAAGTTGATGGGTCTTGATAGTCTGGACCCCAAATGACACCGTTTGAAATATCCCAGTCTTCTGCCGCTGCATTAGCCGCGTTAAGGGTTGCATTTTGTATGTCATCAGATGATAATTGGTTAACATCGATAACCACATTATCGCTACCCAATGATTGCTCAATGGTTTGTTTCAAAGATTGGGCCTGAGCAACATTGATTTTAGAACTTTGGTCAACAGGAAGGTCCAAGTGAATTGGGAATTGAACACCATCTGCTTGGAGAGTTTCCTTAGCTTTGGCAAACTCAGTCTTAGCTTTTTCAGCATTGTAGAGGCCATCTTGACCATCAGTAAAGTTTACACCTGACCATTCATCACCATAAGAGGACATTTTCTCTGTTACAAGATCTCCAAAGGTCTTATCACCTGCACTGACAAAATCAGAAGGAACAAAGAGGTTACGTAGAGCTAGAGCTGCACCATCTTTACCATTCATTTGTGATTGATAAGCCGTACGATCAATTGCGAAGTTGATTGATTGACGGAAGTCTTTGTTTAGAAGAGCCTTCTTAGTTGATGTCTTTTCAGCATCCGTCTTCTTGGCTGAGAATTTATAGCTTTGGCGGTCAATATTCACACCAATAGCCGATGTAGATGCACCTGGTGCTGTGTAATAAATATTATCTTTATAGTTTTTCTCAACTGAAGCATAGTTAGAACTCGTTGGGTAGACACGAGCCAAACTATAGGCACCATCCGTGAAACCACGTTCTAGAGCCTCTTGATCCGAACCGTCATAATATGACAATTTGATGGCATCAAAGTGTACATTCTTCTTGTCCCAATAATTTTCATTCTTAGTCAACTCAATAGATGATTTAGCTGTCAAAGATTTGAGAATGAAAGGACCATTATAGAGGATAGATGTTGGGTCTGTTGACTTACCAAAATCTTTCCCTTTGTTCTTAAGAAAGTCTTCGTTAACTGGGAAGAGCAAGCCATAAGTTGTTTTAGAGTTCCAGTATGGCTCCGGTTTTTTAAGGGTGTATTGCAATGTATAATCGTCGATTGCTTTAACGCCAACATTTGAGAAATCTTTATTGGCACCAGAAAGGTAGTCAGACAATCCAGCAATAGAATCTTGTACCAAATAGAGGGCTCCAGACTTGCCATCAGCCGCATGCTTAAGACCAGTCACAAAGTCCTTAGCAGTCACATCAGCATACTCTTCACCATCAGAAGTATACCATTTAACTCCCTTACGGATTTTATAAGTATAAGTCAGACCATCTTGAGAGACAGACCAATCTTCAGCTACTGAAGGGACAAGATTACCATATTTGTCCGCTTCCATAAGTCCATCTACACCATTAGTTACAGCAATTTTTGTAGGTCCTGTATTTGAAGTGATGTAATCCAATGATTCTGGATCTGAATTATAAACATAACCATAAGTCGTTCCACTAGTACTTGACTTAGAAGAACAAGCCGCTAAGGCACCAACACTTAGAAGGGCGACACCCGCAAGGGCTAACCATTTGCTTTTTTTCATAAGATTTCTCCAAAAAATAAAATTTTACTCTTTCATTATAGCATAAATAATCAAGAAAAGCAGTCACTTTCAGAATATTTTGCACAAGCAAAGTACATAATGAAACACGAAAAACTCAACAGTCCATTGTATTTCCTGGATTTCTAGCTACTTTAATCGATTTATTTTTAATCACCAGCCATGCATAAAACAAAAAGGCCTAACACCTTGGTCAGACCTCTTTTTTGAGACAAAATTAGTTATTAAGAGCTTGAGCAGCTGTGATAATCGCTAAATTATAAATGTCTTCAGCACTAGCACCACGAGAAAGATCGTTTACTGGTTTATTAAGACCTTGTAAGATTGGTCCGATAGCTTCGAACATTCCCAAACGTTGGGCAATCTTATATCCAATGTTACCTGCTTGCAAGCCAGGGAAAACAAAGACATTAGCATGTCCTGCTACGTCACTATCTGGAGCCTTAATAGCCGCTGTTGCTGGAACAAATGCTGCATCGAACTGCAACTCCCCATCAATAGCCAAGTCAGGACGCATTTCTTTAGCAATATTTGTTGCTTGAACAACCCTGTCAACTTTTGGCGATTTAGCAGAACCTTTTGTTGAGAAGCTAAGCATGGCCACTTTAGGGTCAATACCAAAAACTTTAGCTGTTTCGGCAGTATTAATTGCAATTTCTGCCAATTCTTGAGCATTTGGTTCAATATTGATAGCACAGTCAGCAAACATCAAGCGATGATCGGTATTTTCACGGTTCATAAGGAAGACACCTGATGTACGAGAAATACCAGGTTTTGTTTTGATAATTTGAAGGGCAGGACGTACCGTATCCGCTGTTGAGTGAATAGCACCTGAAACCATTCCATCAGCCAGACCAAGTTTAACTAACATAACACCAAAATAATTGACATCACGAAGCAACTTTTCCGCATCTTCGATTGTTGCTTTTCCTTTACGGATTTCAACAAATTTTTCCTTCATTTCCTCGAAATCTTCATAGGTTTCAGGATTAATAATTGTATAGTTAAAGTCTGCAAAACCAAGATCGTTCAAGATTTTGTGAACCTCTGCTGGGTCTCCCAAAATAATAGGATCAACCAATCCTTCAAATTTCAAACGGGCTGCTGCACGAACCACACGGTCGTCGTTACCCTCAGGGAAAACAATCTTAATACCCTTCCCTAAAATATGTTCACGAAGTTCACCAAATAGACTACGCATAAAAAAATTCCTCAATCAATCTTTTTTAGTTTGTAAGTTCATGATAACGGTTTCAAAATCATCTGTCAAGGAAGATGCATGGACCATCTCTTTTTTGGTAAAAGGATCAACAAATGAAAGACGGTGACAATGCAAGGCCTGGCGCTCAATACCATAGTCTAGAGAACCACCATAAAGATCATCTCCCAAAAGGGGAAGGCCTAAGTGGGCAAAGTGGACGCGAATCTGGTGAGTACGCCCAGTATGCAAATTGATATCAACCAGTTTAACCCTACCATAATCACCTACCAAACGATAACTAGTGTGGGCATATTTCCCCGACTTATGGACTCGACGTGTGATAATGGAATCCTCATCACGCGCAATCGGTGCAATGATTTCACCCTGCTTCTCAAGTTTGGTGTCACCTTCAACCAAGGCATAGTAATGTTTCTTGATAGACTTCTGTTGTAACTGTTTATCCATACGAGCATGGGCGTAACCATGCTTAGCAAACAGCATGAGACCAGAGGTGTCCTTATCCAAACGTGTCACAATATGCACACGCTGGTTGGGATAATTATTGCTGACAAAATGATGTTTGACAAAATTAGCCATGGTATTATCGTGGTTAACACTTGGAATACTAGCATAGCCATAGGGTTTGTTAATCACCAAGAAGTTATCATCCTCATAGACGATATCCAAGTCAAAAGGAATTGGCTTCAAGGTTTCATGCGGTGCCTCGTCAGGGATTTCAATGGCAACCACATCTCCTTCATGGACAGGATAAGTCGCAAACTGCTCCTCGCCATTGACCCAAATATGACCACCTTCAAACTTAATCTTGGCCAGAAGTCCTTTTGAAATATCATGCTCCTTCAAAAAGGTCTTAACTCGACATGAACGTCCTACGGTAAATTCATATCTCATTCTTCCATGTCTCCAATAAAGGAATCACGTACGCGTTCCCAGAAACTTGTGTGACTGGCACTAGCCACAAAGGAAATCTTACGTTGGTCGATTGAAAATTCTACCTTTTTCACATTACGGTTGGTATAGGTTTTATTATCAACGGATAGAGTGTAGCTTCCCATTCGGGTAGGATAAACAGTAATCTTCTCATGCTTGGGCACAATAAGGGGACTTCCTAAGGTCCGGTACACACGATTATTAAGACTGGCAATCTCTGTCAGTTGCAAGGCTTCAATGGTAGGATGAAGGACCGCACCACCCAGTGATTTATTGTAGGCCGTTGATCCTGTAGGCGTCGACACTGACAACCCATCTCCACGGAAGCTCTCAAACAAGACATCATTAAGGCAAACATCTGCTGCCATGGTTTTCTCATTACGCTTGATGGCTGCTTCATTGAGGGCAATCGACGTAAAAGAACGACCATCAGCCAGGGTCAATTTGACATTCAAAAGAGGGTAAGAAATCTTTGCACCACTATCTTTTCGAAGCGTCTCGATTAATTGATCCACTTCACTGTCCAAATAATCCGTATAAAAGCCTAAATGACCCGTGTGAATCCCTACAAAACGCACACGAGCAAGCTCTTTTTCATACATATGAAAGGCCGATAGCAACATACCATCACCACCAATTGAGATGACCACATCTGGATTTTTCTTGGTCAAATAAAAATCTGGATCATCTCGAAAGGCATTAAAAAGTTTTGAGGCCACACGCCTACTTTGGGGTTTGCCATTGGCAATAATAGCTACCTTCATCTCATCCGAAGAGGTCTTCATCTGTGTCATCACTATTTCCTACACTATCCTTCAAAGTTCTGTTAATTGGATCAAAGAGCAACTGGGCATCTCTAATATCATCACGTATCTTACGCATTTCTTCATCAAGTTCATAAGCCATGCGGGCCGTAGTTTCCAAGCGAAGCTTAATTTCCTCTGGAAAGTTTCCCTGATACTTGTAATTAAGGGAATGTTCAATGGTGGCCCAAAAGTTCATGGCCAAAGTCCTAATCTGAATTTCAGCAAGAATCTCCTTACGACCATCAATGGTATCAACGGGATAAGAGATAATAACATGATAAGAGCGATAACCCGAATGTTTACGGTTTCTGATGTAGTCACGCTCTGAAACAATGGTCATATCACTACGGCGACGAAGCAAGGCCAAAACTTCATCCACATCATCGACAAACTGGACCATGACTCGGAGACCAGCAATATCCTGCATATCTTGAGCCAAATTTTCAACTGAGAGGCCACGAAGGGCTATTTTCTCCTCAATGGAAGCCACTGACTTCACACGTCCCGTCACAAATTCAATAGGCGAGTGACGATTTTGCTTACGAAATTGTTTCCGAATGCCTCGGAGCTTAATTTTGAGCTCACCTACGGCCTGAATATAGGGGTCTAAAAATTGTTCCCAATCCATGGTCAAGATAGGACTCCTCCTTGTCAAAAGCTTTAGTTTTTTATAAAATAAATACAATCTGTTATATTATACCACATTTGAAAGCACAAGGGAGGACACACATGAACCATTTAGAGATAGAGTACAAGACTCTACTCACCAAAGACGAGTACAATCGTTTAGCGATGCTTTTCTCCCATGTGACACCTGTTACGCAAACCAACTACTACATCGACACTCCTCAGAGTGACATGAGAAATAAAAAGTTGTCTTTGCGTATTAGGACACTTCCCACTCATGGTGAGCTGACCTTGAAAATCCCTGAAAAAGTCGGGAACATGGAGTACAACCTTACCATGGACTGTGCGGACGCTAAGGCTTTGACTAAGTCGCTGGACTTCCCTGATTGTCAGATCAAATCCATTCTTCTGGAACGTGGGGTTAAACTAGAGGACCTAACCATCCTCGGACATTTAACCACAACTCGTCGCGAGTACCAAACAAACATCGGTCTCATGGCCCTCGATGTCAATGTCTATGCTGATAAGAAAGATTACGAGCTTGAACTAGAAGTTTCGGATGCTGAGAAAGGTAAAGACGACTTTGATGCCTTCCTTAAAGAAAATAACATTGACTTTAAGTATGCCAAGAGTAAGGTTGCACGCTTTGTAGCTACCCTCAAACGAGACAAAGACTAAAATTTAGACAAGGAGTTGGCTCCTTGTCTTTTTTTTATGTTTAAACACATGCAGCGTTAAATAATACAAGCATTTTATCTCATAAATGACTTCCAGAGGTCTAAAAACGCATACAAAGGAATTTTATCTAGCAAAGGTTCGGTATTTTTCACTAATATCATACTTTGATGGCTGAAATTTCTGCTTCTTTTTGCTAAAATAGAACTATCTGTAGTTTTATTACAATAGCCCTAACTGGGCTTAGCATCTTATTTTTTTAAAGGAGTCACCATCGTCATGGTACATCAAAAAGCAAACCCACAATTGAAATTGTTCTCGCTCAGCTCAAACCCAGAAATTGCTGAAAAAATTGCTGAGGCTACCGGATTGCCACTTGGTAAAGTATCTTCACGTCAATTTTCTGACGGTGAAATCATGATCAACATCGAAGAGTCTGTTCGTGGGGACGATATCTATATCATCCAATCTACAAGCAACCCTGTTAACGACCACCTTTGGGAATTGCTCATCATGATTGATGCCTGCAAACGTGCCAGTGCTAACTCTGTCAACGTGGTTATGCCTTACTTTGGTTATGCACGTCAAGACCGTATCGCTGCTTCACGTGAACCAATCACTGCTAAATTGATTGCCAATATGCTGGTTAAAGCTGGTGTCAATCGTCTCTTGACACTTGACCTTCACGCTGTCCAAGTTCAAGGTTTCTTCGACATCCCAGTAGATAACCTCTTCACAATGCCATTGTTTGCTGAATACTACAACGAAAAAGGATTCACAGGAAGTGATGTTGTCGTTGTTAGCCCTAAAAACTCAGGTGTTAAACGTGCTCGTAGCTTGGCGGAATACCTTGATGCACCAATCGCTATCATTGACTACGCTCAAGATGATTCAGAACGTGAAGAAGGCTACATCATCGGAGAGGTTGAAGGAAAAACAGCAATCTTGGTTGATGACATCCTTAATACTGGTAAAACGTTTGCTGAAGCTGCTAAAATCCTTGAACGTGGTGGCGTTAAAGACATTTATGCAGTTGCTAGTCACGGTCTCTTTGCAGGAGGTGCTGCTGAAGTCCTCAACGCTGCTCCAATTAAAGAAATCTTGGTGACAGATTCAGTTGCGACTAAAGAAAAAGTGCCTACAAACGTTAAATATATTTCAGCAAGTGAGCTAATCGCTAAAGCTACTACTCGTATCTTCGAACGTCAACCACTTAGTCCACTCTTTGCATATACAGCACACGAGGACTAAGCTATGGTTTATTTGGACAATGCAGCAACAACTCCTTTAAATACTGCTGCTATTTCAGCTATGACACATGTTATGACTGAAACCTTTGGGAATCCATCCAGCCTCCATGCTTATGGTCGTCAAGCTTCCAAGGAACTTCGTGAAGCCCGTGAAGAAATGGCCAAACAATTTAAAGTCCCTGCTCGTAAGCTCATTTTCACTTCTGGTGGGACTGAAGGAAACAATACAGCTATCAAAGGTTATGCCCTAGCCAATCAAGCTAAAGGCAAACACCTGATTACAACTGCTATTGAACACCACTCTGTCCTTCACACCATGGCCTACTTGGAAGAGCGTTTTGGTTTTGAAGTAACCTATATTCAACCAGAAAATCAGGTTATTACTGCTCAACAAATTGCAGAGGCCTTACGTGACGATACTATTCTAGTTTCTGTTATGTATGCCAATAACGAGACCGGCCAATTGCTTCCAATCAAGGAAATTGGTGACTTGCTTGCCAATCACCAAGCTGCCTTCCACGTTGATGCCGTTCAGGTAGCAGGAAAACTTCCTATTCACCCAGAGGAACTTGGAGCTGATTTTCTCTCTATTAGTGCCCATAAATTCCATGGACCTAAAGGTGTCGGCCTGCTCTATCATAACGATTTGCATTTTGACAACCTACTCCATGGTGGTGAACAAGAGGAAAAACGTCGTGCCAGCACTGAAAATCTGGTCGGGATTTCAGGTATGACCGCTGCTTACAAACATGCTAGCGACCACTACCAAGACAATTACCAGCATGTTGAAAAGATTCGTCAGGCCTTTCTAGATACCCTTACCATTCCTTATGAAATTAATGGTGGAGGATCTAGCCTACCTCACGTCATCAACATCAGTTTTCCTGGTAAGGAAAATGGCCCTCTCTTAACCTTGTTAGACCTAGCTGGCTTTGCTGTTTCAACGGGTTCTGCTTGTACCGCTGGAACTGTTGACCCTAGCCACGTCATCCAAGCCCTCTATGGCAAGGACTCTGACAAGTTAAAAACAGCCATCCGCATTAGTTTATCAGAGGAAAATACCGCTGAAGAACTCCAAGCTCTAGCAGAAAAACTTAATCAAATCATAGGAGACTAACATGGCATTTGAAAAAAGCATTCATTTGACTGACTGTAAATACCGTTACACCATCAGTCCTAATGTCAAAAAATTCACCCTACGTGATACGACTTTTGTGCAAAATAAAATCGGAAACTACGAGTTGCACCGCCTTCTCGAAAAAGTGCCTAACTCAGGCGAAGGTTTCCCACTTAAAATCACTATTAACAAAGACTTGACTGGTTTCAAATTGTCAATTACAGACAAATCTGGTCTGCGTAACGTTAATATCTTTAAAAATGAAGATCATCACATCTTGCAAGAGAAATTCTATTTCTTGATGCAGAGTTTGGTTGACCGTAATGTTTTCGAGCAAGAAGAAGTCTAAATTTTTTCTTACTACATAGAAAGAGCCTATCCTTGTGATAGGTTTTTTATATCGCCTCATCTACACTATTTTGTTGCAATCTTCACAAACTTTTCTTAAAATATAGGAGAATCATACTAATTAAAGAAAGGAAAGCGATCAATGACATTTGAGAAAAACATCCCAAACGCCACTGCCAAACGTCTCTCTCTCTACTATCGTATTTTCAAACGATTCCATCGTGAAAATATCGATAAAGCAAGCTCTAAACAAATTGCTGAAGCGATTGGGATTGACCCTGCTACTGTTCGTCGTGACTTCTCCTATTTTGGTGAGCTAGGTCGCCGTGGTTTTGGTTATGACGTAAACAAGCTGATGACATTTTTCGCTGAACTCCTAAATGACAATGCGACTACCAAGGTACTCCTCGTAGGTGTTGGGAATGTTGGGCGTGCCCTCCTCCACTACCGTTTTCAAGAGCGTAACCGCATGCAGCTGGTCATGGCTTTTGATACAGACGATAACGAATTGGTTGGAACTCAAACCGAGGACAAGATTCCTATCTATGGGATTTCCCAGATTAAGGACAAGATTGCCCAAGAAGATATCAAAACAGCCATCCTGACAGTGCCATCAGTTAAGGCCCAGGAGGTGGCTGATCTTTTGGTTGATGCCGGAATTGAAGGCATTCTCTGTTTCTCTCCGGTCAACCTCAATCTTCCACGCCATGTGGTAGTCCAATACGTAGACTTGACTAGCGAACTACAAACCCTACTCTATTTCATGAAAGAAGAAGAAAAATCAAGGAGAAACAATGACTAAACCAATTATCGGAATCACTGCCAATGTAAGGCCTAATCCAGCCCATGAAGACATCAACTGGTCCTATGCCCCATCTGGCTTTGTAGAAGGAGTTCAAAGAGCCGGTGGCCTAGCAATCCTACTACCAGTATCCGATCCTTCGGAAGCCAAGAACTACATCTCCATGATTGATAAGCTTATCCTGATCGGTGGGCAAAACGTTGACCCTAAATTCTACAACGAAGAGAACCATGCCAGTGAAGATGACTTCTTCCTCGAACGGGATATCTTTGAAATGGCACTCATCGAGGAAGCCACTAAGCAGAAGAAACCCATCTTTTCAATCTGTCGTGGAACCCAACTCATGAACGTCGCACTAGGTGGTAGCCTCCATCAAGATATTGAGCATCACTGGCAGGACAAGCCGTCTGATTACCTCTACCATGAGATGATTGTTGATGAGAACAGTAAGTTGGCAGAAATCTACGGACGTGAAACCTCTATCAACTCCTTCCACCATCAAAGTATCAAACATTTGGCCTCTGACCTTCGTGTCATTGCGCGTGACCCTGAGGACAACACCGTCGAAGCCGTTGAGTCAAATAGTCCAGACCTTCGTTTCCTTGGTGTACAGTGGCACCCAGAGCTTCTCCTAGACAAACGCGAAGAAGACCTCAAACTCTTTGAATACGTCGTTAACGAACTTTAAAAGCAACTGAGACTGTACTCAGTTGCTTTTCTCTTGTCTTTATCACATTGGTTCAACCTAAAGATCAAAATCCTCCCTCTCCTCACGAAAGGAATAATAGGTTGATTTTCCAACAATCAGATGATCAAGCAGACAAATCCCTAAGTCATCACAGGACCGCTTAATCTTTTGAGTAAAATCAATATCATTACGACTAGGATAGGCTTCCCCCGAAGGATGATTGTGAACCACAATCAAAGACGTTGCCATCAGATGGCAGGCATAATGTAAAATCTCACGTGGCTCAGCAATCGAACGACGGACCCCACCAATAAAGACTGTCTTCTGCTGAATAATACGATTCTGCGTATCCAAATAGATAGCCACCAGATGTTCCTGAGGCTTGTCCCCAATATCCAACATCATACGACGGGCCACCTGCTGACTGGACATAATCTGCTCGGAACGAGCCAACTCAGCCTTCTCAATCCGCTTAGCCAACTCCACCATAGCCTTGAGCTCAATAGACTTCACACGCCCAATACCAGGAATCTTCTGAAGCTCATTCAGGGACAAACGAGACAAATCCGCCAAACTCGTCATCCCTTTCAAAATACGATTGGCCATCGATAGAACCGACTCAGACTTAGTCCCTGTCCGCAGCACTATCGCCAACAACTCCTGATCCGATAAAACCTCTGCTCCCTTTTGTAAAAGCCGCTCACGAGGCAAAAGCCCCGACTCCTCAGCTACAATACTATACATAAGAAAAAACCTCCTACTTACATATTCGTAAGTGGGAGGGGGAAGTTAAACAGCTGAAGATTTTTTTAAACCTAACTTCTTTAACAAGGCTTTTCGATATGCTGAAAATTTACTCTTTAAGGTCAGTGGTTCTGCCACCTGTGACATTTCAATAAGATGAATCTTATACCGTTCTGCAAAAGATATTTCCTCTGAAGCAATAATACGATAATCAATTCCTACATCCCAGGCTTTTCGATAGAAAAGATAAGGGAGAGTATTTTCGTCAAAGTCATAGAAAATATGCTCATCCTTTAGAATAATGTTTTTCAGAAAATCTTTTGACAGCCACATAAAACCTTGAAAAACATGAAGCGAATGATTGATTACTTTTCGACATTCGTTAGTTAATTTAACTGTCTGTTCTTGATTTAAAGTATCAATTGCATCCGTCCAATAGAGTTCTTTTGACAAATCAGCAAAAATAAGTCCAACCTCTGGAAAATGGTCAAAGATTGATACTACCTTCTCTTCATCTGATAGCATATCCACAAGAGCATGTCTTGTAGTTTCATCAACAAGTTTACCTTCATTTCCAAAGGCTTCTGTGTGGAAATGCCCAACAAAGTCATAATCACAAAGCTTAGAAGCCAAGGAAACCAAGGCATGATAATGATTATCAAACCGTTGTGAGATTATATGAAATCTATCTTTATCAAAACTATTTAATAAGGTATTCTCAACTTCATTTTTATCTAAATGACTTGATAAAGTGAAAAAATAGAAAGCAGATAACTTACTATCAAAAAATACTTTCAGTCTCTCAAGGTCGCTAATGTGCACATGGATAGCTATACGATACTTATGCTTGCTTAAGGTTTTAAAAGAAGGGCCAATAATTTTCTCATCTAAAATGACTAAACTGTCAGGGGAATGGTAACGATTTAGATGTGACTTAATTAGTGCTACTGGATATGTTGATAGGTTAGCAAGATAGTCTAAAAGTAACCTTCCCTTTTTTTCATTGTCGGTAAAAGCTTTTAGTTTAATGAATGGTACCTTATGCTCAAGGGTACTTATTGGTCTGTAGTAAGAAAAGTCAGGATGAATTAGATCTTCCGCCTCTGATTCAATGGTATTAAAGACAGCATCATAACGATAACCCGCCTCAGTAAGAACACTGGTAACCCTAGTTTCGTAATTGTCAATAACATCTTGAACATCAGTAAAAGTCTTTATAGAAGTCCAAAATTTCTGAAAGACTTCCGAAGCGACAACATGATTTTTGAAAGATATAAAATAACTTTGCAAATGCTCTTCGAAATATTTGGTCTTTCTAAAATTCGTCATCCCCCAAAAATCAACATTCTGGCGTTGTTCAAAACTTTCAACTAGGTCAGATATATCCCATATAGGGCCAAAGCAAGTATCATTCATGAGTGTAACCGAATCGAAGTCTATTAAATGTTCGAATCCAATATGAGCCATACCATCTCTCCAAGCTGCAAAATCAAAGCCCAGATTCTCTCTCTGGATAACTTCATCTATGCCAAGCTCTTTGAGAGTTAATGTTGCCGATTCCGTTAGTTGACTATTTGAAATCACAATAAGTTTAGAAAAAAGTGGTCGAAGTTGCTCCAATTGGTAGAGCACATGACCACTTAATTCGTCGTACTTATTATAATGAACATACAATAAGAGACGTTTCATTTATTCTTGAATCTCCCATTTTCCATTTCTCTGAACCATTCCGGTTGCAGAATCTTTAGCAGACTTATCATCATCTTCAATATCAGTTCGATTCAAGAGAATAACTGGTGAGTTATCTGAATCAGCAAAAGCAATCATCTGATCCTCTTTATCTCGAACAGAAACCTGAAGCTTAAGCTTAATGTTATTAAGATGGGCAAGACTACATTTATATGTGAGTGTTTTTCTTCCAGAACCACTCGTTTTATTGTCCATGGAATTGTCATTATAAATCCAGATACCACGGTCAATATCTGTCAATGAAAAGGCAATATAGGTCTCAATATCCTCATTGACATCATATGAAATCTCAAATGAAATATCTTGGTCAGGACTGACAATATTGTCATTCAAGAGTTTTACTTGTAAATCAGTGATTTTAGGATTTTCAACAACAACGTCGTCGTTTGAAACCTTTTGACCAGCAGCATTATCAAAACTATATTGGTTAGCAACTTCGTCTGGATCACCAACCACTTTTACCAAACCATGTTCAATTAAAACTGCTTTATTACAGTATTTTTTAACTGCTGACATGTCATGGGTAACTAAGATAGTTGTCTTTCCAGATTGCTTACGTTCCATGAAATAATCATTACACTTACGTTGGAAGGCCTCGTCACCTACGGCTAAGACTTCATCCAAGATAAGGATATCACCTTGAGCCTTGATAGCCACTGAAAAGGCCAGACGAACCTGCATACCACTTGAGTAGTTCTTCAACTTTTGATTCATGAAATCATGGAGTTCAGCAAAGTCTACAATGTCATCATACATGGCATCCACTTCTTCCGTTGAAAAGCCAAGCATAGCACCATTCATATAGACATTCTCACGACCAGTCAATTCGGGGTTAAACCCAACTCCAAGTTCAATGAAAGATACTAACTTACCATCAATTGTAACTTTACCTTTCTCCGGAACATAAATCTCAGAAATAATTTTTAAAAGCGTTGACTTACCAGAACCATTACGTCCAACAATTCCATAGAAATCACCCTTTTCAACTTCAAATGAAATATCTTTTAAGACATGTTGTTCAGTATACCCTTTAATTCCTTTAAAGCGATTGACTAGAGTCGTTCTCAAACTCTGACTCGCCTCAGTTGGTAATTTAAAATACTTACTTACATGATCTACTTTTACAGCAATATTATTTGACATTATAGAATCTCCGCAAATCGTTTAGCATTTCGATTAAAGACAAGGAAACCAATGATAAAAATCACTACAGGAATCGCATAAGGAATAAAAGCAATCAACTTATTGTTAATAATATCCCATCCTCTTGGGTTAACTGGGTCAATGATAAAATGACGCATATCCTGTAAAATCTGAGCGATTGGATTCAACATCATAATCTTTGCAACAAACTCTTGATTTCTTTGAATAAGATAAGTGATTGAGTAGATAATTGGACTTGCATACATACCAGCTTGAAGTACTACTTCCCAAACTGGACCAATATCACGGTATTTAACAAAGAGTGCTGATAAAATAAAAGCAACTCCCATTGCCATCAATAGCACCTCAATAAAGAGAGGAATGATAACCAAAGTATTGAAACCAATCGGAACATGGTTAATCAAGGCAAATACGAAAACAACCACTAGGTTAATCAAGAAATTAATCGCTGCTCCTAGCACAGAAGAGATAACGATTGTTTGCTTTGGAAAGTTAAGCTTACGTAAGAGGTCTCCTCGTGAAACAATGGAAAGCATCCCCATATTGGTAGCCTCTGTAAAGAAGCCCCAAAAAATCATAGCCAAAAGCAAGCCTACTGCATAGTGTGGTGTCCCATCATCAAATCTCAAGAAACGAACAAAGACAAGGTACATAATTGTAAACATCATCAAAGGTTTCAAAATAGACCAAAGATAACCAATGAAAGAACCTTGATAACGCAATTTAAAATCCGTTTTAATCAGTTCCTTAAGTAAAATCCTATTTTTCTGACTAAAGAAATTCATTTAGTCCTCCTTATACATGAATTTTGTCAAAATCAAACTCGTAAATACAAAGGTATGAAAAGCCCTGTTTTTACGATAACCATATGTTTTCAAACGATGATAACGCTCTCTCAACCCTTGATCCATAATAGTCACAAAGTTTTCAACCAACTCCCTACTTTTAGTATCCAGTGGCAAAGAAAGAAGGTTTTCTGCCTGACTCTGACTAGCCTTGATCAACTTCCAGTATTTATTAAATAAAGTCTGAGGTCGAATCCAATTCTGCATACGTTTCCGAAGAGTTCTAGCACCTAAAACATTATCTGCGTGCTGACGGTAAAGCTCTGTTGGCTGATCAATATAGACCAGATGACCAAATGCTGAAGCAAGCAAACCTAAATACCAGTCATGCATCAGAAGCTCATTAGGTTCCTCGCCAGTCCATAATTCGGCTAGAGCATGATTAATTAGCGACACACCTCCAGTAACGGTGTTTTCTGTCATTTCTTGAACCAACTTAGTATTAGCATGGTCAGATTGAGTACGAATCATACTCTCATGAAGCACCTCTAAATCTTGGTTCACAACCTTTAAATCCGTGTATACCAAAAGTGGTTTATCAGATGGGTATCTACTCGCTTCCTCAAGCTGAAGAGATAGCTTATCAGGTAACCAAGTATCATCCTGGTCCGAGAAAAGATAGTAGTCAGATTCTTGATACTTCAAAAGCGTAAAGAAACTCTTTATTACACCTAAATTTTCAGTTTGATCAGGATTGATAAAAGTAATGCGATCATCTTCTAAAGCGAAACGTTTGATAATCTCTCTCGTTTTATCTTTAGAACCATCATCACGAATTAACAAGGTCCAATCAGTATAAGTTTGCTGCTGAATACTTTCAATTTGCTCCGCTAAAAAGTTCTCGCCATTATAAGTAGACATGAGAATAGTTACTTTCATGATAAAAATAGCTCCTCGTATTCACCCACGATTTTTTCCCAGGTGTAATTTTCTTTCATATTTGCTTTAGCAGCATTTCCCAAGTCCTCAAACGACACTTGACCATCTACAGAATCGATAAGCTGAGACAAATTCCCATCCTCTTTATTCCAATACAAGGCAGTCTCTTGAGCAACCTGGTGGTTAAAGTCTACATTATAAATAAGGTTGAGGTCCGTTTGAGCCAAGGCCTCTAATAAGCCCGGATTCGTTCCACCTACTTCGTGTCCATGAATATAAGCAAAGGCTTGGTTGCGAATATACTTAAGCAAATCCTGATCATAGACAGTACCCACAAACTTCACACGTTTATCTTTATCAAATCCTGTAATCTGTCGTAGCTCATCAAAGTAAGCATTTCCTTCATGATTACAGATGATAACAAGATCACGCTCTGTAGAGGACTTCATAAATTCACGAATCGCAATTTCGTAATTGTTTTCAGGAACAAATCGACCCAATATCAAATAGTAATCTTTTTCTTGAGTCTGCCATTTCTGATACCAATCTCGAACAGGGTCATCCTCAGCAGTCAAAGTCGTCTTAGATAAATCAGTTCCATAAGCAATGAAAGTCGTTCTAGCCCACGGATAGGTATTTTGAATATAGGTCTCAATACCTCGGTTATCAGAAATAATTAAGTTCGCATACTTTGTCATCTCTTTTTCAGAGTATTTGAGATAACTTTGAACAGGTTTAGACCACTTAGCACGTTTCCATTCCAAACCGTCAGGATTGACTAGCAAAATCCCACAAACGGACTGAATTTTCTTGGCAAAATGAACAATGAAGGCACCAATGGTATTTCCTAAAATATAGAAAATTGGGGATTGAATTCCCTCTTTTTTAATAAGTTTCAAGCTATAATTGATAGCCATCATATCGTAAGCTATGACACGCGCAGGACCTAGCTTTGGAGGATTGACCGTAAAACAATCCGCACCCTTATAGTCAAAATGGTTGCCAGTACTTTCGTCAGATAAGCAAGCCACGTGATAACGTATAGCAGGTGATACCTTATGAGAAATCAATTTTTCAACAAATGTCTCGAAACCACCATATTGAGCAGGCAAACCTCTACTACCTATGATAAAAATATCCTTCAAAGTTTACCTCCATTCGTCACATCTCTCAAATACACAGAATTATACATAGTAGCTTTTATTATACCATTTTGGAAGGTATTTTGCATGATTGGACAGAAAGAGTAAAACAAAAAGGCCAGTCAAAAACGGCCTTTTCATTCTTAATCATAGATAACGAGATTTTACCTTAATTCATTTTTTTAAGCTGAAATAATTTTTTCACAGCAGATTTTACACTCTTTGTTAGAGCTTTTCGGCTGTTTAAAAAATCGATATCTTTCTGAGTTACTTTTTTATGACGCAATTCATCGCCCTCAATCTTTTCAGTAATATTAGCATAAACACTCTCAAGAGAATATCTCTCTTTTAAACTTGGAACAGCTTGCACTGCTTCAAGTTTCTCTTGGTCAAATCCATCAAGGACCTCTGAAATCATTCTAGTTAAGGCATCCAAATCACCCAAAGGGTAGATATGACCTTGCTCGTTCATATATTCGAAAGCAGATTTATGTCCCGCATTATCTGATAAAATTGTTGGAATACCATTTAAAACAGATTCTACGTAAACGAGACCAAACGTTTCCATACTAGACGGAAAAACAGCTAAATCCTTATCAGTAATCTCTGACCAAGGATCATCTAAATACCCCAAAAATGAGACATTTTTCAAATCGTTCTCTGCGATATAATCATCACAGAGTTGTTTGTAATCCTCATCCCATGCACCTAAAAATACAAGTTCAGTTCCTGCTAAATCAAGCATCTGAAAAGCTTTTATTAACTCAAGCTGATTCTTTCTCTGAGTCAAGCGTCCAACTGAAACGATACGATGTTGATTATTGGATTCAGTTTTTACTCCTTCTTTAGGTTCAATTTGAGTATAAGGTGCGAAGGAATAAATCTTCCTATTTGGAAAACACTTTTCTAAATCCTCGGTCAAAGCTCCTGTGACAGCAAAGATTTCATCAGAAAACGTGTCTATAAAGTCTAGTTTTTCTTTATAGTAACCGAACTCCCCCTCAGGAAATTCATGAATCAACCAAAAATGTTTGACATGCTCAAAAGCTGTAGCAAGTGCTCCTTGAAAAACATTGACTGTATTACTGATAACGAGGTCCACCTTGTTATCTACAATAATATTTCGAATATCTTTGACATTCTTATTATAAGAATTTACTCGCAAAAAATGATTGCCTGGCGAACCACCCGGTGCTTCTTCCCACCACCATTTGACAGCTGAAAGACCGTGGGTTTCAATCCCTGCCTTCTGAAGTTCTATTTGATACTCCTCTTGGGATGGAACTTTATAATCAGGAAAAACGTTTAATACACGATATCCTTTTTTCACAAGAAATTTCATAAGATTGACAATCGAGATTTCAGCACCATTATCTAGAGTTCCTGTTGGAGAAATAAATAAAATTGTTTTAGTCATAAATTATGCAAATACCCCCCAGTAATGGAAAAGAATCAGATACATAGCCACTAAGAAATTAGCAATTAAAGTCAGAGTTGCTATCTTCAATTTTTTCTGTCGAGATAAATCAAGCTTAGCTGTGTTTGCGACTAGTGGCAACAAAAGAATGATAAATGGCGTGAAGTAACGACCTTGAGCACCAACAGATATATTAGCTCCCTGACCAAGAACAACTGGTGTCCACTGCATATACATTACTGTAACAGCAGCTAGAACCTCTAGTAGGAAGAGAATCCAGGATGCATTAGCAAAGTCTTTAGTGAAGAAATCCTTCTTACTTGACAAGAATAAAATTGTAAGAACGATGATATCAATAAATATTAACCACAGTGGCATTTGTAAAGTAAGGTTACCAAGATAACCGAACATTCCAAGTGACAAGATACCATTCAAATTGTCATTCAACTCAGGATTAAAGAGCGTATTACGCAAAACTTCGCCATAATGACGTAGACCGCCCTGATTCTTCATTAAGAATTGCAGAACCACCACGACACCTACTACAAAGAGAAGGTAGAAGACTACTTTATATTTTGAAATAAAGGTCTTAATAGCTTGCACTGGACGATTTAGAAAAGCAAGAACACCTTCAAACTCTAGTGGTACAAACGGAATCAATCCCAACAATAAAACGTTATTTGGCTTAGTTGCTAACAGTAAAATCGCAAGACCTATCACCTGGATAATATTACGATTGGTAAAACGTTTAGAATAGGCAAGATTGGTGATAAAACCGAGAGCCAACATCACTTCCAAATAGTTCATCACATCATAAGAAAGTGACGAAGCTTGCTGAACCATAATAGGTAGCAGCGAAATAAACATTAGGGCTGTTTTCCCATACTTGAAATAACGTATTAAAAAGTAAATTCCTAGTATATAGGCCAGTGCATTAAAGATACGCCCCATATAGATAATCATTCCAACTGTGGGACTAATCCAACTTCCAATCGTCATCCCTATCAGCTGTGGAATAAAGGAGATTGTTTTTAAACTCACACCAAATTGAAAAGGTTCTTTACTCATATCAATCTTTTGAGCAAAAATCTGTTTATATTCCGCTAACTTAACCTTATCATTACTTGGAATCTCATCCATCCATTTAAACGATGTCTCGGTTGGTTTATGGAAGGTCTCCCAAGTCATACGCGCGTGGTTTGTTTCATCTGGCACACGATTAATTGGAAATACAAACATAAATGAGAAAATAAAAATCGTCGCTAAGATGAAAAATAAATTTTCAACTTTTATTTGTTTAATTCTGTTCAAAATAAGTCACCATATCATCTTTCTTGCTTAACGTACAGTTTTCAAGAACAGCCCGATAAGCAGCATCTGCAATTTTCTGTCTTAATTCTGGAGATAAAACCAAGGCTTCAAGCTTGTCAAACCACTGGTCATCAGTAGCTAACAATCCCGTTTCACCATCAACAACCGCATCTGAGAAAGCTCCTATCTTACTTGCTACTGTTGGTACCTTCACCAAGGCAGCTTCAATCCATTTAATTTCAGATTTCGCACGATTAAAGATAGAATCCACAAGCGGTGCCAGGTTAATATCAACCTCACTAATCAAAGCAGGCAATTTGTCCCAGTCCACATAATCGTGAGTTACAATTTGATTTTCAAAGGGCTTCATATCTTGTGGGATATCCAAAATCCCGACAATATGTAATTGGACATTGCTATATTTTGTAAGCAATTGCTTAATAGCTGGTTTAATCAATTCGAAATTCTCATTATGACTAATTGAACCAGAGAAATAACCAACCTTAACAATATCAGATGTTTGAGAATAATCTTTGATATATTGACTACTAATAGCGATTAAGTCATCGGAAGCCAAATTTCGATTAAGTAAAACCTTACTTTGGTACTTATACAACTCCTCTTGCAACTGGTTAGTCGAAGTAATGGCACCATCACAGTTTTCTAGCATATAGCCATAATTTCGAACACCTGCATCATAGTTTCCTTTTTCAACCGAAGTCAACCCTTGCGTATAACTCAATTGATCTGTATAAACCGTATCAAAGACTAAATCATCAATATCAAAGAAGACAGGTTTTCCATATTCCTTAGCCAAATGACAGAGACGCAAAAGTTCAGGTGAGATTGGTGAACGGTAGATAATGATGTGACTAGCGTTTTGAGCCATCGATAGTTGGAAATCAGATAGGTTAACAACTTTGACTGCAAAACCATGCTTACGTAATTGCTCTGCCTTGTTCAAGACACGGTAACGGGTACATTGCGGAATAATATTTTCAACCCCATCAATCAATAGAATATATTGATCACGTGGAACAGCCTTAAATTTATTCACAATATCTTCCAGAATTGACACTGGGTAATCTGTTTCTTCTGCGACAAACTCTAACAAGTCAGGAACTTCTGAATCACGATCCAGACCTTGCCACAAGAACTGGTCTTCATCATAATTTTTCAGAGCCGTATATTTTACCAAAGGACTACCTGCTTTGAGCATCTTAAGCGGGTGGATATACATGGCAGAATCTTCGTATTCTTGCACGACCGCATCGAAACGATAACCCAAATCGGCAAAATGCTTGGTAAAACGTGTCTCATGTCGACCAATAGCCTTATCACGAGAATCTGTATCCGTCAAATGTGCCCAGTACTCATAAAAGTCATCATCGTTTAACATGAGCTTTTCAATAACTAGGAAATAAGATTGAAGATGCTTAGGAATGTAGCCGTAAGGATTCTCTTTAGTAACATCCTCTTGTTCTTCTCCAAAGGAAATCCCCCAGAAATCTAGTTGCTTATCAGCCATTTCCTGGAATACTTGAGACAAATCTCTCATAGGACCAATATTAGTATCATTCACCAAGAGGAGCTGGTCGTAATCTTTAAGCTTATCTTTACCAAAGGCAAAGATTCCTTCTCTAAAGGCTGCAGTATCATATCCCTTGTTATCACGAGTCAGAACACTACCGTAGGTCTCAAGGGTATTAATATCATCATCGTGAAGCTGTCCATTGACAACTACAATAACATCATCTACCAATGGAGCCAAGGCTTGCAAGAAACGTAATTTGTATTCTTGAAGACGAGCTTCAGACTCAAAAATAACATAAACCAACACTTTCTTACCATTATACGACAAGGCAGAGCGTTGACTATTTCTGAGACGTCGTAACTGACGAACCTTAAGTGGTGTCATTCGACGACGTAGCTGTATCACTTTGACTTTTAAAGCTCTTAAATAATTTTTAATCGCTTTTGGATTCTTAGCAATTACTCCTGCTGTCTTTATAGGTGTAATTAGTGCGTTCCCCAAACGATATGACAGCGAACCTCGGATCAGCTCCATCTCTTTATGGGCATCCTTCAATCTCTTAGATTGTGTATACTTTCTTCGTTCAAGTTGATCACGTTCTTTTTTCAAGCGATTAACATAGTCTGTCACTTCATCGTGATGTTTAAGCAAGCTATCCAACCTCTCTTCCAAAACCATGAGGTTATCACAAACTGCCTTGTAAACTTCATGAGGAAGCTTATCAAGATATTTCTCAAGAATATCAAGATAGATTTCATAATGGTAGCGAACGGAGTCACGTCCAGAAATTGACCCTGTTTCAAAGACACGATAATTAAGCTTAGTGCTTGGTTGATATACCGCTTTAGCACTGTTATTAATAATCAAGTTCAATAAAAAGTCATAATCTTCAAGCTTTTTACGATTTAACTTCTCATCATAACGAGTATTTCCAATAATACTTCTACGAATCAAAGAACAATTATCAATAAAACTAGCATTTAGGAAAGCAGTTAAGTCAAATTCACGGCTTTTAAGATAGAACTCTTCTTTTTCTGGGTTAAAAAGATCACAGTACACGATGTCAGCATTTGTTTCCGTCAACTTACTATACAACTGTTCCACATAATCCGTATCGAGGTAGTTATCACTATCTACAAATAGCAAATAATCACCTCTAATAAGCTCGAGTCCTAAATTTCGATTATTTACCACTCCAAGGTTTTCATGAGTTTCAAATTTTGTCTCAAAAGGTGAATCCTTCAAAACCTCTTGGATAATTTGAGTTGAACTATCCGTCGAACCATCATCCAAAACGATTAATTCGATATTAGTATAGGTCTGATTAAAAACACTTCGTAGACACTGCTCAATATACTTTTCATGATTGTAACAAGTCACAACCACTGAGATTAAATTATTCATTTTTCCATCCATTTTGTTTAACAAAATATCAATTAGTACCTAATAACTACTAATATTACTAAGCTTCAAAGATTGACTAAAGTAGTAATCTTTGAAAGTGCATACCACCTTAATTATACTATAGTTTATACAAAAAAGAAAAAGTCCTCTTGCTATTGAGTAACAAAAAAAAGCAGAATTACTCTGCTTTGTGAGGATAAATACTACCCTTTACAATAGAACTTTGAAAATAATGTAACCAACTTCAAATGTTCTATCAGCCTAAATATCACAACATAAATCTTAGTCTGGATTCTCTCTCCCCTTACTGATTTTGAAAATGGTGTTAGTTTTGATCTAAAATTTTCTTTACAAATCCAATCCTGTATTCTCCTATGTTGTTCAACAAATTGCTTACTTGATGCAGCTTTCCCAGAAAAGAGTAAATACCAAATATAATATCGTTTGACATAATATTTTATATATTCAGAATCTCCTGCAACATCTTTTAAACAACTTAAAAAATAAATTATATCAATTTTAGGGTTAAAACCTCTTTGCGAAGTATTTGAAATACTTCGTTCATTAAAGAACCAATTATACCCATTGTAATCAATTACCTTTATTTTATCAGTTAAATTATAGGCAGTTAAAGTAAAGATAACATCTTCACCAATTGGATAATCAAAAAACTGAATATTATTTTCCCTTAAAAATGAAGTGCGATAGATACGTGCCCAAGGTGCCACCACTATATATTTTGACCAATCAGTCTGAGATAGATCTTGTTGGAAAAGAATTTTATGTTCTTTGTTAACACGTTTATAGCCACCAATAACAATATCTAATTTTTCCTTTTCTATCGCCTTATAAAAACACTCTAAGTAATCTGGAGCAATAAAATCATCATTATCAATAAAGACTATGTATTCACCCTTTGCAAGGGCTATCCCTCGATTTCTAGTCTTAGCTACACCCTCATTTTCCTTATCTACAACCCTAATACCATCATTTTTTGAAGCATAGTTTTGAATTACTTCCAAAGAGTTGTCGGTAGAGCCATCATTTAAAATAATAATTTCATAATCCGAAAATGTTTGATCTAAAAGTGAATCAATACACTGACCGAGTCCTTCTTGTGCATTATAAACCGGAATAATTACTGAAATAGCTGGTTTAGACATTAATACTCCTCTTAAAATTTTACTATTACATTGTTTTATATATTCTCAATAGCTTTGGTAATAAAATGATTGATAATCTTAGACCTAATAATCTTGTAATCTTACCGGTTAAATTAAACGAACTATTCTTTATTTCATTTGAAAATTTCAAAAGATACTTGTATTTTTTTAACAGATACATAATCTCAGAATTTGAAATATATTGACTTACATATGGTAAGACTGAGATATATGAAATTGCAAAGTAAATATTTATCGCTTTACGAACATTATTCTTACATTCTCCAATATTCGTTAAACCTATATCTATACTTTTTAATATGTCATATACATTTTTTTCTTTAACCACATTAGTAATACTTCCAATTCGATTCTGCCTGTACTTATAAGATTCTATATTCAAAATAGAATATTTCGCAGTTAGTTTTAAAAGATATGAACAATATAAGCAATCCTCTGATAGGAATCCAACAGGAAAATCTAAAGTTTCCTCAACAAATAAATTTCTTCTGATACATTTGTTCCATGCTGGAGCCGTTAAAACACTATTCCTAACCAAGTCAATAACGTTTTCTTCAATATTTCCTGACTCTGGAACAGAGTTAAAATCAATTCTAGCACTCTCATCTTTTCCATAATACTTATCATAAGAAAAAATTACTACATCGCTTTTATAGGTATCAATATTTCTAGATAAGTTATCAAGGAACTCTAGATTACTCCAAAAATCATCACCATCAACAAAGAGTATAAACTCACCTTTAGAGTGTTTAATTCCAGTATTTCTAGCTGCAGATAATCCCCCATTGTCTTGATGAATTGTCCTTACCATTTTGTATTTAGAAGCTAACTTATCGCAAAGTTCTCCCGTCACGCCATCTGTAGAACCATCATCAATAATAAGGATTTCATAGTCTGATGCTTGAAATTTCTGATTTGCTAAGCTAGTAATACACTCTGATAAGTAATCTGCAACATTATAAGCAGCTACCACAATTGAAAATTTCATATTATTTTTTCTTTCTAAAAATAGTATAAGGACTCGTAATAAAATAAATTACTAACGATACAATTAACCATGAAATCATAGCACACAAAAAGGATAGTGAGGCACCCAATATTTCATATTTCAACACAAGTGTTCTTGCAGTCATTATCGAAACCAAGTAACCAACTACAAAAGAAATGATTAAATAGTGTTGTTTTCTAAATACTGTTAGAATGTTATCACACACAGTTGAGAAGGTACTAGCAACACCACCCATCAATAAAATTAAAAAGCTACTTTGATACTGTTTCAAATCTGTTCCATAAACTATATCTAATGCTGGAATAGCAATGAAAGCTCCAACTATATAGATGAGTGTACATGTACCTAATAAAATACGAAATAGATTATTTTTATACGTAATAAAATGAGAAATTTTCTTTTCTTCAAGAAACACTGCAAGTTGTGTAATCATTGGTCTTAGAAAAATAATCATTAAATTCATTGCAAATATCGGCGTAAATAAAATACTAAAGTCTCTTTGAACACCATTACCAATTAATCCCTTATTATAAATATCATTTAAAGCATACTTTGGTTGATTGTAAATTGAAACTAATAGAAATGCATTAATAAACAATGGTAGACAATCTTTAAATACATTAACAACTTTGCGCGGTTTTACATTTCTGAAATTTAAGATATGGAATAACCTTGAATTAGTATAATCAAATAAAGCAATAAAAAGAAATGAGCTTATTGTTTGCAATATTACTGACCACAAGAGATTTTTTGAAACAAGTAGAACTAGAGCAAATACAACAGTAGAGATTGTATTTCTCAAAAACAATGATTTACCTGCAATATCTAATCGTTCTCTTTGTTGAAATAATCCTTGAAAAACGTCTGATAGAGCTTCACTCACTCGGAAAAAAGACACCCAAAATATTATACCTATATTTGCATGTGTATTAGGATTTAAAATGATATAACCAATCAAAAGTAGAACCATTAAAATATTTGAAACTATCCTAGCAATCAAGTAAGTATCAAAAGAATACTTTTCTTTGATATCTGTCGCCTGAAAATCTCTTACTTGAAAACTAGCTACAATCACAAATAAATTAGCAATAGCATATGCAAAACTATAGATATCTGCTGAAGCACTATCTAAAACACGAGTAACAATAAAAAGAAGGATTACGGAAACAGCTGCGGAAGACATACTACCAAGGATATTCCAGAAAAAAACTTTTTGGGGAGTTACATTTTTCAAGTACTTTACTCTCTTTCGATTAACAATATTCCACTTATTATATCATAAGATTTTTAGAGGAATGGAAAACATAATTACTTATAATATCTCTCTTTAAGTAGCATTTTAAGCTTCTAAGATATTACTACTGATTAGTCATTAGAATTTTGTGCTTTTACATACTGCCTCATTATTAATCGTGCTATCCATTTAGGCCAGAAAATTTCAAACGTCTCTAAATCTTCTTTCGAACGAGTGTTATCACTAATTGTTTTAGAAGTCTCTGATTCTTGATGAATACGATGACACATTAGCTCCTTCGGAACAAAAGAGAAGTAACCATTCATACTACCAATTTTATACCAAGCAACCCAATCCAAATTCCCTTTTAAATTCTCATCAAATTGGAAACCTTTGAGTTTATCAAGATTGTAGGTTACAGCAGGACAACATATAGCATTTCCAAATGCTAGAATTCGTCTTCTCCAAATTTTATTTGAAGATAATATATTTATTGCTTTCAACATGAAGGTTTTGATTTTCAAATTTGTTGTTTTAGCAATTTTTTGTCCATCTTTTTCCTCAAAGTAATCAGAATAAATAATTAGAGAATCTGGTACTTTACTTGCCTTCTCCATAATTTCTAGGGAGTAAGTAGGAAGATAGTAATCGTCTTGATGAGCAATAGTAGCATACTTCGTTTTAACGAAGGAAAGTGCATTGTTCCAATCTTTCCCTATTCCCCCTCCTACTTTAGAGTGGTAAGGAATATTATATTTCAAGCACAAGTTTTCAATATAATCACTAGGAGTCGACGTATACAAAATCACCTGAGATTTCAACTCTTGATTTACTAATGATAAAATACATTCCTCTAGGAATGGGCTATCTCCATAAGCACATATAACAAATGTATGTTGATTTTCTGAAGTCATTTGTCTCCTTTTTTATTTAAATAGTCATTAAGATATTTCATCCCTAACTAAAACGACTGTATAATCTCTTTTACTTATCTTTCCCTCTCAAGGCAATTGTTTGTACTAAGTTTTTGAACTTTGTATCAAGTTTAGATAAGCGAACTGTTAATTGATATTGATTAATCAGTAGAAGGAAAATGATAAAGAGGAAAATAAAGTTTACCGCCGAAACAATTCCTAATGCTCTCGCAATTATCTCAGCTAATTTTGGAAAGACACTAAATACAAGTAAAACTAGTGAAAAGAAAATCCAAAATAGTGAGTCATTAATTTGGACTTGAGATTTTCGAATCCCTCTAAGAATAAAGGTAACGGTTGCTAGAGATACAAAAATTAGAACAATTTGAAACCAAATAGTCATGGAGTCTAGCCTCTCTTTCTAAAGTTTTGAATAAGTAGGATTGACACAAACATATGAGTCATATATTTAATCGAACGAGAGAGAGTCAAATAACTTTCTCCCGCTTGTCTATCTTCCATTCTAACTTGTGCTTCCGCAACTTTTACACCATTACGGATGAGATAAGAAACGGTATCTGGCTCTGGACCATAGTTAATATTAAGTGCAAACTCTTTAATTAAATCTTCTGAGAACATTCTCATTCCTGAAGTTGGATCCTTGATTGTTTTACCAGTGGTAAGTTTGATGGCTGAACTTATCAAGATATTTCCTAACATTCGTAAAGAATTTGGTCGTTTCTCTGTAACAAATCTAGAACCAATAACTAAATCAAAGCCATCATTGATTTTCTCTTCCAAACTTTGAATATATTCAGGTAAGTGTTGACCATCAGCATCAAATTGCACCGCTTTTTTATAACCATGCTCATATGCATATCTTAAACCTGTTTGAAAAGCCCCAGCAAGACCGAGATTCACTGGCAAATCAACAATATTGTAATGATTCTCATGGCAAATTTGTGAAGTTTTATCACGGGAACCGTCATTGACAATAACGTAGTCATATTGAGGATAGTTTTGAATGATGTTGTTAACAACATTTTCAATTGAGCCTTCTTCGTTATAGGCTGGGATAATAATGAGTAAATCTGACATTTTTATACGTAGTTTCTCCTGAAAACTCTATTGAAAAAGGGCAGCCAAATATATTTCAGATTAATTCAACTGACCTTGGTTTTTATTTCACTTCTTGTTTGTAAAACTCTTTCAAAGCATCTTGCCATGTTGGGATGACAAATCCAGTAGCCTTAGCCTTAGCCAAACTCATTGTTGAGTTAAGAGGGCGTTTAGCTTTAGCTGGGAATTGACTTGAATCTACAGGCTTCACTTCAACATCAGTCTCTTTGAGGATTTCAACCGCAAAGTCGTACCAAGTTGTATCTTCTGCTGCATCATTTGACAGGTGATAGTAACCGTATTCCTTCCGGTTTTCAGCCAAATAAGTCATAAACTCTGCCAATGTACGTGTCCAAGTTGGACGACCATGTTGGTCATTAACAACTGTAAGTGTCTTATGAGTCTTGGCAAGATTTTGCATGGTGAAGACAAAGTTCTTACCATAGTTACCGAACACCCAAGCTGTACGGATAATGTAGTAGCTTGAAACATGTTTTTCAACTAACTCTTCACCCATACGTTTTGTACGACCGTACTCTGTCTGTGGATCTGGTTTGTCATCAACTTCCCACTCTTGACCGACTGGTTTTTCACCATCGAAAACGTAGTCTGTTGAAATATAAACTAGCGTTGCACCATGTTTTTCAGCAGCCTTAGCGACATTTTCAGTACCTGTCACGTTGATAGCATAGTCAAGCTCTTTACCTTCATCTTCAGCAGCATCAACAGCTGTGTAAGCAGCACAGTGATAAACCAAGGTTGGTTTTACTTCCGCAAAAACTTCATCTACTTTGGCAGCATCTGTGATGTCCATTTCTGCCACATCTACTGCTACATATTCTTCGTTACGTTCGTCAAGAAGGTGACGAAGCTCAGTTCCGAGTTGGCCATTTGCACCTGTTACTAGAATCATATTTTTCTCCTTGTAGTTTCCAATAATGTCAGTTTCATTTTAACAAAAAAAGCAGAAAAAATCTGCTTTCATCCTTAGTTTTTCCACGCAGGTGTAATCCCTAAGATAAATCCTCTATAGACAATTGTAATTAAATATAATATTAAAACACTGGATGTTGAAAAAATAGCAATATAATACTTAGCTTTTGGGGATATTTTAAAATTCATTTTCATTCCTAACCAGGACATCAATGGTATAAGAAAAATAATGTATGCATGTAAATATCTACCTGTCAGATCATCAAAAGAAAAATGTTCAGGATGTGAGCTATAAAAGCCTAAAAATATACCAAACCAATTTAATAGATAAACTATTAGACCAGCTAGAGCAGTAGGTAGTCTGTATCCACTCTTTTGAGTTGACATCATTACTAATACTAAACAAACAATCCAACAGATATTCACTATATCCGGAAGATTATCCTGAACTACAGAGAATAATGTTGCACCCCTCCCACCCATAGTTGCAACATTAAAGTAATTATTGAAAAATACTTTTATCAAATCGGGAATATTATAGACTCTGTGAACAAATAAAACAACTGTTAAGAATAATAAACTAGTTACAATTGCTAATAACACTCTTGATATTCTAGAACAACGTTTAAGTGCTGATAATATAGGATTATATACTATTGGAATCCCCAATAATACTGGTAAAGCAAAAATATAGTTAAGTTTTGTTAACAAAATCAATGCTATAGTCATTACTGTATAAACAACATCTTCTTTCCTTACATCTGATACTTTTTTTAACTGACTCAAATACAAGAAATTTGTCCCAAAGGCTGCTACAGCAAGAAACGCAAAGATATCATATGATGGACTAGCTATTTTTTGCATAAAAGGAACAGTAAATATCATCAAGAAAATCAGATGATCAAACTTAGCCCTTCTAAAAATTAGATACATTCCTCCCAAAAAGAAGATTAAATTAAATAATCTAGCAGAAAATAGCATTACACCATAACTTGGATAAACTATCCTTCCTATAAGTAAACCAATTGCGGGGATAAAATGCCCAACATCTATTTTTGATGTTAGATTTTGATCGGTTAAAACATTAAATTTAATTCCATCATTGGCAACACTTTTAATCTTTTCACCATAAAATTTTCTTATAGAAATTTGTTTAGGTTGGCTAATAGCAATAAGTTCAATTTCTCTTAATTTTTTTTCCGAGGTCTCCCTAGGAAATGTCTCGGAAAACATAGAATAACTTTTTGCCATATGGAAGCCTTCATCCCCATTTGAAAGAGGATAAGCTGCAAACAATGATATTAGACCAAACAAAAGAACAATTAACATAAAGGCGTTAATTGTTTTCTTTTTTTCACTCATTCCTTCACCCTTTTTCTTTAATAACATACACTGGCCGTTTCTTGGTTTCTAGGAAAATCTTTGAAATGTAGTTCCCGATGATTCCCAAGGCTAAGAGTTGGATTCCTCCGATAAAGAGGATGATTGAGACGAGGCTTGCCCAGCCTGCAACACTCCCACCTATAGTTAGTTTTCGGATAACGACAAAGACAATTCCAACCAAAGAGATTAAGAATGAGAAGGTTCCTGCCCATGTGGCAAGCTTCAACGGTACTTCTGAGAAGTTGATAAAGCCATCAAGTGAATAGCTCAATAGGCTCCAGAAAGACCATGAGGTTTCTCCTGCTACACGTTCACGATTTTCATAAGAGACGTAGGCCACATCAAAGCCGACCCAAGAAAAGAGCCCTTTTGAAAAGCGGTTCACTTCCTTGAGCTCAAGGATGGCATCAACGACTTGACGAGTCATCAAGCGGAAATCACGCGCCCCGTCTACCATTTCTGTGTCAGAAACTTTATTAATCAACCAATAAAAGGCCTTAGCAAAGAGTGAACGAATAGGTGGCTCACCCTTGCGGTCAGCACGTCGTGTCCCGACAACGTCGTAACCTTCTTGGATTTTGGCATACATCTCGATGAGAAGTTCAGGTGGATCCTGAAGATCGGCATCCATAACTGTGACGTAGTCGCCTTCAGCTGCTTCAAGGCCTGCAAGTAAGCCTGCTTCCTTCCCGAAATTACGAGAGAAAGAGAGATAGTGAACATTTTCAAATTGTTTTGAAACCTGTCTCAGAACTTCTAAGGTGCGATCTTTTGAACCGTCATTGACAAAATAATAGTTGAAAGTCAACTGATTGGTCATTTGTCGTTCAACTGCCTGACAAGCCTCTAAAAAAGGATGGATGGTCTCTTCCTCGTTATAACAAGGAACAACGATAGCCAGTGTTTTCATAAGCCTTCTCCTAACGAATACCTAGGGCGATACGGGCATAACGGCTCATTTTTTCGATAGTCCATGCTGGTGTCCAGACCAACTTGACCTCAGTCTTAGTGACTTCAGGCACTTCTTTCATAGCGTCATAAATTTGGTCTGTCAAAAGATCTGCCAAAGGACAGCCCATAGTCGTCAAGGTCATGTCGATTTCAGTATAGCCATCTTGCTGGAAACGAATATCGTAAATAAGGCCAAGATTGACAATATCAATCCCCAACTCTGGGTCAATGACCATTTCTAAGGCTTCCAAGATACGGTCTTTGATTTTTTCAATTTCTTCTTCAGTGTATTTTACTTCAGACATAGCTTTTCCTCCAAAATCAGGACCTAATAATCAGGCCCCTTCCATTTACTATCTTAGTCTTCAATAAAGTCTTTAAGTTGTTTACTACGGCTTGGGTGGCGCAATTTACGAAGGGCTTTAGCTTCAATCTGACGAATACGTTCACGAGTAACGTTGAAGACTTTACCAACATCTTCCAAAGTACGCATCTTCCCATCGTCAAGACCAAAACGGAGACGTAGAACGTTTTCTTCACGGTCTGTAAGGGTATCAAGCACTTCATCCAATTGTTCACGAAGAACCACACGAGTTGTGTAATCTACTGGATTTTCGATAACTTCATCCTCGATAAAGTCACCCAAATGGCTATCATCTTCTTCACCGATAGGTGTTTCAAGAGAAACTGGCTCTTGAGCAATCTTAAGGATTTCACGAACCTTATCTGGAGTCATATCCATACGTTCTGCAATTTGTTCAGGTGTTGGGTCTTGTCCCAACTCTTGCAAGAGGTTACGTTGTTCACGGACCAATTTATTGATAGTTTCAACCATGTGAACTGGGATACGGATGGTACGTGCTTGGTCTGCGATGGCACGAGTGATTGCTTGACGAATCCACCATGTCGCATAAGTTGAGAATTTGAAACCTTTAGAGTAGTCAAATTTATCAACGGCTTTCATAAGCCCCATATTACCTTCTTGAATCAAGTCCAAGAACTGCATACCACGTCCCACATAACGTTTAGCAATTGAGACTACCAAACGAAGGTTAGCTTCTGCCAAACGTTGTTTCGCTTCCAAGTCACCATTTTCAACAGCGATAGCCAATTCTTTTTCCTCTTCGTTACTCAAGAGAGGAACTACCCCAATCTCTTTGAGGTACATACGAACAGGGTCATTGACCTTAGCTGAGTTTGAACCAAGAAGCTCCTCGTCTGTCAATTCTTCTGGTTTTGGGGCTTCAACAACATATTTAGATGAAGGATTTCCGTCCTTATCAGTGATAGAGATACCACCGTCTGTCAAACGTTCCAAAAGGTCATCAATCCCATCAGCATCAAGAACAAATGGGATAACTAGTTTCTCTGTGACTTCATCATCAATTGCTGTACCAGCCTTTTTGTGGTTACGGATGAAATCAGCGACTTGAACGTTAAATGCTGTATTTTGTTTTTTCTTTGCCATGTGTTACTCCATATCTCGTTTTTGGTCGATGAGCATTTGCAGCGCTTCTACCGCTGCATCCACATCACCGTGGTTACTTGATTCTCTTATTTGTTTACTTTGCCTACGGAAGTCCTGTTCCCTCAGAAAATGATTTCTACGCTCTTCAATAGCCTGGACTTCCTCTAAACTGGTTTCAGGTGGCAAAATCTCCTCTAAAACCTGATAATAGGCTGTTTGCACCTCTTGAGAAAGTACAGACAAGGCCACCGTATCGATTTGACCATCTTGCTTCAGAATATGATAGAGCTCCTCTAACTCAGGTGTTTGGAAGAAAAACTCCTCTCTCATGCGATAGTCATTCAAAATCATCGGATGATTTAACATGCGATGGAAGAGTTGGTTTTCCGCTCGACGAAGGCCTGTAATCTTAGGTGTAGAAGGTAGTTTGACCGTCCCTCTGAATCCTGACGCTGAAGACTCATAAGCACTATTACTAGCAGCCGATAATTGAGCCGTCTGCTGATTCCTCATAGTCAATCGTTCGTTATTGACCGCTTGCTCGACTTGGAAAAAATCAAAGTCTGGCAGAAGGTCAGCCACCTTGGAAATGTAGGAATTTTGTGCCGTTACAGAAGGTGACTTGGCAATAATCTTAGCAATCTGCTCGACATAGGCAATCTCTGCTTGAAGATTGTCTACATTGGCAGGCTTGAGCTGTCCTATCCAAAATTCCACATCTGAAATGCGGGATTCGACCAAGAGTTTACCCAAAGCCTCTTCAGATGTTTTCTGTAGATATTCATCAGGGTCCATATTATCTGGAATTTTAACAATATCGACTTGAAAATCCGATAAAAGCTCAAGAGACTTGGCAATCGCATTTTGCCCAGCCTTATCACCATCATAGGTAAGAACAATTTTCTTGGTTAACTTACGAAGACGATTGACATGCTCAGGAGTCAAAGCCGTTCCCATAGAAGCCACTGCATTAACATGCCCAGCTCTATAGGCCGCAATAACATCCATGAACCCTTCCATCAGATAGACCTCATGGGTTTTCTGTATCACTGGCTTAGCCTGATTGAGGTGGTAGAGTTCATAGGACTTATTGAAAATACGAGTAGCCCTTGTATTTTTGTACTTGGCTTGTCCTTTTTCAATATCTTCCTTAGTCCAAACACGCCCTGAAAAACCGATGGTCTTTCCAAACTCATTTTTAAGCGGGAACATGATTCGATTTTTAAAGGTATCGAAAAGACGATTACTTTCAGAAAGATTAAAAAGACCTGATTCTGTCAGTACCTCTTCGTCATATTTTTTTGATACAGACTGATAGAGGTAATCTGGTTCGTCAGGGGCTAGACCAATCTGGAAGGTCTTAAGTAAATCGTCAGTCATGCCACGTTCATAGAGGTAGGCACGCGCTGCTTCTCCTATCTTAGTCGTCATCAAGACTGCGTGATAAAACTTCAGCGCATCCTCATGAAGATCATAGAAAGCTTGATTAGGAGAATTCTGCTGCTGAGCCTGTCTTGGTGCATCTATCGTAACTGCAATACCTAAGCGGTCTGCCAGAACCTTGACACTTTCTTGGAAAGAAATCTGACGATATTCTTCTAAAAATTTGAAGACATCGCCAGACTTGCCACAACCAAAGCAATGGTAAAACTGCCTATCCTCAATAACGTTGAATGAGGGAGTTTTTTCCTTATGGAAGGGGCATAAGCCAAGGTAATTACGACCTGCGCGATTAAGACTGACAACTTCACCAATCACGTCGACGATATTGGTACTACTCTTAATATCTTCTATTAAAGCTTTATCAATTACCATCTAATCGCCCCCTATCTTACCATAATTGCATTACCTCTAATTATAACACGATGAAAAATGAAAGTAAAATAAAATCGATTTTTTCATGAGCAAATCTCTTGTCAAGATTTACAAAATCAGATAAACTATTAGAAGTAAATAAAAGAAAGGATTCATTGTCAAAATGATTAAAGAACTTAAAGACTTTTTGTTCAAGGGTAACGTCCTTGACCTCGCTGTAGCCGTTGTTATGGGGGCTGCTTTCAACGCTATTATCACTTCACTTGTTGGTGATATCATCACACCACTTATCCTTAACCCAGTTGTTAAGGCCGCTAACGTTGAGAACCTTTCTAAATTGTCATGGAACGGTATCGCATACGGTAGCTTCTTGAGCGCAGTTATCAACTTCATCATCGTTGGTACTACTCTCTTCTTCGTTGTTAAAGCTGCTAGCAAAGCAACAGCTCTTAGCAAAAAAGAAGCTGAGGATGCTGCTGAAGCAGCAGGTCCATCACAAGAAGAATTGCTTGCTGAAATCCGCGATCTTCTTGCAAACAAATAATTTTTATTTGTTCAACTAAAGACATATGAAACTCAAGACGTCTGAAATCTCAGTCGTCTTATTTTTTGTATCTCAGGACTACTAACTGACTTGTTTATTCGATGAAAAGAAAAAAACTTGAGAAGACTCAAGCTTTTTTCTGTTAATTTCATTCTTAATTAGAATTTTTTACGTTTGCGAGCTGCCTCTGATTTACGTTTACGTTTTACAGAAGGTTTTTCGTAATGTTCACGTTTACGAGCCTCTTGAAGAGTACCAGCTTTAGTCACAGAACGTTTGAAACGACGAAGAGCGTCGTCAAGTGATTCGTTTTTACGTACTACTGTTTTTGACATTGAATTCACCTCCTCAAGATAATGTAACATTTTACACGTTCTATTCAAGTATACAAGACTCGTCTTTTTCTGTCAAGAAATATATTTTAAGTTTGAGTATTTTTGATATCAAGGCTATTTTCTAAATCTTATTGGAGACTATCTGAGGCTTTGCCATACAAAAAAACTAGAGGAATCATCCTCTAGCTTATCTTTTACTCAACTGCTGTGTATTTAGAAGCATCCTTGATGTACTCGTCGTAAGTACCGTTGGCTTTCATTTTCTTGATGACTTTGTTGACTGCTTCTTTCAATTTGTCATTGCCTTTAGCCATTGCAACTGCTTTAGCATCACCATCGTCAACTTTGAGGGCAACACTTGCCAAAGCCAAATCTGGATTTTGTGCCACGTAACCTTCTGCTACTGGTTTTTCAAGGTCAACAGCATCAACTTGGCCAGATTTAACCTCGTTAATGGCTTCACCCATTGCTGTAAGTGATACAACTGTTGAATCCTTCAATTGTTTCTTAGTAAGTCCTTCTTCGATAGTACCTTTTTGAACAGCTACTTTTTTACCTTTAAAAGCATCAAGGCTTGAGTAGGTAGATTCTTGATCTTTACGAACGATGATAGCATTTTGTGTTTCGTAGTAAGGATCTGAGAAATCGAAGGTTTTCTTACGTTCATCAGTCACTGAGATACCAGAGATGGCAATATCAGCCTTACCAGCTTGAAGGCTAGAAAGGACATTGTCAAAGCTCATTGTTGTCACTTCAAGTTTAACCCCAAGTTCATCAGCGATAGCTTGTGCCAATTTGATGTCTGAACCGACAACTTGGTCTTTACCGTCTACCAAAGTTTTGAACTCAAATGGTGCATAGTCTGGACTGACAGCCACGACAAGTTTTTTATTTTCTTTAATAGATTCGTAAGCGTCTTTTTTTGACCCACATGCTACCAAGGTAACAGCAGCAAGGAGAGCCATGGCTCCAAGGAATAGTTTTTTCATAAGAAACTCCTGTATAAATATAATTTTTGCTCGTTTATTTTACTTAAAATTAGTGGTATTGTCAACATTTATTAAGAAATTGCGACAGTTTTTCTAAGCCCTTTTGAAGGACTTCCTTATCACAACAATAACCGATGCGGACATGGGACTCCTTGTCAAAACGGTTCCCTGGAACCACAAGCACACCATAGTCCTGAAGAAGCTCTAAGGCAAAATCTTCGATAGGACGATTCACATCTAATTTGACGAAGGAAGTTGACACACTAGCAGGCCTAACCCAAGACGCCTTAGGCTCTTTGGCAATCCAGGCATCCATAAGGGCGAGATTTTCCTCTACAATCTGACGGTTGCGTTTCAAGATGGCCTCTTTATTTTCCAAGACAAGGGTAGCCACCATATCATCAAAGACTCCAGCACAAATCATCGTGTAGTCGCGGTAGTCACGTAGAATGTCCGCCACCTCAGTGTTAGAAGCTACCCAACCCACACGAATACCAGGAATGGAATAGGTCTTTGAAAGACTGTTGACGGCAATGCCCTTTTCATACAAATCCACAATAGAAGGTGCAGGTTGGTCAAAACTGCGATAGACCTCATCTGAGAAGATATAGGCGTCTACTTCTTTAGCGATAGTCACAAGCTCCTCAAGGTAAGCAGTATCCATAAGGGCACCAGTAGGATTGTTGGCATTGTTAATGCAGATCATCTTGGTATTTGGGTGAATCAGACGGCGAAGTTGGTCCAAATCAGGCAACCAGTTATTGTCCTCCTCAATCTCCCAGAGGTCCACATCTGCTCCTAGTGACTTAGGAATGTCATAGAGCTGCTGATAAGTTGGATACATGGAAATGACATGGTCCTCAGGCTCAATAAGCGCATAAAGAGCTAGCATCGTCGCTCCTGTAGCCCCATTAGTTTGGAGGATATTATCAACCGGCATGTCCTTGTATAAGCTAGACACTTGAGTTTTGAACTCTGGTGCCCCTTCAATCCAGCCGTAATCCATCTTTTTCTTTAGTAGTTGAGCAAAAAAGGCTTCCTTATCAAGGCCTGATAAGTCAAATAATTCTTCCATTGTGAGGGCCTTAATTGAAACTCCTGCGATATCATATATGGCAGACTTTTCATGGACATTCAGCCATTCTTCAACACCAAAACGTGGTAGCTTCATAGTTTCTCCTTGCTTTTCTTAAGCACTCTATACGATGTCATTTGTCTATTTTGACAGACTTACCTACTTTGATAATAACTGTTTTTAGCAGAGAATTCAATAAAAAATGGGGTATTCCCCCATTTAGATTTAAGAATTTTTGACGACTCCCCTTGAGTGAGCAAAGCCAACACCAAACGAGACTTTCCGCCGTTGATGAAAGCACCTGAAATTGACTCGTTTCAGGTGCTCAGAAGTTTTAAATTTACTTACTTTGTTTGTAGGTTGATGCTTCTTTTAACCATTGGTCAAATTTTCCAGAGTCTTTAGTCTCTTTGATGACGGCATTGATTTCTTTAAGCAAGTCATCTGACCCCTTACGTGTTGCGACTGCATAAGCATCTGAACCGTCTGACTTGAGGTTAAAGTTGGCAAGGGTTAAATCATCATTTTGAGCGATATAACCTTCTGCAATGGCCTTCTCAAGTACAACTGCTTGAAGCTGTCCTGACTTGAGTTCATTAATCATTTCGCCATTTGAAGTCAGTGATACTACACTTGCCTTAGAAATTTGTTTCTTAGCAACGGTTTCTTGAACAGAGCCTTTTTGCGTACCGACAGTTTGTTTTGCGAGACTATCAGTGCTTGTATAGTCATTTACCTTGTCTTTTTTGACAATCACTACATTTTCTGACGTATAGTAGCTGTCTGAAAAATCATAAACCTTCTTACGTTCGTCTGTCACCGAAATCCCTGCAATGGCAATATCGGCTTTACCACTTTGCACGTTAGCAAGAACATTATCAAAAGACATCACGGAAAATTCAACCTTTACACCGAGTTTTTCACCGATAGCTTTGGCCAACTCGATGTCTGCTCCAACTAGCGTATCTTTGCCGTTAACCAATGATTTGAACTCAAATGGTGCAAATTCTGATTCTGTTGCCACGACAATTTTCTTCTTTTCCTTAATCGTTTTGGGATTTACTCCCTGACTTCCGCTACAAGCAACTAGAAAGCAGGTAGCGACTAGAGCTGTAAGGATAAACCAAAATTTCTTCATATAATAACTCCTTATTTGCTAGAACTCTTAAGTGAAAGAGTGTAGGCATCTTGAACATAGCTGTCAATCTTACCTTCTTTTTTGAGTTTAGCGATAACCTTATTAACCTTTTCTTTTAGCTTATCGCTTCCTTTAGGCATCGCTACAGCATAGGCATCTTTTGAATCAGACTTGAGCGTGATGTCTGACACAGCTAGGTCGCTGTTTTGGTCTACATAACCTTTTGCAATGGCCTTTTCAAGAACTACTCCTTCAACTTGACCAGACTTCAATTCATTGATGGCTTCGCCAGGTTGCGCCAAGGATACCACATTAGCATCTGACAAGTTGGCTTTGGCGATATTTTCTTGAATAGAACCTTTTTGAACAGCTACAGATTTTTTAGCAAAATCACCTGTTTGTTTGTAAGTTCCTGTCGCATCTTTCTTGACAACAAGAACCGTTTCAGACTCATAGTAGGTATCTGAGAAATCAAAGATTTTCTGACGTTCCTTAGTGGCAGATATTCCGGAAATGGCGATGTCTGCTTTACCAGATTGAACATTTGCTAAGACATTATCAAAAGACATTTCAGAGAATTTGACTTTTACGCCAAGCTCATCTGCAATTGCCTTAGCAATTTCGACATCTGCCCCAACAATCGTATCCTTACCATTTTGAATTGTCTTAAATTCAAAAGGAGCAAAGTGAGGATTAAGAGCAACTGTCAATGTCCCTTTATCTTGTACCTTTTCCAAAGAGTCCTTCGACGAAGAACAAGCTGCTAAAGCTGTCAAAGCGAAAATCCCTGCAAATCCCAACAAAAGTTTTTTCCATGTTTTCATAATCAATCTCTTTTCTATATTTATTAACTTATGTAAGTATAATAATGTATTATTATGCATTTGTCAACGAAAAAATGGACTTTTATTGATTATAATTTTATTTTTATTAATATTGGCATTGCTATAAATCTTGTAATTCGTTTATTTTAAAGCCTTCTATCTGATTTTAAGACAAAAAAACTATTCATTCATTTGAATAAATAGTTCATTTTATTACCAAAATTCTCGGACGAAGTCATCTTCAAGGCGCTCCCGATAGAAAAGTTCTGAGAGATTGTCTTCTTCAAAGACACGTAGCAGATTGAGCATGTCATAAGCCAAGTCCATCTTAGGCACATCCTCCCTGGCAACCCAGCGAACTTCGCCCTCCTCTGTTGAATGGATTTCTCCTTCAAAATCTGAGGTCCTATAGAGGAAAACCAAGTACCGTTCGTTATCTGTCGTGTAAAAATGCTTCATACCAACTAATTTAGGGTTTTTGATGGTCAAGCCAGTTTCTTCTTTAACCTCACGGATAACTGATTCTACCAGACCTTCATGTGCTTCGATATGGCCACCGGGTAGGGCTGCTCCCGACCAGTAATAACGCTTTGGATCGCGGATTTGCATGACAATATTTCCACGGCCATCTTCGATGAGACACATATTAGTTAAAATAGTTGCTTGTGAACGTGACATATATTTCCTTTCTTACTTATATTGCCTAAGTGATGTAACTAGCCTTAATCCATACTCTTCAGCTCAAGAACCATATCACGGATTTGAGCCGCCAACTCGAAGTCAAGCAGTTCTGCCGCTTCGTGCATTTGCTTTTGAAGTTTCTTGATGGCTTCTTGGCGTTCTTTCTTGTTCATGGCACTGTAGTCCACAGTATCTTCTGCCACTTCTGCTTCATTAGCCTTGGTAATAGAAATAAGGTCACGAATTTCTTTCTTAATCGTTTGTGGAACAATGCCATGCTCCTTATTATAGGCCATCTGGATTTCACGACGACGAGCTGTTTCATCCATGGCCTTCTGCATAGACTCTGTAATCTTATCCGCATACATGATAACGTGCCCCTCACTATTTCGGGCAGCACGTCCGATTGTTTGGATAAGTCCACGTTCATTACGAAGGAAGCCTTCCTTATCAGCATCCAAAATAGCAACCAGACTAACTTCAGGAACGTCAATCCCCTCACGGAGAAGGTTAATACCGATAAGAACATCAAAGACACCCAAACGTAGGTCACGGATAATCTCAGTACGCTCTAGAGTCTTAATGTCAGAGTGCATGTATTTGACCTTGACACCCATTTCCTTGAGATAGTCAGTCAAGTCTTCAGCCATCTTCTTAGTCAAAGTGGTTACAAAGACACGCTCGCCTTTTTCAGTACGAGCATTGATTTCACCGAGGAGGTCATCCATTTGTCCCATGGTTGGACGAACTTCGACTTCTGGATCAAGAAGCCCTGTCGGACGGATAATTTGCTCAACGACAGTCTCAGTTTGCTCCATCTCATAGTCACCTGGAGTAGCAGACACATAGACAATCTGATGAACATGACTCTCAAATTCTTCACGTCGAAGGGGACGGTTATCAAGTGCCGATGGCAAACGGAAACCGTAATCAACCAACATCTTCTTACGAGCTTGGTCCCCGTTATACATTCCCTTAATCTGACCCATGGTCATGTGGCTTTCATCAATCATTATGAGGAAATCTTCTGGGAAGAAATCAAGCAAGGTGAAAGGTGGCTCGCCTTCTTTACGACCATCCATGTGTCGTGAGTAGTTTTCAACACCATTGGTGTAGCCCATCTCACGAAGCATTTCAACATCGTATTCTGTCCTTTGGCGGATACGTTGAGCCTCGATGAGCTTACCCTCAGCTTCAAATTGCTTAACCTGAGCTTCCATCTCTTCCATAATATTCTGGATGGCTTCTTCCATATGCTCTTCATTGGTCATAAAGTGAGTCGCGGGGAAAAGAACAAGGTGCTCAACTTCACCTAGATTGCGTCCTGTCAGACTCTCAATCTCACAGATGCGGTCAATCTCATCACCGAAAAATTCGACACGAAAGGCATGTTCATCACGGCTAGCCGGGAAAATCTCGACCACATCACCGCGTACACGGAATTTCCCACGTTGGAAATCAATGTCATTTCGCTCAAACTGGATATCAACTAGGTCATTGAGCAACTTATCTCGAGAAATCTCTTGACCTGGTCGAAGGCTGACTGCTGAATCAGCATATTCTTTAGGCGAACCCAAACCGTAAATACAAGAAACAGAAGCCACAACGATAACATCATTACGCTCAAGGAGGGCCGACGTTGCTGAGTGTCGTAGCTTATCAATTTCATCGTTTACAGAGCTATCTTTTTCGATATAGGTATCTGATGATGGCACATAGGCCTCTGGCTGGTAGAAATCATAGTAGGAAACGAAGTATTCTACAGCATTGTCTGGGAAAAACTCCTTGAATTCTCCGTAAAGCTGACCTGCCAAAGTTTTATTATGGGCGATAACCAAGGTTGGTTTATTCACGCGCTGGATGACCTGACTCATGGTATAGGTCTTACCTGTCCCTGTCGCTCCCTTTAGGATTTGAGCCTTCTCCCCACCTTCAATATTATCAACCAAGGCTTCAATGGCCTGAGGTTGGTCCCCAGAAGGTTCATATTTAGAAACCAAATGAAATTGGTTGTCTTCTTTTCTATCTATCATGGTTTTTCCTTTCATTTATGTAATCATTCATCTCTTGGTCGGAGAAAAATTCTCCACTAGTGATGGGAATATGTATCATTCGTGTCTCAGCAACGTATTTGCGCTTTCTTCGTGTCTGATAACCGAGTTTTTTATCATATTTCAAGGCCGTTTTACTATCTTTGAAAAAAATGTATAAAACTCTATACCTCTTCCTTTCCCAAGACCTTATATTCCCGAAATCATAGATACGTTTTAGGATATAGTATATAGTTGATGAGTGTTTGGCATCATCCATTGGCGTTGACCAATCCTTCATAACCAAGTCAATCTCAGACAGCGGAATCTCAAAGGTGACCCGTCCACATAACCTTCCATAATAAATAAAGGTATCATTGTTAATTTCCAATATTTTTTTATGACCTTTAAGTCTCACAATACCGTCAACTAAATTAATCAGAGCATGAAGAAATATTAGTAAAACGAGGAAGGCAACACAGTTATCCACAAAATTCCCAAAACGATAATCATCTATAAGAAAACAACAGAATAAACCGATGGAAGCGATAAGAAGTATAAGTCCATAGACAATCTGTACCCAAATCATACCTTGCTCAATCTTAACTATCATCTCTTCCTCTTTTACAAACTTTACTTCTATTTTAACATAGAAGTAAAAAGACCGAGTCTTTAGAACTCAGCCTTAAAAGTTTTCTTTCTTTAATTGTAATCGAAGAATGATGATACCTACCACCAGAACCACACAGGTAACGATATTCCCTTCTAGGCCAAAGGCACCACCTGACAACCAATCAGGTACACCTGACCTGGCCTGAAAGTGCAATAAGCTGCCGCCTGCATTCTGTCCACTAACTGACACGCCAACTAGATTTCCTTGCGCGAAGTTCCAAGCACCGTGAAGGGCAGCAACACCCCAGATATTATCTGTCTTGAGCATGTAAAGAGCCATGAGAACACCCACTAAAACAATACTGATGAGAGACAAGGCGGTAACTCCTTGATTTCCCAAGTGTAGCATTGAAAAGAGAGAACTTGAAATAGCAATTCCCCAAGAAAGGTTCAATCTATTAGTCACCGTCTGAAGCAACCAACCACGTGTCACCAGTTCCTCGGTTCCACCTTGGATAAACCAGAAAGGTATTAGGGAAAGTATGTATAAGAGGGTTTTCTGCGAAAAGTCTACCTTCACAAATTCTAAACCGCCTAGTAAATAAGTCCCAAGGAAACTAACTAACAAGAGTAAAGTCCCAAATCCCCACCCCTTAAGCAAGTTCAACCAAATATGCCCCTTAAAAAATCCAAGTGTACGAATGGGACGTTTTTCAACAACTTTAACCCAGAAAAAGATAGCTAAGGCAGTAAAGGCAAAGGCTCCCAACTGAAAATACAAGGTTGAAAATATTTTATAGTAAATCGAATGTGTATCCTGGAACTGAATGTTGCCATTTAATACTAGGAACGAAAGAACAATAGCCATTGGAATTCCCACAACAATCCCTGATAGAAATCCACTTATAAGGAAATAACCAAAGGCAATAAAACAGGACAGCATAATCATCAGCCAACTTGGGACTTTATCATATAGGCTAGTATATTTCTCAAGCATACGTTTCTTCATTTTTTTAGCTCCTGTAACAAATCTTACATGTATTCGATTACAGTGTAACTAATTGACACAAGCTTGTCAAATTCTTCTAAAACTCTTCTCATATCTAACGAACTTTGTTATATTTCCTAACATCAAACTCTAAGAAGTTTGATAACAAGACCTTTTTTTGATAGAATAGGAAGGTATTTTATAAAGGAGACTTTTTATAATGAAGAAAAAACTTCTGACACTCTTCTTGAGTGTCATGTCAGTTTTCTTTGTTTTCGGAGCAAAGGTATCTGCCGAGACTATCTCAGTCGTTTCAGACACAGCCTATGCCCCATTTGAATTCAAAGATTCTGATCAGACCTACAAGGGTATCGACGTTGATATCATCAACGAAGTTGCCAAACGTAAAAATTGGGACGTTAACCAAACCTTCCCTGGTTTCGATGCAGCTGTCAATGCTGTTCAATCAGGCCAAGCTGACGCCCTTATGGCCGGTACTACTGTTACCGACGCACGTAAGAAGGTCTTTACTTTCTCAGACACTTATTACGACACCTCAATTGTTATCTACACACGTAGTAGCGATAAAGTCAGCGACTACAAACAATTGAAGGGTAAAACAGTCGGTGTTAAAAACGGTACCGCTTCTCAAACTTGGCTTGATAAAAATGCTAGCAAATATGGTTTCACTGTTAAAACTTTTGACACTAGCGACTTGATGAACAACAGCTTGGATTCTGGTTCTGTTGATGCAGCTATGGACGACACACCAGTTGTTAAATACGCTATTGGTCAAGGAAAAGACTACGCTATCAACATTAAGCCTGAATCTATCGGTAGCTTCGCTTTCGCTGTTAAAAAAGGTGGAAAACACGAAGATCTTATCAAAGATTTCAACGAAGCTCTTAAGGAAATGAAGAATGACGGCACCTACGACAAAATCATGAACAAATGGTTGGGTGACTCATCAAAATCTTCTTCATCAAAACCTTCAGCAGATCTTAAATTGACTGGTGATGCCAACGCAAAAGCCACTCCTGCTAAGGAAACCTACACTATCTCAATGGACTCATCTTTTGCTCCATTCGAATATCAAAATGGTTCAGGTAAATATGTAGGTATCGATGTCGATATCATCAATGCCATTGCTAAAAACCAAGGTTTCAATGTCAAATTGACAAACCCTGGTTTCGATGCATCACTTAATGCTGTACAATCTAGCCAAGCTGATGCCGTATTGGCTGGTATGACCATCACTGATGCTCGTAAACAAATCTTTGACTTCTCAGATCCTTACTACACATCAAACATTCGTTTGGCTGTAGCTAAAGGAAGTAAGGTTAAATCTTACAAGGATCTCAAAGGTAAGACTGTAGGAGCTAAAAATGGTACGTCATCTTACTCATGGTTGGAAGACCATGCTGGTGAATATGGCTTTACTGTTCGTGCTTACGATGAAGCTTCTACTATGTACGACAGCTTGAACTCTGGTTCAATCGATGCTCTTATGGATGATGAAGCCGTTCTTCTATACGCTATCCAACAAGGGCGTAACTTTACAACACCAATTGAAGGTATTGCTACTGGTGAAGTCGGCTTTGCTGTTAAAAAAGGTGCTAATCCTGAGTTGATTGAAATGTTCAACAATGGTTTAGCTGCTATCGTTAAAGATGGTACTTACGATAAGATTATCAATAAATACCTCGATAGCAACAAATCAAAAGAAGGAAGCACAAAAAAAGCTACCGATGAAACAACCATTGTAGGCTTGATTAAAAACAACTACAAACAACTTCTCCAAGGTCTTGGAATTACCCTTGGTTTGACCCTTCTTTCATTTGCTATTGCCATGATTATCGGTGTTATCTTCGGTATGATGGCAGTTGCACCAAACAAGACACTTCGTGTGATTTCACAAGTCTTTGTTGACGTGGTTCGTGGTATCCCATTGATGATCGTTGCAGCCTTCATCTACTGGGGTATTCCTAACTTGATTGAAAATATCACTGGTCACCAGTCACCAATCAATGACTTCGTGGCAGCAACAATCGCCCTCTCACTTAACGGTGGTGCTTACATTGCCGAAATTGTACGTGGTGGTATCGAAGCTGTCCCAATTGGTCAGATGGAAGCCAGCCGAAGCTTGGGTGTTCCTTACAATACAACAATGCGTAAGGTCATCTTGCCACAGGCGGTTCGCTTGATGTTGCCAAACTTCATCAACCAATTTGTTATCTCATTGAAAGATACGACTATCGTATCCGCTATCGGTTTGGTTGAACTCTTCCAAACTGGTAAAATCATCATTGCTCGTAACTACCAATCATTCCGTATGTATGCGATCTTGGCCATCCTTTACTTGGTCATCATCACATGCTTGACGAAATTGGCTAAACGACTAGAAAAGAGACTTAAATAATGGCTGAATTGAAAATCGATGTGCAGGACTTGCACAAATCATACGGCGACAATGAAGTCCTTAAAGGCATTGACGCCAAATTCTACGAAGGTGACGTTGTATGTATCATCGGTCCTTCAGGTTCAGGTAAATCAACCTTCCTTCGTACCCTTAACCTACTTGAGACAGTGACATCTGGTAAAGTAGTCGTTGATGGCTATGAATTATCAGACCCTAAGACAGACCTTGACAAAGCCCGTGAAAATATCGGGATGGTCTTCCAACATTTCAACCTCTTCCCACACATGACAGTCCTTGAAAACGTAACATTTGCACCTGTTGAACTTGGACGTATGAACAAGGAAGAAGCTGATAAATTAGCTATGGATCTTCTTGATCGTGTTGGACTTGCTGACAAAGCCGATGCTACACCTGATAGCTTGTCAGGTGGACAAAAACAACGTGTGGCAATTGCACGTGGTTTGGCAATGAATCCTGATATCATGCTCTTTGACGAACCTACTTCTGCCCTTGACCCCGAAATGGTCGGAGACGTTCTTAACGTTATGAAAGAATTGGCAGAGCAAGGTATGACCATGATTATCGTTACTCACGAAATGGGATTTGCCCGTCAAGTTGCCAACCGAGTAATCTTTACTGCGGACGGTGAGTTCCTCGAAGATGGTACTCCAGATCAAATCTTTGATAACCCACAACACCCACGTTTGAAAGAATTCTTGGACAAGGTTCTAAACGCCTAATCATTAAAACAGCTACTTCGACTGAAGTAGCTGTTTTTGATTGCCATTTTGGATAAGAAAAACAGAGCAAGTGCTAGACTTGCTCTGTTTCTTCATTTAATTCAGGGTGTTTTGCTGCTTCTTCCCTTGCCAAGCGTTCACGCTCAAGACGGAGTTTTCGGTTAGGATTTAAGCGCGTAAAGAGTTCTTCAAGTTTCTTTGGATTCCAAACATCGGCCGCAGAAACAAAATTTCCATCTTTATCCCTAAAGGATATCGGTTTATCTCCCATTGTAAACCTCTTATTTCAATATTTTAATATTCACCAACTTCACGTAGTTAGTAAGGTTGCTTGGCAGACCGCCATAGCGACTGGCCTAGACTATCTTGTGCTTCAGCACTTAGAGAGTCTTTCAACGTCAATCCACAAACTCAAACTCGAAGTTACCGATACGAACGATGTCGCCATCCTTAGCACCACGTTCACGAAGCGCTTCATCAACTCCCATACCACGCAATTGACGTGCAAATTTCATGATAGATTCGTCACGTTCCATGTTAGTCATGACAAAGAGTTTTTCAAGTTTCTCACCAGAAAGTACCCATGAGGCATCGTCGTCACGGCTAATTTCAAATGGACGTTCATCCTCGTTAAAGCCGTAGTACACTTCTTCTTGTTCCATATCGTCTTCGCTATAAAGCAAGAATTCATCAGTCTCATCAAGCAACTCTGCAGTAGCTTCCAAGAGATTTTCCAAACCTTGGTGAGCCAAACTTGAAATTGGGAAAATTTGTGGTAACTCATCAAATTCATCATAGTTAGCAGCCAATTTTTCCTTAAACTCTTTCAAGTTTTCCTCAGCCCCAGGCATGTCCATCTTATTAGCCACAATAATTTGTGGACGTTCCATCAAGCGAAGGTTGTAAGTTTCCAACTCTTTGTTAATTTGAAGATAATCCTCGTAAGGATCACGCCCTTCACTTGCTGACATATCAATCACATGAAGGATAACACGTGTACGCTCAATGTGGCGAAGGAACTGTGTTCCCAAACCAACACCCTGGCTAGCCCCCTCAATCAACCCTGGAAGGTCAGCCAAGGCAAAGCTCTCACCTGACTTCGTACGAACCATCCCCAAGTTAGGAACAATTGTCGTAAAGTGATAGGCACCAATCTTTGGTTTTGCTGCTGTTACCACACTGAGAATCGTTGATTTACCAACGGATGGGAAACCAACCAAACCAACATCCGCCAAAATCTTCAATTCCAATTGAAGTTCACGTTCTTCACCTGGTTCACCATTTTCAGCGATTTCGGGAGCAGGGTTACGAGGTGTCGCAAAACGGATATTTCCACGTCCACCACGTCCACCGTGAGCAACGACAAACTCTTGGCCATCCTCAACCATATCAGTAATAACCTTGCCTGTCTCAGCATCACGCACCGTTGTACCAGGCGGGATACTAACGATGAGGTCTTCAGCACCTCGACCGTGCATTCCCTTAGTCATCCCTTTTTCGCCATTCTTAGCCTTGAATTTACGATTATAACGGAAATCCATAAGGGTACGTAAGCCTTCGTCAACTTTGAAAATGACTGAGCCACCCTTACCACCGTCACCGCCCCAAGGACCGCCATTGGGTACATATTTCTCACGACGGAAGGCAACCATCCCGTCACCACCACGACCAGCTTTGACACTAATCTTGGCTGTATCTAAAAACATACTCATCTCTATTTCTCTCTTTCTGATTTGTATGCCATGTACAAATTCAATCACAAACGAAAGAATTTCCGACATACACAAAAAAACGCTTGATAGCGTCTTAAAGGACAGCTGCGACTGCTTGGAAAATCAATGCCCCAACTGTTACTAATAGCATAATCAAAACGACCAATACTGTTAGACGTTCAAAAAATGATTTCTTACGTGGTCCGTTATCTCCAAATGCCACTTGAATTTACCTCGTTTTTTCTTCTAATATTTCACAATAATAGTAACAAAAATCTGCCTATTTCGCAACTCTTAGACTAGCTTAAGCCAAAGGAATTCCAAAAACCGTTAAAGCTTCCAACTCCTCCTCGGTCAAACGTCGCCAAGCACCGACTTCTAAATCATTGGGCAGGCTTAAAGGCCCCATACTTAGACGTTGTAACTCTGTCACTTCCTTACCACAAGCTGCTACCATACGCTTAACCTGATGAAATTTCCCTTCAGCAATGGTAATCTGAACCAGGCTAGTCCCAATAGCCCTATCTACTGAAATAATCTCTAGTTTAGCTGGTTGGCAAGTGTGATCTTTGAGTTCAATTCCTTTTTCAAAAGCCAGAATATCCTCCTGATCCATGATTCCATCAACCTTAACCCGATAAATCTTATCAACATGTTTCTTTGGAGACAGCATAGCGTGAGCTAAATCGCCATTATTGGTCAAAAGCAGGAGACCGTGAGTATCAATATCCAAACGTCCAACAGGAAAGACCTGCTTATGTCTAGCTGTATCATCCAGTAAATCAAGCACTGTCTTGTGACGAGCATCCTCCGTCGCTGAAATGACACCCTGAGGCTTATTTAAAAGATAGTAAACAAAGGTCTCGTGTGTTAATGCTTGACCTTGAAAAGCAATCTGGTCTTGATTCTCATCAATCTGAGTCTTGGGCGACGTCTCCACCTGACCATTTACGGTCACTTGCTTCTTTTTGAGAAAGGTCTTGACTTGACTGCGACTACCAACACCACAATCAACCAAAAACTTATCCAGACGCATCTATACTTCCTCCTTTATTGGAATCCAAACTTCCATCTCATAATCTTCAGCCTGACGATTCCCTGGTGGATAAACCTCTACAGTTGGCTGATCAATCATTTCAAAATGTTTCTTAGCATAATGAAAACTCTCCCAAACAGCTGCTGTTGCAGGCCCTCTAAGTTTAAAAACTGCATAAGTAGCCGGTGCAAGAGCAATCATTTCCATACTATCATCCTCACCAGCCAAGGCCGTTACATAAGTCTTGCGACTACCATCATTGATCCGAATACCATAGGTAGGAACAGCCAAATCATCTTGTTCTGCCAAAAAGGACACCCAAAGGAAGTCTGTTGGCTTACCTAGTTCCTCGCCTTCAAAAGCCATCCCTGAAAAACTCAAAAATCCCTTTCGAACAACCTTCACATCATAACGAACGGTTACTAAATCCAGCTTTTGAATCACCTTTTTCAGTTTTGTCAGTTCAACTGGAATCTCATCCGCTAGGACATAGGAAATCTTTTCTACAAATGCTTCTTTTTCAGCATTACCAGAACCTATAGGAACCAAGACCCAATCTTCTGCTGTAACACTTTGATCTTCACAAAGGTAGGTAAAGCGTTTTCCCCCTTCGTTAAAAGACACATCAGCTAAACGAAAAAGGGGCTCAGGCAAATCGACAACCACCATCTCAAGCCCCTTTGCCTGAAACAAGAGCTCCTGATCCCTTACACGCACCTTCATAGCCAAGCTATCACTATCAATAGAAAAGCTGTTAGCCGAGTCCATTACAGACTGGAAGAAGGCCTGGTGTAACCCTGAAAAAGTCCAGACAGCATGCCAACGACACATCATCTCATAATCATCAATGGTCACAAGAAGAGAGAGCTCCTGCTGGTCTGACGCATAAGAATAGGCTTGAACGCTCAATTGGTCTGGTGTCAGGTAGTCATTAACAAAGACCGCAAAGTCATCCATGGTTTGAAAATCTGACATAAACGCTCCTTTTTTATTCCTCGACCGAGCCTGTCACATACATGGTAAATGTAGCCCTTGTAAGGATTTTCTCTTCCTGATTAGTAACGACAACTTCCACCACCTTAGTCGTCTTACCATTATGAACACACAGGCCTTCAATCTTGAGTTGGTCAGACAAATGCCCTGCCTTGAGATAATTGATATTAGACTGAAGCGTCACCGCATAGTCGCCTGTTGAAATGGCCACGAGCCCTGCGACCTGATCACAAAGCGTAAACAAATACCCCCCGTGAGCATTACCAAAATAATTCAGGGACTTCTCAACCACCTTAGTTGTCACGATGACATGTCCCGTTTCAAATAGTTCTTCTTGAAAATTCTCAAACACACGGATTTCATGTAGTTTGTCTTGCATAGCAAGCCCTCCTATTGTTGCTCATTCCACACCTAGTGAAATGACACGTCTTTATCTACTAGTATAACACGAAGTTCATAAAGGATAGTAAGCTTATTTGGCTAAGCTAATATCAACCTGAATATCTTCACGAAAGAGCTTCTTCACTCGGCAAAAATTATCCACAAAAGCCAAGAGTTCTTGCTCATTTTCCAAAATCAAATCCTCAGGTAAATGAATGGCAAGGGTGAAATGCCCTTCTTCATAGTTGGAATCAACCTGAATAGCAAGCTCCTCGATTCCCTGATACTTGGCAAAATAACTCTGTAGACACATGGTCACACAGGAAGCCAAGGCAATATTCACCAAGCTCATCGGTGTTTCCCCATCTTCCGTGTAGCCAAAAAGTTCCACAGGTGCTCCATAACCCTCTGAAAACGAATGGAAACGTTTGTCACCTTTAATTGTTGTTTGATACATCATATCACCTCAATCTTTTTTTATTATTATAACAAAGAGAGCCTTAAGGACCGAGCTGAACGCTTTGAAATATCTATCAAAAGAAGAAAAAGCGTAAGGGCTTTTAGCTCTTATTTTCCAATAGATTAACCTTGTACAACACTGATATTACCGAGGGATTACAGTTGGGTAAAAACAACTGGAAGCGCTTTTAAAATTTCGTTTTTTCATTTAAAATGAATTTACTAAGAAAAAAGGGAGACTATTATGAAAACATTTTCTAAATTAACTTTAGCCTCTGTCTCAGTTCTTGCCTTGTTGACCTTAGCAGCATGTGGCAACTCTAAAGACAAAACTGACTCGTCATCTTCAGCACCATCATCAAGTAAGGTGACCAAAGAATCTTCTTCAACTGATTCAAGTGCTTCAGTAAAAGTCAACAAAGACGGATCAACTGAGGTCAGCGATGGAAACGGTAACTCAGCAAAAACAAACGGTAATAATACTGTCGAAGCCAACGATAGCGAAGGTAACAGCGCAACAGTTGGTCAAGATGGCTCAGTCGACGTTAATAGCCAAGACGGTACAAATGTCAAAGTTGGATCAGACGGGACTGTCTCAATTGGTAACTAAATAAGATAAAAAAGGCTAGCTCTTCTGCTAGTCTATTTTTTAGATTTAGATTGATGTAAACGCTTCCTGAAAGTGCTATAATAGGCGTGGAAATCCAAATTCAGGAGGTGAGACAATGAAAAATAAAATCGTCTTGGGATGTTTGGCTGCAGCGACTTGTGAGATTCTCTTTGGGCTCAGTTTTATCTTTACCAAATCTATTACAGCACAGGTCAGTGACCTGGCTTTAATCTCTTGGCGCTTTGTCACAGCCTTCCTTTTTATCAATCTCTATTTTCTCATCAGTCGACGTCGGATAAACATTAACGGTAGAAATCTTAAACCTCTGACACGTATTGCCATCCTCAATCCGATAATCTATTTTATCTGTGAAACCATTGGCATTCGTATGACGACGGCTTCTGAAAGTGGGGCCTTTCTGGCCTGCATCCCAGTCGTTGCCCTTATCATGTCTAGCCTTATTTTAAAAGAATGGCCTAGCCGTTGGCAGGTGGTCGGTGTCATCACAACCCTCATCGGTATCATCATAGCTGTCTTTGCTGCTGGCGGTTCTACCCACTTCTCCTTGGTGGGCTACTTGATTCTAGGTCTAGCAGTCGTCTCCTACGCCCTCTATTGCGTTGATGTCGAAAGAGCCAGTCAATTTAGTAGCCTTGAGATTACCTATTTTATGCTTGCCAGTGGTTGCCTGACATTTGGACTCTTTGCACTCAGCCAAGGCTTTCTAGCAGGTGATTTGAAAGAGCTCTTGCTTCTCCCTGTGAGCAATCCAAAATTCACTATCACCATCCTTTATCAAGGCTTGGGATGCAGTGTTCTGGGCTATCTGCTATCAAATTTTGCCATCGCAAATATCGGAGTTAACCGAACAGCATCCTTTATTGGGATTTCGACAATTATCTCAATTCTAGCTGCTGTTGTCGTCTTAGGAGAACCCTTCTCGCAGCTACAAATTTTTGCAGGCATTTTAGTCGTCCTGGGCGTCTATGTGGCCAATAAAACCTAAAACTCTCGGGAATTAATCTTCCGAGAGTTTTTTAGTCTTAATCAAGCTCTGTTTGAATCAAAACGACGAGTTCTTCCTCATTAGGAATACTACTTACCGCAGTCGGCACAGGTAAAGGCTTATCTCCATAGCCCTTTATAATATGTGATAAAAACACAGATGCTTTGGTCATGGCAAGAGGCAAAGAATCTGCCCTAATGCTACGACCAAAGTCAGGAAAACTAATTTGATAACCTTCCTCAATCGTGTGAAAAATCGCTGGATATTCGTATAACATGTCTCTTCCCCCATTTCAATACTAGACTCCTCTATGATAGGATGAGTTTGAGGAGAAGTCAACCAAAAATTGTTACAAAGAGAGAGTGGAACCATTCGAAACAATACAGCAAAGTTAAAAATAAGGCTTAGTCCGTATTCAACTTGAGAAAGTGGCACCGATTCGGTGCTTTTTTGATGCACTAAGAGTCCCTTGGAATTATCCAAAGGACTCTTTTTATCTGTTCTATTTCTTAACCTCATCCAAAATCTCAATTACCTTATACAAATCTGGTTCTGTGATTTGATAAGGCGCTTGTTCACGGACAATTGGTTTGGCACAAAAGGCGATACCAATACCAGCTGTCTTAATCATAGGTAAATCATTGGCACCGTCACCCATTGCAATGGTTTGCGAGAGTTCGAGACCATTTTCTGCTGCCCAATCTTTGAGTTTGGCTACCTTGACATCTTTGGTAACAATCTCACCATAAACCTTACCAGTTAAGACACCATCAACCACCTCTAGGTGATTAGCCTTGACATAATCGATTCCTGCTTCAGCTGCTAGTCTATCCACAGTCTCATGGAAGCCTCCAGAAACCAAGCCTACCTTAAAACCACGGGCATGAAGTTCATCCACCAGTTCCTTAGCTCCTTTGTTGAAATGAATACGAGCATAGACCTTATCAAATATACTCTCTGGCAATCCCTTGAGGGTCGCTACACGCTCATTCAAGGCCTGTCTAAAATCCAATTCTCCACGCATGGCACGCTCTGTGATTTCAGCAACTTCTTGACCAACGCCTGCTTCTTCTCCCAATAAATCGATAACTTCTTCTTGGACTAGCGTTGAATCTACGTCCATAACTAATAAACCTTTAATTTCTGACATAATTACCTCGATTCTTTGATGCCTATCTAAGCCTTCACTAGATTTAATTTTAACATGAAATGAAAAACGGATCTTACAAAAAATTCTGGACCCTAGTCCAGAATCTTTCTCTTACATACGAATTTGTTCGCGTGTCTTCTCGTAAGATGATACAAAACGATCTGTCACACCTGGTTCAACTGTTTCCAAGGCGTAAGAGATTTCTTCCAAAGATGCATCATAATCATGGTCAACTTCAAACAATTTAAGCGCATGTTCAAAGCTGCTTTGAACAGCAGGTTCAAACGAACGGTAGCGGTTTGAGTATTGCAAGAGTTGCTCAGTCAAGGTTGCATTTTGAACAACCAAGTAGGCAGTCTCTTCCAAATGATCAATGGCATTTTTAGATGTTTCTGTCAAACGCATTACCGCATCGATATTGATACGTCCACGGCTGAGTTCATCCATAAGGGCCTCAATTTGAGCACTTGTTGAGAAGAATACACTCAAGAAGGATTGAGGAATACCTGGAAGGTTACGTTTTTCCATGTAACGTTTGATAACATGCAATTTATTAACATAAACATCAAGCTCTTCACGTGCCTTAGCTTCGTTTTTCTCAATAGCCTGAAGTTTTTCAAAGACCTCAACCTGACCATTTTCAACAGCAGACAAGGTATTGAGACTCTTTTCAAAGATCTTTTCAAGTTCTGAGAAAGGTTTCACCTGAGTTTCAAAGTTTTCAAGGGTTGGAAGCACAGCTGTCTCCACACCTGAAATATCAGACGCAAAGCTACGAACATCTGCCGCATAAGTTTCATCGAAGATATAAGTCAACATGAGACGCTCAAGCTCTTCTTGAAGTTTCTTGTTGTTTTCTTTAGCATGCTTGAGATAATCTGGCAAAATTTTCTTTTGACGCATAACAACCTTGTATGATGCAATTTCACGTTCGAAAATGCTATACAAGTTGTCAATTTTTTCTTGAATCTCAGCGTTTTCTTCTTCCGCACGGTCCAAATCAAGAGAAACCAACTCACTTGAGTTTGAACGGATAGCTTCACGAATTTCTTGGAAGCGACGTTCGATATTTTTTTCAGGGAAGTGATAATTTTGCTCAATCAACTTGCGGTAGCCAGACTCCAAATCATCCAACTGATCTGGGAAATCATCTTCCAACTTAGCTACAATAGCAGGAATCTTCTCTGAAATTTGACCCAATGCAATGGTGTGCTCTTCAGCACGGTCCAAGATACTTGATGCCTCAACAGGGTCACCTGATGAGTTAAGCGTCACGAATTCTGCAAACTCAGCTTCAATGTTTTTAAGCTGTTTATTGATTTCGGTCATGGTAGAACCGAAATTATCAGAGTTTTCCTCGATTGAGTTTTGCAACTCTTCGTACAAGTCTAGTGCATGCTTAACACGAGCACTGTTCTTTTCTTCTTGTTCTTTCAAGGTTGAGAGCGCCTCGCGGATAGACTTGATGTCTTCTTCCACAAGATCCAACTGACTCTCAATGTTATTAATTTCACCACTAGCCTTGAAGAAATGGAAGGTATCGTTCATATTTTCAGCTTCGAAAATATGATTTTCAATATCTGCGAATGAATTTGTCGAGATATCTATCCATTTCTGATTCCATTCACGGAAGGTTGTCTGACTTTGTCCAATCAAGTGAAGCTTTTTGACTTCTTCAATTTCTTCATTAACTGGCAAGTCAAATAATCTTTGCTTGCGTTCTTCAAGCTCTGCAATCCGCGAATCATTTCGTTTTCTAATAAGAATACCGACTAAGTAAGCGATAATTACGAGCATAACTACCACTACAATCAGTAAAACAATTCCGCTAGACATAGTTTCTCCTTAATCGTCTATTATGTTCATAAATGTAGAATAACATTACGATTATATCATAGTTATCCTAGCATTGCACCCTTTTCTAAAAGAATATTAGATATCTAGAGTACTGTAAACGGCATTTTCTTCGATAAATTCGCGGCGAGGTTCAACCTTGTCTCCCATCAGCATATCGAAAATCTTATCTGCTTCTGCAGCATCATCCACAGAAACACGTGCCATCAAACGATTTTCAGGATCCATGGTTGTTTCCCAAAGTTGGTGGTCATCCATTTCACCCAAACCTTTATAACGTTGTACCGTAGGTTTTGAACGTCCCACACTATACTTTTCAAGAGCAGCACGCAATTTGTCTTCTTGATCGGCACCAGGTTGGATGTATTCTTTAATCTCAGAACCAACCTTAACCCCATAAATTGGTGGTTGAGCGATGTAGACATAGCCTGCTTCCAAGACTGGACGCATAAAGCGGTAAATCAAAGTCAGAAGCAAGGTACGGATGTGAGCCCCATCGACATCGGCATCGGTCATAATGACCAACTTGTGGTAACGTGCCTTACTGACATCAAATTCAGCTCCAAAACCTGTTCCCATAGCTGTGAAGAGAGAACGAATTTCTTCATTGGCTAGAATCTTATCCATGCTAGCCTTCTCAACGTTCAAAATTTTACCTCGAATTGGCAAGATAGCTTGGAATTCACGGTTACGCCCTGACTTAGCAGAACCACCGGCTGAGTCCCCTTCGACAATGAAAAGTTCATTCATTTCGGCATTGTTTGATGAACAGTCTGCCAACTTCCCTGGAAGGTTAGAAATTTCAAGCCCTGACTTCTTACGTGTCACTTCACGGGCACGCTTAGCGGCGATACGGGCCTTAGAAGCCAAAATCCCTTTTTCAACAATCTTCTTAGCAATAGCAGGATTTTCCAAGAGGAAGCGACTCAGAGCTTCACTGAAGAGGCGATTGGTAATCTTAACCACTTCAGAGTTTCCAAGCTTGGTCTTGGTTTGACCTTCAAACTGTGGGTTTGGATGCTTGACAGAGATGATAGCAGTCAACCCTTCACGAACATCATCCCCAGTCAAATTATCATCTTTTTCTTTGAGAATCTTATTCTGACGCGCATAGTCATTAATGACACGCGTTAAGGCTGTACGGAAACCTTGTTCGTGGGTACCACCTTCATGGGTGTGAATGTTGTTAGCAAAACTCATCACCGTTTCATGATAGCCAGTTGTGTATTGCATAGCAACTTCAACCGAAATACCATCCATCTCACCATCAGTGTAGATAGGTTCGTCAAAGATAACATCCTTGTTTTCATTGATGTATTTCACATAAGACGTGATACCACCTTCGTAGTGATAATGTTTCTCTTGTTCGAGACCCTCACGCTTATCTGTGATAGAGATACGGAGCCCCTTATTCAAAAAGGCTAGCTCTTGGATACGTTTAGCCAATTTTCCAAAATCAAACTCGGTTGTTTCTTGGAAAATCTCTGGGTCTGGCGTAAAGTGGACAGTCGTACCATGTTTCTCTGTTTCACCAATTACTGCTAAATCTGCTACCACGACCCCACGTTTATACTCTTGGAAGTGGATATGGCCATTTTTATAAACCTTAACATCAAGTTGTGTTGAGAGGGCATTAACGACCGAAGAACCAACCCCATGCAAACCACCAGAGACCTTATAACCGCCTCCGCCAAATTTACCACCAGCGTGAAGTACTGTAAAGACCGTTTCAACTGCAGGACGGCCAGTTTTTTCTTGGATATCGACTGGAATACCACGACCATCATCGACAACCGTAATAGAATTATCCGGCTCAATAAAGACTTGAATATGAGTGGCGAAACCAGCCAAGGCCTCATCGATTGAGTTATCGACAATCTCCCATACCAAATGATGCAACCCCTCTTTTGAGGTTGAGCCAATATACATACCTGGGCGCATACGTACCGCTTCAAGTCCCTCTAGGACTTGAATCTGGCTGGCATCATATTCTTGCGCTTTTTCTTCAAGATTTTTTAATTCATCAGTCATTTATGTCACAATCTCCAATAATGATTTATGGCCGTCAACAAGCAAGGTATCCAGACCCGCTACTTTTCCTGCCTCTATATCTATCTGGCGGTCACCAATGACCAAGCCGTGTTTAATATCGTATTTTTTAATTAAATAAAGGAAACTATCTGGACTCGGCTTTCTAGCAAAACCATTTTCAGAAGTTACAACCTCTGTAAAATAAGAGGCAATTTCTGCTTTATCAAGGATGTCTAGCACCAAGTGATTACGGTGGCTAACCAAAAAATTACGCCCACCCTCGGTCATAATCTTAGCTAGGACAGCCCTAGCACCTTCAAAAAGAACAGGTTCCTGTAAATACTTGGCTTCCTCCTGCTTATATAAGGTTCGAAAATCAGCTATATCAGGCGCAAACATAGCAATGGCAGTGCTCGTTGATACCTTAAGGGCATCATAGACTGCTTGAGGTTCTGCTGTACGCTCAAATTGTTCTAAAGTTGCTAGAAAGGCTTGGGTTGATACCTGGTAATTATCCAACAAGGTACCACCCAAATCCCAGATATAATCTCCATAATTCATAACCTTAATTATAACATAAAAGGTCAGATTTTGCTTGCTTTTCACAGCTAAAAAGGCTTGGAAAACCTATCCAAACCTTAATTTTTTATTTCAGAATCAAACTCGCCACAATAGGACTAATAAAGACATATAGAATCCCTGTTACAGCGATTGAGAGACCACCCATGGCACCTGCAACCTGACCATATCTGAAGGCAGTTCCTGTACCTACAGCGTGTCCGGTTCCTCCTAGTGAAAGTCCGATAGCGACTGGGTCTTTAATCCCAATCATTTTTAAAAAGACAGGACCTAAGACAGAGGTTAAGATACCCGTAATAACAACTACAACCAAGGTCACTGTTGTAATCCCCTGCATTTTTTCCGAAATCCCTACAGCCATGGCAGTCGTTACAGACTTAGGAAAGAGAGAGATAGCAAGGAAATAATTCATACCAAAAAGCTTAGCAATCAGGGCCGTGTAAGTCGTATTTAGAACACAAGCAACCGTTGATCCAATTAGAATACTCTTATAGTGGTGGCGCATGAGGTGTAGATTTTTATAAAAAGGAACTGCTAGCGCGACTGTTGAAGGAATAATCAAACTGTTAAGATAAGAGCCACCGACATAGTAATCCTTGTAGGAAATTCCTGTATAGTGCAAAATGACGATAATCAGGGCAGTCGATACAAGAAGAGGCGTCGTCAAAGGATTAGGGAAACGGCGATAAATCAATAGCCCTAATGTGTAAGCTAGTACAGAAAGTGTTAGCCCAAACAAGGGTGTGTTAAAAAAATTAGCCACGTTTAACCTCCTCGTAATCACCTTCAAAATGTTTTTTGATGAAACCGACGACTACTGCAATCACTACAATATTAAGAACCAAGGCTCCCATAATAATCAAAATAATAGGGACAATATTCGCTGAAATAGCATTCCAACGTTCCATAATACCGACACCTGCTGGCAAAAATAGAATAGTCATATTGGCAATTAAAAATTCTGCCACAGCATGTATATGACGTAGACGAATCCACTTAAGCTGAAGAGCAATCAGAAGCAAGAATAAGCCAATAATGCTTCCAGGAATAGGTAATTTGAAGAATGTTGACAGAGCTTCACCAATAACGGCAAACAAACAAATCAACATGAATTGAACGTAGTATTTCACAACTTGCCTCCTAGGTTTAATCACCTATTAGTCTACTCCTTTTTTTTTGAATTTCAAGAGTTTTCAGTAAATTCTTTTGAAAAATTGGGATCCATAAATCAGCCCCTTTGAACATAAAAAAATCCAACCCAAAGGCTGGACTCTATCACAGATGCCACCACCGAGAATTGAACTCGGAACGGAGCATTACCATTGCTCTATTATACCATTTAACTATAGCGGCAACTGTTTTAATCTTACCATACTTCTATTTACTGTGGCAAGATTTTTTGCTTATTTTTTATAAATTTAAGTCTTGGTAAGGCGTACGGTATCCAACCTGTAAAACCTTACCATCTTTAATCAAGATAGGACGTTTAATCAACATACCATCTGAAGCTAAGAGTTCAACAGCTTCATCAAGAGATAGCGTTGGTAGCTTATCCTTTAATCCTAGAGATCGGTAGGATTGTCCACTCGTATTAAAGAATTTCTTAAGCTCTAAATCTGATCCTGCCAAAAGCTCTTTTAAAAACTGAGCCGAAGGTGGGTTTTCCTTAATATTAATAGATTTAACATCTAAACCTAATTGATTGAGTTCCGCCTTTGCCTTACGACAAGTGCTACATTTGGGATATTCATAAAAAGTGTACATGTTTTTCTCCTTTTTTCTAGCATAAGACATCTGTCTAAGGATTGTCAAACCTAATGCCTTCTAAATGAAGTAAAAAACGCTTGGCTTCTTCTCCTGCTGCATATTTTCCTATATGACCACTACTAGGAAGAACCCGATGACAAGGGACGAGAATCAACCATGGATTCTTAGCAACAGCAGTTCCTACGGCCTGTGCCGATTGACATGAAATCACTTTTCCAATCTGACTATAAGTTCTGCTCTGACCCACAGGAATGTCCCGTAAAGCTGACCAAACTTTTAGCTGAAAGGCTGTCCCTCTATCAGCTAAAGGGAGGATATCTGGACTTGGATTCTTCCCTTTAAAATAAGCCTCTAACCAATCCCTCGTCATTTTCAAGATAGGATTTGAGTTGTCTACTAGCTCCTCTTCCTTGATTCCTGCCTGAAAATGCTTTTGTCCCTCCAACCAAATGCCATAAAGCGCTTGGTCACTTGCCACCAAACACAAGCGTCCAATAGGAGATAAATAATACTGACGATAAAACATATATTTATTATAACAAAAAGACAGGAATCTCTTGTTCCTGTCAATTAACTCTTATTATTTACCTTTAATCAAACGCACACGAACGATATTGTCGCTAGCCTCAAACTTAGCAACCAATTCATCAATCTTAGACTTGTCTGTTTCATCAAGGTCAAGAAGTGTATAGGCATAGTCTCCCTTAGAACGGTTGATGATATTATCAATATTGATATTAAAATCAGAAACCGCTGTAGAGATACGAGCCACAATATTAGGCACGTTTTTATTAATCAAGGTGATACGGTATGGGGCACTCAAGGCCTGTTGCACACGTGGGAAGTTAACAGAGTTAACAATCTCACCTGTTTCCATGAAACGACGAATGGTTTGACCGGCCATAATCGCACAGTTAAGTTCTGCTTCACCTGTTGATCCTCCAACGTGTGGGAAGACAGTCACATGAGGTTTGTTAAGTAGCTCTTCTGTACCAAAGTCGGTGATATAACGTTTAACCACACCTGTTTCCAAAGCATCAAAGAGGGCATCGTTATCTACCAACTCTGCACGGGCAAAATTAATGATAGTTGTCCCTTTTTGCATAAGGTTAAAGGCATCCGCATTGAAAGTTCCTTTTGTGTCAGATGTCAATGGAACGTGAACAGTGATATAATCACAGTTTTCAAAAATCTCTTTGAGATCAGAAACACGTCTTACATGGTGAGAAATATTCCAAGCTGCTTCAATAGAAACGTATGGATCGTAACCATAGACCTTCATACCCAAACGGTAAGCATCATTGGCAATACGTGCACCAATAGCACCAAGCCCGATAACACCAAGGGTCTTACCAGCAATCTCGCTACCAGCAAACTGTTTCTTCCCTGCTTCAATTTGTTTAGGAACATCGTCACCACTAAGTGTGTTAACCCAAGCATTGGCCGCAATATAGTCACGTGCTGAGAGTAAGATAGAGGCCAGAACAGCTTCTTTAACAGCGTTAGCATTGGCACCTGGAGTATTGAAGACAACAATTCCTTTTTCAGTTGCTTCGTCAACTGGAATATTGTTAGTTCCTGCACCAGCACGCGCAATAGCTTTCAAGTTGTCAGGGAAGACGGTATTATGGAGATTTTGACTACGAATGATGTAGGCATCTGGATTTTCCGCTAAATCACCATCAATTTGGAAATGATTTCCAAGTTCCTTCAAACCAATCTGGTTAATATTGTTATACGTTTTTACACTAAATACCATAATTTTATTCCTCTTAAATCAATGTATCCCGTGGTGAGCTGCTTCATCAAGTTCTTGATAAAAGGCTTTCTCCCGCTTAGTTTTGATTTTCTGATAAGCAAGACGTTCACCATCAATAGGAACCTTGCCACAATAGACATAGCCAAGTTTCTCCAAAATATGCTGCATGACAGTATTCTTTTCATGCGTATCGCAACGAAAATCATGAGCATCCGTTCCCTCAATAAGACCTTGAATGAAGGTTTGAGCAATGCCCTGACCCGAAAATTCACTTAAAACGGCGATTCTATGAAAAGTAATGTAGCGCTTATTGTGGTGTTTCCAGTCCCCGTCATAGATTTTGTCGTAAGCAGGGGCTCCATCAACAATCACCGCAGCATAAGAAACGATTTGACCATCAACAATTCCTACATAGGCCTGCCCATTAAGGACATCGTCAAAGATAGTTTCTTCAGTAGGGTAACCATCAGCTCCTTGCCATTGGGTACTCCCCGCTTCTGCTAAAGCAGTTCTAGCACTCTCAATCACAGTCATGATAGCCCCAATTTCATTTGGGAAGGCTTGTCTAATTTCCATCTCTTTACCTAATTATTTATTTTCGGCTTCAAATTTCTTCATAAAGTCAATCAAGTCAAGTACACCCTGACGTGGGAATGCATTATAAACACTAGCACGCATACCACCTACTGAACGGTGTCCTTTGATATTCTTGAAACCTAGAGCATCTGCTTCTGCTACAAATTTAGCATCCAACTCTTTACTTGGTGTTACAAATGGGATATTGCAGACAGAACGATCCTTGGCATCTTTGACAGGATTTGTGTAGAAATCAGATGACTCAATGTAATCATAGAGAAGTCCTGATTTCTCACGTTGAATTTCAGCCATCTTGTCCACGCCACCAATTTCATTTTTAACCCAGTCAAAGACGAGTTTTGAAATATAGATGTTGAAACATGGTGGTGTATTGTAAAGTGATCCTGCTTCAGCTTGAATACGGTAATCCAACATGGCAGACAATTGTGGTTGGTCGTTAAGGAAGTCTTCACGAACGATAACCACTGTCACCCCAGCAGGTCCAATATTTTTCTGAGCACCAGCATAGATAAGGGCAAAGTCCTCAACATTGTAACGAGCAGCCAAAATATTTGAAGACATATCAGCTACAATTGGCACACCATTAGTATCAGGCAAATCGTAGATAGATGTTCCTTCAATGGTATTGTTCGTTGTCAAGTGAACATAAGCAGCTTCTGGATCAATTGTTGCTGGGTCAAAGCTTGGGATGTGATCGTAAACAGTTTCTTCTGAAGAGGCCAAAAGAATTGGTTCAAAAGGAATGGTTTTTGAAAGTTTAACAGCTTCTGTATAAGCTTTTTTCCCCCATGAACCACCTACAAGGTAGTAAGCTTTCTTACCTTGAGCGAGGTTAAGTGGGACCATTGTAAATTGTGTTGAAGCGCCACCTTGCAAGAAAATAACCTTATAGTTATCAGGAATGGCCATAAGCTCACGAAGTGTCGCTTCCGCATCTTTAACGATTTTGTCAAATTCTGGAGAACGGTGGGACATTTCTAGCACGGACATACCGGATTCTTGATAGTTAAGCAATTCAGCTTGGGCTTTTTCAAGCACTGGTTTTGGTAATGTAGCAGGTCCTGCTGAGAAATTATAAATTGTCATAAAGACACCTCCAAAATTTTAATGGTCCTATTATAGCGAATTTTCTGAATATTGTAAAGTGTTAACAGTAAAAAACGAACGGAATTAACCGATCGCCTCAAAAAAGTTAGGTATTTTATGTATATTTTTATCAGTAATTGATTTTAGTATCCGTTTATTTTTGCTTAAGAAAATAGGCTGCCCCAATTAGATTAGCTCCATTATGATGATGACAAGCCACAATCTGGGGACGTTTAATAATTTTACCGATAAAGTCAACCTCATGGTGAACCTTATCAAACTGGCGGTTGACCTCCTTGATAAGAATCGGCTGGGCTGAAATGCCACCTCCAATAACAAAGGTTTCCATATCAAAAATGGTTTGAAGATTCAAAATGGTAATGGCTAAGTTACGGCAATAGCTTTCAAAAAATGGATAGACCATTTTATCTCCTACATTGATTGCCTCAAATGCGGCTAAACCATTCTTTAAGTCAGAGTTACCTAACACTTCATTAATTTTGGTAATTAAACCTACAGCTGACAGAGTCATGCCTCGCATCAATGAAGACTCAACTTTTTCCATTTGAACTGGTAAAAGAAAGGTCAACTCGCCCGCTTGAAAGTGACTTCCTTGAAAAAGTTTACCATTAATTATAAGTCCACCACCAAGACCTGAACCCAAAACAAGGGCTGCACCATTGGTCACTCCTTGCAAATGACCTGTGGCTAGCTCTGCCAAGGCTGCCGCTTTACCATCATTAAGAGCCATTACAGGCAAATGGTACTTGGCTTCAAGGACATCTTTAATACGAAAACCATGGAAAAATCTCAATAAGCCACCATGATAAATGACACCTTCCTCAGTATCAACCGTCCCAGGAACACTAATAGCAATACCTGACAGCTTGGCTTCAACTGAAGTGACTATATGATCAATAACATCAATAGCTTGGTCCAAGGTTTGTGGAGATGACTGCGTCGGCAGACTTTTTTCAATGACAAACTCCTCCGAAACAAGTGCTGACTTTACCTGTGTTCCTCCAAAATCAATCGCTAAAATCGTCATAATCATCCTCCACAGATTGTTTTTCGTCATTATAGCATAAAAGAGCTAATAGTAGAAAAAACGGTTTCAAAATGCTATCATAAACTTACAGAATTAGATAAAAGGAGTATCTCACATGGCTAAATTTCTACACACTTGTGTCCGTGTCAAGGACCTAGAAGCCTCACTTAAATTTTATAAAGAAGCTCTTGGTTTTAAAGAAGCTCGTCGAAATGATTTTCCAGAATATAAGTTCACCCTTGTCTACTTGCAACTCGAAGATGATCCTGATTACGAGTTGGAATTAACCTACAATTATGACCACGAAGCCTATGATTTAGGAGATGGATACGGTCATATCGCTGTTGGTGTCGATGATTTAGAAGCTACACACCAAGCTCACAAAGAGGCTGGATACACTGTTACAGACCTCTCAGGTCTTCCTGGTAAACCAAAAATGTATTACTTTATCACTGATCCAGATGACTATAAGATTGAAGTTATTCGTTTGGCTCAATTCCTAGAAAAATAAATCAAAAAAAGTCAGATCGTATAGATCTGGCTTCTTTTTGTGCTTAATTTTTATTATCTGCTTTCAAGGCTGACAAAATTTGGGTACGAATATCATCCACACCGTTTGGATTATTTGGCAAGAATAAGGTTTGATTGCCTTTAGCCGCAAAAGTATTAAGGGTATCTAGATATTGGTTAGTCAAAAGAATAGACATAATCTGCTCTTCAGACATCCCCACATTAGCTTCTTTGAGTTCTGCAATAGATTCAGCCAATCCATCAACGATAGCCTTACGTTGTTGGGCAATACCGACCCCGTGAAGACGATCTTTTTCAGCTTCGGCTTCGGCTGCTGTGACAATCTTGATTTTATCAGCTTCTGCCAATTCTTGGGCTGCTACACGCTTACGTTGGGCAGCATTGATTTCGTTCATAGACTGCTTAACTTCAGCATCTGGTTCAACTTTGGTAATCAAGGTCTTAACAATGATATAACCATAAGTTGTCATTTCTTCTGCTACTTGGTGTTGAACCTCAAGGGCAATCTCATCCTTTTTCTCAAAGAGCTCATCAAGCGTCAATTTAGGAACTGATGAACGAAGGGCGTCCTCAATGTATGATTTAATTTGAGCCTCTGGACGCATGAGTTTATAGTAAGCATCTGTAACATTTTGCTCATTTACACGATACTGAGTAGCCACATTCATCATAACAAAGACATTGTCCTTGGTCTTGGTTTCGACCACAATCTCACTTTGAAGCAAACGTAGTTGAATACGAGCTGCAATTTTATCGATACCAAATGGCAAACGCATATGGATACCACTCGTTGCGATTTTTTGATAGCGTCCAAAACGTTCAACAATAGCTACTGACTGTTGACGTACGACATAAAGCATACTGATGAGAATTCCCAAGATAATCAAGAATGAAATCAGTAAAAAGAGAAATGCTGCTTGCATGTTAAGTCCTCCAAAATAAACATTAAAAATTTCTTTGCTTTATTATAGCACAGCAATACAATTTTTCAAGAAAAATAGTATATCTTTTTCAAGCACTTGGACAATCAGAAAAGAGGCTGAAACACTAGCGTTTCAGCCTCTCGTATTTTTTTGACCGATTTTAGAAGCTAAAGGTCAAAAGGTAACTTTTTATTTACGATACATCTTAACTTGAAGGTAAATATCGTTATAGATTCCTAGCCACTTTTGACCTAGGTTATTATAGACTTCAAGGTTTTTAATGGTTGATTCTGATGGGTAAAAGGCCTTATCATCCGTAATACTCTTTGGAAGTAAGGCTTTGGCTGCCTCGTTAGGTGTGGCATAACCAATATATTCAGCATTTTGCGCTGCATTTTCCGGTTTAAGCATGAAGTTGATAAAGGCATAAGCCTCTTTTTCATGCTTTACAGTCTTAGGAATCACCAGATTATCAAACCAAAGATTTGAGCCTTCAGATGGGACAACATAACGTAGGTCCTCATTTTTATCAAGCATCTCACTGGCTTCCCCTGAGAAGGTTACTCCAATGGCCGCATCACCTTGAACCATGTAGCCCTTCATCTCGTCACCAACAATAGCCTTGATATTTGGTGTTAGACTATTAAGTTTAGTTTCAGCCAAACGTAATTCAGTCATGTTCTTCGTATTCAAGCTATATCCCAGGCTATTCAGTGAGAAACCAAGGACTTCACGCGCACCATCCACGAGCATAATCTGGTTTTTGTAATCTGGTGACCAAAGATCATCCCAGTGCTGTGGTGCTTTTTTCACCAATTTTGTATTATAAACAATACCGACAGTTCCCCAGAAATAAGGGATGGAATAGTCATTGTGAGGGTCAAAACTAAGTCCTTTAAAGCTTGAGTCAATCTGGTCAAAACCTTTGATTTTAGATTTATCCAACTTCACCAAAAGGTCTTCCTTAACCATTTTATCAATGGTATAGTCTGATGGCACAGCAATATCGTAGGTTGTTCCGCCCTGCTTAATCTTGGTATACATGGCTTCATTGGAATCAAAGGTTTCGTACTGAACCTTGATACCCGTTTCTTTTGTAAACTTGGTCAAGAGGTCTGGGTCAATATAATCACCCCAGTTATAGATAACTAATTTGTCCGACACATTTCCTGTACGACTCTGCATGTAGGCAGAGATGCCCCAAAGGAAGAAGATAATGGCTAAGATACCTGCCAGAAATTGATAGAGTCTACGCATCCTGCTCCTCCTTCTCCTTGGTAATCGCATAATAACCTATCACTAAAAGAATAGAGAATAGGAAAACAACGGTTGACAAGGCATTTATTTCCAGAGAAATCCCTTTACGTGCACGTGAGTAAATTTCCACAGCAAGTGTTGAAAAACCATTCCCCGTTACAAAGAAGGTTACTGCAAAGTCATCCAATGAATAGGTAAAGGCCATGAAATAACCAGCAATAATACCAGGTGTCAAGTATGGCAACATGACCTCACGTAACATCTGCCATTGGGTCGCACCCAGGTCATAAGCGGCATTCACCATATCTCGATTCATTTCCTTGAGACGTGGCAACACCATGAGAACCACGATTGGGATTGAAAAGGCAATGTGACTCAATAAGACAGATACAAAACCTAGTTGGAAACCAATCAAGGTGAAGAGAATCAAGAAACTTGCACCAATCATAACGTCCGGTGCAACCATGAGTACGTTATTTAGGGATAAAATCCCAGTCTGTTGCTTTTGTTTACTCTCATAGATAAAGATAGACCCAAAGGTACCAATAATCGTTGCTAGAAGAGCGCTAAGGAAAGCTAAAAAGAAGGTTTGAGCCAGAATTAACATAAGACGGCTATCTGAAAACATGCTCTGGTAGTTATCCAGAGTAAAACCTGTGAAACTATTCATATCGCCACCACTGTTGAAAGAGTAGGCGATTAAATAAAAGATTGGCAGATAAAGGATAACAAAGACAAGAGCTAAATAGAGATTTGCAAATTTTTTCATTGACGTCTCTCCTTTGTTAACCACATTGTCGCAATCATAGCAACAATAAGAACAACACCAATGGTTGCCCCCATTCCCCAGTTTTGTGTCGTGAGGAAGTGCTGTTCGATAGCTGTCCCTAGGGTGATAACTCGGTTACCACCAATCAAGCGTGTCAGCATAAAAAGGCTGAGACTAGGAATAAAGACCGACTGGACACCAGAGCGTACCCCATTAAGCGATAAGGGAAAAATAACCTTGGTAAAGGTCTGCCAATCATTGGCTCCCAAATCTTTACTTGCATTCACAATATTTTCATCCAAATCATCCAGTGCATTGAAAATCGGTAGAATCATAAAAGGAATTTCAATGTAGCTAGCTACGAAAATAAAGGAGAAGTCCGTAAAGAGGATTTGCATGGGTGCAATCCCAAAGAAACCGAGAAAGGCATTGATACCACCTTGTTGGCCAAAAATCCCCATAAAAGCATAGGCTTTCAGAAGGAGATTGACCCAGGTTGGCAAAATGACCAACATTAACCAAAGTTGCTTATGCTTCAGTCTGGTTAAGAGATATGCCGTCGGATAAGAGATAAGGAGAGTTACTAGAGTAATGATGGCTGCATAAAGAACCGAGTTAAAACTCATCCTTAAGTAAGTCCAACTGGAAAAGAAGGTGCCATAATTATCCAATGTAAAGTTGCCACTGATATCAAAGAAAGACTGATAGAGTAGCATGAGCACTGGAGCAACCACGAAGAGTAGGAGCCAAAGGAGGTAAGGTACCGAGAAGAGGCTAGCTGTTTTCTTCATAGCGCTCCTCCTCAATGGCATTAATCAAGCCATCTTCATGTTCTTCCACTTCCACATATTCTTCAATACGTGCATCGAACTCTTCTTCTGTCTCATTAAGACGCATGATATGAATATCCTCAGGCGTAAAATCAAGACCGATAATCTCACCCTCAATCGCCTTACGGGTTGAATGAATCATCCATTCATTGCCAAGATTGTCATAGGCAATGATTTCATAGTGGACCCCACGGAAGAGCTGAGTTTCCACGCGAACTTGCAATTTACCTTCCTCAGGAAGTGTAATCTGCAAATCTTCAGGACGAATAACCACTTCGACAGGTTCGTTAGGACGCATTCCTCCATCGACAGATTCAAAACGTTTCCCATTGAACTCAACCAAATAGTCCTCAATCATAACACCTGGGAGGATGTTAGATTCTCCAATAAAGGTTGCAACAAAGTGATTAATAGGTTCGTCATAGATATCAACCGGAGTTCCTGATTGAACAATTTCACCATCGTTCATAACAAAAATCCAATCCGACATGGCCAAGGCTTCTTCTTGGTCGTGGGTAACAAAGACAAAGGTAATCCCTAGACGTTGCTGCAATTCGCGCAACTCGTATTGCATTTCAGTACGTAGTTTCAAATCCAGTGCTGACAAAGGCTCATCCAAAAGGACCACACGTGGTTGGTTAATAATTGCTCGGGCAATGGCCACACGTTGACGTTGACCACCTGATAATTTTTGAATTGAGCGTTTTTGATAATCATTGAGTTGAACCATCTTTAAGGCTTCTTCTACACGCTCTTCGATTTCCTTTTTTGGCACCTTTTTCAATTTAAGGGCAAAAGCCACATTGTCAAAGACATTCATATGTGGAAAGAGGGCATAGGATTGGAAAACGGTGTGGACATCCCTTTTATTGATAGGAATATCATTGATACGCTTTCCATCCAAAAGGACGTCACCACTGGTCGCATCTAAGAGACCTGCAATGATGTTCAAAATTGTTGATTTACCAGAACCAGAAGCCCCAAGTAGGGTATAGAACTTACCTTCTTCTAGTTCAAAGTTGATGTCTTTTAAAACTTGTGTGCCACTGTCTTCAAACACTTTTGAGACGTTTCGAAAGGCAATAATCGGATTAGTCAATTGTCATAAATCCTCCATGGATAGCAAATATAGGGATAGGGTTTTATTAGTTTAATTTGTCGCCAATGATACGTACTTCAGGCTCTAGTGTAACACCTGAATTTTCCTTAACTTTGGCGATAACATCTGCAATAAGGTCTTCGTAATCTTTAGCTGTCCCGTGATCAACATTGACCATGAAACCAGCATGCTTAGTTGACACCTCGACACCGCCGATACGATGTCCCTTGAGGTTAGCTTCCATAATCAGCTGACCCGCAAAGTGACCTGGTGGGCGTTTAAAGACCGAACCACATGAAGGGTATTCAAGAGGTTGTTTAAGCTCTCGCAAGTGATTAAGACGGTTCATCTCATTCTTGATTTGCTCGTAGTCTCCTGGTTTGAGGTTAAATTTAGCTGAAATAACCACTTCTCCTGTTTCTTGGAGCACTGAACGACGATAACCAAAGCGCATATCTCTTGCGTCAATCGTACGAATATCACCGTCTTTTGTAAGAACCTGAGCAGAAACCAAGATATGGGCAATCTCGCCACCATAGGCACCAGCATTCATAAAGACGGCACCACCAACACTACCTGGAATCCCCGCTGCAAATTCAAAACCAGTCAAACTTTGGAAACGGGCTACCTTGGTTGTCGCAATCAAGTTAGCTCCCGCTTCAGCTTCAATTTGATAACCATTAACTGCGATACCATTGAGCCTGTCAAACATAATCACAAAACCTCTGATACCACCGTCACGAACAATCAAGTTACTGGCATTACCAAGCACCATCCAAGGAATGTCATGCTTATTAGCAAATTTGACAATACGAGAGAGTTCATAGCGGTTACGTGGAAAGGCCAAATAATCTGCTGGACCACCAACCTTGGTATATGTATAACGTTTTAAGGGTTCGTCGAAACGAATATCAATCCCCACTAAATCTTCTTTAAGTTCATCTAACATGTTATTTTCCATACTTTTTCTATACATTGTTTTCTTTGTAGGTATCGTGATAGACTTCCCCATATTACTATCACTACCTAAAAATGAGTGAGTATTTTTCCCTAAAAATTAGAAGAAAAATACAGCAAAAAGCCAAGTTTAATTATAGCAAAAATTCCCCATCTTGACGACAAGGAATTTCACGCAAAGCTAGTCCATAAGCTCCAATTTACGGACATCACTGGTGTTTAATTGACTCAAATAATTTTTGTAGGCTTGGCCAGTTTTAGGATCAACCAAATCATCTGCTATTTCTACTAAGGGCACCAGAACAAAAGCTCTCTGACTCATATATGGGTGAGGCACTTTAAGGTGCTCAGTCTCCCAGATTTCCTGCCCATATAGAAGAATATCTATATCTACTGTCCGAGGCCCCCAATGTTCATGACGAACGCGATCAAGGTCTTTTTCAATTTGCTGACATGACCTTAGTAAGGTCTCTACTGGCAACTTCGTCTCTAAAGCCAAGGCAAGATTCAAAAAATCAGCCTGATCTGTCAGTCCCCAAGCAGCTGTTTCGTAACAAGAGGATACTGCTTTAACCTCCGTCTCAGGTAGATCATTCAAGGCCTTCACAGCTTTTTGAAGATAGCCCTGACGGTCTCCCATATTAGATCCCAAACTCAAATAAACTCTTGTCATCGGCTACGCTCCAATTCGATACCAACACTCTTATAATGCCCATTAATTGGTGGATTTTCCTTGGTAATTCGAACTTTAATAGATTGAATTGGTGGAAACTGTTCAAATAAGTCCTCACAAATCGCACCAGCCAAACGCTCAATCAAAATATACTTTTCATTCTCTACTTGTCTTTGCACGGCTTCAAAAACCAAACCATAGTGAACCGTATCTTCTAGATTGTCACTTTGTGATGCCTTGGTTAAATCGACAGCCAATTCCAAATCTACCACAAAAATTTGCCCTAGGGTCTGTTCCTCAGCAAAAGCCCCGTGATAGCCATAAAAACGGCAACCATTTAAAATAATTTTATCCATAATTTCTCCTTCAGACGACTAGACTCCTCTTTATTCTAGCACAAAACAGTTGAAAAGTTGGACTCTTATTAGTATGATATTTTAGACAAATCTGAAGTTATTGTGTTTACGCTTATGCAATCGGTTGCGTAATTCTTCTGATTTGGTAAAATATAGGCACAGGAGTTAAAAAGACTCCTGATTACAAGCAAGACTATCTCAACTAATAAGGAAAAAAACTATGACAAATCAAACCGCAATGCAGTACTTTGAGTGGTATCTCACAAGCGACGGTCAACACTGGAACAATTTGGCTGAAGATGCCCAACATTTAGCAGACCTGGGCATCAGCCACGTTTGGATGCCACCTGCTTTTAAGGCTACCAACAAAGATGATGTTGGTTACGGAGTCTATGACCTCTTTGACCTTGGAGAATTCGACCAAAAAGAAACTGTCCGCACCAAATACGGCCTTAAAGAAGAGTATCTCAATGCTATCAACCAACTCAAAGAAGTTGGTATTGTACCTATGGCCGACGTTGTGCTTAACCACAAGGCAGCAGCCGATAAACTCGAGACCTTCGAAGTGGTCGAAGTTGACCCAGAGGATCGTACCCAAGAAATCAGCGAACCATTTGAGATCGAAGGCTGGACACACTTCACCTTTGACGGACGCAATAAAGCCTACAACGATTTTGAATGGCACTGGTACCACTTTAACGGAACTGACTTCGATGCTAAACGTAATAAAAGTGGTATCTATCTTATCCAAGGTGACAACAAAGGTTGGGCAGACAACGACTTGGTTGACAATGAGAATGGTAACTTTGACTATCTTATGTATGCTAACCTAGACTATAAACACCCTGAAGTTATTGAAAACATTTACGAATGGGCGGATTGGTTCGTTGAAACAACAGGTGTTCAAGGATTCCGCATGGATGCAATCAAGCACATCGATTCATTCTTCATGCGTAACTTTATCCGTGATGTCAAAGAAAAACAAGGTCAAGACTTCTATGTCTTTGGTGAATTTTGGAATGGTAACGAAGAGGATAACAATACCTATCTTGAAAAGATTGAAAAACGTTTTGACCTCGTTGATGTTTCCCTTCACAACAATCTACACAAGGCTAGCTTAGATGGTGCCGATTATGATTTGACGACAATTTTCGATCACTCCTTGGTCAAAAATCATCCTGAACATGCTGTAACCTTCGTAGACAACCACGACACTCAACGCGGACAAGCTCTAGAATCTACTGTTGAAGAATGGTTTAAACCAGCTGCTTATGCTCTCATTCTTCTCCGTGAAGACGGTCTTCCTTGCCTATTTTATGGTGACTACTATGGCATCGAAGGTGAATTTGCCCAAGAAAATTTCCAAGAAATCCTAGATACTTTGCTCTACGCTCGTAAAGACCTTGCTTACGGAGAGCAAACAGACTACTTTGATGATCCAAACTGTATTGGATGGACACGCTCTGGCAACGAAGATGGCGCTCCATTAGCTGTAACAATCTCTAATGATGCTGCTAACAGCAAGTCTATGGAAATTGGTAGTGATTGGGCTGGACAAATCTTCTATGACATTCTTGGAAACTGCTCTGATACTGTAACCATTGACGAAGACGGATGGGGAGACTTCCCAGTTTCTGAAAAATCTGTCAGCGTTTGGACAATTCAAGACTAAGAAAAAAAGCTCAATCGAGCTTTTTTTAGTATCATAAAATCCCTAAAATGGTCTTAACAATATCACGATTGGCATCAACATTATGCACACGGACAATCTGACAGCCCTTGCTAACAGCATAGCCAGATAGAGCAGCCGTTCCCTGATCACGGTCCTTAGCTTGGGTATTTCCACCTAGTAGGTAGTCCACAACACGCTTACGAGAAATCCCAAAAAGAACAGGATAGCCCAAGGCAACGACCTTACCCAAACCTTTTAGCAGGTCAATATTGTGTTGGACATTTTTCGCAAAGCCAAAACCTGGATCAATCCAGATATTGTCCTTGGCCACTCCTGCTTCCAAGGCGGCCTGGGCTCGTTGACTGAGGAATGTACAGACATCTTCTGTGACATCATTGTATACTTCTTCTTTTTGATTATGCATGAGAATAATCGGCACATTCTTTTCAGCTGCTAAAGCTAGCATCTGACCATCATAGAGTCCAGCCCAGACGTCATTTAGAATATCTGCCCCTGCTTCAAGAGCAGCTCTGGCAGTAGCTGTCTTATAGGTATCAATACTGATGAGCACATCATATTTTGCCTTGATAGCCTGAATAACTGGCACGATACGAGCAATCTCTTCTTCCTCGGTCACAAATTCTGCTCCTGGTCTTGTAGATTCGCCACCTACATCGATAACGGCTGCTCCCTGGGCAATCATACGCTCAACCTGAGCCAACGCATCCTCTACAGTGTCAAAATCGCCACCATCTGAGAAAGAATCAGGGGTGACATTCAAGATTCCCATAATACAGGCCTTACCTGCAATCTCATGTTTGCCAATAAACATCTTAACTCCTAAAAATCACGCATCAATGAAAGAATTTCCTTGCGTTCTTCACGGTCTTCTTTATAAAGGCCCTTAGCGACAGTTGTGATTGTCTTACTTCCTGGTTTCTTAATTCCTCGCATGGTCATGCACATGTGCTCTGCTTCAACCATGACAAAAACTCCTCGAGGATTCAGAGCTTCTTCAAGTGCTGTAGCAACTTGATCTGTAAGGCGTTCTTGCAACTGCGGACGACGAGCAGCTACTTCAACGGCACGCGCTAATTTGGAAAGTCCTGTCACCTTGTCTCCACTTGGCAAATAAGCCACATGGGCCTTACCATAAAATGGAACCAAATGGTGCTCACACATAGAGTAAAAAGGAATATCCTTGACAAGGACAACTTCGTCATGGACTTCTGAAAAGACAGCTGTAAATTGATCCTTAGGGTCTTCATTTAGACCTGAAAACATTTCAGCATACATCTTAGCCACACGTTTTGGTGTGTCCAAAAGTCCCTCACGCTCAGGATTTTCACCTAGAGCTTCCAATAGTTGATAGACTGCTTGTTCTACTTTTTCTTGATTTGCCATAATTTCCTCTTGCAACGTTATAATACTATCTATTATACCTTATTTTGCTGGATTTTTCTTGCAAAAAATAAGATTTCCTAGCTACCTAAATCTCAAAAAAAGCGAAGACCACCTTTCATATAGAGGTTATCTTCGCTTATATTTTTTAGTCTTTCAAGTGGTAAGAATAGGATGAAACCACAATATTCTCACGCCATTTGAGATAATATTTCAATCGTAAACTCATTTGGTTGTGAAGCATGGTTTGCCATGATTTTTTAGGCACAAACTGAGGAATCATGACTGTCAGAGTCGCATTATCCTTCTCAGCTTGAGTGGCGACCTCGTCCACATACTGAATGGTTGACTGAGTGATTGAGCTGTACGGTGATTGGATATGAACCATCTCAATTTCAGGGAAATATTTTTTAAACTCTTGTTCAGTTTCCTTGTCCTTGTTCTCAGTATCCTTAGTAGATACATGCATGGCGATAACCTTGTCACCAATAGAACGCGCATAGGAAATAGCTCCGATATTAGCCTTGGTAACATTCCCAACGAGGATAAGAACAATATTTCCTTGATAATGGTGTTCTTCTACCGCTCCATCAATACGCAACTGTTGAGCAACACCATTATAGTGTTTTTTAATCTTAAGGAACATCCACATCAAGATTGCAATAATTGGGAAGAATGGCCAGATATCTCCTAAACGGAAAAGGAAGAGAATGAGAACAATAGCATAACAAATGAGAGCCCCCAAGATATTAGCTAAAGAATGTTTCCAGAATCCCTTACCATATTCACGAATCCAATGGATAACCATCCCCGTTTGAGAAAGAGCAAATGGAATGAATACACCGATGGTATAAAGCGGAATCAAACGTTCCGTATTTCCTCGGAAAATAAACAAAAGGGTAATGGCGCCAATTGCAAGTGTCAAGATCCCATTAGAGTATCCCATACGTGCCCCTTTTTCAAGGTACATGTGAGGCATGTATTTATTTTTCGCCATATTAAAGGACAACATCGGAAAGGCTGAAAAACCTGTGTTAGCCGCTACTGCAAGAATCATGGCAGTAGAGAATTGGAAAACGTAAAATAGAATACTACCAATCCATGACTGACCGAGAATTTCTCTAGCCATTTGTGACAAGATGGTTACTCCTGCATGAGGTGTAATACCTGTCCACCAGTTGAGGAAGGTGATTCCCGCAAACATAGCCCCCAAAATGCTAGACATAATAAAGAGGGTTGAAGCTGCATTTTTGGCCTTAGGTTTCTTAAAGAAAGGCACCGCGTTAGAGATAGCTTCTACCCCTGTCAATGAGGCAGAACCTGAAGTAAAGGCCCTTAAAATAAGAATCAAAGACACACCTGTAATTGGTTGTCCTAAATGTGCTGTGGCTGCGTTAGGCATATGACCCGTTAGAATTTGAAAGAAACCAAATCCCAATAGGAAGAGCGTCGAAACAATGAAGAGATAAACTGGTATCATCAAAGATTTTGCAGATTCACGCATTCCCCTAAGGTTCATAACCATCAAAACAAGCACCAAAATCATTGATATTTCAAGATTGAAAGGATGCAGGAAGGGAAGGGCTGAAGTAATGGCATCTGCACCTGAGGCCACTGAAACAGCAACCGTCAACATGTAATCGACCAAAAGACTACCACCAGCTATCAAGCCAAACTTAGGAGACAGATTTTCCGTCGTTACCATATAGGCGCCACCACCTTGAGGATAGGCTTTGATAACCTGTCTATAAGAAATGGTAAGACTGGCCAAAAGGACGAGAACCAAAAGTCCAATAGGGATTGACCACCAAATAGCCGCACTAGATACAGCTGTCAGAACCAAGACGACCTGCTCTGGACCATAGGCGATAGATGAAAGTGCATCACTCGACAACATGGCCAAGGCCTGAATCTTGGACAATAAGTGTCCATCACCACTATCATCATGAGTTAAAGGTTCACCGATTAAAATGTTTTTCAGACGTTGAAACATTGTGATCTCCTTACTTTTAAAACATACGAGGGCTATTATACGCCCCTAAATGTCATCTTTCAAGTCTTAACCATCACTTGCCTGCTCTAAAACCCATTTTCTGACCTGAGAAATGAAGTATAGAGATCCCGTTACCACATAAAGTTTCTTATTGTCAGTCGTCACATGTTCTTTAATCCATGTTTTGAAGTCTGGTACCTGCTTATAAGCCTCTGGGTATTTATCTAATTTAACACTGTTTGGATAGTCAAAACTCGTTACAGTCAAGTCACCAACCGATTTTAGTTGGGCAAGCATACCGTCAATAGGCTTGGTATCAATCGCTGCAAAGAGAAGTTCAATCTCCTTATTGGCATACTCTGATTGCAACAAGTCAATCAAAACTTTAACACTCTCATTATTATGAGCACCATCAATCATGAGATTAGGTCTTAAAAATTCTGTTCGACCTCGCCAATGGGCATGAGCCAGGGCATTCTTTATGAGTTCAAGAGTTACTTTAGGATAATCTTTTTGAAGCAATAAAGAAGCCATGATAGCCAAGCTAGCATTTGCCACTTGGTGTTGACCGGCCATAGCCAAGGCTATATCATCTAACCTTTGCTCTCCATAGGTAAAATCAAAGGAATGGCTTGACCCTTCAGCTGTGAAATCTCTCCCCAGCTCATAGGTCTTAGAACCTTCTTCACGCGCCTTCTTCTCGAAAACATCTCGAACATCAGTACGGTCAGTCGCATAAATAAAGGGAGCCCCATTCTTCAAAACACCAGCTTTTTCTGCTGCAATTTCAGCATGGGTATTTCCCAAAATAGCCTGATGATCTAAACCAATCGATGGACACAGGACTGCCAAGGGCTTAAAGAGATTAGTCGAATCATGAAGACCACCCATTCCCGCTTCAATGAATGCGATATCCACAGGATGGATCTGACCAAAATAGAGGAACATCAAGACTGTGATAATTTCAAACTCTGTCGCATTTTCATGCTCTGTCTCTTTTGGTAGACGTTCAACCACAGGCTTCACACGATTAACCAGGTCAAGTAAGTCCTCTTCTGAAATCATCTGACCATTAAGAGAGATTCGTTCCTTGAAGTCAATAATATAGGGTGAAGTAAAGGTTCCAACTTCATAACCTGCTTGGGTGAAAATGGTTTGGAGGGCATTGACTGTAGACCCTTTGCCGTTTGTTCCCACGATATGCACAGCCTTGAGATTATCTTGTGGATCTCCCAACTCTTTAAGCATCCAAGCCATACGCTCCAACCCAGGCTTGATGCCAAATTTTAATTGTCCATGAATCCAATCCAACGCTTCCTGATAAGTCATAATTACTCCTTTTTTAGGCTAATGCTTCAACTTAGTCATTAAACCGACCTCTAAACTAGATTTCTAGTTTTTCCTGAGCTTAATGCTTTGACGCTCTTATTATACCAAAGACTCCTAGGTATAACCAAAATATGCAAAAAAGGCAACCCTAGGGTCACCTCTTAAGCTTTCTCTTTTTCGTCAATAACAAGACGAACTTTTTTACCTTGAGTAGGTACCGAATAGACAATCGCTCTTATCGCCGTAATAGTACGTCCTTTTTTCCCGATAACACGCCCAATATCGGCTGGGGCAAGATCAAGATGGTACTCCAAAAACTCAGGACCGTCAATAATTTTGATGGTCAACTGATCTGGTGAAGCAATTAAAGGTTTAACGATAGCGATAATAAGATTTTCAATGGTATCCATAGGCTAAAAAATTATTTTGAGAATTTTGATTCGTGGAATTTCTTCATAACGCCTTCTTTTGAAAGGATGTTACGAACTGTATCTGAAGGTTGTGCACCTTTAGACAACCACTCAAGAACACGTTCTTCTTTAAGTGTTACTTGGTTTTCTTCAACGAGTGGGTTGTAAGTACCAACTGTTTCGATGAAACGTCCATCACGTGGAGCACGTGAATCTGCAACGTTAATACGGTAGAAAGGTTTTTTCTTAGAACCCATACGAGTCAAACGGATTTTTACTGCCATTTTTAATATCTCTTTTCTTTAGTTTTTTATTATGGTGGGGGCACTTATCGCCCCTCGACCTTAACTAGTATACCATATCATTTTTATGTGTCAAGAAAAAAACTTGACAGACTTAAAATTTCTACAAAAAAAGTTAGAGTCAAACTCTAACTTCCTTTTCGACTATTTCTTAGTTGTAGTCTTGTGATTTTTTTCATAAGCTACCTTTGCTTCAGCATATTCAGCTTCTAAACCCTTAGCAGCTGCCTTCGACACTTTCTCGTAAGTATCACGACTGGTCAACTTGCCATCCTCGTTGTAGGTAGAAACAACCAAGGTATCTTTATTTACAGTATAAGACTTGGTGCGTTTCCCTTTACGGTAGAGTCGATAGTTATCTACATTATCCGAAATATAGTAATCTACTAGATTCTTATCTGCATTTGGATAAAGTTGCGAGACAACTTTAGTCAACTCACGCTTAAATTCTGAAACTTCTTTAGTATAGGTAATCGATTTATTCCACTGATCAACAACTTGATATTCCTTCAAATAATCTGAAGCTGTAAAAGTAGGCTGATCCTCCTCACCTTTTTTATAAAAGTAAGAATGTGTTTGTAAATTATTAGACTGATCAACTTTAAGGAAAGAGACGTAAATTTCATCTTTATCTTCATGTTCTTTCAGAGCATTGGTTAACTTTCCAGAATTTTCGTCCAATACCTTAGACGATTTTAATTCCCAAGTCCCCTCAATGTTCCCCGAAGCATTACGCCAAAAACCGTATACACCACCAACAAGCAACATCAAAACAACAGCAACAAGACTAGAAATCAAGGCTCCTTTGCCCCAATTTTTGGCCTTTTGCGATTTTTGATTAGCGTTTTGAATCGTTTCTAGAAGACGAACCTGACTTTCCAATCTCTTTTCTAGTCTGGCAACTGTCTGTTCTTCCTTAGATTTAGCTTTAGCAGCTAATTTTTCAGCCTTTTTCTTATCACGAGTAGCTTGACGAGCAAGCTTCTTAGCTGCTTTTTCTTCCTTATGATCAAGTTTTGTCAAATCCTCAGACAATCCAAGATGCTGTGCTTGGTTACTGAAAACTGGAATAGATTGATTAGGCTCACTCGAGGTATTAACAGAATGATTTTCTGCATCTGGACGGGTTGGCGCATAACTTGCCAAACGCTCCTTAGCCTCTGCGACGCGTTTGCGTTGTTCCTCTTCTTTTTGAATATCCTCAGCCTGGCGGCCCGACTGAATGGTTCTTACTTGACCAACAGTCTCTTGAGATAGGGCCTTTCTCTTTTCTTGAGCCACATTTGCCATAGCCTCTTGCGCGTTGTCACGCTCTTTCTGAGACTGGGCTAGTGCTCTGGCAGTTGCGGTTCCTTCTTCAAACTGTTGGTCAGCTGAAGACTCTCCTTGATCAGCTACTTGGTGAGCCTCTGCACCTTCAGAGAGAACAAACTCTCCTCGTTCCAAGGCTTCTTTAAAGTCGATTGGTCTTGGTTTTCGGCCATTCACGGCCTCAAAGTACTCTAACCATTCGTCTTTCAACATAATAAATCCCCCTGAATTAAAAAACACATGATTAACTTCCCTATTTTACCATACTTTTTAACATAAAAATAGGGATTAACAAGAATTCTAAAAATTCTTATTAAATCCCCATTAATCTTCTTTTGGTGTAATAGACAATAATTGGACAAAACGGTGTTGTGCTGATTCCGTTTCAAGCGTGACATTATCGTATCTAAAGAGAATCTCTTCGATATTTGCCAAGCCCAATCCTCGACCTGTTCCTTTTGTTGAAAATCCTCTTTGTTTCAAAGGAGCTACATCAATAGAAGCTTCCTTAGTTGAATTCTCAACAACAATAACGGATTGATTTTCCATCTTAAAGATAGCGATAGATAATTTTGGTTCATCTGCTAATACAGTAGCTTCTATAGCATTATCACAAAGAATGGATATGATTGTAATCAAGTCGAGTGGACGCATATCTGTGAAGAAGACGCCCTCTTCAACCTCAACATGACATTGAATACCTTTATCAAAAGCTTCGGCTACTTTAGATGACAACAGACTCTTAAGCGGCATGTTGGTCACACGAGTTAATTTTGCCAAATCAAACTTTTGCTGCTTCAAATCTGATGCCGAATCTTTCAAGACACTATCATAAATCATCTTGATTTGGTCGATGTCTTTCATCTGAATGGCTTCATTAAGCGAAATCATAACATTAGTATAGTCGTGACGGAAACTGCGTAACGTTTCGTAAAGACTTTCGACTTGTTCAGAATACTTCTCTAGGTCATCCAAGTGACGACGATTTTCTTTTCTTCGCTCATTTTCAAAGTACTCATCTGCGTATCTATTGACACTGTAAACAGCATAAAGAATCGCTATATAGCCAATCAAGGTTATAATATGGCCAGCATAGTACAAATCAAAGAAACGCGAAGCCACAACTACGGAATAGTTCATAATCACATAACTAATCAAAACAAAGTTAGTGAAAAACATTATCCGACCAAATTTGCGATCTCGCTCCAAAACCCTCAAATATTTAAAATCAATATTAAGAAGTTTGGAAAGAGCGACAAATGTTGGAATAATTAAAAGGTCAAAGAAAATGAAATAAAGATAACTTTTGTTAAGGAAATCCGATGTGATACCAAATCCCGGCATCAAAAAGTAGGCATAACCATTAAAAATCAAAAGATAAAGAACAAGAGGATAGAAAGCATAAAATGCCAACATATTGGTGGTTCTTTCCTTGCCATAGAAATAAGCATAGAAAAGAAGGTAGAACGGTGTCATAAAGGACAAACCGACATTATATGACATCCCCAGTATCCCCCCTATACATTCAACTAAGAACGCAATAGGAAGAATCATACGTGGTATCTTGACCAAGCTGGTCTTTTCGTAAATCCACTGTATGACGATGAAATGCAAAAGATATTCTAATGCAATTTGCAAATTGAGCATCATTTAATGGTTAGCCACCTCCTTCTAGTAATCTTAAATAAGCAGTAAAAAGCCACATTACTATTTTATCACACTTCCTGCTATTATATGAGATAAAATTAAATAATTATCTCGAATTTCAGAAAACTTTCAATAATGATTAGAGAAGAAGGGGAAAATCTGAGCCTTAACGATTTTTCAATCGTTCCAAAAGTTCCTTTTTACGTGTCCGCGAGAGGAGGCATGACTCGTCTCCCTCAAAGAAGACCATATTAGCCGTACGATCCACACTTGTCACATTACTCACATTGACAACAAAAGAGCGATGCGTTTGGAAGAAAATATCATCCAATTTCGCTACTTCTGCAATTTTTCCATAGAATTCTACTAGATTTGACTTGGTGTGAGCAATCAACTTATGTGGCACAGGGGCTGTTTCAATGTATAAAATGTCATCATAAGGAATATTAACATCATTTTTATCCGTTTTTACCGTCAGACTCTGTGCCTTGGTTTCTTGCTCAACCTGCGAATACGCAAAATCTAAAAGTTCTACCAAGGCTCTCTTAAGATCTGCATCTTCCATGGATTTATCAACAAAGTCCAGAGCTTGAATCTTATAACGGAAGGTCAAGGGCATAAACTCAGAGTAGGCTGTAACAAAAGCGATTTGTGCTTTCAAGTCTTCCTTACGGATTTCAAGCCCAATATCTAGTCCCTGCTTCGTTTGATTTTTAAGGTCAATATCCAAAAGATAAACCATGGATTTACCCGAACCTCTATCAGCATCTAACAATTCCTGACCTTGCTCATAAAAGGTAATCCCATCAACAACGGCCTTCGACTCCTCAACTGCTTCGTCCAATAAACGACTAACACGATGACGCTGCAAGGCATCATCTTCAAGGACGATAATAGAAAGCATCTTATTTCCCTCTTTCTTTCTAATATACTTTAATATACCTATTTAACATTTTATCATAATTAATCGGATAATATTCCTTTTTGTACAGCATAAAGTCTTTTTAACTTACCTCATTTCATTTATAAAACAATTGTTATCTCCCTGTCACTTTATCTTCATTTTTAGATGTTATCATGAGAACTGTTTTTGTTTTATATTAAAAAGGAGAAAGTTATGTTACGTTCTTTTAAAACGCAAGGGACTAAGACAAAGACCATCTTAACCCTTGCAACTGTTGGTATCATTAGTGCTTTTCTTGTGGGAAGTCCTCAGCATGCCTCTGCGGATCAAACCTATGTTTCAGATCCTAACCAGGCTATGACATTTTCTGAACTTGAAACAACTACAAATACCAATACCATCACTCAAACAGGTGTATCTAGTGAAACACCTACTACTGTGACTACTGTGTCACATACCTCTGTAGATGATCTTCATACACATGAAAATGACTATGAACAAACGCCCACAAATACTCCGACTTTTGAGGAATTGAAACAAGATAGTCAAACAGCTAGCAGTACTGTCGACAGCCAGACTGGTAGCAAAACCTATGGGACTAGAATTCCGACAAATACAGATAGCAATCATAAGGCTGTAGAAAATCACTCTGAACCAAAGACCGAAACTGTCGCTCAAGCACAAACCTGGTCAAAAGATGGTGCTACATGGGTATCAACAGAAATTAATAATGGTAACGTTCATAAGATTCTATCTACTTATATTCCAAAACCATTAACACCTTCTACAAAGCCCACGACAACAGCTACAACAAAACCTAAACAATCAACTCCTGCTGTTAGTCAACCTAAAAAACCAGCCACAGTCGCTAACAAACCTACAACATCTACAACTCAACCTAAGAAACCAACAACTGTTGTAAACAAGCCAGCGCCTTCTACAACGACACAACCTAAGAAGCCAACAACGACTGTCACTAAACCTACAGCTCCTAAAGCTACTCCTATCCAACCTGCTAAACCAGTGGACCGAATTGCTCAAGTATGGCAAAAGAATAACGAACTGGTAAAAGAGAATTACGACACTCCTCACTGGTCAAGTAAGGAAGCAACAGTCTTCATCAATGCTAAAAATCCTGAAATCGTGAATGCCTACAAACAAGCTATCACTTCTTGGAATAACACTGGTGCCTTTAATTTCTTGCTCACTAACGATAAACAAAAAGCTAACATCATTGCTGATGAACGTTATGAAGGTAATGTAGCAGCTCCTCTTGGGGTTACCTACTCTACTTACTACCTCCCAACTAAGCAATATAGTAATGCTACTGTTTACTTGAACACCTTCCATGTTCAAAACAATTATTATCAAAAGAATGGTGGAAAACTCCTTAACACTGCGCAACACGAATTAGGCCACTCAATTGGACTTGAGCACAACAGTGCTGTTGCCTCTGTAATGGAACCTAAAGGTGGTAAGACAAGTATCCAACCAGTTGATATTAACAATGTTAAGAAGCTCTATAGCAAGATTTAAGTTCTTACACCATCACTATAATTTATAAGCAGACCTATCAGGTTCTGTTTTTTTTTATACAAGTGAGATGACCATTCAAGACCAGAAAATGACTGTTCATGATTTTTTCTTACATATTTTAAAGATATGTAAAGTTTTCTCCATTTTTTTTGGTAAAATAGAAAATGTAAAGAGAGACCGGATGAGTTAGAAAACTCAACTTTGTTAGTTTTTGCTCATTATTCTCATAAACAGAATAAAAATAGTCTAGGAACCCTTCTTAACATTTATACCTATCTTCCCCAAACACTTTTCCCCCATTCCTAGATTTCCAGATCTCTCCTAATAAAGAACGTCTAGCAACAGCAGCTAGGCGTTTTTTATTGTATCTAAAGCACATAGGCATTGGTATTAGCTTACTAGATTAGTAATCGTTCAAAATAATTCTCACAAAATTACCATTCAAGACCAGAAAATGACTGTTCATGATTTTTTCTTACATATTTTGAAAATATGTAAGTTTTCTCTGATTTTTTTTGGTACAATAGATAATGTAAAGAGAGACCTAATGAGTTATAGATAAGTATTTTATCATTTAAAACTTATTGTTCTCATAAACATTTTCTAAATAGTCTAGGAACCCTTCTTAACATTTATACCTATCTTCCCCAAACACTTTTCCCCATTCCTAGATTATCAGATCTCTCACAAGAAAATCGTCTAGCTCACCCGGCTAGGCCTTTTTTCTTTTTCTATACTTTTGCTATAATAGAGCCATACCGTTTGAAAGGAACTCATAAAATGACTATAGATCAGCAACTTCTTTGCTACAAACGTTTACCAAACTGGACAGCTACAACACTTCCGGAAATGGTGACGCAAAAACACAATACTAAGGCGGGAACTTGGGCTAAATTGACCATTCTATCGGGATCTCTTCACTTCTACGAATTAGACGAAGAGGGAGAGGTTACTGCAGAGCACCTCTTTACCTCCGAGACAGAGATTCCTTTTGTTGAACCACAAGCTTGGCATCGCATCGCAGCCGCTTCAGATGATTTGGAATGCTATCTTTCTTTTTACTGTAAACCTGAAGACTACATGGCTAAAAAGTATGATACTAAAGCCCATTCCGAGGTTCTTGAAGCAGTCCAATCTGGCCATATCAAACCTGGTCGCACCCTTGACCTAGGCTGTGGTCACGGTCGTAACGCTCTTTATTTGGCATCTCTTGGGCATGATGTTACAGCCGTTGATGTTAATAACGAAGCTACACAACGCATCCAAATGATTGCAGATGAGGAAAATTACAATGTTAGAGCTGGCTACTACGATATCAATGCTGCTGCTCTTCCTGAGTCTGAAACCTTTGATTTCATCCTCTCAACAGTAGTCTTTATGTTCCTTGATCCCGATCAAATTCCGGCTATTATCAAGAATATGCAAGAGCGTACTGTCGTAGGTGGTTACAATCTGATTGTTTGTGCCATGGATACTGAGGAACACCCTTGTACCATGCCTTTCCCATTTACGTTTGAAGAGGGAGAGTTGAAAAATTATTATAGTGACTGGGAGTTAGTCAAGTATAATGAAAATCTTGGTCACCTTCACCGTTTGGATGAATATGGCAATCCCATCGCCCTTCAATTTGCAACCATGTTAGCTAAGAAGGTTAAATAAGAGCGAATAACTGTAGACGAGCTGAGCACAGCTTGACTTGTCTTCAAAGTAAAAACTAGGAACCCAGTCGGGTTCCTAGTTTTTAATTGTTTACAATATCTGCATATCCTGATTTAAGGTCTGCATTCTCTGTTTCTTTGACATAATAGACACCACCATTGGTAGTTGGTGAATAAAGAACAAAGGGAGTTCCATCTTTTTTGATGGTAAAGAAATAACGGTGAACAGATACATTTTCCCATCTCTCGTAAACGGAAACAATGGTATACTCAGAACTGCTATTACCATTTGCAGCATAAGTAGCATCCACAGTCTGGTTATGGTCCGACATCCAACGGATAGGCAAGGAAGAGGCTTCATTAGTGATTTCTTTGTATCCAGGCTGATTCATCTGGTTACCCCAAGAAACCATCAAACTAGCAAGTTGACTAGCTTTGTCATTGGTCCAACGTGGATTTTCAGTATAGGCTTCCTTAGCATGGTTAGCATCAGGTGTGTCAATACTTGCACTGCTAGATTCACTTGTCTTCGGATTTTCGGCCAATGAAGTACTTGATGTGGCACTAGCCTTCTCTGTCGATGAAAATATCGAGCTAGCCACTGTGGCAGATGACTTGGTCTGTTTGACGTTCTTCATTGAACTAGAGACTAGAGTCAAGCCAATGCCAACTACGATTGCTACTAGAGCCCCCAGAAGAATATAGATATAATTATAATTTTTCGAGATTCCAATAAGGCCAGACTGATAAGCTAATTGTAATTCATCAGGTTTCGGTTTACGCCCCTGAACTTGCTCAAAACGACTTATCCATTCTGCTTCTGACAGCTTTCGCATAATTTTCCTCTTCTCTTTATCAATTATCTTCCATCCTATCATAGAACAGTGATGATGACAATAGTAGAGAGAACTTGAGGTTTACCTTCAAGCTACTATCCTTTATTTTCAAAATAACGACGAACAATCGGTGCCACTTCTTCACCATAAAGTTTAATAGCCTTTAGAACGTCTTCATGTGGCATAGAACCAATCGGGAGATGAAGCATGAAGCGATCTAGCTGTAAATCCTCAATAATACGAATGATTTTTTGAGCAACGTGAGCAGGGTCCCCAACGAACATGGCTCCGTTTGGTCCAACACTAGCATAGTACTGCTCTTTAGTCATTTCAGACCAGTGTGGGCGATCTTTAGCAATGTTATCTACCGTTTGTTTCGTTGGATAAAAATAATTCTCTATCGCTTGGAAATTATTTTCTTCAATCCAACCCCAAGAATGGGCAGCCACCTTAAGTTGTTCATCCGAATAACCATTTCGAGCACCGATTTCCTTATAAACCTCAACTAATTTTGCAAAGGCCTTTGGATTTCCTCCAATTGTAGCATAGGCAATTGGCAGACCTTTTTCCGCAATTTGAATGGTCGACTCAATGTGACCACCTGTCGCTACCCATAATGGAAAATCATCTTGGACTGCTCGCGGATACACAGGGCGATTGTCAACAGATTGAGTATGCTTACCTTGCCAAGTTAAATTCGTTTGCTTTTTCACTTCCAGAAGCATGTCTAGTTTTTCATTGAAAAGTTCATCATAGTCTGAAAGATCATAGCCAAAAAGTGGAAAACTCTCAACAAAAGAACCTCTACTCGCCATGATTTCTGCACGACCATTTGACAGAGCATCAATGGTTGCATACTGCTGATAGACACGAACCGGGTCAATAGACGACAAAATGGTTACTGCACTAGATAAACGAATCTTCTTGGTATTCACAGCACCTGCTGCAAGAACAATTTGCGGTGCCGATACCGCAAAGTCTTCACGGTGATGCTCTCCAATCGCATAAATGTCTAGTCCAACTTGATCCGCCAATTCAATTTCTTCAACGAGGTCTCTAATACGTTGGTCATGAGAGATAGCTTTTCCAGTTGATTCTAGGAGGGTTGTCTCTCCAAAAGTTGAAATGCCAAGTTCAATCGTCATAAATCTTTCCTCCAGTAATTCTTTTATTTGTTATGAGAGTATATTATAACTAGTTAGTGATAATTGCAAATAAAAAAAACTAAGACTCTATTTTCCAAGAAAGGCTAATAGGGTTAGGCAGAAAAGGAGAACTAAAACACCCATGACCACTAGGAGACTAAGCTTATAGCCTAGGGGATTTCTAGGATTTAAACTAGTTCCAAGACCACTCCTACGAAGGACAAATAAGGGTTCTGAAGGAGATTTCTTAAGATTGTAGCCTAAGAGATACCTTAAGCAAAACAGAAAGAAGAGACTCATCCCTGGAAAAATGGCAACGGGAAGAATAATTCCCTGTGACAGACTAGTCATGATGGTAAGCATGATTTGTATCAACAAGAGAGCCCAAAACAAGTAATAAATGTAGGATTGCTTTTTCATTAATATGTACCTCTCAATCTAAGATAAGTATACTCCTCCTAGCTTCCCTTATCAAACCCATAACTCGCCTGACACCTTATTTTCTGCTACAATAGAAAGGAAAGATTCAAAAAAGGAAACTGTACACATGAAATTAATTTCTTGGAATATTGATTCCCTAAATGCCGCCCTTACTAGTGATTCTGCACGCGCTCAATTATCACGCGCTGTTATCGACACCTTGGTCGCTGAAAATGCAGATATCATTGCTATTCAAGAGACAAAACTGTCTGCTAAAGGTCCGACTAAAAAGCATTTGCAAATCTTGGAAGACTACTTCCCTGACTATGACAATACTTGGCGTTCATCTGTTGAACCTGCCCGTAAAGGTTATGCTGGAACCATGTTCTTGTATAAAAAAGAACTGAATCCAGTCATTACCTATCCTGAAATCGGAGCACCTTCAACCATGGACTGTGAAGGACGTATCATCACTCTCGAATTTGACAATTTCTTTGTGACACAGGTCTACACACCAAACGCTGGTGATGGCCTCAAACGTCTGCTTGAACGTCAAATCTGGGATGAAAAATATGCGGATTACCTAGCTGAATTGGACGCTCAGAAACCCGTTCTTGCGACTGGTGACTATAATGTTGCCCACAAGGAAATCGACTTGGCTAACCCTTCAAGTAATCGTCGTTCACCTGGTTTTACAGATGAAGAACGTGCTGGCTTCACTAACCTCCTTGCCAAAGGATTCACAGATACCTACCGTCACCTCAATGGCGACGTTACAGGAGCCTACACTTGGTGGGCTCAACGTAGCAAAACATCTAAAATCAACAATACAGGCTGGAGAATCGACTACTGGTTGACTTCAAATCGTATTGCCGATAAGGTCACAAAATCAGACATGATTGACTCTGGTGATCGCCAAGACCACACACCTATTGTCTTAGAGATTGATTTATAAAATAACTCTAGACCTAAATCACAAAAAGAGTAGACCTGCTACTCTTTTACTATGCCCAATTAAGGAGAAATGATGAAAACCAAACTTAATACCACTCAAAAGCTCGTTCTGTCAGCTATTATGATGGCTCTTTACATCGCTATCCTCTTTGTCTCTCAAGCCATTTCATTTGGTGCGGTTCAAATGCGTCTGGCTACCGCTTTATATGGATTAACCTACATCTTCCCGTTTTTGGTATTCCCAATTAGTCTGGCTAATGCCATCGCAAACTCTTTTGGAGGTTTGGGATTGATTGACGTGGTTGGTGGTTTCTGTGCTAGCTTTTTAACAACTGGTAGCATCTACCTCATCCGTAAAGCCAAGTTGTCAAGCTGGTTTATCGTACTCCCAATCCTACTCGTTCCATCCTTAGTGGTACCTATCTGGCTTAGCGCCTTACTTAAACTTCCTTATCTTGCTCTCGTTTTCAATTTGCTATTAGGACAATTAGTACCTTCAATCTTGGGAGCCGTCCTTGTAAGAGAGTTGTCCAAACGTGGATACAAAGACTGACAGACAAAAGTATCTCTGCAAATTGCAGAGATACTTTTTTAGTAATGATATGCTTTTTCGTAAGCTTCTTTTGGTGTCAGTTTGTCTCCAAAAATAAGTAAACGGTAGTCAACATTAGTAGGATCTTTTTGATAGTCATCAACCCAATCTTGATTCATTTCGAGATAAAGATTATAAGTTCCCAACTCAGTCGAAACAGTACCTATCTTGTAAAAATCTTTATAACGCTTTTGGTTATCCGTTTTTTTCAATTTTTCATATCGATAATAGGTTCTGGCAAAGTCCATGAATTGGAATTCTTTCTTATCTTTGCCAGAGCCCGTTGTTACTTCAATGGTACCTTTGTTATTTGTTAGGTGTAAATCATAAACATAGTCACCATGATTATCTTCATAGAAAATACCTGAGGTGTTATCCTCCTCATCATATAAGGTCTCAATATTTGCATACTTAGCAGCCTGCCAAGCAACAGGGACTCCTTCATATTCACCATCAATCTGTAAACCTAAAAGTGACCAATAATGACCGATATAGAAGGTATTAGACTTATTACGATCTGTCACCAGTTCACCTACCATCTTAAGGTTTTCAGCACCTAGACGATAAGGGTTAGATAGGTAACCAAAGACTGGGAAGAAATAAATGATGACTGTAAAGGTCAAGAGGGTCTTCATATTAATCTTATTGATTGCCCAGAAGAAATAAGCAGCTGAGAACAAGAGAGCGTAAGCAGCCCCGTAGCTAAACTTATGCGCGTGAGCAATCAAGAGCAGAATGAAGAAAATAGGTTGGATAGGACGAATCTTGTGATAGATGATAGAGAAAACGTCCTCCTTGTCTTCCTCAGATTTGAAAATCAAAGACAAGACAATGGTCAAGAGTACAAAGAAGGCACCAAAGCCGAAACCAACATCATTTGGACGGAAGAAGTAAGCCAAGATGGACATGTCCATTACCAATAGCCAGACAGATGCAAATTTGACTATGTTGTTACCAAATTTTGCAGCTGTTTGACTTGGTGCCTTCAAAGGTACCTCAAAAGCTTGTGCAAGTGCTCTTTCTTTGGCTTGGCGTTCGGCCTCTATTGCTGCTTTCATTTCCTTAGTACGGCGTTCCTTTTGGAACAAATGGGCAACCTTGGTCGGTTCATCTTGTCTCGACTTGGTAATGCTCAAAAAGAGCAAATATTGCATAGCAAAGATGAGAGCTGTGTTCCCACCGTATTCTAGGAAGGAACCATCCCAAATACTAGAAACAACTGCAAAAACGATATAACCTCCAATTGAGATCAAAACCGTCAGGAGCAAATGAATCCAACGATAGCGGTAAGTGTATTTATCAGTTGTATCTCGTCTCAAAAACGTGTCACGTGGGTAAAGATACCAGATAACGAAGATAAGTTCAATGGCTTGAACTGCTGTTAGAAAACCAACGTAGTTGAAGCCAAAAACGGCTGCTACCACATTGATGAGATAGGAAATAATAGCCAAAACTCGCAGACTGGTGCGCTTAGACAAAAGTCCAATACTCATCAGGGTAATAGTTGAGAAGGCGGAAAAACCAGCGCCCATCTTATTATCAAAGATAAACACATTGACAAAGGCAAAAATCAAGATTCCTAAAAGAGTTAAGACTTGTTTTTGCATTTCTTTTTTCTTTTCTTTCATATTTTCCCTCCTTATGGAAATGATAACGCTTCCGTATTCCTATTTTAACACAATTATACTATTTTTGTCAGATTTGAAAAGACATTCGGATAAACGAATGCCTTTTTCATTAATTATCCATTGCTTCAATCTTAAGGAAAACAAAATCTCCATCAAAGCGTTGAATATACTTTTGAAAGCCTAATAAACTAAAGGTTTCAATCTCATAACGGACCTGATCAACACCATCACTAGTGCTTTCCTCTAGCAATTTCAGTTTTGGAATATCAGACTCCAAGACATCACGGTAGAGACCTTTATACTCAAAGGTAATTCGAGCCCATTCGTTACCAGAAAGCATTGAGAAAGCTTGGTAGCGCACCTGCTCATCTGTAATGAGACGGGCTTGTTGTTCTGGACTGAGCGTGAAGGCGACGTCATTTTCAGATTTATGAATGGTCTGAAAACGATCGACACGGAAATAACGAATTTCAGAGAACTTGTAATCACAACTATAGTTCTCATCCAATTTGTAAGAAATACAGTAGAAATAGTGGTTGTCAAAAATGACTGAAATTGGAAAAACCTTATATTCCTCCACTTTTTCCCCTGGCTTACGGTAACTAAAAGACAAAGGACGTTGGTCCACAATGGCATCGAAAATGGCTGAAATAGCTGGTAAGAGTGACTTATCTTGATCCTGATAAATCTTAAGTTCTTGATAACTATCTAGTTCTAGCTCAGTCAATCGCTTGATACGTCTGCGCTCCTTGTCGTCTACAGCCCTCTCAACAAAGATGTTGATAATTTCTGCTACTTCATCCTTTCGAAGGGCACGACTCTCTAAAAGAATCTTAGATAGGATAACTGCCTGATTGTATTTAAGGTTACCATAGCCCTGTTCATACTGGGCATGATAGGAACCGTATTTTCTAGAATACTTAACCTTCATATTTGGACGTAACTCAGTCAAATTTTCCTTGAGTTCACTCACGTCCTCTTTAAGGGTACGCTCACTTATGCCAAAGCGAGCTAGGTAGTCCGTTTTTGAAATGTCATTTCCCTTTTCCAATTCGGACATAAAATACAAGAGACGTTTGGTTTTTGATGCTGTCATTATAAAATCCCCCTTTATAATCAAACCTCTTATTACTAAAAAATTGCTGTCTAGTTATTCATTATCATAGATAGTCATCCCTAGTAGCGACGAGCCACAGAATTATAGCTCAAATAATAGTCCTTTTTCTTTTCGTTATACTCAAAAGATAGTCTTAACAATTGTGCTTTCTCAATAGGACTATTCTGATCAGTGTAATCAAGATCAACTGACTTATGTATGATTCCTGATGAATGAACATTGATACTTCTCCAGGCCCTTTTTGCCTGAGAATGTTCCCTCACTACCTCAGACAAAGGTGTTGCTGGACCAAGATAATCTTGGTCTTTAGTGCGTAACCGGTTAAGCTGTTCTTCCGACCAATTACTACTATAATTATCAACTACCGTAACGCCATCAAGGGGATAAGTCGCTATTCCACCATCATAGACAAAGCGTCTCTTTTCGTCCTTCACAAAAGAGAGATTAATATACTCATTGCCATCTCCACGGTCATACCTCACCTTGAGACCACTAAACTCCATCTCGACATAATTACCCTTACCATGACTTTTAATAATCGAACGTAAGGTATCAGCCTTGGGTTTCAGATTTTTAAAATCTTCTTCCGTCCAGTTATAAATCGCAGACTCATCTTCGTAGTCTTTGGGATCATCGCTATCAGGTTTATCCTCATCAAGATCTGACTGAGATACCTGCTGAATCAACCTGTATTTTTTCATAGCCCCTCGATAGACAGAACCACCTAAAGTGGCAAAGAAGGATAGTCCAATCAAGCCAACCACGATTGCGGTGAAGAGAAATCTACCTAGCTTCTGTCCCATTCTAAAGAGAATGATAGCAAGGACAAAACATGCCACAATTACAGCCAGATACACAATTATCGGCTTATACTTCCAAGATAAGAAGACCGATTCCCAGCTCACACTTAAGAGTATCAGTGGTAGAGCAAGAGTCAAAAAGAAATGCCGCTTCTCAGCTTTTTCCTCCTGAAAAGCAGATTCAAACTCTGGCCCTTTATTACTAAAAGCCGACTCAAAAGCCTGATCACCATTCTTTAGATGATCATCACTTAAATAATGTTTACTCTCTTTATTAAACCTCTACTCCTCTAAATATTCTATATAACAATTTCCCAGTTTTTTCTATTGTAACAAATGAAAGCGTCATTTTCTACAAATATACTAAAAAAGCAACCTATCTTAGGTTGCTTAAAGGTTTAACATTAGTCATTCTCAATCTTTTCAGCTTCTGTACTGAATTTTTGTGCAATGGCTTCAAGAGCTAATTCGTCTGTATCTGGAAGAGTGATGGCATCATCAGAAATCTCATCAATATTTGCATAAAATTCAATATGATTCTTCAGATTTTGGAGATGAATTGGTGCATCACCACCGTATTCGCCATCGAGGTTAATCATCATACGATCATCACTTAAAGGCTCAATATACAGCGAGCTCGTTTTGATATAGGAAATTCTCTTGTCATAGATGTGTTTACCACCTTGGAGAATTTGACGAATGAGGTCAACCAATTCAAAGAGGTTAGCTGTCTTAACCATGATTAGAGTAAATTTACCATCATCCAGTTTAGCATCTGGGGCAATCGTTTCAAAGCCACCAACTGAATTGGTCAAGGCAACGAAAATCATGGAAAGACCACCTTCAAAAACATCCTCATCATGCGTAATACGAACAGGAACCTTCTTAACTTGTGGCAACAACTCTGCCCCCTTAACAAGGTAGGCCAAATAACCAAGTACTGTCTTTAAGCGACTAGGTACACTATAGGTTAGTTCCGTAAAGGAACCAGCAGCCGCAATATTGATGAAGTATTTGTCATCATAGGCACGGCCAATATCCATCTGAAGGGTCTGATTTTTAGCGATAACCTTGGCTGCTTCAACAGGATTTCCTCTTGGAATCTTCAAGGCGCGTGCAAAGTCATTTGTCGTTCCCGTTGGAATAACCGCCATTTGTGGGCGTTTTTTAAGCGGGGCAACCCCAGAAACAACCTCATTGATTGTACCATCGCCACCAGCAGCAATAACTAAGTCAAAGCCTGCTTTGGCCGCACGAGTGGCCTCATTTTTTGCTGAGTTCTCATCTGGTGTTGTTTGAAAGGCTGACGCTTCAAAGCCAGCACCTTCCAGAATATCCAAGACCTCGGCAACATTTTTTTTCATAATTTCTTGTCCAGATGTTGGATTATAAATTAAGCGGGCACGTTTTTGTTTCATATTGAACTCCTATAAATCCAGCAACCAAGCCTCATCTTTTACTTCAATTCCTAGGCTTTGTGCTTTTTCCAACTTACTTCCGGCATCACTACCAGCAACTACTAAATCTGTTTTCTTAGAGACAGAACCTGTCACCTTAGCACCCAGAGCTTCTAGTTTTGCCTTTGCTTCACTACGTTTAAGATGCTCCAATTTTCCTGTCAAAACAACTGTCCTACCAGATAAGATAGCATCATCTGCCACCTTTTGTCCAAGATAGGACAAATTAACGCCATAGGATTCCAGTTCTTTCATAAGAACCTGAGCCTCCTCCTTAGCAAAATAGCGCTGGATGGACTTGGCAATAACCTCTCCTAAACCATCTACAGCAGCAATAGCCTCGACATCTGCACTGGCTAACTCTTGTATGCTGCCAAAAGCTTCTAGCAACTGCTTACTAACTTTGGCGCCAACATGGTGAATACCCAAGCCATAGAGCAATTTCTCTGCAGAATTTTCTTTTGATGCTTGAATGGCTGCGTAAAGTTTTTCAGCCGACTTTTCCTTGAAACCTTCCAATTGAAGGAAATCCTGACTGTTCAAGCCATAGATATCAGCCACATCTTTAACCAATTCAGCTTTAAAGAGCTTTTCAACCACTGAAGGTCCCATACCTGCGATGTTCATGGCATCTCGAGAGGCAAAATGAATCAGACCTTCCTTAATCTGAGCAGGGCAAGAAGGATTGATACAACGTAGGGCAACTTCATCTTCAAAATGTAAAAGACCACTGCCACAAGATGGACATTGAGTCGGTACTTCCATCGGCTCCTGTGTCGTACGCTTACTCTCTACTACACGAAGTACAGCAGGGATAATATCACCAGCTTTGTAGACAATTACGGTATCACCGATACGAATGTCTTTTTCGGCAATGTAATCTACATTATGAAGGGTGGCTCGACTAACCGTTGTCCCCGCTAATTGCACTGGAGTCAAATTAGCAGTCGGCGTTACTACACCCGTACGACCTACTTGCCAGTCCACTGAGAGAAGCTCTGCTTCCTTTTCCTCAGCCGGGAATTTATAAGCAATAGCCCAACGTGGCGCCTTAACTGTAAAACCGAGTTCTTCTTGCATAGCCAAACTATTGACTTTGATGACAACACCATCAATGTCATAGGCCAAGTGATCACGATCTTCTCCTACAGCTTGAATAAAGTCCCAAATCTCATCCATCGATGATGTGACAATGCGTCGTGGATTAACAGAGAAACCGAGTTCTGCCACTTCATTTAAGACATCATTTTGTGTTAGACGCTCCGTTGGACTAGCTTCCTGATAAAGGAAAGTCGCCAAACGACGCTCTGCAACTACTTTGGTATCTAATTGACGAAGAGTTCCTGCTGCAGCATTACGTGGATTGGCAAATTCGGCCTCACCATTTTCCTGGCGTTGGATGTTGATGCGTTCAAACTCAGCCCGAGGCAGGTAACACTCCCCACGCACCGTAATATTAAGAGGTTGGTCCAACTTCAGAGGAATATCTGAGATACGCTTGACATTTTCAGTGATATTCTCACCTACAGAACCATCACCACGTGTCGCACCTACCTGAAGAATACCATCCACATAGGTCAACGAGATAGAAAGCCCATCGATTTTGAGTTCAGCCATATAATCAGCATTAGGAAATTCGTCCTTAACCCTCTTATCAAAGGCATCTAGCTCTTCTCGTGAAAAAGCATCCTGCAAACTATAAAGCGGATACTCATGTTGATATTTTTCAAAACCATCAAGTACCAGCCCTCCCACACGATGTGTTGGACTATCTGCTTGAACAAGTTCTGGATATTCAGCCTCCAAAGCTACAAGCTCACGATAAAGCTTATCATACTCGGCATCTGACACTGATGGATTATCTTCCGTATAATACTCTTTTGCATACTGGTTAAGTTTAACAACCAGCTCTTTCATTCGTTTTTCCATAGGAACATTTTAACATAAAAGCAGAAAAAAACGCCTTTACAGACGTTAATTTAGGAAACAAAATCAATAACTTTGGCCAATTTCTTAATAAGAATTGCACCAACTAAGAGAGAAGCCAATTCTCCCATAGCAACAGTGAACCAAGTTGCCCAAAATGGTGCCTGAGTAACCAAGGTCAACTCAGCTGCAATTGTCACCATGAAGAATGAGAAGTAAAAGGCAAAGTAAACATGAGCCTTGTCAAAAAGTCCACCTAAAATATCTTGGTTCTTAAATCGGTCGAAGAAATAAACACCTGAACCGACAAAGACCAGTGTCGAGAGACTTCCGACAACCACATCAATCATGTTAAAGCTAAAGAAATTAGCAATCACACAGCCCAAAGTCACGGCAATGATATACTTGCGATTATAAAATCCTAACAGATTGAACATTTCTGCAATTCGGAACTGGTAGGGACCATACGAAATTAAGTTAAAAGGTGGCACAACAGTCAAGACTACATAAAGAGCTGCCACAATAGCAATATGTGTTAAATCACGAACAGTTTGTTTCTTCATTTTTCCTCCATAATCATTATCTTTTTATTATCTACAAAGGATAATATTCCCGTCAAAAGAGCCTGGATCTCACCAAGCTCTCTTTATCATCTAGGAATCATCCTCATCTTTTTTGTGTTTTTTGCTGTCACTACCATCTCCAGAAAAGCTCTGAATAATAGTAATCACATCTCCTCTTCTACTTTTCAGTTCACCTTGTCTAAGCTCTTGATAGGTCGCATTAAAGACGGCCCCCAAAATCAAAATCCTGGCCAAGAAGATGAACCAAAGCATGAAGACGAAAATCATAATGGATCCAAATAACTTGATATCAACTAATCGACTCAAGGTACGAATCACATAAGTTCCAAACAAGTTGCTTAAATAGCCAATCACTAAAGTCGTAAAGATAGTCCCTGGCATAACATAGCGGATTTTTCGAATCTTCACATTCGGAAGCACAAAATAAAGCACCATCATTCCCAGGAAGACAACTGCAATACTCAGAGGCTGGATACTATTTAAAATAAACTGAGTCATTTTGGAACCAATAGGATAGGTCTGTGTAATAACTCTAAGGACCGACTGAATAATCGTAGACAGCATTAGTGCAAAGGTGAGCAGGAACAAGATGACCAGACTCATGAAACCACCAACAATGTGACTAATAAAGACATCACGGTGTTCTGAAGCACCATATACCTTGTTAATCGCCTTTTGAAGCGAAGACAAGGACTTAATCATTGTCCAGAATCCCGTCAAAGAGGCAACTCCCAACAACTGTCCAGAAGGTGTCGAGAAGATATCCTGAACAACGTTGGCTGCAGGTGCATAAAACTGCTTAGGAAGGTGCTCATTCATAAACTTCAAGAGATCAGTCGTATCAATATTCAGATAGGGAAAGACATTTGCCGCAATGACAATAAGCGGAAAAACCGTCAAAATGAGGTAGTAAGCCACTGCGATAGTTGAAATATCTATCTCTGCACTACGATAATGCATAAGATAAACCTGCAAAGGGCGCCATTGGAGTTTATCCAATAGACGGGCCATTAAGCCTTGTCGTTTCATATTAGTAAGTTCTTTCTTCGCCTTGAGAAGTCAAAATTACTGGACCATCCTTAGTAATAACAAATTGGTGTTCATATTGACAAGAAAGTCCACCGTCAAGAGTTTTGTGAGCCCAACCCGTTTCAAGGTCCGTATCAATTTCCCAAGTACCAGTGTTAATCATTGGCTCGATAGTCAAAACCATTCCTTCTTTGAGACGGAGACCTCGTCCAGCTACCCCATAGTTTGGCACCATTGGCTCTTCGTGCATTGTTGGCCCAACTCCGTGTCCAACCAAATCACGAACAACACCGTAACCACGACTTTCAGCGTATTCTTGGATAGCTGCCCCGATATCACCGATACGGTTACCGACTACTGCTTGTTCAATACCAAGGTACATAGCCTCACGTGTTACTTCCATAAGTTTTTTAACTTCATCAGATGGCGTTCCAATCGCATAAGCCCAGCATGAGTCAGCCAAACCGCCAGAATATGATTCCGTGTATTTTTTAACCTGAGCAACATTGTCAAAGTCCAATTTTGACACATCAAGGACTGACTTATCAATAGGTTCTGACAAGACCATATCAACTTTCAAGAGGTCACCATCTTTCAAAATATAGTGACGTGGAAAGGCATGTGCCACTTCGTCATTAAGGCCACAGCATGTCGCATAAGGGTAATCCATAATGCTTCCCTCAACTCCAATCTGAAGGGGAAGAACATTTTCTTCTTTACAACGACGACGCACATACTCTTCTACTTCCCACATGTCTACTCCTGGTTTCAAGAGGTCACGTAGACCAATGTGAATGCTAGCAAGAAAATCCCCTGCCCTATCCATCGCTTCAATTTCACGTGCTGATTTTAATGTAATCATTGTTTTCTCCGTTTTCTTTATATCTTTTATTTTTTATTCGTTCCTAAGTTTTCTTAACCACAACGACTGATTTGCAGACGGTATGATTTCCGTGAGTAACCATAAGGTCCAGATGCGCTCTACGTCTGGTCTCAGCGATAATACTTGGTGTAATCGTCACCTTGTCATCGATCTGAGCTGCCTGAAGAAAGTAAAACATCATCTCTTCAATCACAAGACCATTTTGCTCCTGCTTTTCCATGATACGATAGACAACCTCTTTAACCATCTCTGCAAGAACACCCTGAGTGAGGTTCCCAGAATTGTCAATCATAGTGGGCTCTACCTCAAAGCTGAAAGCATGCTTGTCCTGATTTAGGTTAGCTATCATTTGATCACTAAAGGTGTGCAAGTTGCCACGATTATTGTCCTGAAGTTCTTCCAAAACCTGACGACGGGTGATAACACCTAGATAGTGTTTTTCTTCGTCCACAACAGGAATGATATCAAAGTCTTCAAAAATCATCTTTTGGGCAACAGTTGCCAGACTAGTCTCAAGTCTTGTCACCGTCGGCTTGGTCATGATTGCCTTAAGCATGGTCGTTGGTTGCTGATTAGACACATCCCGCATGGTGACAATCCCAATCACTTTTTCAGACTCAGATAGAATTGGGAAACGTACCAAGTTGGTCCGTTTAACCAAATTCTGAAAATCTCTGACCGTCATTTCTGGAGTCATGTAGTTGTAGTCTTCTCGTCTGGTATAGACTTGAGCTACAGTCTTGATATCTGTTTTGATACGAACATTCGAAAGCGCCTGGTTAATCATGGTTGCCACGGTAAAGGTATCGTAGGTTGTGACCATAACCGGAAATTGCTTCAAACGAGAAAGCTCTTTTACCCTATCGGAAACCTGAAAGCCCCCTGTCACTAGAATAGCATTATTGTGTTCCAGAGCAAGCAATTGAATATCCTCACGGTCCCCAACAATAAGAAGATCTCCCTTGGTGAGATAACGGGTGATATTCTCAATAGTCATGGCTCCAATATAGAACTTACTGAAGACACGTTCCAGACCTTCATGACCAGAGATAACCTCAGACTCTGTAATCTCTGCAATCTCCGCAAAGGTCAGCCTGTCAAGGCGAACTTGAACTTTCTTTTCAATTCGAACCGTCCCACTCCGAGGACGAGTCTCAACCAGCCCTCGATTTTCAGCTTCTTTAATGGCTCGATAGGCAGTTCCATCAGAAACCTGTAAGTGATTTGAAATACTACGCACACTAACACGCTTACCGATAGGCAAGGCCTCAAGATAATCTAGAATTTCTTGGTGTTTACTCACAGTTCTCCTCCTTCTCAAAGCGGAGATAATCACGCATGGTACGAGTGTATCGGTCTGCTCCCTTAAAGCGGGACACAAGTTTAAAGCCTGATTTTTCCGCTACACGAATCGATGCCTTATTTTCCAAATGGGCAATAAGAATAATACGTTCCATTCCCATAGCTGTCAAAGCCAAATCTGACAGACAGGTAACCGCCTCAGTCATTAGACCTCTCCCCCAGTATGAGGCATTCAAAAAATAGCCAAGCTCTGCAGTCCGTTTCTGGACATCAATCTTTTCAAAACGAACAACGCCAATCATCTTATCTAACTCTTTATCTACAATAGCCCATACACCTAGAGGTTCCTTCATGAAATAATGAACCAAAAGGCAATCCGTTTCATGCTGTGTTTGAGTGGCAGGAAAGAAAAATTGTAGATTCTGAGGATTTGATACAATTTCATGTAAATCAAAACGATCCAAAAAGATGAGTGGTCTAAAAGAAAGGCGCTCCGACTCAAAAAAGGCAAAAGCACCCAGACTAGTCCAAATATCCATGATAGTATTATAACACAGTTTTAAAAATGGAAAAAGGCTCAACCACTAGGGGTTGAACCTTAGACTTAATCTTCAATCAAACGAATATCTGCACCAAGGTCAGAAAGTTTCTCAATGATATTTGAATACCCGCGAAGGATAAACTCAATATTGGTAATTTCAGTTTGACCTTCTGCCATAAGACCCGCTGTAACAAGTGCCGCACCCGCACGCAAATCACTAGCTTTTACTGGTGCACCTGAAAGTTGCGTTGGACCATTGTAAACAATTTGTCCACCGAGTACTTGAATATCAGCACCCATACGAGCCAATTCAGGAACGTGATTCACACGTTTTTCATAAATTGTATCTATGATTTTTCCGCGACCACTTGCTTTCAATAACAATGGTGTCATAGGTTGTTGTAAATCTGTTGCAAAACCTGGATAAGGCGACGTCTTAATGTCAACAGGTTTTAGATCACCTTGCTCTTCCACAAAGATGGCATCTTCTTCAACGGTCATACGAACACCCATTGCTTCAAGTTTAGCAATAAAACTTTCAAGGTGTTCATAAAGAACATTTTTAACCTTAATTCCCTTACCAATAGCCGCGGCCATAGCAATGTAAGAACCCGCTTCAATACGGTCTGGAATAACCTGGTGACGAGTGCCATGTAAGCTTTCTACACCGTCAATCGTGATGACTTCTGTACCAGCGCCACGTACACGCGCGCCCATATTGTTAAGAAGAGTTGCTACATCAATAATCTCAGGTTCACGCGCCGCATTTTCAATAACCGTACGACCATCAGCCTTAGCCGCTGCCAACATGGTATTGATGGTCGCTCCAACACTGACTGTATCCATGTAGATATGAGCACCCTGAATGCGTTGACCAGCATCAGTCGCAATACGCATAGACTCTGCTTCATAGGAAATGCTAGCACCCATCGCTTCAAACGCCTTAAGGTGAAGGTCAATAGGACGTGGTCCCAAATCACAGCCACCAGGCAAACCTACTGTTGCTTGACCGTAACGTCCAAGCAAGCTACCGTAGAAATAGTAAGAAGCACGAAGGCTGTTAATCTTACCAAATGGCATTGGCATATCCTTAACGCCTCGTGGATCAATTTCAAGTGTTTCGCCATCACGCTTAACAGAACCACCCATTACTTCTATAATTTCAATGAGGTTATCGACGTCGCTGATTGCTGGCACCCCATCAAGAGTAACCACTCCATCAGATAAAATGATGGCTGGAATCAATGCAACAACTGAATTTTTAGCCCCTGATACTGTAACTTCTCCCTGAAGTTTCTTACCACCATTGATGATAATTTTACGCATACTGTTCAATCTTTCTTATACTGGAATATTAGCCTTTACATTCTACCATAGATTGAGGTGCATGACAAATTAAGAACGCTAACAATTATCGGACAGTTTCACTTGACCACTTAAACCACCCTTTAAAACGGATAGCACCGTTCTGGTCTGTTCGTAAAACCTTAATGTGACGTTCCTTAAAACGCTTCAAAGTTTCATCATTTGGATGTTTATAACGATTGTTCTCACCAGCTGAAACAAGGGCAAGGGTGGGCTGCAACTGGTCCAAAAACGCTTCAGACGAAGAACCCTTTGAACCGTGGTGTCCAGCCTTGAGGATACTTGCCTTTAAATTGGGATAACTGGCCATCAGTTCCTCCTCACCTTCTTTTTCCAAATCACCAGTAAACAGAAAACTGCTTCCTAATAGTTTTCCGTAAAGAACTATCGAATCGTTGTTACCACCATCACCAACTTTATTTGGATAAAGAACCTGTAGCTTACTTCCCATCATGGGTAAGTTGTCTCCAGCCTTTAGAGTGCGAACTGGGCATTTTAAAGTTCGAAGTCGTTTCACAAAACTAGGCTTAGTCAAAGCTCCTTGACTGACACAGATTTCCTTAATCTTAAACCGCTTGGCTACTTCTTCCAAATCACCAATATGGTCTGTATCCGTATGAGTCAGAACCAGATGGTCAATTTGAGACACTCCTCTAGCCTGTAGGTAGGGAATCAAGGTTTTCTCCGCATTGCTCGTCTGGCTAGCCTCTTGCCATTTTTCCTTTGACCCGAAAGTCACCTTGCCACCCACATCAATTAGGATGGTATCGCCTTTCATACTCCTCAGAAAAATACTATCTCCCTGACCAACGTCAACCATAGTCACCTCATTGGTTAAAGGATGTTTGACCCAGACCATCAAAAGACCAAAAATCATCAAAAGGCAAATCCTAAACTGAGGCTTTTTCCAAAAATCAAAGAGCATAACCAATACAGCTATCATCAAGCCAAACTGAAACAAACTAGGTTTCCCTAAAATCAAAGGCTGGCCTATCCAGGATTGTATCCAAGTCAAAAAGGTCTCCATCCATTCAAAAAGTGGGTTAATTTGAGAAAAGATTACTAGTCCTGAAAGGGCAAAGAAGACCGTCAAGACAGGCAAGAGAAAGCTATCAAATACTATCGAAAACATCGCCGTCAGAATTAAACTCACCGGTTGAAAGGTCCCATAATAGTAAGTTAGAAAAGGCAAAATCCCAAGACTCAATACCAAGCTCGTACAGATTGACTTTTGAAGAGATGACATCTCTTCAAAATCAAACAAACACAACAAGAAGGCATAGGAACAACTTAAAACACCTCCCACTGTCAAAAGAAAATGAGGTAAAAAGAGAAACAATAGAAGCAAGGTTATCCCCATATTATCCAGTTTTTTAATACCAAACTCCGCTAACAAACTTTGAATCAGGGAACGTAGGACTGAAGCTGTCCAACCTGTCATTAAACCATAGCATAAGGAAAAAGGCAGCAAGATAATAAATAGATAATCTTTAGGAAGGCCCAAGCGTAGGAGTCCATAGCGAAACCATCCCAGAAAAAATCCCACTTGCATCCCCGAAAGTGCGAATAGATGAATAATACCTAAGCTTGTGTAAAGCTGACTTTGCTCATCAAACTCCTTATCCAAATACCCAAAGAGCAAGCCTGTCATATAGTGTCTCATAGGATTAGGAAAGTGCGTCTGGATATGAACTAAAGCCCTCCTCCTCAATTGATGGAAAAAAGCTAGGGGAGATAGAGATTTTTGAGGTACCACTTGGTCCAAGCGCTCAATCTGAGCGATTCGATAAATACCTTGACTGGCTAGATAAGATTGATAATTAAACCCTTGAAAATTACGTTGACCAGTTGCTGTGGTTAACGTAATTTTCCCTTTTAATACTAGCGTTTGACTAGTAGTCTTGAAAAAATGCTGCTCCTTCTCAGATTTGAGTCGGTAAAAGACCTGATAGGTTTGTCCCTTTGCCTTACCGATAGCGGATAATTGCTCACCATTAACCGATAGCGTATCAGCAACCAGAGTCACCTGATTGATTTCAGCAGGGGCTTGTTTATCTTGTATGCTAGCTCTATGATGCAAGAATAAAAAGTAGACCAAAAAGAAACTACCTACAAGTCCCACCAACTTTAGGGCTGTCTTATTCTTACAATGATGCTTCAAAAAACAGACCATCAGAAAGACAAAAGTCCCAATAGCATAAACATTAGTGATAAAAATCGTAAAATAAAGGGCAGCTATTAAAAGAGACAAGGAAAAAAGACTGATTGGCGCTTTTTTAAGCCACATAGATGGACTCTCTGATTTTATCTAACGTTTTATCACCAATTCCTGAAACATTTTTCAGGTCATCTACGGACTGAAAGCCGCCATGACTTTCGCGATAGGCGATGATATCCTCTGCTCGCTTAGCTCCAATTCCAGAAATGGTTTGCAATTCCTCTGCAGTCGCTGTATTTAAGTTAATTTTCCCATCCTTAGCATTAGTTTGCCCTCCCTTGTCAGACACCTGACTAGTTCCTGATTGACCAAGGACAGAAAGGTTTTCATCCTTAGTTGCCACATAGATAACCTCTTCGTCTGACAAGCTTGCGGCTAAATTAATACTCTTAGCATCCGCATCCTCAGTCATTCCTCCAGCGACCTTGATGGCATCAGTTACCCTAGCGCTTGCTTTTAAGGTATAAACACCTGGATTAGCCACAGCCCCCTTAACATCCACTGTTACTTTTGACTTATCCTTTTCACTTTCTTCAGTCTTTGACTGAGAAGACACTTCAGTAAGTGATTTTGACCCTTCTTTGGATGAGGAGGTTGACAATGTTGTCACATCTGTATAAGACGTCTCCGCCTCCATGCTGTTGCCGGCACCACAAGTCATCCATAGAAAGAAGCAAAAAATCACCATCAGTACAGCGATGACACTCACAAACAAACGATTATCTTTGACATAGGCTAGAATCTTTTCCTTCACGCTATTCTCCTTAATTGATATATTTTCTTTCTTATTCGTAAAAAATTTAAAAAATATATCAAAAAGTAAAAAAACTCCATCAGATCTATGTCTGATAGAGTTTTTAGCTTATTTCTGAGTTTCTTTGGCACGGTGTTTTTCAGGATTCCAAACAAAGCTAGCTACATATGAGAAAACCATGGTCAAAAGTACCGCAATGATAGCCACAATACCGAGAGGTACTCGGTAAATATAAGTCAAAGGATTGGGTTTCTTGCCTGTTTGATAGCTCAAAGCTTCCTCATCAAGGCGATCAAATTCAGACTGGATACGACGAGCAACCTCTTGGATATTTTCGTCATTCAAACGCTTCAAATCTGAAATATCAATGGGATTACCATAGTTCATATCCACACGTTCACCTGTCAAGAGCCCCTTGAGTTCACGAGGTCCTTGATAGACAACCGGCATAATCTTAACCTTAGCCATCTTAGCGATAACTGCAACCCCACCCTTAACATCAGATGAATGGCGGCTACCACTTGGGAACATAATCAAACTACGGTTACTCTTCTTAAGCATGTTAACAGGGTACTTGATAGCTTCTTGACCAGGATTTTCACGGTCAATTGGGAAGGCTCCACACATACGGATCCACCAACCAAAGATACGACTCTTGAAGAGTTCTTTCTTAGCCATGAAAATAAACTGCTTAGGACGGGCTGAAAAAGCCATATAAACAGGGTCCCACCAAGTTCTGTGCGGAGCAACCAAGATATAGTTTTCATCCTTGTTCAATAATTTATCGCGATTGTGGTAATGGGCATTACCATTGATAATCCAAAGAAGGAAGACAACAAGCCCACGTAAATAAGCGTAAAACACGTTTTTACCTCTTTTTCTACAAGTTTTTTACTATTATACCAAAAAAGGAGCTCTTTTTTCACCGAATTTCTTTGTAAAAGTCTTGAAAATGGTGTGGCACTTTCTAATAGTTTGAGCTATAATGTAACTATGAAAAAAAGTATTGAGATTATAGGGAAAAATCGAAAGGCACTTAATCTTTGCCTCATTATTGCAAACTTGGCTGTTCTGGCTATCCTAGGCTTTGTCCTATTCCAACGCCATAACACGAAATCTGAACAAGTAGCCAAGGCTGAAAAGACTGAACAAGTCGCTAATAGCACAAGCTCATCTTCAGAAAAAGCTAAAGAAGATGATGAAACACAACTCAAGAAAGGTAGTAACCACAGCATTGCAGCTTCTGACTATGCTTACGATGTTACTGCTGTGAATAACACTATTCGAGGCCAGTCTCAGGATATCGACGACAAGGTAGTCTTTTTAACATTTGACGATGGGATTGATCCAACACTGACCCCACAAGTCATGAGTATTTTGAAAGAATACGGTGTTCACGCCACATTCTTCCACATTGGTTACACCATTACACAAGAAAATGCGGACATCCTCAAACGCCAAATTACAGAAGGACATGCGATTGCCAACCATAGCCTCAGCCATAACTTTAATCTCCTTTATCCAGGACGTGTTCCTAATCAAAGTCAGATTGTTTCTGAGGTTAACCAAACCATGGCTAATTTCCAAGCCATCCTAGGTAAAGACTTCAAGACAAGAATCTTCCGTTATCCTGGTGGTCATATGTCATGGCAAGGTTTAGAAAGTACTGACCAAGCTCTCGCCAAGGAAGGTGTCCAGTGGATTGACTGGAACATGCTTTGTGGTGATGCAGAACCAGCCTCTGTTCGCCCAACGACATCTGAAACCATGATGGCCTACTTGGATGGTTCACAAAAATATTTCCCTGAGAGTCATGTTAAGGTTGTGCTTATGCACGACACTGCTGGTAAGGAGCTCACAGTTCAGACCCTTCCACAAATTATCGAATACTTCAAAGATCAAGGTTACACCTTTGGTGTCCTAGAGTAATCACTCACAACAGTTCCTTTGGGAGCTGTTTTTTGTTACAATAAAAGCTATGACAAACCCAATTTTAAAAGATGGAGAACGCATTGACCAACTCTTCTCCACAGATGTAAAAATCATTCAAAATAAGGAGGTCTTCAGCTATTCTATCGACAGTGTCCTCCTCTCGCGATTCCCAAAAATTCCAAAGAAGGGGTTAATCGTCGACCTCTGTTCGGGAAATGGTGCCGTTGGCCTCTTTGCTAGTACACGAACTGAAGCACCAATTACCTTGGTTGAGCTACAAGAACGCTTGGCTGACATGGCTAAACGTTCCGTCACTCTTAACCAACTAGAGGACCAGGTGACCGTTGTTAATGACGACCTGAAAAATTTGCTTGACCATGCTCCACGATCTCAGGTGGACCTTATTCTCTGTAACCCACCCTACTTTAAGGCGACAGAAACGTCCAAGAAGAATCTGTCCGAGCACTACCTCTTGGCCCGTCACGAAATCACAACCAATCTAGAGGAAATTTGCCAGGTCGCTCGTCATGCCCTCAAATCCAATGGACGCATTGCCATGGTACATCGCCCAGATCGTTTTTTGGATATCATCGACACCATGCGCCAGTATAATCTAGCACCTAAACGCATCCAGTTTATCTATCCTAAGATGGGACGTGAGGCAAATATGCTCCTGATTGAAGCCATTAAAGACGGCTCGACAGATGGCTTGAAAATCCTTCCACCACTCTTTGTGCATAAGGAAAATGGCGATTATACTGACGAAATTTATGAGATTTACTTTGGAAAAAAGACTGAGGGTGAGTCCTAAACGATGACAGAAAAGGATAGCAAGGCCTACATGTATGTGGTTGAGTGTGCTGATGGCACCCTCTATACAGGCTACACCACAGATGTCGAACGCCGCCTCAAAACCCATAACTCAGGCAAGGGCGCTAAGTATACCAGAGCTCGCCTACCAGTTAAACTCCTCTACTCAGAAGCCTTCGCTAGCAAGCCTGAAGCCATGAGCGCCGAAGCACTCTTTAAGAAAAAAAGCCGAGAGAAAAAACTAGCCTATATCAAAGAACACACGGAAAAATAACCGTGTGTTTTTTTGAATTTACTTGAGACTACTACTTCTACTTTCTAATAATAACTATTTTACACTTAAAATGTTTGCGCTTTCATAAAAAAATACTATAATTAGGAACTTTGAAAAAGTTCGCTGACGTCCGCACTCACCTAAGGGAAGTCTCAAAAAATAGGTATATAAAAAAACGCTCTATTTTCATAGAGCGTTTTCATTGTTTATTTATCACCCTTGTTACGGATAACAAAGCCGTTTTTCTTCTCGCTTGAGGTACGGTGTGGGCGTTTGTTGCCATGGTTTTCGAAGTCACGGCTATTCTTCTTAGACTTGCGTTTGAAGTCACGACGGCCACCGTCTCGGTCATCGCGGTTACGGTCGCCACGGTATCCACCACGACGGTTGTTATCGCGACCACGGTTGCTACGGCCACCTTTGCCGCCTTTACCACCAAAGCCACCACCTGATGGTTTGAATGGCAATGGTTTTTCACGAGCAATTTCCACTTCTGGCATTGTCTCTGGGTCTTGAACGGTCAAGCTCAAGATGTAAAGTGCCAATTCTTCAGGAGTGAATTCTTGAGCCAATTTAACCGCATCACCTTTGAACTTGTCAAAGTTAGAACGGATAGCTTCATCCGCAAAGTCACGTTCGATTTTCTTAAGGGCAACTTTCTTCTTAGCTTGGAAGGCTTCTTGAGCTGTTGGTGGCTTAAGACCTTTCATGCGTTTCTTAGTCAAGTTTTCGATAATTCCCAAGTAACCCATTTCATTTGGTGCTACGAAAGTAATAGATTGACCTGATTGGCCTGCACGTCCTGTACGTCCAATACGGTGAACGTAGCTTTCTGGATCTTGTGGAATATCGTAGTTGTAGACGTGAGTGACACCTGAAATGTCAAGACCACGCGCTGCAACGTCTGTCGCAACCAAAATATCGATTTGGTCGTTCTTGAAGTCACGGATAACACGAAGACGCTTATTTTGGTCAAGGTCACCGTGGATACCTTCTGCACGGAAACCACGAAGTTTCAAACCACGTGTCAACTCATCCACACGACGTTTGGTACGTCCAAAGACAATTGACAATTCTGGTTGGTCAACGTCCATAAGGCGGGTCATGGTATCAAACTTCTCTTGTTCCTTCACTCGGATAAAGTATTGGTCAACGTTAACATTTGTTAATTCTTTAGCCTTGATTTTCACATGCTCAGGATCTTTCATGAACTGCACACCAATACGTTTGATGGCATCAGGCATAGTTGCTGAGAAAAGAAGGGTTTGACGTTCTTCTGGTACTCGGCTAATGATAGCTTCAATATCTTCAAGGAAGCCCATGTTAAGCATTTCATCAGCTTCATCCAAAATTAAAGTCTCGATATTATTGAGTTTCAGAGCTTTACGTTTGATAAGGTCAAGGAGACGACCTGGTGTCCCTACAACAATGTGGGCACCTGAACGGAGGGCCTTAATTTGTTTCTCAATACTAGAGCCACCGTAGACTGAGCGAACCTTAACGCCCTTATCACGGCCAAAACGGAAAAGCTCTTCTTGAGATTGCACTGCCAACTCACGTGTTGGGGCAATCACAAGGGCTTGGATTGTATTTTCTTCTGTACGAATTTTATCTAGGGTCGGCAAACCAAAGGCAGCTGTTTTACCAGTACCAGTTTGGGCCTGACCGATAACATCCTTACCTTCAAGAGCCAGTGGAATCGTCAACTCTTGGATAGGTGATGGCTTTTCAAAACCGGCAGCTACAACAGCTGATTGGATGTCTTCTGATAGGTTTAAATCTGTAAATTTCAAAGTATTCTTCTTTCTATTTGAAGGCGGTGCGAAGCCACCTTATGAGACTTGGTTGTGTAGTATGTTAACTACCTGTATTTAATAGTCGTTTATTTTAACAACTCATCTAGTCTATCATATTTAAGAATAAAAAGACAGTGAATAACGTTTTAAAACCGCCTCCAATTTGAGAAGACGGTTTCAGCCACTAATTATTATTTATGGACCAACCAACGCAAGTAGCGGGCCAAGACCAAACAAAGAATTGCACTACCGATAATGATGAAAATCCAGGCTAGACTGACAGTCATAAACGGTAGAGGAACATTCATCCCAAAGAAACCGGTAATAACGGCAAGCACTCCCAAGAGTACCTCAATAATGGTCAGATTGCTCAAGTTGTTGTTCAGGTTGTTGTTTAGGATATTGTTATAAGAACCTGATAATTGCTGTAAGACCTTAGAAATGAGGTCCGTCATGGCTACTAACTGTCTAGCTTCAATCATGGCATCATCAAACTGTTCTTTTTCGACCTCATTGAGACGACGATAAATGGCGTGCCCCTTGATGTGTTCCAATAGAAGACGGTTTTGTGTGGCTGCAGCCACCAAATAGACCATGCCTGTTTCCAAATCTGAAAGGTCGTAAAGATTCTTACTTGTCGTTGTCTGTCTTAGGCGTCGACTAACCTCATCCTTTTGCTGATCCAAACGTTCAATGACGGGATAGTAGGCATTTGAAATCATCTCAAGTCCTGCAAAGAGCAATTTGTAGATAGACAAATCCTCATGGTTATCCACATAATCTTGCATCTTGCTTATCACATAAGCGTTATCCTCGTTACTAATGGTCACCAAACGTGTATCTTGAACAATAAAGGTCAGAGGAATGGTTTCATAGTGTTCCTTGTCCTTTTCAAGCGCCAGAACATTATAGATAAAGGTGATTGTCCCAGTCTCACGGTTGTAATCCATGTGGGCTCGTTCATTTTTATCCAAGGCATACTCTATGGTTTCCTGATCAATATCATACTTGGTATAAAGATAGGATTGCTCAGAAATAATATCTGAGTCAATATTAATCCAGTGACGCTTATAACCCAGTTCTTTTTCAATAAACATTTTTCTTCCTCATTACTCAAGCACTGCTGCTGCCAAAGCTTGTTGGATTTCAAATACATTATTATCACTCTTAAATTGAAGGACCTCTGCAGGCTCCAGTGCTGATGAAATCCAAATCTTAAGTTCAGCATCTAGGTCAAAGTGGCCCGAGCTCTCTACAGTGAAACGAGAGATTGAGTGATAAGGGATAGACTTGTAAGAAGTCTTCTTCCCTGTAACACCTTGTTTATCGACTAAAATCAAGCGTTTCTCTGTAAAGACAATCAGGTCACGAACAAGGACATAGGCTAACTCCACTTGTTCACCTGGAATTAAGATACCCTCCAATTGACGCTCAACCTTATCATTATCTTTCTTAGACGCATTGCCAAGCAGTCCTGAAAAAAGTCCCATAGTTATTTCTCCTTTTTATTGTATTTTAAAGATAATCCTTGCTTTAACTATACCACAATTTTAGGATTTCAGACACTTGCAGAAATGGGTTTCTAGTAGTACAATTAAGGAGTCACAAGAGGAGCAATTGCTGAGAATGGCTAGCTTGAATTTTTTCTTCAAGACTTGCCTAAACTCTTACCACCTGATCAGGTTAGGACCTGCGTAGGGATGTGTCTCAAAATAGATTGAAATAGAAGAACTTCTATGACAACGTTTTGATGTGGCAAAAATAGCCAATCAAGACGATTGGTATAGGAGGTTTTTTTATGTCGAAAACAAGTATTCGACCAATGATTGAGGTTGCACTCTTTGCAACCATTGCTTATATCCTGGACCTAGTTACTCAGCCCATGTCACTAGGCCCTTGGATTTCCCTTTCCTTTAAGATGGTGCCCATCTTTCTCCTCAGTTTTCGCTGGGGCTTAAAAGCTGGTGCTATGGGCGGTCTTATCTGGGGGCTTCTCCAAGTAGTCACAGGACAAGCAGCCGGTGGTTGGCTGACCTTGACACAAGGTTTTCTGGAGTACTTTGTCGCCTTTAGTCTGATTGGTATCAGTGGTGTGGTCAAACCAGCCCTTGATAAAGCCATTAAACAAGGCCATAAAGTTAAGTCTCTGATGTATATCACTTGGGGGATTCTGCTTGGTAGCTTTGCTCGTTACCTCATTCACTTTATAGCCGGTGTCATCTTTTGGGGAAGCTATGCCCCTAAAGGACAAAGCCCTTATCTCTATTCACTCATTGTCAATAGCTCATCTTTCCTAGGAGAAACATTGGCCAGCCTTATTGTTTTCTTCGCCCTGCAACGATTCCTAGGCAGATTACTCAATACAGAAAAATAAAAGAAACCATAGGACAGTCTTAAGTGACAGTCCTATGGTTTTTCTTGTTTTTATAAAAAACGGCAATAAACAGTACGAACAATAATTATTATCTGATCCAATCATGGAATGGCAATATCTAAAATAGCTTGATAGTTTGGATAGGTTGCTGATAGATGAATCTTAAAACTAAAATGAATTGAAGATAGTCGATCCAGAGTTCGATACGTATAAGCAACTTTCATTACTTACGAATAGTTTTTGAAAAATGGTTTTTATGTGTCTTGATGAAATGCTCAAGCCAGCTTTCCTCATGATCATCATCCTTTTTACTTGATGACACATCTGTATCTTTATCATCGTCATCTGAGAAATCGACTTTCCCAAAAAGAACAACTTTATCTTCTGTGCTAGCACTTGCTGAGTTGTTAGTAGTTGTCCCACTATTAAACAAGAAAGCTGCAATTCCCAAAGCGACGAGTCCACCTGCAATAAGTAATTTTTTCATTTTTATATTATCCTTCTATTGTAGTTGTAAGACTTACACGTATTATCTTACAGGAAAAAATGAACCACTTAAAATTGATTACATATCTGTAATCAGAGAAAATGACCTATCAATTTGATGCGACACATCATAACATTCTAGAAATTCCGCTATTCTCTGACATTCTCTCATTACCTCTAGACCGTTTGGATTACCTTGCAAATAACTAAATTGGCCTTTAATAAATTTCAATTGTAATCGCCCAAACATATCTGATTCTAAAATGTCTAATCGTTCTATATATTTTATAAATTTAGCTGCAATACTATCCTCTTTTCTATCTAAAACTTGACTAGTGATATTTAACAAAATACGATAAACCCGTCGCCTATTTTCATCTATACCATTATAAAATTGAGTACGATGAAATAGTTCATTACCAAGGATTTCTATTGTTTTAGAACTTAAAGCCCTAGAACAATTTCCTAAAATCCAAAGTTCATAAAAACACCACTCATCGATAGACATTAAATAATCAGTAATGACTTGTTTCTCTTCTTCAGGTATTTTTTGATTTGCATCACATCGATTTAACATAACATAGAAGACAGCTATTAAAACTCTGTCCGATTTTCTTTGATTCTCCTCGTAGCGTTGCTGGTATTCTTTTATTTTTTTTCTAAAATAGCTAGTATTATGGTTTTCAACAGCTTGTCTTATTTCTACAGAAACACGTATATCTTCGTCTTGGTAATAAGAATGATAGAAAGTAGAAAACTCTCCTTGTAAAACATCCATATTTTCTAAGCAATGAAAAAAAGTATCTACAGAAAGGTTACTTTTGCCATTTTCAAAGCGTGAAAGTTGAGCAGGGGTTACGAAGTCACCAGCCACCTCTTTAAGTGACATATTTTTAGATTCACGAATCATTTTAAAAACTTTTCCGTAATTACTCATATAAATTACCTCTTGTTACATTTATGTAATGTTTTTTATATCTTTCACAAAATAGTTTATCATATAAAAAAACAAATTAAAGTATGATCGTGTAAAAAACTTTTTCTATAGGTGGAATTGGGACAATCATTCAATTAGGAATGATGATTTCTCAATTATCTTTTTCATTCCTAATTATCTATGTAAATGCAATCACTGTTAGTTACATTTACCTTATCCTATCAATATGTTTATGTTTGTTATTACTTAAACATCATTTTAAAACACGAGGAGAAAAATAATGTCAAAACTCTTGTCAATACAAGGATTAACAAAAAAATATGATCAACAAATCGCCGTCAATAATGTATCTTTCGATATTAAAAAAGGAGAAATCTGTGGTCTTGTTGGTGAAAATGGAGCTGGTAAAACTACTCTTCTCAGGATGCTATCAGGTCTAATATCCCCTAGTTCTGGAAATATTACTAAAACAAAAGGCTATCGTATGGGGGCCTTAATTGAGTCTCCTGCTCTCCAACCGAATTTGTCAGCAATCGATAACTTGCAATATATGGCTCTCCAGTTAAATCTGCCAAATAGAAAAGAAGTGATTCGTCAAACACTTCAGATTGTCGGCCTTAGTGATGTGAACTCCAAAAAGAAAGCTAAGGACTTTTCTCTAGGCATGCGCCAACGCTTAGCCATTGCTTTAGCTATTTTGGATAAACCTGACTTCCTTATTCTAGACGAGCCAATTAATGGCTTAGATCCTGTTGGTATTAAAGAAATGAGGGCGATCATTTTGAAATTACGAGAACAATTTGGAATGACTATTCTGATTTCTAGCCACATACTGTCAGAGTTAGAGATGGTTGTTGATCGTTATATTATCATGCACAATGGTAGTATTGTCAAAGAATTAAAAAAAGAATCATTGCAGAAGCAATTGGAAAAACAAATTTATATCAGGACAGGGTCTAATAGTCAAATGGTCGATGTCTTACGAGATAATCTTATCAATTATGCCATTGATGGAGAATATATTACTTTGAAAGATGATGGAAACATCATGCCTATCATTAGATTGATTGTGCAACACGATATTGAAGTAAAAGAGATTTTCAATAAACAAATCACCTTTGAAGACTTTTATCTTGACCTCATCCAGGAAGGAAAATAATATGAGTAACTATTTTAAAGCAGATCTTTTTAAAATTTATAAAGAGCATAGACTATTTTTATCTCTAGGAATCTTACTGACCTTATCCATCTTATCTGCTTTCTTACTTCGTGGAAATGAAGGATATACCTCCTCAGTTATCCAATTGCTCTCTCAATTTATTACACTATTTTTTATTGTTCCTGCTAACCTTTATTTTGGAGAGGATTTTTCAAACCGAACAATAAATAATATCATTATCAAGCAGCCAAAGAGAAATCAGGTTTTCATATATAAGGCTCTCAGCACCATTTTCCTAAACATTGTATACGTACTAATAGCTTATATTAGCAGTTTACTAGTTGGAACATTACTTTCAGAAACAGTAGATTTTCATCTTGCTTTGACGATTTTGACAAATCAAATCCCTTTATTCTTGTGTATTACCTTTCTTTGCATTCTCTTATTTGTGACCCTAAAGAGAATCCCTCAAGCCTATCTAATCTATAGTTTGATTTGTCTTCTGTTTGATAATCTCTCTCATCTTATCAGTAGTAATCTTCTCCATCTGAATCTCCCATCTGATGTATTCCTTTTCCAATCTCTCCAAAATGCAGAATCAATTTCTGTTCTGACCTTTATACTTAGCACTGTATCTCTTATACTATACTGCTTCTTAAGTTACTTTATTTTTAGCCGTAAAGAATTTAAATAATTATTCTCTTTGAAGTATTACTTGAAGTTTAAATTTGCCAAAAATCACATTTTCACTTTGTAAATTATATCTAAAAAATGGCCTTCTCTCTCAGTTAAAAGAAGTACCTGAATGTGTCTTTCTTCAGGAAACTGTCGATGAAAATCAGTTAGTACATGTTTATTCTGTATTTGAAGTCATTTCAACCCTTGCTTTTTCAGTTTTCGTCTTTCTGATGAGTTCTATTACTGAAAAATTTGGAATTACAACAAGTTTCTGGCTATCAACAATTTGCATACTTTTAGAAGCTGGCTTGATTTATCATAATCGTAATTATCTAAAGTAATTAATCATAGGTATACTTGATAACTATTAGGTTTATAAAGTCAAAACCACCCGTGAGAACGGGTGGCTTGCTCTTCGGCTGAAAGCCTCTGCTACCGGCCGAGGCCTAAAGGCCTACCGAATGGTTTCCCTTCAGCACCACCTTTGCTAGCTAACCCGTCTAGCGGGTCTCTTTAAGATTACTTTCTCTTATTCTTCTCACCTGTAAACGGATCATACTCCTCAAATAGACTTAGCTGATCTGCTATCACGTCTTCTTGTAATTGATTACGAATATATTCTTCAATTCGCTTCTGATTTCGTCCAACCGTATCAACATAAAACCCTCGACACCAAAATTTGCGATTCCCATATTTATACTTTAAATTAGCGTGTCGATCAAATATCATTAAGCTACTTTTGCCCTTTAAATATCCCATAAATGAGGAAATACTTAGTTTCGGTGGTATACTCACCAACATGTGAATATGATCTGGGCAAGCTTCTGCTTCATGAATTTCAACACCTTTTCTTTCGCATAATAATCGTAAGATTTGACCAATACTTGCTTTGTATTTCCCATAAATTATCTGACGTCGATATTTGGGTGCGAACACAATATGATACTTACAATTCCATGTAGTATGTGCTAAACTATTATTATCCTGTCTCATCAGGGGTCCTCCTTTTGTATATTAGTTAGTGGTCGGGAAACCTTATCTAATATAACACTTTAGGGGGACTTTTTTGATACATCGCTAAAAGCTTTTCGGAACCACTAGCACAGCTAGTGGTTTTCGTAAAACAAAAATAGGACTATCTGATTAGATAGTCCTATATTTTGTGTTGTTTTAGAGACGTGACGTAGATATCATTATTAAAATATTACGACACGAAGTCAGACGAATCGATATTATTCGGCTGACGTAGTTAGTGAGACGGCTAGCTAGCCACAAAATAGTGGCTAGCGTCAAAAGATGAACGATTTACATAAACTATACATAGTTGAGATGTAGTTTCTAACAACTAAACAAAATATGATAATAACTACATGCCACAATAGTTAATTTGGCGCTCCATTACTCGTCTTTTCCTTAAATTTTAACTGAGAATATTATTATCCAACTAAGATAACAATAATTCCTTCGCAAACTAAAACAACCAATAACAACAATTTTTGTTTCTTCATATTAATTACCTCACTTTTGTTTTACTGTATTTTATGTTAAGATACAAAAAAATATATGTTCCCATATATGCAAACTGGAGGTTTCCCATGCAAAAATTTGGAGAAATTTTTAAAAAATTTCGTGAATCAAGAGGGATACGATTAAAAGATGTCGCAAAAGCAGGTATTTCAACGTCTCAACTATCCCGTTTTGAAAAGGGACAAACAGATTTAACCGTTTCAAAGTTTATGTTGATCTTAGATGAAATCAATATGCCTATTGAGGAATTTATGTATGCCGTCCATGATTTTCATCGTGATGAACTGAATGAACTATTAGCAAAGATTCAGCTTTTTGTATCGACTCATAATATTAATGGATTAAAGAAACTACTTAATTCCCAACTAAAATCAGAACCTAAACGAGAAAAGTTTCATCACATTAATACTATTTTATTAAAAATTCGTTTGCAGGATTTATCAGGAGAAAGTTATTATACAAAGCAGGACTTAACCGATTTAACCGATTATCTATTTAGTGTTGAGTACTGGGGTTATTATGAATTATTGATTTTTGCAAATACCTTAGATGTGTTGAACCATGAGACTCTTATGGTTTTGGCAAAGGAGATGTCTAGAAGGTCTGATTTTTACAAAGAGATTCCTAATAATCGACGCATGATATCAACCATGTTATTAAATGTTTATATTACATGCATAGAAAGAAAAGAACTCATTGATGCACTGTATTTTGAAAAACAATTAAACCAATGCTTTTTTATCGAGACTGAAATCTATGAACGATTGGTTTTTCAATATGCACAAAATTATTATCAATATAAAAAAGAAGGAAGCAATCAGTCTATAATCGAAATGAAGAAATGTGTTGATGCCATGAAATTGGTAGGGAGCGAGAATATTGCAAAGACTTATGAAGCACATTTGAAAAAATTGATAGAGGAAAATAGTTAGAAAGCATATATGGGAAATTATTAAATAAGATTATTATTCTTGTAAAATTATTTTGTTTAAAAAATATGTGAATCCAATTTCCAGATTTGGTAACCAATATGGAGAAACGATATGTCTAAATCCTTTCTGAAATTACTTATCTCTCAGTTATTTGCTAACTTAGCTGACATTTTTCTTAGGGTATCTCTCATTGCAAATATCTACGTCATTACAAAATCCGTTATCGCAACCTCAATGGTTCCGATTCTAATCGGATTGTCAGCTTTCGTGGCAAGCCTTCTGGTGCCATTAGTAACTAAAAAACTAGCCTTAAATAGAGTGCTTTCATTCACTCAATGTGGAAAGACTTTTTTATTAGCAATACTCCTTGTAATGCTCATTAAGGCTCAATTTGTTCCAGCCTTAGGAATGTATATCTTTGTTGTCGCTATTTCTATCTTAGATGGCTTTGCGTCGCCCGTATCTTTTGCCATGATTCCTAGATATGCCACAAATTTGGGAAAGGCAAATGCTGCCTTATCAATGAGTGGTGAGGGAGTACAATTGATTGGATGGGGACTGGGCGGTCTCTTATATACTTCGCTTGGTCTTTTTCCCACACTGTTGATAGTCTTACTCCTTTATCTCCTTTCCACTTTTGTGATGCTCTTTCTTCCTCAGGCCAAAATAGAGCAGTTAGAAGCGGAGACAAATCTTGATACTCTAGTAAAGGGATGGAAGTTAGTTGCAAAAAATCCTAAATTAAAGTTATTTGTTCAAGCAAATTTATTAGAGGACTTCTCAAATACAATCTGGGTATCGTCTGTAATCCTTGTTTTTGTAACCGAGGTATTAAAACAAACTGAAAGTTACTGGGGCTACTCAAATACAGCCTATTCCCTTGGTATCATTTTAGGTGGAATAATTGTCTACAAACTATCCGAAAATTTTTTAGCGCATAAGTGGAAAAGTATTCTCTTTTCACTCTTAGCAATGGCGACCATCACAGCCAGTATCCTCTTTTTCTCAAATACACAAACATTTTTAATTTTCTCAAGTTTAATCGGCTTCTTTTCTCAGTTAAAAGAAGTACCTGAAAGTGTCTTTCTTCAGGAAACTGTCGATGAAAATCAGTTAGTACATGTTTATTCTGTATTTGAAGTCATTTCAACCCTTGCTTTTTCAGTTTTCGTCTTTCTGATGAGTTCTATTACTGAAAAATTTGGAATTACAACAAGTTTCTGGCTATCAACAATTTGCATACTTTTAGAAGCTAGCTTGATTTATCATATTCGTGATTATCTAAAGTAATTAATCATAGGTATACTTGATAACTATTAGGTTTATAAAAAATATAGGACTATCTGATTAGATAGTCCTATATTTTGTGTTGTTTTAGAGATGTGACGTAGATATCATTATTAAGATATTACGACACGAAGTCAGACGAATCGATATTATTCGCCTGACGTAGTTAGTGAGACGGCTAGCTAGCCACAAGATAGGGACTAGCGTAAAAAGATGAACGATTTACATAAACTATACATAGCATTACGACATGAGAAAACGGAAACGATTATTTTCCGTTTTGAGTTAGTAAGGGACTTAGCCACGGTCTCATAGTATGTAGTGTAGATATCATTATTAAGATTTTACGACACGAAGTCAGACGAATCGATATTATTCGTCTGACGTAGTTAGTGAGACGGCTAGCTAGACACAAGATAGGGGCTAGCGTCAAAAGATGAACGATTTAAAATCGTCATCTTTTGTGCCGTATTACATCTTCTCTTCCAATGTTACATCTGGATATTTATCCGCAAACCAACGGAGGGCAAAGTCATTTTCAAAGAGGAAGACTGGTTGGTCAAAGCGGTCTTTAGCCAAGATATTTCGGCTTGATGACATGCGTTCATCAAGGTCCTCAGGTTGGATCCAACGCACCGTCTTTTTACCCATTGGTGTCATAACAACTTCGGCATTGTACTCATTTTCCATACGATGTTTGAAGACTTCAAACTGAAGTTGACCAACAGCACCAAGCATGTATTCGCCTGTTTGGTAGTTGGTGTAGAGCTGGATAGCTCCTTCTTGCACCAATTGTTCGATTCCTTTGTGGAAGGACTTCTGTTTCATGACGTTTTTAGCAGAAACTTTCATGAACAACTCTGGCGTAAAGGTTGGCAGTGGCTCAAATTCAAATTTGTTTTTACCTACAGTAAGGGTATCACCAACCTGATAAGTTCCTGTATCGTAAACCCCTATAATGTCTCCTGCCACGGCATTTTCGACATTTTCACGAGATTCAGCCATAAACTGAGTGACGTTAGAGAGCTTAGCTCCTTTACCTGTACGTGTTAGGTTAACACTCATACCACGCTCGAATTCACCAGACACGATACGAACGAAGGCAATACGGTCACGGTGACGTGGGTCCATGTTGGCTTGGATTTTGAAAACAAAACCAGAGAAATCCTTGTTAAGAGGATCAATCTCATCACCATCAACTGTCTTGTGGCCATGTGGTTCTGGCGCAAATTTGAGGAAGGTATCGAGGAAGGTTTGAACCCCAAAGTTAGTGAGGGCAGAACCGAAGAAGACTGGTGTCAATTCACCAGCTAAAATAGCTTCTTCAGAGAATTCATTACCCGCTTCTGTCAAGAGTTCGATATCTTCTTTAGCTTGCTCATAGAATGGGTTGTTGGCAAAAAGAGTATCACCATCTTCAATCTTGGCAAAGCGCTCGTCACCCTTGTAAAGCTCCAAGCGTTCGTTATAGAGGTCGTAAAGTCCTTCGAAGGCCTTACCCATACCGATAGGCCAGTTCATTGGGTAGCTGGCAATACCAAGCACTTCTTCCAACTCTTCCAAGAGGTCGAGTGGCTCACGTCCATCACGGTCCAATTTGTTCATGAAGGTGAAGACAGGAATACCACGGTGTTTGACAACTTCGAAAAGTTTTTTGGTTTGGGCCTCGATACCTTTGGCTGAGTCAACGACCATGACGGCAGCGTCGACCGCCATAAGAGTACGGTAAGTATCTTCTGAGAAGTCCTCGTGCCCTGGGGTATCAAGGATATTGACACGTTTGCCGGCGTAGTCAAACTGCATCACAGATGAGGTTACTGAGATACCACGTTGTTTCTCAATATCCATCCAGTCTGACTTAGCGAAGTTTCCGGTTTTCTTACCTTTTACGGTACCAGCTTCACGGATTTCACCCCCAAAGTAAAGCAATTGTTCAGTGATTGTTGTTTTACCAGCATCGGGGTGAGAGATGATGGCAAAAGTACGGCGTTTTTTGATTTCGTCTTGGATACTCATAGTTTTCTTTCTTCTTTAAAAATAATCTTTTTGATACTTTTCCTTAGCGGTATCAAACGTCAATAGCTTCCCTGGGAATTGTAAAACTTCCATGCTCAATAGGAACTGACAGTCATAGTTTTTTACCAGATTGAAAAGTAAGATAGTTGTAGCGCTTCTTTCAGAAAATCTCTGGCTTTTAAAAGCTACATTTGTTGTCGAGGCTTGCGATAATTCTCGCAGGCACAGCTCTTTTATTATATCCAAATTACAGTGTGAAAGCAATTCTGAAAGCGTTTTGTGTTAGAATAAAACAAATAAAATGAAAAAACACGCTATCAACTTTCTGATAGCGTGTTTCTTCATTTATTTAATATTTGTCTTCAAAACGCTCCAGACCTTTTTTCATGATTACCATGAGAATAATCACAGCTCCTGAAACAGCAAGGTATTTGACAACTAAGGGAGTTCCCATAATAAATGGTGTGTGTTTAAGCATGCCATAGTTTCCACCGATGGTCTGATTAACTATTACCAAAGCTAGATTTAGTAATAAGGTAGCCACCACAATCAGCCGCTTGCTGATGGGATGAGTTTTATAACTATTAAAAATGACATTGAGGCTATTGACCAGTAGGGCATAGTGACCAATTAGGAAAGAAAAGCCTGTGATATGTGGAAACTCATAGGGATCAAATACTGGATAAATCAATGCACAGTAAGTTCCGACAACTCCCATAATAGCGAAATAGCTCTTTATTCTACTATTTTTCAGGAGGAGAACAGCAAACATGGCCATGCGGCAATGGTAAAGGGGCAGACTAATGTAAAGTGGAAAGCCCTGCCAGAGGTACCAGGTATAAAGGGCAAAGAGTTGAATGGCTTGGAAAGTGAGAAAGGTCCAACGCCATATCTTATTCTTATACCAACGCCAACTCAAGTAACTCAAAAGTACCATCGCCAAAAGCATAAGCAAATAATAGGGCAAAGGTATCTGGGGTGGATGAGTTTGGGTGGTTGTCAAAAAATCCTTCATTCTCTTCTCCTGCTGAAATTACTATGCCTGCTATTATATCAAATTTCAGGGTAAAGCAAAAACCTGCTTTAGAGAGCAGGTTAGAAAACTTAATTCTTAGCTTGTAATTCTTCCACGACCTTGGCTAGGTTCATAGAGTTAGAGCCCTTGAGCAAGATTTGATCGTGCTCACCTAGGCTTTCTTTGATTTGTTTGACCATAGCGTCAAATTGGTCTTCGTCAGCTGTTTTCTTGAAATAATAAACATGACCAAGAGGGAACATTTGGCTAGCAAGTTGCGACAATTCTGCAATATCCTCACCGTAGAAAATCACCGTATCAATAGCATCTGGTGTCAGACTTAGTATCATCTGCGTGTGAAGTTGCACAGACTGTTCACCGAGTTCTTTCATATCAGCTAGGACAGCAATTTTCTTGCCTCCTTCATTTTTAGGAATGGCTGAGAAGGTCTCCAAAATGAGCTTCATGGCTGTTGGATTGGCATTGTAAACGTCTGAAAGGATATCGGCACCGTTGGCTGCTTTTTTCCATTCGGTACGGTTTTTTGTAAGCTGCAAGTTAGCAAGAGCTGAGAGGATATTTTCCTCAGTTACACCCAAGTGTTTTGCGACATAAGCAGCAACCATGGCATTTGTGGCATTATATTTTCCAGTGACTGGCAAGGTAACTTGTCCGTCTAGGAAGTTGGTTGAAAAGGTGAGATGGTCCTTGAATTCTGTCAACTCAGAGACTGTAAGCTCCGCGCCATCCCCAAAGCGTACCACTTCAAGATTGCTTGGCAAGAAAGGATCTACGATAGGATCACTTGGCACAAGCAAGAGGCTACCATCAGGCATACCGTCTTGCATTTGCATTTTACCTTGGGCAATCTTGTCACGGCTACCGAAGAATTCCAAATGAGCCTCTCCGATTAAGGTAACAACGGCTGTTTTTGGCTTAGCCAAGGTTGACAAGAGGTGAATGTCTCCCATGTGGTCTTGCCCCATCTCAAGGACGATTTTCTCCGTATCATCAGGCATGTGGAGGGCTGTATAAGGAAGACCAATCTCATTGTTGTAATTGCCTTGGGTTTTGTAAGTACGATAGGTTGTTGCCAAGATATCATGAATCATGTCCTTGGTTGTTGTCTTACCATTAGAACCAGTCACAGCAATAACATCAACCTCAGTCTTTTCAAGATAGTAGGCAGCTAGCTTTTGGAATGCTTCAAGAGCGTCATCAACTAGGATGTGGACTTGATCAGCTGGTAATTCTTTTTCTGTGAAAGTCGCTAGAGCACCATTGTCAAAGGCTGTTTGGATAAAATCATGCCCGTCACGCGCACCTTTTAGTGGCAAAAAGAGGTCGCCCGCTGTAATCTTACGGCTATCAAACTCAATCTGGTTAATGGCAACATCTTCATAGGCTGTGACATCATTTTTAGCGCCAACAACCTTGGCAATTTCATGGAGTGTCAGTTTCATCTTAAAATCCTCTGTTTTATTTTTACAAGTCTGGCAAGAAATAAGATTTTCTTGCCTGCAATCACTTCCAATTATATCACAAATCAGGCTAGCTTTTGCTTGGAAGACGAATTTGTTACAATGGTTGATGAAAGGATTAGGCATGACAAAGAAAAAATTAGTCAATCTCTCTAAGGGAGAGGAAAATATAAATAGCGACTGTCAAAGTATCGAAGAACCTAAAGGGTGGCGCTTTAATTGGAGAAAGTTCATCATACTAGAACCAACAGCTGAATTGATTATTTTAGTGCTGATTGCACTGCTATGGGGTGGCTTTTATTACTACAAGCACTATACGGTCAATGAAGATAACATTTATGGTCTCTGGCAGTCTGATCATCATAAGTTAGCGATTTCCTATAAGCATATTCGGAAACGAGGAAATATCGACTGGCAAGTCGTACAGGATGGTAAGTATATTATCTATGCTGCTAGAACTCGCCCAGTCAAACGGCTTAATGACGGAACTCTTCACATGGAGCTCTACACTGTGGAAGGCTACCTGACAGACCTACCCACCAAGGACGGCTTCAGCTATATGGATTTCTATCTTCGCAAAAACAATTATCTTACCTATGATGGCGAGTCCTACAAGCGTATCAATTCTGGAAACAAGTCCATCACTTGGAAAGATGGTTCCACCAGCCCTTATGGTGAACGGAAAACAACTATAGATGAGGTTTTTGAAGCCCTCTATTTGATACTTATGGGGATTTGCTCAGTTCTTATCATTATAGAGGCTCGGCAAAAGAGGAGAGAAAAACTAAGTGAGACACCAATCAAAAAGAAAATACGCTGACCGAAAGAAACTCAACCGAAAATATCATTCACAAAAAGCATATCGAAAAGAACAAAAACGTAAAACGGGATGGCGAGCACGCTGGGATAAATTTACAGACCGTCTAGTCAATGTGTTTATGATATGTTTCCTACTCATGATACCGATTTTCATCGTCCATATGATTTTCTTTGACGATGGGGTTTATAAAGATGGTATCTACGGTCTGTGGCAATCTGAAAATCATCAGCTTGCCATATCCTACGAAAGAGGGCGCAAAGGAAGTAAGCGTGATTGGGATATTGTTCAAGATGGAAATGTCCTCATTAAAAATGCACGCATCGATGATATTAAACGCTTCGAGGATGGTACCCTCTACATTGAAGTTTACGCTGAGGAACGCCTGCTTTCAGACCTCCCCGCTAAAAACGGCCTTAACTATTTGAATATGTACGTTCGTAAAGACAATTACCTGACCTATAATGGTGAATCTTACAAACTGATTGATGATGAAAACAAGAGCATTACCTGGAAAGATGGTTCAAAATCCCCTTACGGTCAACGAATAACCTTGTTTGATCGTCTGGAACCTTATATCGTATTTGGAATGTTTGGAAGCTTGCTTATATATGTCCTTTTCGTTGAATGGAAAATCAAAAGAAAATATAAAAAGGAAAAATAGGTTAAATGAGGCATCAAATAAAGAAAAAATATAGTGATCAACAGGAAATTGATAGAAAAGATCATTCACAAAATGAATATCGAAGAACACAAAAGTACAAAACTGGATGGCGAGCACGTTGGGGTAAATTCAAAGACCGTTTAGTCAAGATTTTGAGGATTTGTTTTCTATTCATGGTACCTATAGTCACCATCTATCTTAGATGCTTTTATGATGGTATCAGTGAAAATAGTATCTACGGGCTATGGCAGTCTGAAAATCACAAGCTTGCTATTTCCTATAACGAAGGAGGAAAAAGTCGTAAGTACGATTGGGAAATTATACAAGATGGAAAACTCCTTATCAAAAATGCTCGAACTCAGAAAATTAAAGGTCTTAAAGATGGAACCATCTACATTGAAGTTTACGCCAAGGAAAGTCTGTTCTCAGACCTTCCCACAAAGAACGGCCATAACTATTTGAATATGTATGTACGGAAGGATCATTATTTGACTTATAATGGTGAGTCCTACAAAAGGATTGATGATAGGGACAAAACCATTACTTGGAAAGATGGCTCTACCTCGGTCTATGGTGAACGCAAAACTTTTTTTGATTATATTGAACCATTTCTTTTTTGGGGAATGATGGGAGCCCTTTTCTTGTCATGTATTGTCATTTGTTGGAGAAACATAAAAAGCAAAAAGTGAGAAAAAAATCACCCTAAAACAAGTAAAACCACCCCTGCTGCTAGCTGAGCTAGATAGCCACGGGGTGGTTGTTTTATTCTCATTAAGCAAGACTTGCCTCTTACGAAGGCTGTCAGTCTTATTTCACTTCGCCACCTTCAACCACGAGGTCATCAGCTTTAGCTGCATCACCGTAAGTTGGACGAAGTGTTTTTTCATAATCTTTGTGGAAGAAATTCTCTTTACCAAGTTTCTTAATGTCTTTATTGATAAAGTCAAGGAGTTCTTTGTTACCTTTTTGAACGGCTGGGGCAATGGTATCTGGGTTACCAAGTGATGTGATTCCTACTTCATAACCTTTATTTTCTAGAGCCCAAGCAAGAACTTCTGTATTATCAGTTGAGAAGGCATCGCCACGACCATCAAGGAGGGCTTGGTAAGCATCGCTATATTGGTCATACTTTTGCAATTTGATATTTGGGTAGTTCTTTTCAAAGTAAGTTTCAGCAGTTGTTCCCTTAGTAACAATCAAAGTCTTACCTTCAAGCTCTTTAACGTCCTTAATGACCTTGTCTTTAGGTGACACCACACCGATTGAGACTTTCATGTAAGGAAGGGCAAAGTCCACTTGTTTCTTACGTTCATCAGTTACTGTAAAGTTGGCAAGGGTAATATCTACCTTGTTTGAAATCAAGAATTCTGCACGGTTGGCCGCATCTACTGAGACGTATTTAGGTTTAACACCCAAATCTTTGGCCAAACGGTTCCCAAGTTCAATATCGTAACCTTGGTAAGCACCCTTGTTATCTACATAACCGAAAGGTTTCTTGTCCGCAAAGACGGCGATACGGAGTTCACCACTCTTCTTAATTTCTTCGATGGTACGTGCTTTGGCTGTTGATTTACCAGAGCTACTGTTACTTGAGCAAGCAGTCACTGCCACCAAGGCAAAGACGAGGGCTAATAGGGCAAAAATTTTCTTTGTTAATTTCATAAATATCTCCTAAAATATTATATTTTCACTAAAAACAATGGGTTACAAATAGGCACCAAACTGACTGAAATCAAAGACATTGAGGAACTCTTGAGCTCGCTGTGTCTTTGGATGATTGAAGAATTCTTCAGCAGTACCTTCCTCAGCGATGACTCCCTTATCCATAAAGATAATACGGTCAGCGATGGCACGCGCAAACTGAAGCTCATGGGTCACAATCAACATGGTCCGTCCTTCTTGAGCGAGGTCATTGATCAATTCCAGAACCTCACGAACCATCTCAGGGTCAAGCGACGCCGTCACCTCGTCAAAGAGGATAACTTCAGGATGCATGAGCAGGGAACGGACAATGGCCACACGCTGCTTTTGACCACCTGACAGTTGTCGTGCGAAGCTATGCTTCTTGTCCAGAAGTCCCACACGGTCCAAAAGTTTCTCAGCCTCCGCAATGACTTCTTCCTTATTACGCCCCTGAGCTTTGACCGGCCCCAAAATCAGATTTTGCAGGATGTCCAAATGTGGAAAGAGGTCATAACTTTGAAAGACCATTCCGATTTTCTGACGAATCAGATGAAAATCCTTCTTACTGCCAGTGATAGACTTGCCATCCAGGAGAATATCGCCTCCTTGAATGGTCTCCAAGCCATTGATGCAACGTAGCAAGGTCGATTTCCCACAACCTGAGGAACCCAAGATAACAACGACTTCACCTTGTTTAATATCCAAGGAGATGCCTTTGAGAATCTCATTGTCCCCAAAGGACTTTTTCAAATCCTTGATTTGTAAAATGCTTTCTGTCATCTTAATTCCTCCAACGATTTTCAAGATAAGTAGACAGCTTAGATACTGGGTAACAAATGGCAAAATAAAGAATCAAAATCGTGCCATAAATCCAGAAAGAAGCTGTTGGAATAGTCAGACGGTTACTGTCGATAATCTGCTGACCAACCTTGGTCACCTCAACCACGCCAATCAAAACCACCAAGGACGTAGTCTTAATCATCCGTGTCACCAGGTTAATAGCCTGAGGCAACAAGCGACGCAAGACTTGTGGAATAATCACATAGGTATAAAGTTGCCCATTGGTCAAGCCAAGGGCCCTTCCGCTCTCAAACTGGTGTCTAGGTAGCGACGTGATTGACCCACGCACCAAATCACCCATCTCAGCCGTTCCCCAAAGGGTAAAGACGATAATAGCCGATAGCTCGCCTGAGATATTGATGTTAAAGTTCCTAGCCAGACCAAAATAAACAATAAAGAGCAAGACCAACTGGGGCATGATACGAATAAATTCCAGATAAATACGTGACAAGAAACGAATAATCTTAGACTTCGAAGTCATGACAATCCCAAAAAGTGTTCCTAGTAAAAGGGACAGAAGAACCGAGACGATGGAAATTCCAATAGTTACGCCTAAACCTTGTAAGATACGTAGGAAATTATTCCCCTGAAGAAGAACCTGAAAGCCCGAATCCTGCATAGCGTAACCTCCTTTCAATCCAACTAAAGACTAGAGAAATCGGCAGCAACATCAAGAGATAAGCCACCACCAACATGCCTAGAGCCACATCCGTTTCGTAGTAAAGACCAATCAAATCCTTGGCCACATACATCAGATCCGCCAAGGCTACCGCTGAGAATACTGACGTTTCCTTGATAAGGAAGATGACGTTAGCACTAAATGACGGAAGCGCCACAGCCACTGCCTGAGGAAGGACCACATAGCGAAAGACTTGGAATGGCGTCAAACCAATAGACAACCCCACTTCATGCTGGGTCTGACTAACAGCCTCTAGGCCACTTCGGAAGGACTCCGCCATATAGGAACCACCCAAGAAAATCAAACCTACCACAGCACAAGCCTCTGACGATAGAACCAAACCTATACGAGGCAAGCCAAAGTAGAGAAAGAAAAGCTGAATCAAGAGCGGCGTATTACGAGATAACTCAATATAAGCCGTCGAAAGCTGACTCAAAATCGGCACTCGGTAATGACGAATAACACTCACCACCAAGCCCAAAAGGAAGGAACCAAGAATCCCCAGAACGGCAATATGTAAAGTTAAAAAGAATGCCTTCTGATAAAAGGGCAAATACTGTTGAACAATGGACCAGTCCAAAACTTACCTCCTCATTTAAGATACAAAAGGCGTGTAAAATTTCGTCAACACTTGCTGACTGCCATCTACTTCTAGCCCTTTGACCTTCACTCGCCTCTGATAATCATCGCGATACGCAAATCTTCATCAAACACGAACGAGTTGCTTTATTTCATTTGAAACGTTAGATTTATTCTACCACCTGTTAGATTATTTGGATAATATGTATTTTTTATCGAGGTGATAAAGAAAAGATATAAATAAAATCTGGATTTCTGTAAAGAAAAAAACACCTCAGTCTCAGAGATTTCTCCAAGACTAAGATGTTTGTGTTCTAAATCATATTTCTTAAATCAAATGGCTTTCACGTTTATCAAACATTTCTTGTCCCAAGTCTACCAATTCCTTGATAAGGTCTGAGTAAGAAAGTCCCATATTTTCCCAAAGAAGTGGGTACATTGACCATTGGGTGAAACCTGGCATGGTGTTGAGCTCGTTAAGGTAGATGGCTCCATCCTCTGTCAGGAAGAAATCACAGCGGGCAAGACCACAACCACCGAGAGCACGGAAGGCCTTAGCCGCATAGGCACGCATTTGTGTCATGACTTCTGCAGGCACGTGAGCTGGGATGTCCATGGTAATCTTATTGTCAATGTACTTGGCTTGGTAGTCATAGAAAGCCACATCTTTGACTACTTCACCTGGATCAGTCGTTTTGACATTTGTATTGCCAAGGATACCAACCTCGATTTCTCGGGCAACCACACCTTGCTCAATCAAGATACGACTATCATATTTGAGAGCCAAATCAATCGCTGCACGAAGCTCTGCTTCATTTTCAGCTTTAGAAATCCCAACAGATGACCCCATGTTAGCAGGTTTGACAAACACTGGGAAGGTCAATTTTTCAAGCGTTTCAGCTACTGCTACTTCCAAATCTTCACCCTCGATGAAGACTGTGTAGGCAACCTGAGGCACACCAGCAACTTCAAGAATATGCTTGGTCATAATCTTGTCCATAGCCACACTTGAAGAAAGAACATTAGTACCCACATATGGCAATTTGAGGGTTTCGAGGAAACCTTGGATAGAACCATCCTCACCCATAGGACCATGAAGAACTGGGAATACCACAGCGCCTTCTTCATAAATATCGCTTGGTTTGATAGCCTGACTAGCCACAACTGTGTCATTAGTCATGAGCTTCTCGTCATCACCTGGTATTTCTGTAAATTCTTGTGTTTTAATAAAATCACCAGACTGAGTGATAAAGTAGGTTTTAACCTCAAATGCGCTGTAATCCACCGCACGCATAACACTCTCAGCTGAGAGCACAGACACTTCACGTTCTGCTGAACGTCCACCGTAGAGAAGGATAAGGGTTTGTTTAGACATAGGTATACCGTTTTCTTTTCTTGATTTTCTAGTCTCAATTTTGAGAACATAATTACTTTAATCATATCACAAAAGGAAGGGATTTTCAAAAAGATTATGGGCAGAAAAAAACAGCCTAAGAGCTGTTATTTTCCTGTCTTAAATTTCGTCACCAAGCTCGAACTTAGTGCCTTTGAGGGCACGTTTGAGAGACCACTTCCATGGTTTCCCTTCAATAGTGACTTGTTTGTTTTCGAGGTCAACTTGAACCTTGTCTACGCCTTTGACAGCAGAGAGTTTTTCGGTAACGGTGTTAACACAGCCTTGGCATTTCATTCCTGTAATGTTATATGTTTTTGTCATTTTTCTTTCTTCCTTTTCTTTAAATTGTTTTTTGATACACGTCTTAATTGATAGAGGGCATAAGCAATCGACACTTAGACTTTGCGACGTTTGAGGCGCAGAGCATTGAGGACGACTGAGACAGAGCTAAAGCTCATAGCCAGTCCTGCTATCATTGGGTCAAGAAGCGGGCCACCAAAGAGGTGGAGGACACCCATGGCCACTGGGATAGACAGGATATTGTAGATAAAGGCCCAGAAGAGGTTCTCTTTAATCGTTGTGATAGTTGCTTGACTAATTTTCAGAGCCTTAACGACATCCATGAGGTTTGGTTTCATAAGGACCATATCGGCACTTTCCATGGCAATATCTGTCCCTGAACCCATGGCAATACCGATATCAGCAGTCGCAAGGGCTGGGGCATCATTGATACCATCACCAACCATGATGACTGATTTTCCTTCTGCCTGAAGGTCGCTAATCACCCTAGATTTCTCTTGCGGAAGCACTTGACTGATAACACGCTTGATACCAACCTTTTGAGCGATGGCTTGGGCTGTTTGGTCATTATCACCAGTCAACATGATGACTTCCTTGCCCATTTGATGAAGAGCTGCCACCATATCAGCACTATCTGCTTTAACCTGATCAGCTACACCAAAAAGTCCGATTAACTTACTATCTTCAGCTAGGAAAATTGGTGTCTGACCATCAGCTGTCAAGCTTTGGAAATCAGCTTGTGCTGAAGTCAAGTCGACTTTTTCATCAGCCATAAGGGTTTGATTCCCAGCTAGATAAGTTTTTCCTGCATAGCTTGCAGTTAGTCCTCGTCCAGTCAAACTTGAGAAATTGTCCATCTCCAACAAGTCCAAGTTAGCATTTTCTGCTGCCACAAGGATGGCTTGACCCAAAGGGTGTTCGGACTTGGCTTCCAAGGATGCCAAAAGTTGCAAGGCTGCTCCGCTATTGCCATAAGAATAGCTAGAAACGAGCTGAGGTTTACCCTGAGTAATGGTTCCTGTCTTGTCAAAAACGAGGACATCAGCCTTATGAGCTAACTCGAGCACATCTCCACGCTTGTAGAGAATACCGTGTTCAGCACCAAGTCCTGTACCAACCATGATGGCTGTCGGTGTCGCAAGTCCCAATGCACATGGACAAGCAATAACCAAGACGCTGACTGCTACAGTCATAGCGAAGGTAAAGGTTTGTCCCATGATAAAGTACCAGAAGAGACCTGAAACAAGGGCGATAGCCATGACAACGGGAACAAAGACCGCTGACACCTGATCGGCAATCTTGGCAATAGGAGCCTTGGTTTGTTGGGCATCCTCAACCAATTTGATGATTTGGGAAAGCAAGGTGTCCTTACCAATCTTTTCCGCCTCATAAATCAGACTACCTTGACCATTAATAGAACCTGCAAATACTGGTTTACCAGCAGATTTTTCAATAGGAAGTGACTCACCTGTAAGCATACTCTCATCAATAGCAGAGCTACCAGAAATTACCTGACCATCCACGGCTATCTTTTCCCCAGGTTTGACCAAAATATGGTCACCAAGAACAACCTTATCCACAGGAAGCTTGACTTCCTTACCTTCACGAAGGACAGTTGCTTCCTTGGCTGACAAGTGCATAAGTTTCTTAATAGCTTCTGAAGTTCGACCCTTAGAGAGGGTTTCAAAATACTTACCTAGAGTAATCAGGGTCAAGATAACGGCCACTGACTCGAAATAAAGTTGGTGGACGTGATGGGCATGCCCCAAAGAAATGTGGTAAGTACCATAGAGACTATAAAGAAAGGCTGCCGATGTTGCCAAGGCTACCAAGGCATCCATATTAGGGTGACCCTTGGCCAAGGTACGAAAACCATTACTATAGAAGGAACGGCCCAGCCACATGACGGGCACTGTCAAAACTAGCAAAACCAAGGCATAAGTCAAGGCTGCATGATGAGGAGACAAGAAGTTTGGCACAGGTAGACCGACCATTGGACCCATAGCTAGATAAAAGAGGGGAACGGTGAAGATTGATGACCAAACGAGACGCTCACGCACCTTGTGAATCTTGTCTTCTTCACGTTCTTCCTGACTTTTAGCTGTCTCTGGATTGTAGACTTCAGCCTCATAACCAGCGTCAGCCACAGCTTTTTCAATAGCTTCTGGACTAACCTTATCCCCAGCATAATCCACAGACATTTTTTCGGTGGTTAGGTTGACCACAGCCTTGTCCACACCATCCAACTTATTAACAGCATTTTCAACATTGGCTACACAGGATGCACAGGTCATCCCATTAACCACAAAGGTTTCTTTTGCCATTCCTATATCACCTCCATATGATGCCCACAAGCACATTGGCCAGGCACACAGTCACAAACCACCTGATCCACAAGTTCTTTTGCTGCAAGCAAGGCCTGTAACTTATCCACATCGGCTTGGGTCATCGGCGTCTTTGCCATGAGTTGACCCAACAAATCGCTATGTTTGGTCAAACAAATCTTGTCAAAAACAGCTTCTAAAGCCTGAAAATTCGCCTCATCTTCCCCCAAGCTAGCTTGATAGATAAACCCTCGTCCTTGACGCTGACTGGTTAGATAACCCTTGTCCGCCAAACGTCCAATCAAGGTCTTTACTGTCGAAGCCGACCAGTCTAGCTTCTTAGATAGAATTGCTATAATCTCTGAAGAAGTCGCTTGCCCCTTAGCCCAGAGCACTCGCATGACTTCCCATTCCGCAGATGAAATTGTCAGCATGATAGTTCCTTTCTGAATGTTATTATTTGTTTACGTTTGTAGATTTATTTTAACACTATCGCAAAAGTGTGTCAAGAGTTTTTTGTCTACATTTGTAGATTTATTTTAAAAAAACAAACACCTCCTAAGAGGTGCCTCACTTTACTAAGATAAAATTGAGTTGACAAGGCTACGGCCAAAATCCCTGCCTTCAACATACAAAAATTTAAACATGCCAGGGTAAATAAAAGCCAAACAAATAATCATAAAGAGTATTGCTAGAGCTTTCTTGTGTGATAGAAAGAATGAAAAAATATAATCAATCATGTTCAGTGATGCCCTCTCTTCCTTTCTTTTTAGTTATAAAATCATTCTATAGCTTCCAAAAAGAAAAAAATAGTGACATAGATGTCACTAAACAGGCTTATTCATTCCATACGAGATTTAACCCTCAGCTTAAGCCCTTGTAGAGATATAAGACACCAACCACAAGGAAAATCAGTGCATAGTGATTCTCTCCACGATAGAAAAATAGTAAGGCTCCTATTAAGAAACAGACTCCTAGTATTACCCTTAATGATACTTTCATTTGTCTACCTCCTTTCTATAAGTGGGATGAAAATAAAAACCAGAGATAAATTTAATTGCCACTATTCACCCATAGTATAATACTGGAAACTAAGAAAATCAAATCATCCCCAAGAATGTTTTTGATAAAAAACACTCCCCATTTCTGGAGAGCATCATCTTCTATTTTTCAAAATGTGAACCGAATGTAACAAATTCTGCGACTTCTTTTTCCTTACCGTCGTGAAGGTCACGGACAATTTTTGATCCTACGATAACACCGTCTGATACAGCGTTAAAGCGTTTGATGTCGTCCTCTGTTGACACACCAAAACCTGTGAGAACTGGAATGTCTGCATGGGCAGTCAAGTTAGCCAAGTGTTTGTCAAGGTCATCACGGTAATTACCAGTCTTACCTGTGACACCATTGATGGCAACGGCGTAGATAAAGCCTTCTGCACCATCAATCAACTGTTTCTGACGGTCAATACCTGTAGTCAAGCTCACCAAAGGCACGAGAGCAATATCACTATCTTTCAAATAAGGGGTAATAAAGTCAGCGTGTTCGTCTGGCAAATCAGGAATAATGAGCCCCTTGACAGATGTCTCTGCAAGATCCTTAACAAAGGCTTCAATACCATATTGATAAACTGGATTGATGTAGGTCATGATAACCAAAGGCACCTGTGTTTTTTGTTCTTGGAGCTTCTTGATGATAGCTGTTAAAGTCACATCTTTAGCCAAACTACGTTGTCCTGCTAGTTCAATAACGGGACCATCGGCCACAGGGTCTGACCATGGAATACCCACCTCAATAGCTGAGACACCACTATTTTCCAAGAGAGCTATGGTCTCAAAGAGTCCGTCTAGACCTTTAGCATGGTCACCCGCCATGATGTAAGGTACGAAAATACCGCGTTTACTGTCTTTGATAGCTTGTAGGTGTTTTGTTAGTGTTTTTGTCATGGTTTATTTCCCTTCTGCTTCAGCTTCGAAACGTTCTTTAACCTGCATAACGTCCTTGTCCCCACGACCTGAGAGGCAGACGATAAGGCTTTGGTCTGGCGACATCTTAGCTGCCACTTTTTGCGCAAGTGCAATGGCATGGCTAGACTCAAGAGCTGGGATAATACCTTCTAAACGTGACAGAAGTTTGAAGCCTTCAAGAGCTTCTTCGTCTGTGATAGAGTCGTAAGTTGCACGTCCAATTTCGTTGAAATAACAGTGCTCAGGACCAACCCCTGGGTAATCCAGACCAGCTGAGATAGAGAAGGCTTCCATGATTTGACCGTGAGCATCTTGGAGAACATCCATAAGCGCTCCATGAAGGATACCTGGACGGCCTTTGGCAAAGGTTGCGGCATGTTTTTCAGTATCAAGCCCCAAACCAGAAGCTTCAGCACCATACATAGCTACTGATTTATTATTAACAAATGGGTAGAACATACCGATAGCATTTGAACCACCACCGATACAAGCCATTACAGCATCAGGCAATTTACCGCCAGAAATCTCTGCATATTGGCGTTTGGCTTCACGACCAATGACAGATTGGAAGTCACGAACAATTTCTGGGAATGGTGCAGGACCAAGGGCAGATCCCATGATGTAGTGCGTATCCTCGATACCTGCAACCCAAGCACGAAGGGCTGCATTTACAGCATCCTTAAGCACGCGCGAACCATCTGTCACGCTAAATACCTTGGCACCAAGCAATTCCATACGGAAAACGTTAAGCGCCTGACGTTTAACATCTTCTTCACCCATATAGATCGTACAGTCCATATCAAAAAGGGCTGCGGCTGTCGCTGTTGCAACACCGTGTTGACCTGCACCCGTTTCAGCGATGATTTTCTTCTTGCCCATACGTTTGGCAAGCAAAACTTGACCAAGGGCATTATTAATCTTGTGGGCACCTGTGTGGTTAAGGTCCTCACGTTTAAGATAAATTTGCGCTCCACCAATATGATCGGTCAAACGTTTGGCGTGGTAAAGAGGTGTTTCACGTCCCACATAGTTTTTGAGAAGGTCATCCAATTCCGCTTGGAAACTTGGATCTTCCTTGGCTTCACGATAGGCCTTGTCCAATTCAATAACGGCTGTCATCAGCGTTTCTGGAACGAACTGACCACCGAATTTTCCGTAAAATCCTTTTGCATCAGGTTGTTGATATGTCATGCTTTCACTCTTTCTATAAATGCTTTAATCTTGTCTAAATCTTTGTGACCATCTGTTTCGACACCTGAGGACACATCTAAGGCATAGGGCTGGAAAGTTTCCTTGGCCTCTGCCACATTGTCCACAGTCAAGCCACCAGCGATGAAATAGTACTGCTCAATCTGCTTGTCAGCCAAAAGCTGCCAGTCAAAGGTCTGGCCACTACCAGCAATGGGAGCATCAAAGAGAAGATAATCCGCCTGGCTCTTGACTTGAGAATCGCTATCCGAAATCTGAATAGCTCGAATAACTGGTACTGAAATCTTTGGAATCAGGTCTTCATCAAAAGCTCCATGAATCTGAACGATATCTAAGGGAACCTGACCAATTGCTTCTTCCAGTTCTTCAAGACTTGGTGAGACAAAGACACCGACGATTTTTGTCTGGCCTGTCACCCCTTTAGCTAGCTCGTGAGCTTGTTCAAGACTCACTTGACGCGTGCTCTTGGCGAACACAAAGCCAATGTAGTCAGCACCAGCTTCAACTGCAGTTGCTACCGCTTCTGGTGTCGATAGTCCACAAATTTTAACCTTTGTCAATTTGCAACTCCTTGACCTTTTCAGCCACATTTTCAGCTGTCATAAGGGCAGTTCCTACTAGAATCCCATTAAAATATGGGGCAACTAAGGCAGCATCCTGACCTGTAAAAATAGCCGACTCAGAAATATAAACAGGCTTGTCCTTGAAATGCGTTGATAACTCAAGACTGGTGTTGATATCTGTCTCAAAAGTGACCAAATTACGGTTGTTAACGCCGATAATCTCAGCACCAATACGATGAGCAACTTCCAATTCTGGCAGATTATGCGTTTCAACCAAGACTTCCAAGCCAAGGCTTGTCGCAAAATCGTAGAGCTCCTTGAGGCGAGCCTCTGGCAAGGCCGCTATAATCAAGAGAATGACTGTCGCACCCGAATTACGACTACGCACAATCTGTTTCTCATCAATAATGAAGTCCTTAGCCAAGGTTGGAATAGCCACCTGTGACGAAATTTCTTTCAAATAGGAAATATCCCCCTTGAAGAAAACCTCATCCGTCAAAACAGAAATCATGGCTGCCCCATTTTCTTCATAGGTCTTGGCCTGAGCCACAATATCCACATCTAGGTTAATATCACCCATGCTTGGACTGGCTTTTTTCACTTCAGAAATAATTTGAAGCTTGTTTTGATTTGACTTGAGAAAATCATAAAGACGATAGGTCTGACGTAAGGGCTGCAAGTCTTCCATGACCAACTGGGCCACTTCTTTTTCTTTTTGTTCTAAGATTGTTGGGAGAAAGGCTTTACTCATACTTGTACCTCTTGGAGTTGGCGAAGTTTTTCTAGGGCTGAGCCATCCGCAATCAATTGACGAGCAAGCTCAACACCTTCCTTAATAGTCTCAACCTTACCATTGGCAAAGAAGCCGAGACCTGCATTAAGCACTGTTGTTTCAAGATAAGGACTAGCTTCATTTTTCAAGACACTAAGGAGAATCTCTGCATTTTCCTTGGCATCGCCACCTGTGATGTCAGACAACTCAACCTTTTCCATACCCAAATCTTCATAAGTGAAAGTGTGTTGGCTGATGTGACCATCTTCCAAAAGGGTGTAGGTGTTAGTGCCATAGAGGGCAGCTTCGTCCATATTGTCAGGACCTGTGATAATAACCGCACGTTTACGTCCCAACTGTTGAATAGCATTAGCAACAATTTCTTGTAATTCCACACGATAGAGCCCCATGAGTTGCGTCTCAAGGTCAAGCGGATTAGCCAGTGGCCCAACCAAGTTCATAATCGTTGGAATCCCAAGAGCTTGGCGGGCTGGACCGATAAAACGCATAGCTGGATGCATGGTTTGAGCAAAGATAAAGGCCAAACCAACCTCGTCAAGTGCTTTAGATAGGGTTTCTGGTGATGCCGCAACGTTGATTCCAAGGGCTTCAAGCACGTCAGCTGAACCAGATTTAGAGGAAATCGAACGGTTACCAGCCTTGGCCATACGAATACCGCCTGCTGCTAGAACAAAGCAAACAGTAGTCGAAATGTTGAAGCTATAAGACTGGTCCCCACCAGTTCCACAGTTACACATAGCATCTGTGAAAGTCTCAGGCAAGACAGTCGCATGTGATTTGAGGGCACGCACAATACCTGTGATTTCGTCTGCTGTTTCCCCCTTAGTCTTAAGCCCCATAAGGAAGGCAGCAATTTGGCTTTCTGAGACTTCATTTTTGAGAATGCGCTCAAAGACTGCTTGGACTTGATCTTGAGACAAGTCTTGGCGGTTTGAGATTTGTAGGAATATTTCTTTCATATCTGTTTTCCTTTTAAAAACTGTTCAATGTTTTCTGATGCACGCGAGAGATTTTGAGCGTAGACAAATCTAGTCCAAAGACTGTCCAACTAGCCTGCAACGATTTTTACGAAATTTTCAACCATCTTAAGCCCATCTGGACTTCCGATGCTTTCTGGGTGGTATTGTAAACCGTAAATAGGTAGCTCCTTATGTTGAATGGCCATGATTTCTTGATCATCAGTTGTGATAGCTGTCACATCAAAGCCCTCTGGCATTTGGTCAACAACGATGGAATGGTAACGCATGATTGGGACATCATTGTCGATATCCTTGAAAATAGGCGATGGCGTTTCAAAAGTGATGTTACTTTGTTTTCCATGCATGACATTTTTAGCCAAGCCAAGTTTACCACCAAAAGTTTCCGCAATAGCCTGATGCCCCAAGCAAATTCCCATCATCGGTTTTTTACCAGCGAAATCCTTAATCAAGGCTTCCATTTTACCCGCATCAGCTGGCCAACCTGGACCCGGTGAAAAGACTAGCCCGTCAGCTTTTTCCGCCTCTTCATAGAGGTTCTCATCATCGTTACGCAAGACCTTTACCTCTGTAAATGTCCCTAGGTATTGTGCCAAATTATAGGTAAAAGAGTCATAGTTATCAACTAATAAAATCATTGGGCATCTCCTATTCTTGTCATAGCTTTCGCCTTGTTAATCGTTTCGTAAAATTCATTTTCAGGAACACTATCATAAACAACACCTGCACCTGCTTGAACATAGGCTTTTTGATTTTTGAGAATCATGGTACGGATGGCAATGGCAAAGTCCATATCTCCTGTCGCAGATAGATAACCAATAGCTCCCGCATAAATACCACGTTTTTCCTGCTCAAGCTCATAGATACGACGCATGGCACGAATCTTAGGTGCTCCTGATACGGTTCCAGCTGGTAGGGTTGATTTTAGCGCATCTAGTGCTGTCAATCCCGGCAAGAGTTGTCCCTTAACCACACTGGTAAGATGCATCACATAGCGGAAATACTCAACCTCCATATACTTGGTCACCTTGACCGTACCATTCTTGGCAATCTTACCAATATCATTACGTCCCAAGTCAACCAACATACGGTGTTCCGCAGTTTCTTTGACATCATGTGAGAGTTCATCTGCCAAAGCAGCGTCTTCCGCCTCATTAGTACCACGAGGGCGAGTTCCAGCAATCGGATTGGTTACCACCTCTCCATTTTTCACTGAAACCAAACTCTCTGGGCTGGCACCAATCACCTGATAATCTCCAAAATCGTAGAAATAAAGATAGTTTGATGGGTTGGTCACACGCAAGTTACGGTAATAATCCAAAGGATCTCCCTCAAAGTCCGCCGAAAAGCGTTGGCTAAGCACACATTGGAACATATCTCCCTCACGAATAAGTTTCTTGGCCTTAGCCACCATATCCATGAAGACTTCTTTTTCGATATGATTTGAAAATTGCAAGGCTTGCAAGGCCTGAGGTGTAAACTCGTTTGGCGCCTGAGTCTGGAGATTGGTTACCACCTGACCAAGAGCTTGACGCACCGCATCGTTGTCACGACCAGAGTAGATATTGTCTTCAACCACATATACCTTTTCCTTCTTGTGGTCAAAAATCAAATAAGACTCATAGATGAAGAAATGCATATCAGGTGTTCCAATCGTATCTTCTGGAATCTCACCGATATTTTCATAGAGACCAATCATGTCATAGCCTGCAAACCCGATAGCACCACCTGCGAAAGGTAGGTCAGACTTGATGCCCTTGACTGTTACTTGGTCCAAGTATTCGAAAGGATCTTGATCAATCGCCTTACCATTTTCATAAAGAACACCATCCTTGAAGGTCACTTCAAAGACCGGATTGTAGGCAACAATAGAAAAACGTGCATTTTCCTTCTCACGAGGAATAGATTCAAGGATAACCTTGTGTTCCCCTTGAACACGCATATAAGCCAAGATTGGTGTTAAGGTATCGGCTGGTAAAATTTTTCTCATAATATTTCCTTTCAAACTGGTTTATCGAGAGTAATAAGACTGATGCAAGGCTCCTTTTATAGGATGTATTGGCACCATATTATTCTTTGTTCACTTTCTCTTCCAAAGCAATAAATGCTTTAATCATGCTTCTCCAAACACTTTCAGCCACATCTGGAGATAAGCCAAGCTCTAGTGCCTCCTTACGACGGTTTGCTATCACTTGGGCAACACGATCACTAGCCTGGACAGCAACCTTGTCTCCCTTGGGCTTAAGTCGTCCTGCCTTTTCCACAAGTATTTGACGTTGGGCCAGTAGTCGAAGCAACTGTCTATCAATATTATCAATATCAATTCGAATATCGCTTAATGCATCCATAAATACCCAACCTTTCATTGAATAATGAAATAACACTTCTTTAAATATAAAAGTAAACAAAAAACCTCACAGAGAAAAACTCTGTGAGGGCATTAAATCTAGTTTAACACGGTACCACCTCAGTTAATGGTCTCAAAAAAACGACCATCATCTCTATCTCCTCTAACAAGGAGTTGCACGGTAAGGGGTGCCAACCGAGAAGAATATGTGTTACCTTCTCATTATCATCCAATCAGCCCAATGTTCGCTCATCTCGATTACCTACTCACAATCACCGCAGGCTCCCTGAAAATCTAAGACCAGTTACTTTCTGATTTACTAACTATTGTACTCCTTTTTAGAGGGATGTCAAGAATTTTCTGTTAATTTTGACAATTCCTCCCTTATAAGATTCGTCTATACCTAATTCAGAGAGTGAGGTAGTCTTATCACCACACTTTACAAAATAAAAAAGCCCCAAAAGGGACTTCTTGGTTTGATAAACAACGGCAGGGTGACAGTCCTGCATCTCTTTCAGACCCGAAGGTGCGGCGGCTGCCTCTTCCGCCCTCGTTGTTACTTCTTACTTATATTATATCACATTTTCTTAGCTCTACCAGCATTTAGATAATTTTTCAGCTTAGAATCTTTAATCACAAACATGGTACGGACATTAAGTTTATCACATAATCTGACCGCTACCAGAACATTACCATCAATACGTTTTATATATTCCAAGGACTGGCCATTAGGATGGCGACCGATATAGTCCGGATGAGCAATAATCTCTGGAATACGTTCATAGGTAGCATCAAAATCACTGAATTCCTGGCGATGTTTTTCCATATGCTTCTTACGTTGTGCAGACAGCGTGATTTCTTCACCAGGCTTGTAGTCCAAATCAAAAGCTTTAATGACTTTTGGCGTCAAGTGCCCTACTGTTTTCATGCCTCTATTGTACCATACCTCATACACATCAAGGCCTTTCCTACTGTTGAGGTATCAAAAAACTCAAGCCTGTTACCAAGCTCGAGTTTTGACTTATGCTTTTTGGAAAGCACCTTGTTTGTAGCTAATCCAGAAGAAAAGCGGTGTACAGATAGCCATTGCTACCAGATAGATTGGTAAGGTGTAGCTATTAAGTGTCGAAATTTCAATTACATCTCGAAGATAATAAGAGCTGATTAGGAAACCAAAGACTGAGTAAATAATCAAGGCCACACGTCCTTTATTCAAGGGGATACAAGCACGAATAACGGCAAGGACACCCGTTGATCCCATCATATAGTAAGACAGCGTCAGCATGTCCGTATTGCTCATGCCAAGATAGACCTGAGATAGATGGAAAATAAGAACACTGATAACCAGCATTAAGGCATTAGGAATAGATAACTGGAGCGAACGTCTGAGGAAATGTTTCTCAACAGGTCGAATATTACGTTCGAAGGTCAAAATAAATGGTGGAAGACCCTCGATAAATTGCCCCGCCAAAGTCATCTGAACCTGAATGAATGGGAAGACCAAGAGGTACTCTGCCTTTCCAAAAACAATACTGGCAATACAGATAAGTCCCAAAAGGAAGGAATAGACCGTTTTGATGAGGAAAATAGGTGCAATGTGGGCAATATTATTAACCACACGACGTCCCTCAAATAGAATTTCAGGAATATCCTTAAACTCAGAATCCATAAGCACCAAGTTGGCAATCTGACGTGTAGCGGGATCCCCTTCAGCCATAACAATCGAACAGTCCGCTTCACGTAGTGCCAAGATATCGTTGACACCGTCACCAGTCATAGCTGTGGTATGCCCATTGGCATTAAGCGTTTGGATTAACAACTTCTTCTGATGTGGAGATACGCGGCCAAAGATTGCCGTATCTTCAGCCAAAGCCTCCAACTCCTCATCACTGACCTTAGAACAGTCAATATAGCTTTGATAATTCGCAAAACCAGCCTGGTGGGCAATATGAGAAACCGTCACAGGATTGTCACCAGAAATAATCTTCAGCGTCACATCTTCTGAACGTAGGTATTCTAAAGTTTCTGCAGCATCCTCACGAATAGGATCGGCAATTTCAAGTAAAGTCAAGGCTTCAACGTCATTCGGCAAACTCATGGTCTCTGTATCAACCGCTGACTGACTCCATGCCAAAATCAAAACACGAGAACCACGAGCCTGAGCCTGATCGACTGCTTTTGGATTTTCCTTAAGAAGCATCTCAGGTGCTCCCAAAAAGAGAGTTCCTACCCCGTCAATGCTCATAGCACCCCATTTACGATCACTTGAAAATGGAATAATATCCCCTACCTGATAGTGATGCTCCAGACCTTCATAGGCATTCCGAATCGCCTGAGCCGTTGCATTGTTATCCTTGCTATGCTGCATGTAAGCCGCAAGCAAGCGCTCCAACTCCTCTTTAGTGAAACGTTCTGACAGTAGTTTCAGACCCTTAACGGTCATCTTTCCTTGTGTAATCGTCCCTGTCTTATCTAAACAAAGCACATCGACACGCGCCAAGGTTTCGACAGAGTACATCTCCTGCACCAGGATATGCTTCATTCCAAGCTTAATAACGGCCGTTAAAAGAGAGGTGATTGTCAAAAGGGCGATCCCCTTAGGCAATATTCCCAGAAGGGCTGTCGAACTGGTAACTACCGACTCTTGAAGAGAGAGTTGTTTAATCAAGTAAGCCTCGAAAAAGAGAGCGAGCCCAAACGGTATCACAATCTTGCCCGTAAACTTGGCAATCTTGTCCATGTTATAGAGGATACGTGACACGATTGGCTTATGCGTCTTGGCCTCTAGCATGAGCTTATTGGCGTAATTGTCCTCGGCTACGTTAATAACCATAGCATAAACCTGACCACTCACAAGATAAGACCCCGAGAGCAACTCCTTACCATCCTTCTTGAGAATAAGGTCACTCTCACCTGTCAGCATAGCCTCATTGAGCTCAGCCATCCCATCAACAACCACGGCATCACTAGGCACCTGCTCACCCGCAGACAAGAGCATGATATCATCCAAGACAATATCCTGAGGATTAATAGAAGTAACCTCGCCATCACGCACCACACGGATCTGATCCTTATTCATGAGATTGAGCTTATCAATCATGCGACGGGCACGCAACTCTGTCATCATCCCCGTAAAGGCATTAAGCACAATGATTCCGAAGAAAAAAAGATTCGACCAAGCCTGAACAGCAATCAAGGCCACAAAAATAGCAAAATTGAGCATATTAAAGGAGTTAAAGACATTACGTCTAAAAATCTCCCAGTTGCTGGAGCCAGTTTTTGCTTTAAAATGATTTGTTTTACCGGCATCTATCCGCCGCTTGACCTCCACCTGCGTCAAGCCTTGTAACTGTTTTTTCATAACTTTCATAGTAGCATAAAAATGAGGTGTTTTCAAAGGTTAGCCGTCATGGATAGCCAGGAAATAGACCTATTATATCGAACCACTCTCCCAACTATTTCACTCAACCTAAACTACTTTCAAATAGCAAAGGCAAGAGTTCCTACAAAACACTTCTATGCTATCTTATTCTCTAATTAAACCTACTTTGATAAATTAAATTAAACAACCACTGAAGATTGATAAAGGGTTTTGTTTGAACCTTCATAATTGGGGAAAAATCTTCCCTAATCTCTCGTTTAATTTGTGATTCATTAACTTTAGTTCTTTTTGCTTCTTCTGAAAAATAACTGACGTCCTCAAATCTAAACGTACTGTCAAAACCGATAGTCATATTATCTTTATCATATAAAAAACTTCCTAAGCTTTTTGTTAAATAAGATTTGCTTTTAGTATTTATAATAGCATTTGTTCCATCATCGTCGTATCGAATACCATCAATCTCCGGCGTATAAATCCATCCCATATTCTCTACCAACATAACTAGATCTGGCTCCGTCCCCACCTTATGAGGGATATGCTGAGCATAATAAACAGAGTGGTATTTTAAATTAAAAAAAGTAAATAGGCTCATTCCTAAGACTGTATACAGCCCTATAATTAGTCCTACAAAAATCGTCAAAATATTTCTTTTTTGCATTCTTATCTTCTCTTTCTTTTTTATCTCCAATCGAATCTTGACTGGATTAACAATAAACCATTGTACACTATTTATAACAAATCTTACAATTTAAGGATTTATGGCTTTTGTGATTGCTCTAACATTTTTTTGAATAAGAAAAATGAAGTCTTACCAAATTTCCCTCAATACTCCTTCTACTTTTTCAATCAAGCTAAACATGGTATAATAGTTGAGGTTTTGACTGCCTATTCTATAAGGCAAAATAAGGCAGTATAATTTAAGAAACAGGGGCTAAACCCTTGATATGAAAGGAATCTAGAAAATATTATGATGAACATGCAAAACATGATGAAGCAAGCTCAAAAGCTTCAGAAACAAATGGAAAAAAGCCAAGCTGAATTGGCTGCTACAACTTTCACTGGAAAATCAGCACAAGACTTAGTTGTTGCTGAATTAACTGGTGACAAAAAAGTGGTTAACATCACTTTCGCTGATGCTGTCGTGGATCCTGATGATGTGGAAACACTTCAAGATATGACTGTTCAAGCACTTAACGATGCTCTTGGACAAATTGACGACGCGACTAAAAAATCAATGGGTGCCTTTGCAGGTAAATTGCCATTCTAAAAAATGATAAGGAATCTCGCGGTTCCTTTTTTCTATACACTCATTAAGCAATTCAGTCATAACATACAAAAGACTTGGACAAGAAATCCAAGTCTTTTTGTGATAGTCATATAAAAACTTTATTCTTCAACCAAAGCAAGGCCTGACTGTGCGTCTTCTTCGTTGGCTAATTTATAGCGATTCTTTTGACCTAAGTAGATGCTCGCCGAATTTAATGAACTTTCTAAAGTAGGGTAATTCACATCCTCATTCGCTGTTTGGGTAGGTACAGGTCCTGAAATTAATAGCTCATCATCATTCTTGACATAAATCTGGTATTCCCCAACTTCGCTAGTTTGAGCTAAAATCTCATTCAACAAGTCTGGGTTAAGCGTTTGAGCGACGCCATCAACCACTTGATTAGAGTCCTGCTTATGCTCCGACGAATCCACTACTTCAGTGATAACGATGTAATCAGGAGTTTCTTCATCTGAAGTCTTAGATTCGTCAGTTTCTGGCTGTTTTTGTCCAGGTGTATCTTGTTTCTTCGTATCTTGAGCTTGCCCATCATGAGTCTTCAATTCCTCATCACTAACGGTTTGAACCTTAGTCTGATTGGCATCTAAATCAAGTTTTGGCGCTTCTTTGACATCAGCTGAAGCTCCACTGGTACCCATGAATAGAGCTAGAGTCCCCAAAGTAGCAATCAAGCTGATTATTGCTTTGCCGATAAAACCATTATCTTTGTTCTTAATCATAAATCCCTCACTATTTGTTTGGTTAGCTCTAACTAGCTAACAACGAGTCTAATTTGCTGCTGTAGGAGGTAAAAGGTTGGTTGAGCTGTTTGACCAACCCTTCACCCAGATAACAATCTTAGCATGCAAAACCCTTGATTTCAAGCATTTCTTTAATTTTTAAGCATTTTAAATAAATGACAACTTCATGTCTTAAAATTGATGACAATCTATTATCAGATTAGCTTTTTTAAGCTATGCAAATGGTAATTTCTTTAAGTAGTACTTAGGGAAATAATACTTGTTTTTTAGACAGATTCTTCAAAAACCACTTTTGCTGACTCATCTCCCCCAAAATTTTATCGGATAGCAAAATTCTGTCCAAACACTTTAAATGTAACTATAAAATAGAATTCTTGAGTAAGAATGTCGAACTCTCAATACCCTAAAATAAGATTAGAAACTAAAGTCCCTCGATTAGTTCAAAGAAAGTTACAACAAAAGGATTTATAAACAACTTTATAAACCACCTCCCAATAAACAACTCATTCTAAAAATGTACATCCCTCATTTAGATATCACATTTTAAGGTAATCGCAACTTCTTTAAAAATAACTAACACACAAAAAATGATTACCAAAAGGCCCCTATTTCCCAATGAATAAACTAACCCTTATAGAAAATGTATCCTCCAAATTCAAAAAAATGGCGGTATTCTGGATAGATCCGTGCTCGAAACTATGAAAAACTCTTTATTCATCATCGACTCTGACGCAAAAGCAGATTCCCTATGACAACCCTATTATGAAACATTTACCGACCTAAACTCTCCGACAATGATGTAAATTTGGAAAAACAGTAAATCTACTCAGTAAAAGACTAAAAATAACCTAACTTTATAACTATTTCACCAAATTTTCACCTCACTCAAAGCTCATCTAGAATAGTTTTTTCTCATGTGTAAACGCTTCGCTCAAATTTCTGTCACATGTAAGAAAATCTTATCGTCTTTTAAACCTTTTTTTGCTTCAAAACCTAGATATTCCAAGGAAAATCCGTTACAATAGAGTACGGAAAGATAGGTAATTATCAGCATCATTATTTTCGTATGAAAGGGAAATTCATGGCTTATATTCAAATGAAGCATAGCTATAAACGCTATAAAACCGGTGATCTGGAAATTATCGCAAACAACGACGTAAGCTTTGATATTGAAAAAGGGGAGCTTGTCGTCATTCTCGGTGCCTCTGGTGCAGGGAAATCAACCGTTCTTAACATCTTGGGTGGTATGGACACCAATGACGAAGGTCGCGTCATTATTGATGGTAAGGATATCTCTGAATACACAGCCAAAGAACTGACAACATATCGTCGTGAGGACGTTGGCTTTGTGTTCCAATTTTACAACTTAGTTTCAAACCTTACGGCCAGGGAAAACGTCGAACTAGCATCTGAAATCGTTCCAAACGCTAAAGATGCTACTCAAACACTCGTCGAAGTCGGTTTGGGAGACCGCTTAGACAACTTCCCATCACAACTATCTGGTGGGGAGCAACAGCGTGTTGCCATTGCACGCGCCGTTGCCAAAAATCCAAAGATTCTTCTTTGTGATGAACCAACAGGGGCTCTGGATTATCAAACAGGGAAACAAATCCTGACCCTCCTTCAAGAAATGGCTCGCAAACAGGGAACAACTGTTATTATCGTGACCCATAATGCTTCTCTAGCTCCAATTGCCGATCGTGTCATTCGAATGCACGATGCCAAGATTAAGAGTGTGGAACTTAATCCTAATCCACAAAAAATCGAGGACTTGGAATACTAGAAAGGAGCACCGTCATGAAAAAAACAACTTATTGGAAAGATGTTTGGCGAACCTTTGTAGCTTCTAAAGGGCGTATGCTCTCTATTGCCTTACTTATGGCACTGGGATCCTTTGCCTTGATTGGTCTTAAAGTAACTTCTCCTAATATGAAAAAAACTGGGGAACACTTCTTCAAGACGCATCAAACAGCTGACTTGAGCTTAATCAGCACTTACAGTATCAACCAAACCGATCAGGACCTTCTCAATTCGATTAAGAAAAAGAATGTAGACATCGAGTATGGTTATTTCAAAGATGCTGTCATCAAGGGGACGAATACGGCATTTCGTATTTTCTCTAAACCTAAGAAAATCTCTACTTACGACCTTATTGAGGGGAAACTTCCTACTAAGGACGGGGAAATCGCTCTTTCCTCAACTTATAAAGAAGAATATAGCGTCGGAGATAAGATTAACTTTTCTGAGCCAGTAGATAGCTCAGGGCAAAAACAGTTAAAGGAACAAACATATACCATTACTGGTTTTGTTAATTCCTCTGAACTTATCTCTAGGAACCGCCTTGGTAATGCCAGCGCTGGTACGGGGAAACTGGATGGCTATGCCATTGTTCCAGAGACGGACTTCACCTCTAATGATTACATGATTGCCCGCATCCGCTACAAGGATTTGGAAAATGTTAGTCCTTTTAGTGAGGAATACGCAAATAAGATTTCTGAACGAAAGGCTGAACTCAAGGAACTCTTTAAAGACGAACCTGAGAAGCGCCTAACTGAAATCAAGTCACAGTCTCAAGCTCAAATTACTCAAGCTAAACAAGAACTTGAAACAGCACTCGCACAGACCCAGCAAATGGCTACAAGCAACCCAGCCGAAGCCGCTAGCGTCAAAGAAGCTACTACCAAAATTGAAGCCAAGCAAAAAGAACTCGAAGAAAGTCAAGCAATGGTTGATAATTTACCAGCGCCTAGCTATCAATTCTACTCTCGTCGAGAGATTCCGGGTTCTGAGGGATATGTTGCTTATGAAAGTAATATTAACATCATTCACGATGTGAGTAATATCTTCCCTGTCGCTCTCTACTTTATGGCAGCTTTGGTTACCTTTGTAACCATGGGACGCTTTGTTGAAGAGGAACGTGGTAAGGCTGGTATCTTCAACGCCCTAGGCTACAGTAATTCGCGAATTATCCATAAATTCGTCATTTATGGTTTAATAACGAGTATTACTGGTACAACCGCAGGTGTTATTACCGGTCATACACTACTACCGATTCTCATTCACAATACTTATAAGAGCGATTTGCAGCTTCCTGCTTTCGAATTGCACTTCTACCTAGGACTTACTCTTGTGGCCTTCCTTTTAGGTCTCTTATCTGCTGTGCTACCTGCCTTTGCGGTTGCCAAGAAAGAGCTCTGGGAAAAACCTTCCCAACTCCTCCTTCCAAAACCACCTCGTGCAGGAGCTAAGATTGTCCTAGAGCGCATCACACCTCTTTGGAAACGTCTCAGCTTTACGGAAAAAGTTACCATGCGTAATATTTTCCGCTATAAGCAACGGATGTTTATGACCCTCTTTGGTGTCGCAGGTTCTATCGCACTGCTCTTCGCAGGTTTAGGAATTCGATCTTCTGTATCTAACCTTAACCAGCAACAGTTTGAAGACATCATTCACTATGATATGATTGTTGCCAAGCAACCAAATACGTCAAGTGCTTTGGATGAGGAACTCACTAAACTCCTCGATAGCAAGGACGTTAAAGAATACTTGAATGTCCATTTTGAAACCTTGCAAAAAATTGCCGGTAGCAACAAGGACACCCAAGAAATCTCAACCCTTGTCTTTAACGACCGTGACGATAAACTCGTTGATAGTTACGTTAGCTTGCATGACCGAGACCGTAATAAGACTCTCAAGCTATCTAATGACGGAGCTATTATCTCTGAAAAAATGGCAAAACTCCTAAACCTAAAGGTTGGAGATACCATTACTGTGCAAAACAGTCAGGATGAATCTGTCAAGATTAAAATAGCTGGTATCACTGAAATGTACATGGGGCATTTCCTCTTTATGAATGCTAGCTACTACCAAAAAGCTTTTGGGACACCTTCAGTGAATAATGCCAACCTTGTTACTCTCGCTGAACCAACTAAGCAAAATGTTGAAAATATGGCAGCCAAATTCATCAACTTACCTAATGTTTACGGTGTTGTTCAAAACAACAACCTTAAACTGCAGATTAGCACTATGGTCAATTCATTGACACAGGTTATTGGTATCTTGATTACGGTTTCCATTCTCCTTGCTGTGGTTGTTCTCTATAACCTAACTAATATCAACGTTTCAGAACGTATCCACGAACTTTCAACCGTTAAGGTTCTTGGTTTCTACAATAACGAAGTATCCCTCTACATCTATCGTGAAACCATTTACCTTTCAATCATCGGTATCTTCGTAGGATTCGGTCTTGGACAGGCACTTCACCATTATATGGTAAGCATCATTCCGCCAGATCGTATCATGTTTGATCCATCTCTCGGATTGGCTACCTACCTTTTACCAGCTGTTCTTATCGGCATAATCCTTATTATCCTTGGCTTCGTCGTCAACAAACGCCTTGCCAAACTTAATATGCTTGAAGCTCTAAGTTCAGTTGAATAAGCTAAAAACGCCTGAGAAGCAATTCTCAAGCGTTTTTTTATGTTTGATAACTTATTTCGTTTTAGTCTTTGCCAACTCCAGACAGTAGGTTTTCACATGACAATGAGGACAAGTCAGCCTACGAGTCCTTGGGGTATGTCCGGCAATGGCAAATTCTTTAAAACTTGGATCAAAGGTCCTATGACAATTAGGACAGAGGTATTCAAACTGCTTTCTATAGTGAAACACCACTAAATTAAATACTAAAATATAAGCAGGACAGACAATAAAGATACCTCTGGGATCCTTAAAATAATAAATGACAACCAGTAGGCTCATCAGATAAAGAATGAAGATTAGAACGCCACTCCCATACATTCTCAACTGCAAGCGACGCCATGATTTTTGATTTTCCATAAGACGTGAAATGTCTGACAAATCTTCCAGCGAAAGTTGATGTCGTTTAGCAGTTGCTTTTTGCAAGTGACGGGCACGTTTTAGTTTGACCTCTATTTCCTTCGAAGACTTTTCCAAACTCTCGATTTGGTCTGTCAACAACAGTTCTAAAACCTGTTCCCTATTCTCCTCTTGCAAGAGTTTCTTGATTTGTTTGATTGAGAAGTCCAAATCTCTTAAGAAACAAATGACTTGTAGGCGTTCCAAGTCTGATTCGTGATAGATTCTCCGACCACCTTCTGTGACTTCAGACGGCGTCAAGATACCTCGTTGATCATAGTACTGGACAGTCCTAACAGACACTTCTGCTGCCTTAGCCAACTCTCCTGTTGAAAACTGCGACATCTCAGTCACCTCCTTTTAAGATTTTCTATCAAAGGAGGACCTTGGCCACCCTTGATACCTAGATTCTATCTTATAACGCAAGGTAATATGCAAGCCCTAACCCTAGAGGATTTTCTTTTCTTACAGAAAAAGTTAGCTATCACTCTTTACACCCTTTACAGCTTCTGTAAAGCCCTAGTCGAAAAGGCCACCCAAACCTAAGGCAGCAAAAGGATTGTTACTGACTTCTTCCTGTTGCTCCAGAAGCTTGGCATTTTCATCTAATTCGAGAAACTTCTCGTAAATCTGAGCAGTCATCCGAGCATCCTCCAAGCTGTTGTGACCATGTCCCTTAATTCCAAAGAAATCTGCCACACTAGTCAACTTAAGATTGACAATACCATTCAAATCAGAAGCACGACGGTCAAAGGCCTCATCAAAAACATCTAAAGCATATTGCTCTTCCAAGTCCAAACCATTTTCCAACAAAATGGGCAAGTCCGACTTAAGGGCATTGTAGCCGATAAGTGGAGTGTCTCCAACAAATGATTTAAAATCCGCCAGGACGGACTCTAGCTTTGGTGCCTTGGCAATCTTATCCGCTGTAATTCCCGTCAAACCATTAATAAAGGACTGCAAAGGAACATCCGAATAGACAAAAGAGTCAAACTGATCCACTTCCTCATGCTGGTCCATCTTAACGGCCGATACTTGGATAATATGGCTAACCCCGTCCACTGTGTTGAACTCCAAATCAAAGGCAATATAAGTTTCTAAATTTTCCATTTTATCTCCTATAATAGTTAAAGCTGAGACTGAGTCCCAGCTTCTTTTTTATTTTCCAAATAGACGTCCAAAGAAACCTTTTTTAGAAGCTTCTTCTTGTTTGGTCTGGATTTCTTCCACTTGAGCCTTGGCTTCGTCAACCTCAACCTTAGCCTCATCGAGTTCCAGTTTAAGCTCTTCCTTGTCCTTCATAGCAGTCAAGGTCAATTGTTGCTGTTGATCGATTTGCTTGTCCTTTTCAGCGATTTGAACGTCTTTGACACGCAATTGATCATCCATGTTAGACAACTGCTCATCCTTAGCCTTCAACTGAGCATAAAGACGGGCAATCTCAGAGTTTTTCTCGTCTACAAGAATCTCTAACAACTCACGTTGCTTTGTTTCTTCATCGATTGGCTCATCGTCAAAGATGGTTTTCTTGTAGATTTCCTCCAACTTAATCAAGCCACTGCGTTTAACGACAGTAACCCCTTTAGCATTTTTTTCTAGATCTTCTTCTGGAAGTTGTTTGACACGATTATTGACCGCTTGACGACTAACGCCAAGGATTTCAGCAATCTCGCTGACTGTCTTTTCAATACTCATAATAGCCTCATTTTCTCTTGAAATGTCTTACTATGAGAATATCACAATCACTCCTTTCTGTCAATTTGACTAGTTATTCTGGATATCTGAAGGACTCTTTTTAAGTCACTTTTTCCTTTCACTCTTCAAACAATTTACTTGATAGGAAGCTGAGCTTTTGGTAAACTATGTGTGGGTATAAATGTATATAGAAGGAAAGTCTTTGACTTAAACAATCGGTACTTCCAAATTGGCTTTGGTCGCTATCAGATCTGTTATATCTAGGAATGGTGGGAACAATTCCACAAGGTTTGGGATTTTCATTCTTGCTCCAATTATTGGTGGCATTCGAGCAACCTTGGTTGCAAAACTGCTTGATATTGAAGCATAAATCACATTATCTTCAACGGTTTGACTGTTGGAGTTTTTTTATTGTCACTTTACTCGCTCACTAAAGCTTCATATTGCCATCCAAGATTGAAAAAAGCCCTAAATTATGCCATAATAAACAAAAGCAAAATAGAAAGAATGAGTCCTATGAAAAACTTCCGTGATGATATTAAGGTCAATGATTTGGCCCAGCCCTTCTTAGAGGCAATCGTTGAACAAATGACCACTGTATTCGACCCTGAGATTGAGCTAGATATTTACAACCTTGGTTTGATTTATGAAATCACCGTCGATGAAAATGGCCACTGCTACTTCCTTATGACCTTTACTGATACTGGTTGTGGCTGTGAAGAGACTATGCCTTATGAAATCGCTGAAAAGCTAAAAGCCATTGACGGCATTAACTCCGTCAAGGTGGAAACCACTTATTCACCAGTCTGGAAGATGACACGCATCAGTCGTTATGGACGCATTGCTCTTGGTATCTCACCTCGAGGCGGAAAATAAAAGGAAAACCGATTGGACATCTCCAATCGGTTTTTTATCAGGCTAACAGCAGATAGACGATCACTTGTCATGATACTATAATCAACCGTCTTAGGATTTAACACAAAAAAATCACATCGAACAAATGTCCGGTGTGATTTCTTTTATGTTAGCAAATTAGGCTTTACCTGATTTATCCATGTTCCAGAAGTCGGTAACGGCACCACGAGATGCTGAAGAAACGATGTGAGCATACTTACCGAGGACACCACGGCTATAAAGTGGTGGCAACTCAGTTTCAGCTTTACGTTTCGCCAACTCTTCGTCTGAAACGTGCATAGTAATTTCTTTAGTATCTTGGTCAACTGTAACCATATCACCTGTACGGAGGTAGGCAATAGGTCCACCAACCTGAGCTTCAGGAGCAATGTGACCAACAACGAGTCCGTAAGTACCACCTGAGAAACGTCCATCTGTCAAGAGGGCAACCTTGTCCCCTTGACCTTTACCAACGATCATTGATGACAATGACAACATTTCTGGCATACCAGGACCACCCTTAGGACCTACAAAACGTACAACAACTACGTCGCCATCAACGATTTCATCAGAAAGAACGGCTTCGATGGCATCTTCTTCTGAGTCAAATACTTTAGCAGGACCAGTAATGTTACGAACTTTAACCCCTGATACTTTGGCAACCGCACCTTCTGGAGCCAAGTTACCTTTCAAGATAATCAATGGACCATCAGCACGTTTAGGATTTTCAAGCGGCATGATGACTTTTTGACCTGGTGTCAAATCATCGAAGGCCTCCAAGTTTTCTGCAACGGTCTTACCAGTACATGTGATACGATCACCATGAAGGAAACCATTCTTAAGAAGGTATTTCATAACGGCTGGCACACCACCGACGTTGTAAAGGTCTTGGAAGACATATTGACCTGATGGTTTCAAGTCAGCCAAGTGAGGCACACGCTCTTGGAAATCGTTAAAATCTTCAAGTGTCAAATCAACGTTAGCTGCGTGAGCAATAGCGAGCAAGTGAAGTGTCGCATTGGTTGAACCACCAAGTGCCATTGTGACAGTGATGGCATCTTCAAAGGCTTCACGTGTCAAGATGTCTGATGGCTTAAGACCTAGTTCAAGCATCCTAACAACCGCACGACCTGCTTCTTCGATATCTGCTTTTTTCTCAGCCGATTCTGCAGGGTGAGATGATGATCCTGGAAGACTCATACCCATTACTTCGATTGCTGTCGCCATTGTGTTGGCAGTATACATACCACCACAACCACCAGGGCCAGGGCAGGCATTACATTCAAGTTCTTTAACCTCTTCGGCAGTCATATCACCGTGGTTCCATTTACCGATACCTTCGAAAACAGAAACCAAGTCGATATCCTTACCGTTAAGATTACCTGGCGCAATGGTACCACCATAGGCAAAAATCGCTGGGATATCCATGTTAGCAATGGCAATCATAGAACCAGGCATATTCTTATCACAACCACCAATAGCAACAAAGGCATCGACATTGTGACCACCCATAGCTGCTTCGATTGAGTCGGCAATGATATCACGAGATGTCAATGAGAAACGCATCCCTGGTGTCCCCATGGCAATACCATCAGCAACGGTAATCGTACCAAATTGAACTGGCCAAGCACCCGCGTCTTTAACACCTTCTTTGGCAATTTGACCAAAACCGTGCAAGTGGATATTACATGGTGTGTTCTCAGCCCAAGTTGAGATAACCCCAACAATAGGCTTTTCAAAACTATCATCCGTCATCCCAGTCGCACGAAGCATGGCACGGTTAGGTGATTTAACCATGCTATCGTAAACAGATGAACGGTGTTTCATGTTATTTTCAGACACGATATTTTCCTCCATAGTTAATAACTATTCTAATTTAAACTTCTACTCCTATTCTAACATAAATTGTCTAAAAAAACTGACCATTTACCAACTATTCTCCCTTTTTAAATTATGCTAAAATAAAGGCATGAAACATTTTGATACTATCGTTATTGGTGGGGGGCCTGCTGGCATGATGGCGACCATTGCCTCAGCCTTCTATGGCCAACAAACTCTCCTAATTGAAAAAAATAAACGTCTCGGAAAGAAGCTGGCTGGTACTGGTGGTGGACGTTGTAATGTTACTAACAACGGGACTTTAGACGATCTTCTAGCAGGCATTCCTGGTAATGGACGTTTCCTCTATAGCGTCTTTTCACAATTTGATAACCACGATATCATTGCTTTTTTCGAGGACAATGGTGTCAAACTCAAGGTTGAGGATCACGGACGTGTTTTCCCTAAGACAGATAAATCACGGACCATCATCCAAGCTCTGGAAAATAAAATTCAAGAACTAGGTGCTAGTATCCTTACCAATACAGAAGTTGTCTCCGTCAAAAAGGTTGATGAGCCATTCCAAGTTAAGTCTTCAGACCAGACTTTTACCAGTGATAAACTCATCATTACAACTGGAGGAAAATCTTACCCATCGACTGGTTCAACTGGTTTTGGACATGATATTGCCCGCCATTTTAAGCTCCATGTCACTAATCTTGAAGCTGCGGAAAGTCCACTCCTAACGGACTTTCCCCACAAGGCTTTACAGGGAATTTCTCTTGACGATGTCACTCTGTCCTATGGCAAACACAAGATTACCCACGACCTTCTTTTCACCCATTTTGGCCTATCTGGACCAGCTGCCCTACGTCTTTCCAGCTTTGTCAAGGGTGGTGAGATTGCTCATCTTGACTTTCTTCCCAACCAAAGCCAAGAGAATCTCAAGACTTACTTTGAGGAAAACCGTGAGAAATCTGTCAAAAACACCCTCAAAGCTCTTGTGCCTGAGCGAGTCGCTGAATTCCTAGCAGAAGACAAGGCTGATAACAAGGTTAAACAACTGCACCCCAAAGACTTGGAAAACATTATCAGTCAGCTTAAGGATATGGAAATCCCAATCACAGGTAAAATGTCACTTGCCAAATCCTTTGTGACTAAAGGTGGCGTTGACCTTAAGGAAATTAATCCCAAGACCCTAGAAAGTAAAAAAGTCCCTCACCTACACTTTGCAGGAGAGGTCCTTGACATCAATGCCCATACTGGTGGCTTTAACATTACTAGCGCCCTCTGTACCGGTTGGGTAGCAGGGATTCAGAGCCCTTGGGACTAAGGATTGAGTCCTCCTATCATAAAAAAGCTGTTAAAACCATCTTCTTTTTAATTACTATACCTAAAAAGTGTCCCTTCTAAAACGGAAGGGACACTTTGTCTATTTCTCAAAGGAGAGGAGGGGATTCGAACCCCCGAGCCCCGTTAAGGACTACACGCTTTCCAAGCGTGCGCACTCGGCCTCTATGCGACCTCTCCACATCAAACGATTAACCATCAATAGCCTAATCGTTATTTTTAATCAAGTTTTCAATAATTAATCTTTAAACTGAGCCTCTACTCGGTAGATGACCTGACCTTTTTCTGAGAACTTACGCTCGTACTCAGTCATGACGTTGCCCTCATAATCACTTGCATGAAGGTCCAGCCAAACTTTGTTGAGAACCATTCCATACTGTGAAAAGCTCGCCAAACTGTATTCGAAAAGTCCACGATTGTCTGTCTTAAAGTGAATCTCTCCGTTTTTAGGCAGAATTTGCTTATAAGTATCTAGGAAAGTCTTGTAAGTTAGACGACGTTTCTCATGACGGCTCTTAGGCCATGGATCTGAGAAATTCAGATACATCATATCCACTTCGCCGTCTTCGAAATAATTGGTCAAGGAAGATCCATCCACACGCAAGAGTTTGACATTTTCAGCACCAGAAGCCAAGACCTTATCCAAGGCGTAACTCAAAACAGACAACTGAATATCAATACCAATGTAGTTGATGTCAGGGTTTTGTTGGGCCATACCAGTAATGAAGGCCCCTTTACCAGATCCTACCTCGATATGGATAGGATTATCATTACCAAAAAGCTCACGCCACTTACCTTTAGCAGCTTCCGGCTCAAGAATAACGTACTGAGGATGGTTAGCTAGGTGTTCCTCTGCACCTTTACGTTTTCTAACTCGCATGTCTACTTTCTAATATCTGTGCAAGGTCTCTCTGAATTTACGAAGTTCATAAATCTCTCGGTTGGCATGTTCCATATCACGACTATCAAAGAATTTTGAAATCTGTGTCAAGTATGAAAATTGCCCATACCAGTAAATCTTGTCCATCACAAGGTCATTATTCTTATAACCATAGTATGACAACCACTGGGGCCAATGTGCCAATGGAATGTAATGGCTGAGGATCTGTGCCACATCATACATACGATCTGTTAGACGTACAGAATCCCAATCAACCAAATAAATCAATCCTGAGGTTGTGATGACAAAGTTACTATGACGAGCATCTCCGTGAACAATTGTTGCAATCTCCGCACGAAACTCAGGAAGATGGCGTTTCAAATCTCTAACAACGTCTTGAAGGAAGCCATTTTCACGCAATTGATAAGCGGCATTTTCTTCCCACTCGTGTAGAAGATCAAAAGGATTTTCAATATGATAATCCAACTGCAAGAGTTGATTAACCAAGTGTTTAGAGCGGTGCAAATTACCAAGAATTTGGATAATCTGTTTACTGTTCATGTCATGTTTGGTCAAAATACGACCATCAAGCCACTCCTGTGCACTCATCATGTCACCATTTCCCAGACGCTTAGCCCACAAGAGCTGTGGTGCAATCTGTTCCTTGGCAAGAGCTGCCAAGATTGGTGTTGTATTCATCTTCACAAAGACGCGATCTCCGTTTGGGTAAGTTCCCATATAGGCCTTACCACTATTTCCTTTGAGAGGAGTCAGGCTCAAATCTTTATCTGTTGATGTCACCTAGGCATCTCCTTTTTCTTTAGTCATTCGTTTCTATTTTAACTTATTTAATAGGTGTTAGTCAATCATCTTCTTAAGCTTGGCTGGTAGGTAAACAAGGCTCAAAACTAGCATAATTCCAACCAAGATCAGGTTAAATTTAAGATCGAAGAGGCAAATAGCCTGGACCAGAGTCAGCACAAGTACAATCTGGCTAATCAAGCGCTTAAGATTGATTACCTGCATGTCTTTTCCAACTGGCATAAGGTTAGCCATTCTCTGATAAGCAAAGTGCGATTTAAGGGACGTGAGCTGGAAGAGCAAGAGGTAGTCAAAAACAACCACAAGCACCATAGCCAACCATTTTTCAGGAACCAAAAAGATAACTAAAAGCGTTAGGGCAAACAGGCGTAAGCTAAGGGCAAAGTAATCTCCAGAACGCAAGAAGGCTCTTAGGTAAAGATTGTACCAGGTATGTTCCTTGTCTTTCTTTGTACGTTTGAGAATAGCATCCAAATAAGAACGGCGTTTTACACTTGACGTAATCCCCTTAACATTGGTAAAGAGTGAAAAGAACTTCAGAATCGATTGTTGACGCTTATTTTCCGCTGCAATAGCCTCAGTCCAATTCAGGCCAGACTGCTTATAAAAAGGTTGAGCCTTTTTCTGGAAAATAAAGTACTTAAGAATAGCCATAGCCACAGCTACAAGGATAACTCCCCAGACTGGAAGTCCCAAGGCTAAAAAGAGAGGAATAACCAAAATGAAAATCAGGCTTTGTACGATTACCCAAAATCTAAAAGCACGCCCCGTTGCCTTCTTAACATGGTCAAGCACCTCTTCTTCCTTCACCAAAAGGTAATGTTTATCAGCTGGCTCTAAATAAGTCGCAATATTCCCCCAGAAAGGTAATAAAAGACAAAGCACAAGCAAGCCAAGAATGATTCCCCACGGATTCTTTGGAAAATGTCGAAGCAACTGGCTATACTGAACCAATACAAAACCTAGCAGAAAGAGAAGAACCAAGATAAAATGATCATTAAAAACGTAGCGACTATACTTAGCACAGCGGGCATTGAATCGCTTGCTACGCTCCTTAAATAGCTTAGCTATCATGACAATTCTCCCTTAGTTAACTGCATGTAGATATCGTTAAGACTAGCACTATCGTCGCCAAAAGTCTGACGGAGCTCCTCGAGAGTCCCCTGTGCTAAGACTTGACCGTGATGCAAGATCACAAAGCGATCACACATCTTCTCAGCTGAATCCAAAACGTGGGTAGACATGAGAATCGCCTTGCCCTTAGCTTTTTCCTCAGCTAAAAGCTCAATTAGGTCGGAGATTGCCAAGGGATCCAAACCCAAGAAGGGTTCATCAACAATGAAAAGACTGGGGTTAACAATAAAGGCACAGATAATCATAACCTTCTGCTTCATTCCCTTTGAAAACTGAGTCGGGAACCAATCTAACTTTTCATCTAAGCGAAAGAGTTTGAGGTACTTGTCCGCACGTGCCATCCCCTCAGTCACATCAAGACCATAGGCCATCAACACCGTTTCCAAATGTTCACGAAGCGTCAACTCTTCATAGAGACTTGGCGTTTCAGGAATATAGCCAATCTTCTGACGATAGCTAGCTGAATCTTGTTGAATAGTTAACCCATCAATGGCAATCTGTCCCCCATAAGGTGTTAAGAGACCAATAATCTCGTTAATTGTTGTTGATTTCCCAGCACCATTAAGACCAATGAGACCAACTAATTCACCATCAGCCACCTCAAAAGTCACATCTTTTAGGACGGGAATATTAGCGTAACCACCCGTCACCTTTTCTAATTTAAGCATTATCTTTTCTCTCTTTGGTATGATATAATCTATTATAACAAAAACTCATGGAAAGGTCGTTATTATGGATAATTGTATTTTCTGTAAAATTATATCTGGAGAAATCCCTTCATCAAAAGTCTACGAGGACGACAAGGTTCTAGCCTTCCTCGATATTTCACAAGCTACAAAAGGACATACCTTGGTTATTCCTAAAGAGCACGTTCGTAACATCTTAGAAATGTCTGCTGAGACCGCTGAGACTGTCTTTAGCCGTGTTCCAAAAATTGCTCGTGCCGTGCAAAAAGCAACTGGAGCAATCGGCATGAATATCCTTAATAACAACGAAGAAGTTGCTGGACAAACCGTCTTCCACGCTCATATTCATCTCGTTCCTCGTTACGGTGCAGACGATGGTATCCACATGGGATTTGACGAACACGAACCAGACTTCGTTGCCCTGGCCGACCTTGCTGACAGCATCGCTAAAGAGGTAACAGAATGAAAATCGGACGCTTTCTAGCTCTTGGAGCTCTTGCCTACGGTGCCTACTACGCCTATAAACGACGTGAAGACATCAAAGAGGAAATCCTAGACCTCAACCAATCACGAGAAAATATCTCTCACGATCTGGACAATATCAAACGCAACCTTGACATCATCAAGGAACAAAACCTTGTTCTTGCTGACATCAAACAAGACCTCAACTATAAAACACGCGTCTTCAAAAAAGACCTCGAACCCCGACTCAACATCATCCAAGAACGCTTGCAAAAGTATCAAGGTGATGATAAAGAATAAAGGTAAGTAGCATCGGCTACTTACCTTTTTTATCAATGATGAAAACTTATAAAAAGTTTATGGATAGTGTAATAGTCACTCAATGTTCTTTTTTTCACAACAGAAAGTACCATTCAATAATAAAAGGCACCACTAATCAGATTAAAGAGAACACTACTAAACCTATTTTCATATAATTACTATTTCTTTTTTAAAGCATTAATAATAGAACGTGTTGCTGATTTCGTTAAGCCTTGATTTTTAGGATGTGTCCTTAAATAGGAATGGACTTTGGTACCAGTATCTGAACGTGTGTAACCATTTGTATTAACAATCTTATTACTTAACAGTTTATCCAATAAATCCATTCTGCATCTCCTCACAATTAGTAATTAAAATTTATACTAAATGAATTCATTGTATCATAGTTACCATTCTGTATATTAGCAGTCCACCCAATATTTTCACCGCTCTTCATTTTATGCTTATAGTAGTTTGCTTTTTTTGCTTTTTCGTCTGATTCCTCAACTTTCTGTCCTGGATTAACTGCAACAAATTCTGATATAGATACTGACTGCTCTCCTTTCGGATCGATACTAGATTGTGACGAACTAAATGGTGTTGCTTCAATACTATTGTTAATTACAAAAGTTGATTTTATATTAATTTCTTTATCCGTTAAGTTATCAATAATAATATTTCCACCAGTTCTTGTTATTTTAATATTTTTATCACTATATAGTTCTTCCGTTTTTGCTACTGTTTTTTTTCGAACCCATAATACTTGGTCCTACTTTTGACCTATTATTGCCATTAGTAGAATTTTCATTCGAAGAATCTCTCATAGCCAAAAAAATTATTAACAATGTAAATATAAATCCAAAAACTGCAAATACATAGACGCTAACATTAAAAATTTACTTTAACATATCTTTTCCTTACCTTTATTTTTGAGTTTCAATTGTCACTTTTGCCTCGTGGTCCAAAGATTTAATCATTGTAGAGTAGTACTTCTCGGCTGACTCCTTTAATAATTTTTTATTGTCCTTTATAAAACCTTGTTGTTCCTTATTTGAAAAACCTTCTGCAACAGCCTCACCAGTATCTATGTCTTTAGTCGAATAACTAAGAATCCCTCCACTAGTATCGTAGAGTGTATAAGGTTTGTCTTTATCTAATTCAACACCAATAACTTCAAATTTGGGTAATGTAACTTGATAATTATGATTACCATTATCTTTAATGGTTACATCATTCTTAATACCGAATTTTGCCGTATAATTTAGAATAATGAGTGCTTTCTTTTCTGAACCAGGTATTACAAAGTTACTACCAAATAACTTTGTATTATTTTCTATTGACTTAACTTTTTGAATAGATGCATTGAGTAAAACTAACTCACTGACCTTTTCCAAAGATTTTACATTTACTATGATTTCTGTCTTTGGTTTTTGATTACCAGATGACTCACTCCCTTTATATACGCTAAGAAAAATGAATCCTACGACAATCACTAATAAAATCGCTAAAATACCATATATTATCTTTTTCATACTTTTTCCCTATTAACTCATTTCTTCAAAAACAACTGGATTAACAATCCTGCAATCACAATACCAGCTGCAATTAGAGGGTTCAACATTGCTATTCCTACAAGAAGTAGAATAGCCAAAATCCATAAAACTACTTTTAACATTATTTCTCCTTATCAAATAACAAAAGATTGTAATATTAAACCCAAGAAATCACTAACTAAAATTTAATTTTACACAAAAATTATATAGCGATATGAATGCGTTGTCAACGCTTTCTTGAAAATAGAATATATTTTTAACTATTTATCATATTATCATAATTTAAACAATTTTATCTCATTTTATATTTAAGAATAACTATAAAAGTCACAGCTATACACAAAACAAGACTTTCCGCAGTGCTAAAAGTGAGAGAAGCCCTATTGCTTCTCTCACTCGGAAGATTTGAGACCTACGCTCAAATCTTAGGAATGGAATTCCGTTAGGAAGTCGCTTCCGTCCGTAGCACCCAAGGAAAGTCTAAAAAATTTATAAAGTCAAAACCACCCGTGAGAACGGGTGGCTTGCTCTTCGGCTGAAAGCCTCTGCTACCGGCCGAGGCCTAAAGGCCTACCGAATGGTTTCCCTTCAGCACCACCTTTGCTAGCTAACCCGTCTAGCGGGTCTCTTTAAGATTACTTTCTCTTATTCTTCTCACCTGTAAACGGATCATACTCCTCAAATAGACTTAGCTGATCTGCTATCACGTCTTCTTGTAATTGATTACGAATATATTCTTCAATTCGCTTCTGATTTCGTCCAACCGTATCAACATAAAACCCTCGACACCAAAATTTGCGATTCCCATATTTATACTTTAAATTAGCGTGTCGATCAAATATCATTAAGCTACTTTTGCCCTTTAAATATCCCATAAATGAGGAAATACTTAGTTTCGGTGGTATACTCACCAACATGTGAATATGATCTGGGCAAGCTTCTGCTTCATGAATTTCAACACCTTTTCTTTCGCATAATAATCGTAAGATTTGACCAATACTTGCTTTGTATTTCCCATAAATTATCTGACGTCGATATTTGGGTGCGAACACAATATGATACTTACAATTCCATGTAGTATGTGCTAAACTATTATTATCCTGTCTCATCAGGGGTCCTCCTTTTGTATATTAGTTAGTGGTCGGGAAACCTTATCTAATATAACACTTTAGGGGGACTTTTTTGATACATCGCTAAAAGCTTTTCGGAACCACTAGCACAGCTAGTGGTTTTCGTAAAACAAAGAAAAGCAGAGACGTCTAACATCTCTGCTTCATAATAGGATTAGGAGGTTTTATGCTTCTTATTCAGCATCTTTTTCTTTGATAACCAAGACACCATCTTCCATATCAGCTTCTAAGTGTTTAGCATCAAGGTTATCCAAGTGGAAGTCTGTGACTTTATCACGGATTTGTTGTTCAACCACACGACGGAGTGGACGAACACCCATGACTTCATCGTAGCCTTCTTCAGTCATGTATTCTTTAGCAGCTTCGCTAACTGCCAAGTCAATGTCTTTCTTAGAAAGAGTCTTGTTAACTTCAACCAACATAAGATCTACAATCTTAGAAAGATCTTCTTTGCTCAAGTGTGAGAATTCGATGACAGCATTGAAACGGTTAAGGAATTCTGGACGGAAGTAAGGTTTCAAACGATCCATAAGTTCTGGTTTATCAGCATCTTCTGTCAAGTTAGCTTCGTAACCAAAGCCTGCGTTTGAAGTTGCGATAATCACAGTATTCTTGAAGTTTACAGTGTTACCTTGACCATCTGTCAAACGACCATCGTCCAAAACTTGGAGGAGAAGGGTGATGACTTGAGGGTCAGCCTTTTCAATTTCGTCGAGAAGAACGATTGAGTATGGGTTACGGCGAACACGTTCTGTCAAAGTATTGCTATTGTCATCATAACCAACATAACCAGCTGTTGTACCAATCAATTTAGAAACGGCTGTGCGGTCGCTGTATTCTGACATGTCCAAACGGATAATGGCATCTTTAGTACCGAACATATCAAGAGCCAATTGTTTAGCCAACTCAGTTTTACCAACACCAGTAGGTCCTACAAAGAGGAAGCTACCGATTGGACGGTTACCTTCGTCAAATCCTGCACGGTTACGACGGATGGCACGTGCCACTGCTTCAACGGCTTTATCTTGACCGATAACTTTAGTTTGCAAACGGTGACCCATATCTTTCAAACGTTCGATATCAGTTGCACCCATTTGTGACACTGGAATACCAGTCATACGTTCTACAGACTCAGCCACATCGTTAACAGTTGCAGTGACTTTAAGGTCTGCTGTATGGTTAGCAATTTTCTTTTCAAGTTCTTCAATACGAACCTTAGCGTTTAGAGCTGCTTCGTAGTCTTCTTTGGCAGCTGCAGCTTCTTGTTTAGCTTTTTCTTCTTCAATTTCATGTTCAACAGCATTCACATCAGTCACTGGGTGTTGAGCAGCCAAGTGAGCAGCTGTTACATCGACAAGGTCGATAGCCTTATCTGGCAAGCTACGTTGTGGAATGTATTGTACAGAGAAATCAACCGCTGCTTTCAAGACGTCATCTGGCAAGATAACATTGTGGTGTTTTTCATAAAGATCACGAATACCTTGGAGAATCTTGAAAGTATCTTCAGCAGAAGGAGCATTAACCTTAACTTCGTTGAAACGACGCGCAAGAGCAGCGTTCTTCAAGATAGTGTTACGGTATTCGTCCTGAGTTGTTGCACCAATCACTGTCAATTCACCACGTGAAAGAGCAGGTTTCAAGATATCAGCAAGACCTTTAGAGCCTTGGCCATCGCCAGTGCTTCCGGCACCAAGAATTTGGTGGATTTCATCGAAGAAGAGGATAATATTTCCAGCTTCTTTGACTTCATTTACCAAGTTTTGAATATTTTCTTCAAAGCTACCACGGTATTGCGTACCAGCTTCAAGTCCAGAAATATCGATTGAGATGATCTCTTTGTTCTTGATAGCAGCTGGGACATCACCGTTAACGATAGCTTGAGCCAAACCTTCAACTACAGCTGTTTTACCAACACCAGCGTCCCCGACAAGGACTGGGTTATTCTTAGTACGACGAGCCAAGATTTCGCAAGCTTCTTGGATTTCTTTGTTACGTCCGATAACAGGATCCAATTTACCTTCACGAGCTTCTTCAGTCAAGTTACGACCAAGTTTAGCAATAATACCATCTTGTTTAGGTCCTTTACCTTGATGTTGAGTTGGGTTCACTGCTTCACCTTCATTACCAGGCAATTGACCTGTTTGACGGTAGATAGCAAATTCTTCAGGTGTCACTTCACGACCGTTAATCATGTAGCGACGGTTTTCTGAACGGTAACCACCCATGTTACCCATCAATTGATTGAAAAGATCATCCATATTGTTAAAGTTGTTGTTCATATAATTACCTCGTTTTGTGTTTTCTTGTGAAATTTTTTAAGTGTTATTTTTATGTTAATGTGTTTTTTTGACTTTTACTGACCAAAATCCTAAAAATTTTTAGTAGCTTTAACTACTCTTCTAATAATTTCAGGTTTTGCTCTTGGTAGGAGACTGAGAACTTTCACAGTCTTAAATAAATTGTCATTTAGCATAAGAGCCACCTTCTTTCTGTGAATCTCTCAATATAGCTAACTCCCAAGCCTCTTTCAAAACTATGAAGAGTTTCGACGAAAGAAACTTGTACATTAAGGAATCCTTTTTCCTTATAGTTTTATCATATACCTTTCATTTGATCAGGTCAAGAATTTAGTTTTGACTTTTACTGACCTTTCAGATGAAAATTTTTGCAGACTAGCTGCAATCCTTTTTTATTGGTATATGGGCTATTTACACAGCCTTCATAAGGATTTCATTTCCTTATGTTTATATTGTACAACATTGGTCAGTAATAGTCAATAGTTTTTTTGACTTTTTTTGACCTTTGTTATCATTTTTTTGTAGCCAAGCTATAATTACCTTTTTAGAAGGAACTAACCCACGCTACAAGACTTATAAGGAAGATAAATCCTTATGTGACTATCATACACTATTAGTCAGTAAAGGTCAATAGCTTTATTTGATCTTTTTTGACCTTTTTAAGAATATTTTCCGAAAAGTAAAAAAGCCTACTAGAGGTAGACCTTCTATAAAACTATTTTACTCTAATTGGTATGCGTCCGAAGTTTTGTTGAGAAAGCTCGGGATTACCTAATTGATAAACATTATCCGCTTGTTGTGTAAGCATATCCCAAGGCTCCCTTCCAATCCGAGCCACTATATCCACAGACTTTTTCACAGATTTGAGATGAGCCTGCCCTTTTTGAGAAAATCCAAGCACATGAATAGATTCAGGCAAAGGATTATCCACAGCTCCAACTAGGATATAGGTCAAAATACGACGTACCCGTGCTTTTGTATAGCGTTTAGTCGCCACCTTATCCACTAGTTCCTCCACAGAAGAAACCTCACGAATAGCAGTCTTTAAACGACTGGCAATCTCTTCATTCACCTGGAAAACACTAGTCAAATCGGGATTTGTAAAAATCTGATAAACCAGCAATTGGAAATAATTATCCCAAGAGACCTGTGGAGAAGTCTGAAAAAGTTTGCTATTGGGCATGAACTTATCCACAAAATCACTATCTTGCTTGTGGAGACGAAGACTGGTCGCTGAGGCGTAAGATACTTCCTTGTCTGAGGAATGATAGCCGGCTCCTTGTCTCTGGATAGGATTCAGGTTTATGTCCTTACCAGCACAAGCTTTGGCATAGGCTAATCCTAGGATATGGTTGGGGGTATTGCCAGTAAAGTCCACACCAGCAAACTTTTCCCACATTTTTTGCGTCTTCTGTGGATAAGACAAATCACTCGGCAAACTCTCCACAAAGGCTTCCATTTCCTCAGACTTTTCAGAATAAACATCTGCTATATTCTGATAATCTAGAACTTCTTCCGTGCCAAAGGTAAGGCTATCAATTCCCAGTCGAGATAAGATATCCACGGCTCCAGCAGCAAAATAATCGGCAGACTGGACTGATGTCAGGAAGGGCAACTCAACCACGAGGTCTGCTCCATTTTCCAAAGCCATCTGAGCCCTAGTCCACTTATCCACAATAGCTGGCTCACCTCGCTGGACAAAATTCCCAGACATGGCAACAATTTTTACGCCTTCAGCCTGATCCAAGAGATACTTGTGGCCGTTATGAAAAGGATTGAACTCAGCAATAATACCTGTAACTGTCATTTTATACCCTTTGTCTGTTAAATTGAATCTATTATATTCTGTAGACTCCGTTTTTGAGTGGTTGTTTCCTCAACGAATTTAATTGACCATTCTTTTAAGTAATTGTGTCTACTAAAATACCAGCCATTTACCCACTTATTTATCAAACATTTTTCATCATCTGTCAACATGTTATAATTTTTTCTTTCACCTATCTTCCAATTAGATACTATACTAGCCTCTAATTTTTTTATACTTTCAAAATCACTTATTGACAAAATATTTACGCCTATGTTATCAAATATTAAAAATTGCAAAGTGAAGTAGAAGTAAACTTCATTTGTTAGTGAAAATCCTAATACAGATTTACTTCCTCTGCTGCCTTTGTCACAGATAAAGTATTTAAAACATGTACTAATTCTCTCTGCGATATCTCCCATTCTCCTATACTTTTCATCTATACTTTCTATAATTGGAATACATAAATTTTTGAAAGTTCTTTCTTTCTGTATCGTGAAAAGTGCATTCATAAAAGTTCTGTGGGAACTAATATTATTTCTATCTGCTTCAGACCACTTAACTAATATCTGTCTTTGAAGTTTATCATCTAGTTGATTAATACCTACTGCAGCAAAGTATTCTTGGAAAGAACGATGAGAGAACTTTAAACTAACACCTTCTTGAAGCATCATGCAAGCACTGTGAGTCGCATCATAAACTATATCATTCGTCTTTAATTCAAAGTTATTTTTTAAACAATATTTAGTAATTATATCATCAAGTGTAGTTCTATCGAAATCTACTTTCCCATCAAAGAATGTTTTCAAACCAATGTATGCTAATATATTTCGAAATTCCTCAGGGGTTAATTTTGCTTTTAGTTCTCTTTTGTATCCTGATTTAGATGCATCATGTCTTTGGTACAATGTATAAAAGGCCTGATTGTAAAAATCAGTTAAATTATTTGGAATAGAAGCCCCAGCTTCATAAGTCATTAACATAATCGTTAACAGGAGTGGGATAGAGGCAAAAGATTTATGAGTATCATATAAATGACCATTTAATTCTTTATGAAAACGTTTTTTTACTTTTTCATCATACTTCAGTTTATTGATTAAAGCTAGTGCCTGTACCTTATCCATTTTACTAATTTCATACTCAATAAATTGATTCCATCCTATAAATTCCTCAGACGGTCTTGAAGATAAAACATACCGATTTTCATTGTATAAAGTTACAAACTCTTTAATCTCTCTATCTAACCACGAACGTTTTGACGGATTTACTTCATCTAATCCGTCAAAAATTATTGTATATCTTCCAGCATTTAAAGTCACCTCAAAATATTGCTTTTCTAAATCTAAATGATGGCTTCGAATCTCATGATAAATAAAATCAATTAACCTGTTGTCCAAAAACTCAAAATCATTAAGAGATTTTAACTCAATAAAAATTGGAATTGATGTAGCTTGTTGTATTTGGTCGATAAAAATATGTTTTACAAGCATTGATTTACCAATCCCACCAGTTCCTGTCAAAATAATATTAGACGACTTATTAAAAATCTGCTCAGTATTATCAGTTTCTAGCTTTTCTAAATCAGCGCTATTCAAATAAACATGTTCATAGAAATCATATATAAATTTACCTTCGTTTTTATAAAGCAATGTTTTAACTTTAGAATATTTATCATAAGTAAATTTTAAATAATTCTGATAAACAACACCTAACTCCTCTTCTGTTTTAAACTGTAAGTCCTTATAAATTTGCTTTAACTTTTGATAAATTTTGGGTATATTGGTAATCACTTCTTTTTCAATAATTTCACCAAATGGTACTGGTATACTCATTTTTCCTTACCTCCTAAGCATAAGATTAACAATATTTTATTTACTTCTGTGCCACAAAGAACCAACGTGCACTAGTTTCAGTAGGTTCCTTATCCTCGAAATCGGCGTAAAGCTTGAAGGATTTGAAGCCAGCCTGCTCCAGCAAGATATCATAAGTCAAGACCTCATAGGTACGCTCCTCATGCACCTCATCATGACGGCTAAAGCTCCCATCTTCCTCTTGAACAAAGAAGGTCAATTCATGGACGATAGAATGCGGAGCCGCATCCTCGTAAGTATCCCAAAGCATAGCAAAGTCTTCTGCATTTTCATGATAGGAATAGCCAGGGAAAACCTCATCTGTCTGGTAGGTCGAATGCACATCAAAGATAAAGACACCATCTTCATTAAGTGCATTGTAAACCTCTTTGAAGACGTCCCCAACCTCTACTTCGTCTTGCATATAGCAGATTGAGTCTGAATAACAGGTCACAAAATCATACTTGCCAGCTTGTGATAAATCCAGCATGTTGCCTTCAATAAAATCGATTTTCTGCTTGGCAGAAGACGCACGCTTCTCCGCAATCTTCAACATATCAGCACTCAAATCAAGTCCAGTGACATCAAAACCAGCTTGAGAAAAACGTACCGATTGAATCCCTGTTCCACAAGCCAATTCAAGCAATTTCTTTTTGTCCTTAGTCTTTGGCAAATGACGGAGGGAAAAATCCGTCCACAAATCGTAAAGACTGTCATCCATAACAGCGTCATAGACCGCCGCAAAAGTTTCATAAGTAGCCATAAATCAAGATACAAAGAGCGTCAAAAGCACAGAGAAAATAGGAAAATTTCTGCCGTATCGCCAGTACAAAGAAAGTTTATCTTTATCTCACAGCTTTTAGCTCGTGTTCAGTTGACAAATTAACTAAACACGAGGCCCTATCCTTTCTTTCCATTAGATTTTCAATTAAGCAACAAAACCCAGTTGTCGCCAACTGAGTTCAATTTCTTATGCCAAATAAGCTGACACATCCACCATTGGTGCTTCATGCCAGAGTTTTTCGAGGTTATAGTGTGCACGCTCATCTTCTGTAAAGATGTGAACAACGACGTCGTTAAGATCCAAAAGAATCCAACCACCCTTATTGTCACCTTCCATGTGACTAGCGTCCACACCAGCTTCTTTAACTTTCTCACGAATGTTGTCCGCAATAGCTTCCAACTGACGGCTATTCATGGCACTCAAAATAACAAAGTAATCTGTTAGGCTAGTAAGACCATACAAATCTAGGGCAACGATGTCTTCAGCTCGCTTTTCATCAGCAGCTTTGACAACCAATTCAAGTAATTCTTCTTTAGTCAATGATATTCTCCAGTAATTTGTTATTAATCTTTTAAGTAATGCACAAAAGCATTATAGGTTTCCAAGGTTTGTGGGAAAATCGGTAAGGCCTGATGAGCCAAGTGTTCCACGGTATGAACTGCCTCAAAAGCAACGGCCTTATCCAAGGATTGCTCTGCTACTTGTCTAGCTTCCTCTACCAAAGGGAAATTACGGTTATGCTCAATATAATCAGCCACATAGACAATCTTATCTAGGGTTGACATTTCATGGCTTCCGACGGTATGGATTTCAATACTGCGTAGAATTTCGGGGTCAGTCAATCCCAAATCTTCTTGGATTTTGTAAATCCCAACCATGCCATGCCAGACATTATTCCCCCAATTTTTCAATTCAGGATCAAGCTTATATTTATCAATAAGCCCCAAGAATTCCTGATCTGGAAGTTCCTTGGCATAATCATGAAGCAAACCAGCCAATCCGGCTTTCTCAGTATCATATCCGTACTTTTCAGCAAGAGCAATAGCAGCTCGCTCAACACCCAGAACATGATTGAAGCGTTTAGGGCTCATGACCGCTCGAACTTTTTCAAGAAGTTCTTCACGAGAATAGTCTAGGTATTTTTCATAGGTCATTTATAGAGCCCCGCTTTCTTGATGTAGGCAAGTACAGACTGTGGCACCATAAAGTTAGGTGTGCGATCCTTCTTAATGTAGGCTCTGACTGCACTTGAACTAATATCCATAAGGGGCACATCCACCCAAATAACTGGGTAAGAGGTTCCAGCCTTATACTTAGGACGCTGAACACCAACAAATTGGACCATCTCGATAAGTTCATCAATTCGATGCCACTTAGGTAGGTATTCGACCATATCCGCTCCAATAATAAAGTAATAATCCGTATCAGGATTAGCCTCTGTCAAGAGCTTCATGGTGTCATAGGTATAGCTGATTCCCTTACGTTCCAACTCAATGGTTTCGATGTCCAATCCTTCGATACCGTTAATAGCCAACATAAGCATATTAAGGCGGTGTTTTTCATCAATGGTCTCTTTTTTATCGACATGAGGTGGCTCATATTCAGGCATGAGAAGAACTTCATCGAGGCCCAACTGCTGACGCACCTGATCAGCAACAACCAAGTGGGCATTATGAACAGGATTGAAATTTCCACCTAATATTCCCACTTGCTTACGGCCTGTATCTTTGATTTCTTCCTCTAGTTGAACCTTTGTAAATGGGGTTACGAGATCTAGTGCCATGTACGCCTCCTCTTTTTCAAGCATTATACAACTGTCTTAAGGCTAGCTTTAATGCTTCAAAAGTGTTCCTATACCTTAGTTTGTCCTTCACCAAGCAAAGTCGGCAACTATTTTTGGATTGCTTTGACCTTTGGTGACAACTTACGATTTTCTTTTTTAGCTGATTCTTTATAGAGAATCAAGATACGTCCAATCTTAAGGACTGTATCACAGCCAATTTCTACTTCCAAGATTTCAGCAACCTCATGAATATCTTCCATAGTATTTTGGAGTAGGGTTACTTTAATCAATTCACGGGCATCAAGAGCGTTACGAACGCTAGTTTTGATGTGGTCGTTAAGACCATTTTTCCCGATTTGTACAATAGGTTTAAGGGTGTGTGCTTCCGATTTGAGGAAGGCACGTTGTTTTGATGTTAATGACATGTTTATTCCTTTTAATTTTTTTGCTGTTTTTCTTAGGTGATACGGACGCTAGCAAACCTTCGGTTTCATAGCTAATTTTTGAACCTAGGGTCTCAAAAATTCCGAATCCAAGTCACATTTTATGTTACTTGGACTATCACTGCGAAAAATACATCGTTTGCTCATGACGTAAATCTAGGCAAACCTCATGTTCATTGAAAAGACTCTTTTTATACTTTTAACTACTTAATTAAGTTTAAATAATCGCTTTTCGTACGACAACGCCAACACCTTCTGGTGCCCAAGCAGCAACGATGGTTGGTTGGGCAGCTTTTCCTTGGACACGGATCCATCCTAATCCTGAGAAGACAATGTCTGTCTTATCTTTGACAGTGAACTCGTGACGGACAAGTTTCGGAAAATCGGCAAGATCCTTTGGCCCAGGAGGCATGAGGAGACTTCCAACATGCTTATCATAGAAGGCATCTGCGCCTTCAAGTTTGGTACGATGTAGCTTCAAGTTATTATCAAAGAAGGCTGTAAAACCTTGCTTATTCCCATCAATAAAGTCAAAACGTCCAAGACCGCCTAGGAATAGGCTTTGTCCTGCATTTAACTGGTAAGTTTTTGGCTTAATTTCCTTCTTAGGACTAACATACTTGAGATCCTTCGCTGACAGATAGTGTGCCATCTGGTGTCGGTGAATAATTCCTGGTGTATCAAAAATATAGCTACCGTCATCCAAAGGGATTTCAATCTTATCAAGGGTCGTTCCTGGAAAACGAGAGGTTGTGATAACATCTTTATCACCAGTAATTTCTTTGATAATGGCATTGATTAAGGTTGATTTACCAACATTCGTCACACCAACAACATAGACATCACGACCCTTACGGAGGTTTTCAATACGTTGGATTAGCTCTTTAATGGCGTGGTGATTTTGGGCAGACGTCAACATGACATCCACCGGACGCATCCCTTCTTCGTGGGCACGTTCTGTCAACCATTGGGTTACCTTACCATCTTTAACAGATTTAGGCAGGATATCCTTTTTATTTCCAACCAAGAGCACATCATTACCCGAAACAAAGCGTGATAAGCCTGGTATGATTGATCCATTAAAATCAAAAATATCAACGACATTGACAACGAGGGCATCACTATCACCAACTTCATGAAGCAATTTTAAAAATTCATCATCTGTGATGTGGACGTCCACAATCTCATTGTAATGACGAAGACGGAAACAGCGTTGGCAGTATAACTCACCTGTTTCTTCGGCCTTTTTAATAGAGCTAGCAGGTGTGAAACCTGCTTTTTCTTTATCTTCTGTTTGAATTTGGGCTCCACACCCAATACAAAATAATTCTTCCATTAAATTCCTTTGTTGAAGGTCATTGGACCATATGCTTTTTCAATCTTTTTCCACATGCGACGTTCACGCCAACGGTTAAACTTGGTTACCCAAGCATCTGATTTCACCAAAGGCTTAACCAAAATCGATCGAATTCCAGCTCTGTGGCTAGCTCTGATGTCAGTCATTAGCTGGTCTCCCACCATAACGACCTCGTCTCGGTTAAAGTGGTAACGCTCAATCGCTTCATTAATGCCTTTAGTGAAAGGCTTCATGGCACGACTCACGAAATCCACATGGAAATTGGCAACCGCACGTTCAACACGTTCATATTTATTGTTAGAGACCACAACTACCGGAATATCAGCCTCTGTCATCTCATCCAACCAAGCACGTAGCTCAGGAGTCCCATCAGGGTTGTTCCAAGCAATCAAGGTATTGTCCAAATCGACCAAGACGGCACGAATACCGTGTTCACGTAGCTGGTCAGGTTTCAAATCATAAACAGCCTCCACCATAAAATGGGGCCTATAATCGTCTATAGTCATTTTCTCTCCAAAATGTTAGTTTACCTCTTATTCTACCATATTTTTAAGGTTTATGTGTGAGACTTAAGTCCTATTTTTTAAGAACATCCTTTACAGAACAATAAAGAAAAGAGCCACGATCACTCAGGCTCCAATCTTATCTTTGAATTTTTTCTTGTTTTTTAAGGGCAACTAAATTCTTAAGCGATATGATGATAACAGCAAGAACAATTAAAAACATTCCAACCACATCAATGGCAAAGAAGCGGTCCCCCATAATTAATACGGTCAAAATGACCGACGCTATAGGTTCTACCGAAGCCAAGAGACTCCCTTTGACAGCTCCAACCATGGTTGTCCCCTTAAGGAAAACGGTGTAAGCAAAGACTGTCCCAATGAAGACCAACCCAAAGAGTGCTAGAAGATTTCCACTAGTCAAGGGTAGCTCGTACTTCCAGGCTTGGATAACAATCGGAAAGATTAAACCACCAATCAACAGACCTAAACCAATGACAATCAAACTTCCCCATTTTTCAATAGCCTTAGCAGGCAGTAAGATATAAAGTGCATAGGTCACCGCCGAAAAGAGACCCCAGAACAAGCCCAGAGGTGTAATCGCCAGCTCCCTTATCTGACCATGCGTTGCGATGGTAAAGGTTCCCACAATAGCCATGATAATCGCCACTAGCTCTGCTGCTGTTGGGAACCTACGATATTTTGCACATACAAAAGCCAGGATGATAACTGGGGTGACATACTGCAAGACCGTCGCTGTCCCAGCATTAGTGTATTGAATAGCACTAAGATAGGCGTACTGATTTAGTACCAGACCAAAGAGCGCAAATAAGGCGATACTTACTAAGGTTTTTCTATCTTTAATAGCTTGTACTAATTTGTCTCGCTGCCTAAAAAAGACCGAAGCCGTTAGTAAAATACCAGACAGAAGCAAACGTAAACTCGTCAAAAGATTGACATTAACCCCATGAGCCATCAAGTATTGACCAGAAACCCCTGAGACTCCCCAGGCAATCCCAGCAGTTATGACCATCAGACTACCTTTTAATTGTTTAGACATGTGTTTTCCTCGATTATGATAATGCCTATTTATTATAACACAGGGAGTTGTGAGCCAGGCGATAACTTCAGAAAAATTAAACTGTTTTTCTTGAAGAATTTTCCAGCCACCAACCGACAATCCAGCCAAGGACTAAAAGATAATTCTCAAAAGCTCCAACAGCATTAACAGAGTGATGGTATTGAAGATAGCTAAGGAAATGATTGGTTCCAATACCTAGGCCTCCTAGAATCAAAGCAATCAGAACTGCTCTCAGATAAAACCAATCGTACTTTAGGTTAACGGCAAGGAGGATGACCAGAACCGCCACATTCCAAATACCAATCTCCCTCTGCCATCCAACTAAAATACCGTAACCCGAATGACTTCCCATATAGGTTGGGAAGAATAGCTGAAAAATAATAGCACCAGTCATGGCTAGGATGACAAGGATAAATAGGACTCTTAAGAATTTGTTCATAGGGTTGCTCCTGTTTAAAATATTCTTTATTGAATATCACTAGTATAACAAAAAAGACCTTAACAAACGTTAAGATCTTTAATCATAAATTAAGCTTCTTGTTCTTCTTTTAACAATTTCTTATCGTAAACACGGATGAATGGGAAGTAAACAAGGAAGGCAGCAACTGCACAGACAAGAGCAACCACAACCGCACGGAGGTCTGCAGTTCCTAAGAAGGCTCCGATTCCAACTGGCGTTGGCCATGGAACTTGTGCAATAACAGGATTAATCAAATGTAATGCATTAACAAAGTAGTAAATAGTAGCTGTAACCATTGGCGCCAAGATAAATGGAATTGCTAATGCTGGATTATAGATAATTGGCAAACCAAAAATCAAAGGTTCATTAATGTTGAACAATGCTGGAACAACTGAGGCACGTCCAATCGCTTTTAGTTGCTCTGACTTAGCAGCAAAAGCAATGTATAGACAAAGGCCAAGAGTTGCACCTGATCCACCAGCGATAACAAACATGTTAGAAAATTCACCAGCTACAGCATAGTGTCCACCAGCAGCATTTTCTGCCATGTTAGCAAGTGCGATCGGGTTAACGAAAGCAAAGATAATGTTCGCGCCATGAATCCCCACAATCCAGAGAAGTTGAGTTAAAAGATAAATAATCATTAATCCAATCCATGAGTTAGTTAGGTTAGCAACAAACCCAAATGGAATAGCAATAACTTTAAAGATGTCAGTTCCCAGCGCTACGAGTGCACCATTAATAAAGATAACTACAAATGCAACGACGAATCCTGGAATCAAGGCTGTAAATCCACGTGAAACTCCTTCTGGAACAGCTTCAGGCATTTTAATAACCCAATTACGTTTTACACATGTACGATAAATAAGGACTGTCACAATAGCCATGATAATAGCTGTGAAAATACCAGTAGTACCAAAGCGAGTAACTCCATTACCCATTGCCCAACCGTCAACAACGACTGCACCTTCTTTTAGGCTACCTACAGCCTTCATCATTCCACCGTCAAAAATGATTTGTGGAACTGTCATAATGAAAGCCATGAGCGCAAGAAGAGCACCGTTAAGAGGATTCATATTTAGTTCTTCTTCTTCTGCATAGATTTTGGTTAACTCATAAGCAAGTGAGAGAACAAAGTAAAGTGAGAGAGAACCCATAGTAGCATAGTTAGCAACCATGTATAGAGAAGTAAACTTATCAAATGAAGCTGAGAAAATATCAGCTACAATTGGCCAGAATGAGAAGGCTTGTGGCAAAATACTAAATACCAAGAACATTGAGCCAACAATAGTAAATGGTACAGCTGCCATACCTGCTGCCGTGATTGCACGTACAACTTTAAACTGAGCAAGTTTCCCCATTGGTCCCATGACATGATTTTCAAGGAAACCAAATAATCCGTTTTGTTGATCCATAATCGGACCTCCTTAATAATAATTATAAATTTATTTCAATAGTTATCCTTTTTCAAGGTGCTATAAGGTCACAGAACTCTTTTCTAACTGGATAAAGCGTTGATAAGCCTTATCTTTACGTTCATATATTTCTTGAATTCTTTTAAGATTTAACAAGCATAGGCCAAAACCTAGTAAAAGAATAACGAAAACGAAGAAACGTGCAGCTTGATTATTTTCAAAAATTGGGAAAAGAGTTGTGAACAAACTCGTCCAAGTTAGAACAAGTAGTCCCATCTGAATAACTGCCTGTGAGCGAATAAACATCTGAGTCACCTTCAAACGTTCATCACGCTTGCCATACAATCGAAACTGCTCAACAGTAGCCAAAATCGCTAATACAATTAATGTAATAGGGAGAACAATAACAAAAGAAGGACGAATAAATTGATTCAAAAGCCAATAAATATTGCCAAAAAAGAAGAGTGCTATTGTATAACGTAGAAGAAGATAGCGATTAAAGAAAGTATTTTTTAATGCTGTCTCCCGACGTTGACGCTCGATTTCTAGTTGTTCTTTTTTTGTCATTGTCTTCCTCCTTGTTTAACTATATATGCTTAGCCAACCTTTCTATGAAGAACCAGCATTTCTTTTGCCACTTCCAATAGAGTCATTGTAGTCATTAAATGGTCTTGAGCATGCACCATAATAATTTCAATCTTGATTTCCACACCACTTGCATAGTCTTGCAAAAGTTTTGTTTGTGCATGGTGTGCTTCTAAAATTTCTTCATTTGAATGGTCTAACTTAGCTTCCGCTTCGTCAAAACGTCCTTCTCGCATATCAGCAAACGCTTCATGAATTTCTGTTCTAGCAGTGCCTGAATGAAGAATAATTTCAAAGGCTGCAACCTGTAGTTCTTCTTGATTCATATGAACCTCCTATGTTATTTTTTCAAAAATTGTAATAAAATCTTCAAAATCCTTGCAATTGATTAATTGCTTTTGTAAGTCATCATTTTCTGTTAAGGAAACTATTTTCTTCGTCACATCCTTCAACCCATCATTACCATATAATGATGGTGATAAAAGAAAAACAAGTTGAATATGTGAACTTTGATTATCCCAAGATATAGGTTCTTGACAGATAGCAACTGAGACTTTAACTTCTTTCCCCAATGGTCTAATGGGATGTGGAACTGCAACTCTTTGGGAAAAGACGACAGAACTTAAGTCCTCACGCTGTTTAATTTCGTAAAGTAAAGATTGTTTGAAATCATCTGATTCACCGACAGATAGACCTTCAGCCATTTCTTCCAATAGTCGTGTTTTATCGCATTTCGTCCATACAAAGAAGTTATCTTGACTAAAGTATTGTTTAAAATTATCGTCTTTAATCCGAGCTACTTCTGAACGATTTCCAATTCTCGAAACTTGCATCTGGTCCATAGCCTGACGGATCTGAGATATTTCTTCGGTTTTAAGAAAAACACTCACTGTAAAAACTGGTATCTGAAAGTAAAGGTTTGATAAATCAACAGCCGATACAATAAAATCAATACCGTCTATTTTTTCTTGGTTCAACTCATAGTAACCTATGACATCAACCACCTCTATACGATTCCCAAGCTCAGATTCAAGACGATTTTTAAGCATTTGAGCAGCTCCAAATCCTGTCGCACAAATCGCCAATACTGAAAATTTATGGTTTTCTTTTCGACGTTCGATAGCAGCCAAGAAATGAAGACAGACATAAACTATTTCATCGTCAGATATAGTAGCCTGTGAAAAAGCTTCCATATTTGCAAGAATTTCCTTGGTCATGAAGAATACATCACTATAATTCTGTTTAACCTCATCTACCAATGGATTACTAAGATTAATATGACTGGCTAAACGTACCTGTAAGGTCATCAAATGAGTTATAAGGCTCTCAATAAGCTGAAAATCCGAAGAAAAGTGATATATATCATCTAACCCTAAGGTTTTAAAGCTTTGGACCACCGAGTCTCTCAGTGCCTCTTTAGAAAACTCTGTTTGATTGTTTTGGGGTAACTGACTTTTAGCTAACAGATGTAGGGTAATATAATCAATCTCTTGAACTGGAAATTCCTGATTGGTTACACTACTGACTCTTGAAAGAATCCTCTTAGCAACCTGGCGTTCAATGTCATTGTCTACCATCTGACAGTCTAAGTTACTAATTTCAAAACCAGACTTGATACGACCTATTGCTAATGCTATATGAACAACTAAATTTTGTAAGACAAAATCCGATAACTTCAGATTAGCTTCCTGACATTCTTCTAAAACAATCTTTGCCAACTCCTCTAATGGAAGATTTTGGTCAAAAAAATTTGACTTCACATAAGTATGCAATGCTTTAAAAAACTGATTTTCCAAGAAATAACTCATAATAAAGCGACGTTTGTCACGTTCTTCACCAGAAACATAGACACCTTTATTCGCTCTACTCTCTATAGTTAAGCTATAGTCAGCTAGCATCTGGCGAATCTTTTTAAAATCATTAGATAAAGTTGATCGACTAACATATAGCTCCTCAACTAAATCATCAAAAAGAACCGGAACCTGTTCAAACAAGAGCTTATTTAAAATGAAGGCTAGACGATCATCACCTTGAGACATAGACGTTTTTGTACTATAATCGTTGCCTAATTCATAGATTAGACGAAAGGTTTGGCAAACTTCTTGACTTTCAAAAATTAGTCGATAGCCTTGTCCTTGTTTTGACACTAACCTAACACCTTGGAGATTTAAGGTTTGATCAATTGATTTCAAGTGATTACGTACAGTTCTATCCGAACAGGACAAGTATTCAGCAAGTTCCTTACTTGTAACATAACGTTCCCTGTGCTTTAACAAGAATTGAAGGATGCCTTTTTCTCTAGTATTTGACACTCTCATATCCTCCTAAAAATGATATTCTCACCTTCCATTATAGGATATTTTCACACCTTAAATTCTTTTTATTGAGCATAAGTCATATTATGAATCATTTATAATTTAGTTAATAGATAATATTAATCAAACCTTGTTATTAACATTATTTCTTTATCAAAGATTAGATGTTTTCTACAATTAAATTAGCCATTTTTTCAATTCCCATTGGAATTGGAATATAAGCTTGCGGTGGAATTTGAACAACTGGTTTTCCGACTTTAGCACCTGCTTCTTCAAACTGTTTAAAATACATTTTTGTTTGAGGACTTACAAGGTACAAATCAAACTCTGATGCTGCAATAGCTTTTCCGCCTTCAGTAGCACTAATAGCGTCAACCTCTATATCCTGACCTTTTCCCTTTAGAAACTCCGTTGTTTTCTTCGCCATGAGTGATGAAGACATTCCTGCCGCACAAATAATCAACGCTTTTGCCATAAGATTTTCTCCTTTAATCTAATCCCATCAAATTGATACCTGATTGGGTTATTTCTTATTTACACTTTAATTATAAAGTAAAGCGCTTACAATTACCATTGCTGATTTTTCCTCAACGATACGGAAAATAATTATTTGTACTTCAATTTATAAATCAAAATAATACCAGATAGCAAGAACGAAACACTATTAGCCAAAATCAAAGGTAAGTCACCAATATGAAGGCCATGGGCAAGCCACAAAGCAATACCAATAACCTGCATAACATACATCCCTAAGGCAATTGATTCAGTATCTTTTGTTTTTACCACACGCACAACTTGTGGTAAAAAGGCAAATGTTGTTAAAATTGCTGCAATGCTACCAATTATATTTATTCTCCTATGTTTACTAAAGAAGCTGGGAATACGCCCAGCTTCTTAATTTTATTCTACCGTTGCACCATTAGATGCAATAACTTCTTTATACCAATTAAATGATTTCTTCGGTGATCGTTCATAACTTCCCTGTCCATCATCATCTTTATCCACATAGATAAATCCGTAACGTTTCCTCATCTCACCGGTACCGGCTGAAACCAGGTCAATACAGCCCCAAGGTGTATAGCCCATTAAATCAACGCCATCTTCAACTACAGCTTTTTTCATTTCACGAATATGGGCACCTAGGTAATCAATTCGATAATCATCATGAACCATGCCATCTGCTTCAACTTGGTCTATGGCACCAAAACCATTTTCAACAATAAAAAGTGGTAGATGATAGTGATCAGTAAACCAGTTTAATGCATAACGTAAGCCCTCTGGGTCAATTTGCCACTCCCACTCAGATGCCTGAACATAATTATTTTTGACCAAATCTTCCGTTTCAAGATAATCGAAATGAGGATTATTCTCACGATGAGAATCGATAGCAAAAGACATATAGTAACTAAATCCAATATAGTCTACTGTTCCTCCAAGTAAATCCTCTTTATCTTGATCTGTAAAATCAACTGAAATTCCTTTACGTTCCCAATACTTGAGAATGTGTTCAGGATATTTACCAAAAACATGTACGTCAGTAAAGTAATAACGTTTTTGCATAGCCTTCATGGCCATTAAAATGTCTTTAGGATTACAAGTTGCAGGATAAATAGGACACATCGCAATCATACAACCAATTTGAAAGTCTGGATTGATTTCATGGCCAATTTTTACTGCTCGAGCAGAGGCTACTAACTCATAGTGTGCTGCTTGATACATAATAGCTTCTCGGTCGTCACCTTCCTCGTATACAATACCTGAGTTCGTAAATGGTGCAAAATCTTCCTGGTAATTGGCCTGATTGTTGATTTCATTGAAGGTCATCCAGTATTTAACTTTATCTTTATAACGTTTGAATACGACTTCTGCAAAGCGAACAAAGAAATCAATCAATTTGCGATTTTTCCACCCACCATATTCTGTAACCAAATGATAAGGCATCTCAAAATGGGATAAAGTAATTACAGGTTCAATTCCATGCTTCAAGCACTCATCAAAAAGATCATCATAAAACTGCAACCCTTCTTCATTGGGCTCTAATTCATCACCCTTTGGGAAAATACGTGTCCAAGCAATTGATGTTCGGAAGCACTTAAATCCCATTTCAGCAAAAAGCGCTATATCTCCTTTGTAACGATGGTAAAAATCTATGGCCTCATGATTTGGATAATATTTACCTTCCAAAACACCCGGTGTAATTTCACGGGCAACTCCATGGCGACCAGCTGTCATGACATCAGCAACACTGATACCCTTACCACCTTCTTGCCATCCACCTTCAAGTTGATGAGCAGCTACAGCACCACCCCACAAAAATCCATCTTTAAAAGTAGTCATCGTTTTTCCTCCTGACTTTGATACTTCTATTATAAACTTCACAAGCGACAATGAAAACGCATTCTTTTTCCATAATACTACGGAAAGTAACAGATTATTTTTTATTTGAAAACGTTTTATAAAAGGAGTATACTATGTCCCATAAGGAGGCAATATTATGAATTTCATACAGTTTTTAATTGCTTTTGCAGGACTTGTTGTTGGAGTTAGTGCTGTTGCTATGCTCTTCTGGTACTTAAGTAAGGCTTTAAAGAAAAACGTCATTGTACGTGACGATAACACCTTTACTATCGTTCATCTTAAGGAGCTAGATCAATACCCTGACTTACTTAAGAATACCGATTTTAAGAAAATGGGAGACTGGACAGCTCATGATAATGGACAGGAATTCCGAGGTACTTCTAATGTCTCTAAAGAAAAACTTCGCCAATGGATTATTGATAAATATCATTTAAAAGCTCATCAAGTTATTGTCACTGTTCCTGAAGAAATGAAGGTTGCTTCAGCTCTTCCTCATTTCTAAAGTCACTTAGTCTTTTTCAAAAACTCCTAACGAGTCGATTCGTAGGAGTTTTTGTATACCCTGCAAAGAAAAAACCAACCTTTCGGCTGGTTGTTTATCTATTACTCTTCTTTCAACTTAGCCAATTCTTGAGCAAGTAGCTTGAGGGCTACTTGTGGGTTGGCTTGGCCTTTGGTTGCTTTCATGAGGAAGCCGGTGAAGGCCTTGTCAGCGTTACGTTTACCTGACTTGAAGTCGGCTACGGCTGCTTCATTGTCTGCAAAGACTTGGTGGATGATTGGGATCAAGACTTCAGGATCTGAAATCTGTACCAAACCAGCTTTTTCAACGTATTCACGCGCACCGCCACCGTTTTTCGCCAAGTGAACGAAGACTTTCTTGGCAATCTTAGATGAAATGGTTCCATCTTCGATGATGGCAATCATTTCGACCAAGTTTTCTGGTGTCAACTTGATTTCTTCAAGCGTTTTGCCTTCTGCGTTCAAGAATTGCGCGACTTCACCTTGGAGCCAGTTAGACACTTGTTTGGCATCTCCACCAAGGGCTACAGCTGCTTCAAAGAAGTCAGAAGTAACTTTCGTCGCTGTCAATTGGTTGGCATCATAGTCAGACAAACCAAGCTCTGCCACGTAGCGAGCACGACGGTCTTTTGGAAACTCTGGCAACTCAGTACGCATTTCCTCAATCCACTCATCTGAGATCTCAAACAATGGAAGGTCTGGTTCTGGGAAGTAACGGTAATCCGCTGCTCCTTCTTTGACACGCATAAGGATAGTACTCTTGTTGGCTTCATCGTAACGGCGTGTTTCTTGACGAATGACACCACCTGAACGCAAGATTTTCGCTTGGCGTTGCACTTCGTATTCAAGACCTTTACGGACGTTTGAGAAAGAGTTCAAGTTTTTCAACTCAGTCTTGGTACCAAATTCCTCTTGACCATATGGGCGAAGGGAAATGTTGGCATCTACACGCATAGATCCTTCTTCCATCTTGACGTCTGAAATACCTGTGTACTGGATGACTTCTTTCAAAGCTGTCAAATAAGCGTAGGCTTCTTCTGGAGAACGCATGTCCGCTTCAGATACGATTTCAATCAATGGAACCCCTTGACGGTTAAGGTCTACGTAAGAGAATCCATCTGTTCCGTGCGTGTTCTTACCGGCATCTTCTTCCAAGTGGGCACGTTCAATCCCGATTTTCTTAGTTGAGCCGTCTTCCAATTGCACTTCAATCCAACCGTTGTAACCGATTGGCTCGTCAAATTGCGAAATTTGGTAGGCCTTTGGATTATCAGGGTAGAAATAGTTCTTACGGTCAAAGTGCATGTGCTGATGGATATCCATATTCAGCGCCAAAGCAGCCTTGATACCAGCATCTACAACACCCTTGTTCAAGACAGGAAGCACCCCTGGGAAAGACCAGTCAATCACATTGGTATTGGCATTTTGCTCGTTCCCAAAGTGGGCAGAGGTTGGTGAGAAAATTTTTGAGTTTGTATTCAATTCAACGTGGACTTCAAGTCCGATGACTGTTTCAAAATTCATTAATTGTCACCTCCGAAAATAAGGGGTTGTTGCTTGTGGTAATCCGTCGTTGCTTCAAAGGCAGCTGCAGCTTGGTAGATTGTTTCTTCAGAATACTTAGGACCAATCAACTGCAAACCAACTGGAAGACCTTGCGCAAAACCTGCAGGAATCGAAATCCCTGGAAGACCTGCCAAGTTGACTGGAATGGTCAAGAGGTCAGCCAGGTACATGGCAACCGGATCATGGTTGAGCGAATCCAAATCAAAGGCCACGCTTGGAGCTGTTGGACCAAGGATAAGGTCGTAATCCGCAAAGACTTTTTCGAAGTCTTGGATAATGAGGGTACGGACTTGACCAGCTTTCTTGTAGTAAGCATCGTAGTAACCAGATGACAAACTAAAGGTACCAAGCATGATACGGCGTTTGACCTCATCGCCAAAGCCTTGGCTACGAGTGTTCACGTAGATATCATCCAAGTTTTTAGCATCTTCCGCACGGAAACCATAGCGAATACCGTCGAAACGCTGCAAGTTTGAAGAAGCTTCAGATGAAGCGATGATGTAGTAAACGGCAACCCCGTATTTAGAGTGAGGCAAGCTGACTTCTTCGACAGTTGCTCCCAATTTTTCAAAGTGTTTGGCCGCATTAAGGATGGTTTCTTTGACTTCTGGGTCGATCCCTTCACCGAGGTATTCCTTAGGAAGGGCAATCTTCATCCCTTTAATGTCTTGACCAATCTTAGAAGTAAAGTCTGCTACACGAACAGGTGCAGAAGTTGAGTCCTTGGCATCTTCGCTGGCAATGACATTGAGCAATTGGGCATTTTCCTTAACCGTTGGTGAGAAAGTACCAATTTGGTCAAGTGAGCTACCAAAAGCAATGAGACCAAAGCGTGAAACTGTTCCATAAGTAGGTTTGAGACCAACAATCCCGTTAAAAGCAGCCGGTTGACGGATGGAACCACCTGTATCTGAACCAAGAGACAAACGGACTTGACCTGAAGCTACAGCTGCAGCAGAACCACTTGAAGATCCACCAGGCACCTTGCTGTGGTCCCAAGCGTTTTTAGTCGCGCCATAGTAAGATGTTTCACCAGATCCACCCATGGCAAATTCATCCATGTTGGTCTTCCCGATGACAATCATATCTTTGGCTTTGGCATTGGCAACAGCTGTCGCATCAAAGATTGGCTCGTAGTTATAGAGCATTTTTGATGCCACAGTGGTCAAGATGCCATCTGTTGAGATATTGTCTTTGACTGCGAGTGGAATACCTGACAAGAGGTTGTCTGCATCGATTCCTTTTTCATCAATGGCCTTAGCTTGTGCAAGGGCAGCTTCTTCAGCCACCGTTACAAAGGCATTGACTGCTTCTTCACGCGCCTTGATATCATCAAGCGTCGCTTGTGTCAATTCCGTTGCCGAGATTTCCTTAGAGACAAGGAGGTCGTGCAACTCTTCAATGGTTTTATTGTTGAATGACATTAGGCATCTCCTCCATCTTCTAGGATAGCTGGTACCTTGATGTAGTAGTTATCTTTTTCAGGTACATTTTTAAACAAGCGGTCACGGTCAGTCCCTTTTTCAGCAACATCCGGACGCAATACGGTCTTGCGATCAGCCATGGTCGTTGTTGGGGCAACACCTGTTGTGTCCACTTCTTCCAACAATTCCACCATGTCGACAATTTTAGACAAGGTTGTCGCAAACTCAGCAGTCTCTTCTGGGGAGAATTTCAATTTTGAAAGATTGGCAACGTGGGTTACCTCTTCTTGCGTAATTTTCATCTTGCTTCCTTTCGTGAAATGATGATTTTTCAATACGTTCTATTTTACCATAATTAGGCCTATTTTGCTTGGAGGATAGTCAAAACCACCCGTGAGAACGGGTGGCTTGCTCTTCGGCTGAAAGCCTCTGCTACCGGCCGAGGCCTAAAGGCCTACCGAATGGTTTCCCTTCAGCACCACCTTTGCTAGCTAACCCGTCTAGCGGGTCTCTTTAAGATTACTTTCTCTTATTCTTCTCACCTGTAAACGGATCATACTCCTCAAATAGACTTAGCTGATCTGCTATCACGTCTTCTTGTAATTGATTACGAATATATTCTTCAATTCGCTTCTGATTTCGTCCAACCGTATCAACATAAAACCCTCGACACCAAAATTTGCGATTCCCATATTTATACTTTAAATTAGCGTGTCGATCAAATATCATTAAGCTACTTTTGCCCTTTAAATATCCCATAAATGAGGAAATACTTAGTTTCGGTGGTATACTCACCAACATGTGAATATGATCTGGGCAAGCTTCTGCTTCATGAATTTCAACACCTTTTCTTTCGCATAATAATCGTAAGATTTGACCAATACTTGCTTTGTATTTCCCATAAATTATCTGACGTCGATATTTGGGTGCGAACACAATATGATACTTACAATTCCATGTAGTATGTGCTAAACTATTATTATCCTGTCTCATCAGGGGTCCTCCTTTTGTATATTAGTTAGTGGTCGGGAAACCTTATCTAATATAACACTTTAGGGGGACTTTTTTGATACATCGCTAAAAGCTTTTCGGAACCACTAGCACAGCTAGTGGTTTTCGTAAAACAAAAAAAACTGTAGTAACTTTTTTGTCACTACAGTTTACAGAGATAGAGCTTTTTCAAAACACTTATCGTATGGCTATCAAGAGCTTTCTCCAATCCTCTAGGATTTCTGGTTTCAAATACTATTTTGCCAGGTTATATGAGGCTTGGTGCATAGACTCAAGATCACTTTCTAAGGCAAATACAATCTTGTCAGCCATCTGAGAAACGAGTAGGTCCTCATCCAAAGTCTCGCTATAAGGGACCAGATAGCCATTCTCACCATCTTTGATGAAAGTTGGATTGCCATAACGAGCATCAAAACCAACCAAGGCTAGACCTGCTCCCACCGCTTCCATCAGAGTCAAGCCAAAGGTCTCCCACTGAGAGGTGGTGACATAAAGTTCATACTGTGGGTAAACTTCACGCAAATCCGCATGACCCCGAAGTTGGATGAAGTCACCTGCCCCAAGAGTATCAATCAGATCTTGTAGATTCTCTTGCTCGCCACCTTTACCGTAGATGTCATTAGTCGAGAACTCACACCCTATTCTACAGAGGCACCGTTACTTGCGATAACTTCTTTGTACCAGTTAAATGATTTCTTCTTAGAGCGTTTAAGACTACCATTACCATCGTTATCTCGGTCCACATAGATGAAGCCATAACGTTTCTTCATTTCACCAGTTCCAGCAGAAACAAGGTCGATACAGCCCCAGGTTGTGTAGCCCCAAAGCTCTACACCATCTTCATTAATAGCATCACGCATAGCCTTGATGTGGGCTGCCAAGTAGTCGATACGGTAATCGTCTTCAACATAACCATTTTCATCTGGCGTATCCACAGCACCAAGCCCATTTTCAACGATAAACATCGGTTTTTGGTAACGATCCCAAATAGCATTGAGCGTAATACGAAGGCCTAGTGGGTCAATTTGCCAGCCCCACTCTGAAGCTTCCAAATAGGGATTTTTAATAGAGGCAAAGATATTTCCAGCAGTCTTTTCATTAACTTCTGGATCACCTGAAGCCACACGACTTGCATAGTAAGAGAAGGAAATAAAATCAACAGTATGCTCTTTAAGAAGGGCCAAATCTTCTTCCGTCATCTCAAGCTCAATGCCATCACGTTCCCACTGTTTCTTAGCATAATTTGGATACTCTCCACGAGCTTGAACATCAGTAAAGAAATAGCTACTACGGTCTTCTTGCATAGCTGCCCAGTAGTCACGTGGATGGGCTGTATTTGGATAATATTGACCTGCTGCCAACATACAACCGACCTTATTTTCAGGGTCAATCTCATGAGCCAATTTCGTCACCATAGCTGAGGCTACCAACTCATGGTGAGCAGCCTGATATTTAACCTGCTCCTCATTCTCACCCTCTTCAAAGCAGAGTCCTGCTCCCATAAATGGGGCATGGAGAATCATGTTGATTTCATTGAAAGTGAGCCAGTACTTAACCAAACCTTTAAAGCGTGTGAAAAGGGTACGGCAAAGATTTTCATAGAAGCCAAGCATCTTACGATTACGCCATCCTCCATACTCGGTAATCAAGTGCATTGGACAATCAAAGTGTGTGATCGTCACCAAAGGTTCAATACCATGCTTGTGACATTCCTTGAAGAGGTCCTCGTAAAAGGCAAGCCCAGCTTCATTTGGCTCAGCCTCATCACCCTTAGGAAAAATACGTGACCAAGCAATAGAAAGACGATAGGTCTTAAAGCCCATTTCACCAAAGAGAGCAATATCTTCCTTGTAACGGTGGTACATATCGATACTTTCCTTGGCCGGATAAAAATAACCATCCTCAAAATCAAACATCTTGCGACGTCCAGTGATAATGGAAAGGCGATCCTCACCAATTGGTACCACGTCAACATTGGCTAAACCACGCCCATCAGCATCATAGGCACCTTCACATTGGTTGGCTGCTGTCGCTCCACCCCACAAAAATCCATCAGGAAAAGTTAATTTTTTAGTCATTATTCTACCTCCTATATATTTCGACTTAATATGGTAATAGTATACAATAGCCTGTAATCGTTTTCTTATAGTAAACTACGAAAAACTGATACTATCCTATGATTTTAGACAAAAAATTGAGAGTAGGACAGATTCCCACTCTCAATCCTCTCTCCATTATGACAATGATAAAAAAAGAGTAAGAACTAACTCTTACTCCACAATTGTTGCTCCAAGAACATTTTTAAAATGTCCAATAGCAAAGTCATGAGCTTCAGGTGTCAAGGAGGCTGTTGCACTCTCTACCACCTCGATATCATAGCCCAAATTATAAGCATCAATGGCCGTATGTAACACACAAATATCTGTTAAAACTCCCGTCAAAACAACTGTCGTCACACGACGCTCACGTAAACGAATATCTAAATCCGTTCCGGAAAAGGCTGAATAGTGTCGCTTGTCCATCCAAAAGACACGATGGTCGTCCTTGATGGCATCATATACACTAGCTAACTTACCATAAAGTTCTCGCCCAGATGTCCCTGCAATATTGTGAGGTGGAAAGAGTTTAGTCTCAGGATGGAAGGTATCTCCTTCATCATGTCGATCCATGGCAACAAAGATATAATCCCCATTGTCATAGGCTTCTTGAGTTACCTGAGCAATACGATCTTCAATGGCTTGGGCAGGCTTACCAGCCGTCAACTTCCCATCATCTGCCACAAAATCATAAGAGTAATCAATTGATATCAATGCCTTTGTCATGCTACTATCTCCTTTTAAAAAAAGTGGGGCAGGTCCTCCTACCTCACTCTCTTTCAGTATTCTTCTTATTCGTATTCTTTCAGTTTGTCGTAGATACCTTCGTTAAGGACTTTAAGATAAGTCCCTTTCATACCGAGTGAACGGCTCTCAATAATACCAGCTGATTCCAACTTACGAAGGGCATTAACGATAACTGAACGCGTAATTCCGATACGGTCAGCGATAACAGACGCTGTCAAGCGGCCTTCCAAACCGTCCAATTCATTCAAGATAGCTGAAACCGCCTTGATTTCTGAGTAAGACAAGGTATTAATAGCCATGTTAATAGCTGTTTGTTTACGAATCGTTTCTTCCAAATTCTCTGTTTGAAGGTTCAACAATTGCAAACCAACTACCGTAGAGGCAATCTCAACCAAGATAAGATCTTCATCCACAAAATCATGGTCGTTACGCCAAATGATGAAAGAACCAAGACGCATACCACCACCATAGATTGGGGCAATTGTAGTCAAACCATCTGGGAAGTCATCTTTTGACTCCACTGGGAAAATGGTCAAGTCACTGTCAATACCAATGTTTTCTTGAGTATCATAAACACGGCTGATACCACGTGTGTATTCTTCTGGAAGTTGTTTAGCTTCAAAAAACTCTTCCACACGATCATTGTTGGTTTTGTACTTCATGGCAAAACCAAGGAGAGCACCACCACCATTAACGATAGCAGCGTTACAATCAATGATATCCGCCAATTGAGCAGCCATGTTGTTGTATGGAAGATCTCCTTCCAAGCTGTCTACTGAGCGTTGCAAGATAGATGTAATTTTACGTGTTTTAGCCAGCAAATTTGCCATATTTATTGTCTTCACTTTCTATTGTAGTCATAATAATATCAAGCCTTGTACTAATCTTCTGCGTCAAGACTCACTAGCCCTATCATTATAGCACACTTAACCCAGAAATTGCAAACAATTGTCTGAAAATTATTTATTATTCTACTATTCATTATATTAAGTATATTATGGCATTTTTAGGAAGAATGTTCAGATTTTGCTCAAATATATCCCCCTTTTAGAAACAATAAAAACCGGACAAGCCTTATTGTCCAGTTTTTTAAGGAATTAGCGCTTGTAATATGACAAGACTCGTTCGATTTTATTACCGAGATCAGCCAACTCTTCCACTCGAGGAAGATAGACAATACGGAAGTGATCTGGTTCATTCCAGTTAAAGCCTTTACCTGGAACTAGGAGAACCTTCTCCTTCTTCAAGAGACGAAGACAGAATTCTTCATCATCTTCAATATCATACATGTTACGGTCAATCCTAGGGAAGATGTAAAGCCCTGCATCTGGCTTAACAGCTGATAGCCCTGGAATAGCGTTTACGGTATTCGTGATAAACTCACGTTGTTCATAGATACGCCCTCCAGGAATCAAGAGCTCATCAACGGATTGGTAGCCACCAAGTGAAGTCTGAATAACGTGTTGAGAGAGCACGTTGGCACAGAGACGCATGTTAGCCAACATATTAAGCCCTTCAATATAGCCTTTGACATTCTTTTTAGGTCCAGAGAGAACCATCCAACCCACACGGAAACCACAGATGCGGTGAGACTTAGAAAGACCATTCATAGACACGCAGAAGACATCTGGTGCAAGACTAGCGATTGCAGTATGTTTCTTACCATCCATAACCAAGCGGTCATAAATCTCATCCGCAAAGATAATCAAATCATTTTGTCGAGCAATATCCACAATCTGTTCAAGAACATCCTTAGGATAGAGCGAACCTGTAGGATTATTGGGATTGATGACTACAATTGCCTTAGTATTTGATGTAATCTTTGATTTGATATCATCAATATCTGGATACCAGTTAGATTTTTCATCACATACATAGTGTACGGCATTACCGCCTGCTAGACTGACACAGGCTGTCCAAAGAGGATAATCTGGCATTGGGACCAAGACCTCATCTCCATCATCAAGCAAGGCCTGCATAGATATGGAAATCATCTCTGAAACACCATTACCAATATAAATATCATCAATATCTACATTTGGGAATCCCTTTAACTGGCAATACTGCATAATCGCCTTACGAGCTGAGAAAATCCCTTTACTATCCGAATACCCTTCACTGTTACGAACATTCATAATTAAATCACGAATGACTTCATCCGGTGCTGTAAAGCCAAATTCCGCAGGATTTCCCGTATTAAGACGAAGAATCTTTTCACCGTTAGCAATCATACGGTTGGCTTCATCCAAAACTGGTCCACGAATATCATAGGCAACGTGTTCCAACTTTGATGATTTATCAAATGTTTTCATAAGTTAATCCTTTCAAAAGATACTAAAAGCAGATACATCTAGCAGAAAATAAGAAAATTCAACACCTGATGGGGATTTCCACTTTTATTGACACCAACTTTATTTAGGCTCAGCCATTTGGTATCATTTCTGAAGACTTGTCTTCCTATTGTTTAATTATCATATTTCTTACGAAGCTAATAACAGATTGTATTATACCTCTTTTTCATGCAATCTTCAATTTTTAGATAATACTGAAATCTTCACATTACTACGGACATCCTAAAGTAAGCAGTCAAAAAAAGATTTCAGAAAATCCATAACAACGCTTTCATTTTTTTGATTAAAGGAGTATAATAAAGCTAAAGATAGGAGGTAGAGCTTATGTCTCAACAATATGAACGTATTATGGTAGCTATCGACGGTTCTTACGAATCAGAACTGGCCTTTATTAAAGGTGTGCACGTTGCAAAACGTAATAATGCTCAGTTACTATTGGTACACGTTATCGATACACGCGCCCTTCAAAGCGTTGCGACTTTCGACTCTTATATCTATGAAAAACTAGAAGACGAAGCTAAAGCTGTTTTGGCTGACTTTGAACGCCAAGCCAGAGAAGCTGGTTTAACCAAGATTCGCAAAGTTATTGAGTTCGGTAATCCTAAGAGCCTCTTGGCTGTTGATATCCCTGATAAGGAAAATGTTGACCTTATTATGGTTGGTGCCACTGGTCTCAATACTTTTGAACGCTTGCTTATTGGTTCATCTTCTGAATACATTCTCCGTCACGCAAAAGTTGACTTGCTCATTGTTCGTGACTCTGAAAAAACACTTTAGTCACCTCTCACAAGCACCTCTGGTGCTTTTTTCATATGAAAAAGAACCGAGATTTTAACTCTCAGTTCTTTTTTTGTTCTATTTTTCAGACTTTGCTGATTCAGACATCACTTCTGACTCTGAAGTTGACTGGCTTTCTTCGACCAAGTCTTCACTAGCAGATTGACTTGAGGCACCTGCTTGCTCCAAAGCAAGGCTAGTTGAAAGGCTCTCACGCTCTGCTTCCTGACTAAGGCTAGCTTCAACAATCATGAGTTCCTTTTGACGTTCTGTTTCACGAAGGTATTCACGTTCTTCTAGCTCTTCCTGACGACGTCTTTCCTGCTCAAGTCTTTGAGCTTTTTGACGCTCACGCTTAGCATGACGTTTTTGCGTCTCATCAATCAAGACCTTAGTGTTATCTTTAATATGCATCCACTTAATAAGACGAACCAAGAGTCTCCATAGGAAAACAATAATCGATTCTGCGAAAAGAAGAATCTCAACCAGAATAACACCTAGCAAGCTCCAAGCCATGAAGAGTGTAATCAATAATTGCGTGAAAATCTTCTTCAAGTCACCCAAATGATTGTTGTGAATATTAAGAGTCTCAAGGAAAAGATCTAAAATTCCTTGCAAGAGGTGTGATTTAACAGATTTGTCTCCCTCTAAGCTCAAGTCCGTTTGAACTTCTGCTGGAGTAACAACGGTCAAGTCCCCATCTTGGTAGACATCAATACGGTCTCCTAATTTTATATCAAAATCAAAAAGCTTGCGATCTATTTTCTTAAGTCGCCCGTCAGGATGACTGAGATAAACAAAGTCATCATCAAATTTTAAAATACGAAACATAATTTACCTGCTCTTTATTGCTCCTTAAATAATAGCAAAGTTAAAAAGCCCTTGTCAAGAGCTTCTTTTTCAATCCAAGGTTTTAACACCGATACGATTTTTATACTCTTGATACGTTTCAGTGTGCATGAGAGCTTTGGCATTTTTGACCCGATCTGCTGTTGGTGGTTTGACCCCTTCCAAAGGATATGGAATACCGAGCTCACGCCATTTGAACTCACCCATTGTATGGTAGGGAAGGATTTCAAATTTATCAACATTTTTCAAGGTCTTTACAAACTCGCCGAGCTTAATCAAGTGTTCGTCAAAGTCTGTCAAACCAGGTACCAAGACATGGCGAATCCAGACTGGAACTTGTTTATCAGACAGATATTGAGCAAATTCCAAGATATTCTTATTAGGTTGACGGGTCACAAACTTGTGTTGTTCAGGATCAATCTCTTTGATATCCAGTAGAACCAAGTCAGTTACAGCCAAAAGTTTGTCAACAACTTCATGATACTCAGGAGTATTGCGGTAAGCAAACCCACAAGTATCAAGCGTACAGTGAATTCCTAGCTTCTTAGCCTCTGTAAAGAGGGCAGTGACAAAATCAATCTGAAGCATGGCCTCACCACCTGATACAGTGATACCACCATGCTCACCCCAGAAATGACGGAAACGAAGAGCCTCATCTAAGACATCTTCAACCGTACGTTCAACAGCCTTATTTGACTCCATAGCCCAAGTATCTGGATTATGACAATATTGGCAACGCATCTTACAGCCTTGCATGAAAACAATAAAACGGATACCCGGACCATCTACGGATCCAAAACTTTCGGTTGAATGAACAAGTCCAGTCACCTGACTGTAATCAATTTCTGCCATGGCAGCCTCCTTGTAAACGCTTTTTACATGTTTTTATTATACCTCTTTTATCAGAAACATGCTCCATATCTGCCTGAATTCAAGCAAAGGTTATACTATAATACATCTAAAATTAAATGATATCTATACTATACCAGAAGAAAAACAAAAAAACTGGAAAAATCCAGTCTTTTATCATCTATATTATTAGGCACGTTTCTTAAGCCCTAAAAAGGCTGCAGCAGCAAGAAAGAATGTTCCTGCCAATGTCAAGATTACTGTTGATGCTTCACCAGTCTTAGGAAGTGTAACTTCCTTACCTTTAGCATCTTTACCAGTCAATGTACCGTCAGCATTCACTTTGAATCCTACTGCTTCAGGAGCGACAACACTTGTTGTACCATCAGTGTTAGCGATGACAATTTGGCTGTTTTGTGTAGACACAATTGTTTGACCAGCTGCAGTGACAACTGGAGCTGTTGGTGTTACAGTAACAACAGGTTGTCCATTAACGTTCACTGCTGGAGTTTCAGGGGTTTGAGGTGCTTCACTTGTCCCTTTATCAGTTGGTGAGGCCGGTTCTTCTGGCTTATCGGATGGTTTCTCAGTTGGTTTATCAGCTGGTGTTGTAGATGAATCAGCTGTTGGAGCCGGTGTCGCAGGTGTTTCTGGAGTTGCTGGTGTTGTTGGTTCAGCTGGTACTTCAGGAGCTATAGGTGTTGTTGGCGTTGCCGCACCTGTGTTTGAATCATTGCTACGAGCCAAGTCACCATCACTTGGGGCTGTTGAAGGACCTGTTGCTGCACGATCTGTCGTTGGTTGTGTAAGAACAGCATCATTTGTCGCAATACCGTCGTCCGCAAAAGAAGTTACTGGTACAAAAGCTCCTAGGGTAAGGGTGAGTAAAAGCAAGCTACTATATATAGATTTTTTAGAAGCCATTAAGATTCTCCTTTTTTCATTTATCAGTCAATTTATATTCTACCATAAAAAAGTAATAAAAGACTGTTTTAATTAAAATCTTATTTATTTTTATTCTAAATCTATCAATACGCTAAAATATGTTAGAGCATCTCCAAAATTATAGTTCTTTTTCTGACAAAGTCTAGCAGTTTGGATAGGTAAAAAAGGCTTTATAACGTGCTTTATAGACATTTTCTAATCTTATTATTTTGATAAGCGGATATTCCAAGATAGATAAGAAAAAGCACTTTCACTCATAATGAGAGCAAGTGCCTAATTAGTAGATAGTCGCTTTTAAGTTTCAATATTTTCTAATAAAAACATGTAGAAAACTATTCTTCTGCCTCTTCTGGAGCTGCCGTGATGATTACCTTAAGTTTGGTTACGCGACCATCCTTAACCTTATCATTGATAAATTCGAGGTGTTTGTCCTTGTTGATAACTGCATAGTGTTCCTTAACTTCTTGAGTTGGGATGGCCCCCACACCAGTCAAATAATAACCTGCGATAGTATCAACGTCATCACTCTCAAGTTCTGTATCAAAATGTTCATTGAAGTCATTAAGAGTCATAGCTCCTTCGACAATATAAGTATTCTCACCAATTTCACGAACTTCCACACTAGTTTTATCTGTTTCGTCGTCAATCTCACCAACGATTTCTTCCAAAAGGTCCTCGAAGGTAACAAGACCAGCAACACCGCCGTATTCATCAAGCAAGATAGCCATCTGATTATTGGTGTTACGAAAGGCCGCCAAGAGATCATCTACGAAGATAGTCTCTGGAACAAAGAGAGGTTCGTTCATGATTCGACGAAGTTTGATATTTTCAAAACCAAGTTCAAAACCTGCTTTTAGAAGGTTTTTAGTATGAATGACACCGATAATCTTATCCTTGTCATCTTCGTAAACAGGGATACGTGAGAAACTTTCCTTGAGAATAGCTTGGATATTTTCTTGAGTATTGTCTTCGATATCAATCATGAAAGCATCGGTACGAGGAACCATAACCTCACGTGCCATCAATTCATCAAGAGAGAAAATCCCCTGGAGCATTTCAATTTCTTCAGCCTCAAGTGTATCTTCACTCTTGGCCAACATGTACTCAATCTCATCCCGAGTCATCTGCTCATCCGCATCATCAAAGGTCATAGGCGTCAAATGAGACACAAGATTTGTCGATGCTGAAAGAATCCAAACAAAGGGACTAACAATCTTACCAGTAACAATAATAACTGGTGCTGAGTAAATGGCTAGATTTTCCTTGAGGTTCATAGCAATACGTTTAGGATAGAGTTCCCCAAAAACAATCGAGATATAGGTCAAGACAACCAATGAAATCATGCTACCTGCTGTCTTAGCCCAAGCCGCATGACCAAACCAAGTCGCTATTACTGCACCTAGTGAAGCGGAGAGACTAGCCCCTTGTAAGAGACTGATAAAGGTAATACCAACTTGAATGGTTGATAAGAAGTTATTTGGATTTTCAAGAACCTTGAGCAGGCGAATAAATTTCTTGTCGCCTTCTTCAGCCTTTTGTTCCACACGTGAACGGTTTAGTGATACTAAAGCCATCTCTGATGCTGAGAAAAAGGCCGTAAGCAAGGTTAATATTAGTAATAAAATAGATTGAAATAATAAGGACTGACCACTGGAGTCTTCCATTTTTTCTTCTCCTCTAAAAAAATTCTGACTTCCATTATATCACAATTTCCCAATATAGGTTCCTATTTTATGCTATAATTAGAGTAATTTATCATCGAAGGAGAGACTTATGTCACTTATACGCTTAGAAAATGTCAGCTTGGCCCGCCAAGGAAAAACACTTTTGTCTGGCCTTAACTGGACAGTTGAAAAAGGTCAAACTTGGGCTATCCTGGGACTTAACGGTGCTGGAAAATCAACTCTCTTACGTTTGTTGACAGCTGAATTCTTCCCTTCTGAGGGAAAGGCTGAGATACTAGGCTACACCTTTGGGAATGGAGACATCACAGGTCTTCGTCAACATATCGGTATCGTCAGCTCCTTCATCACTGAGCGTCTTCCTCAACATATGACAGCTGAAAAAATCGTCCTTACTGGTAAATACAAGAGCTCAATCCTCTACAAGGCATATGGGGATAAGGAGTTGCAAGAAGCCAAGGACATGCTAACCTCACTTGGCGCTGGAGATTTGATAGGTCGTAAATACCATGGCCTGTCTCAAGGAGAAAAACAAATTTGTTTGATTGCTCGCAGTCTCATGGAAGATCCTGACATCATTATTCTTGACGAAGCGACTGTTGGCTTGGACCTATTTGCCCGCGAAAAACTCTTACGTCAGATTGACCGTATCACCTCGCTTCCACATGCTCCATTGGTTCTTTACGTCACCCACCACGCTGAAGAGATTACTGAAAAAATGGACCACATTCTCCTACTCCGTCAGGGAAGAATCGTGGCACAAGGACCAAAAAACGATATTATCACACCGGAAGTTCTAGCTGACTTCTACCAAAATCCTGTTCAAATTATCCCAATTGATGACCATCGTTTTTACATTAACCCTCTTCTATAAAAATCGCTCAAAGAAACAAGTCCCCCAGATAATGTCTAGGGGACTTGTTCTTTTATCACTACTCCTCTTTTATTTTCGATACGCCGTACAAAATTAAGGCTGGAACGATGAGCTGTTCTATAGAACCATATGAAACAATGAATAGCCCAGCAACTACATATAGACGGTTTTTGTTAGCGGTGCTTATAGCTCTTGGAAGCATCATAGTAGGAATAATAATTAATGGAGTCATCATAATGAAGTACATAAACCAACCAATACCTGCTAAGGGATTAGATTCGTCTATAGGATAGTAAATGACAGAAGTTAAATTAACAACTAAATCCCTAAGTGCTAAAATAAAAGCGGTCCAAAGCCAAGGAGAATGAAGAATTTGATGATTGAGTTGTCTTTGGCTCTCCGCATAATCATAACTCTTACGCTCTTCAATGACTGGTTTGGTTTTTTTCTCCACCAGTAGATCATCTTCACTCAACTCAAACCCATACTTCTTCTGCCATTTTTCAACTAGTGTGGAAGCGTTGCCGTTTGTACGATAGACAAGATAGGATGATACTACTAGTAGAAAAAGAGAGACATCAGTAATGATATGGTCAACCAAGAAACCATAAACCAACTCAAGTAAACTAGTAACTATGATAAGGATTGAAGAAATTCTTAATTTCTTTTGAGTTGTTTCAGCTATTAATGTAAGGAACAAAAATATACTTGCACACTCTAGAACAGGATATAGTATGTAAAAAATACCACTAATATCTTTTGTAGAAATCTTTACGTAATGTGTAGCCCATACTACAGCTACCATCCCTAGTCCAAGAAGGGGTACAGAGGACTGCCAAGCTGACGAACTCTTAAGAGAGGCTAAGAGTGTTGGAAGCTCTGTCTTCCTAATCGTAATGACAAGCCAAATTAGGCACATAATAGTTAAAACTGGTGAAACTAACCAGGGCTTAAAAATGGAAGCCGGTATTATGAAATAGGTAACTAGCTGACAAATATGGAAGGCAAGCACAGCTAAGACGCCCTCAGCTTTACGCTTGTCCTTCAAAAGCCTAAAAACAAACCATACTAAAACGACTTGCTGTGGAAGTTGAGAACTTAGTACAGATACAGAATTGAGCGTTTCATACTCAAAATGCAAACCATAAGACCTAAGCATAGAAAGAGCTAACAATACTTCAAAAAAGATAAGTATATAATACCAAGTTTTTCTGGACATACAACTACCCCACCTTTCATTTAATCTTAGAGAAAACATCTTTCAATATCATTATACTCCTTTTTATGTAAGCGTTTTACCTTTACAGTAAAATATCTCCACTTTTCTTTACTTGATAACAAAACAGTCCTTTTTGACCGAATAGATTCTAGAATGAACCACATAGACAAATAATATTGTCCGTAAGTTAACCTTTTGATAACTTAGTAGGTGTTAAAGCAAAATATCTTTCAGATATAGAAAACGAGGTAAAAACATGACTAAAGTAATAGGTATTGGATTAATCGGTACAGCAGTAACAGTTATCACTTACAGTATTCTCGGCTTCCCAAAAATGGAGGTGTCCCTTTGGCCACTCTTTCCAGTCGCTCTTTTTGCTTTCTTTGCAATAGAAAATCTTATCAAAAAAGATTATAAATCTAGCCTCATGAGTACTTTGATTGGTTTAATGATTGCTAATGCAATCTATGACTTGCTCCCTATCTCAAACAGTATCCTGATTGTTGCAGGAATCCTAACATGCCTAGGACTAGGCTTTCTTTTTCCAAACCACGATAATGAGAAAGGAACAAATTAAAAAAACGAGGAATCCGTTTATGTAAAAACAGATTTCTCGTTATTTTTTCCACTTATAGTCTTACTATTAGCACTTATCTATTTTGAACGTCTGTGACGCCCTTTATAAACGAAGCTTGTCAAACCAAGTCCTACAAAAATCATACCTAGCATACCAACTTTAGAGTTTGTATCTCCTGTTTTTGGTAAATCGTGACTTGTCAATTTTCCATCGGCTTCCGATTTAATCCCTGCATTACGTGTTTGTGTAGAGGAATAAGTGACAGAATTCATGGAATGAATGTCTTTTGAAGGCACTAGACTAGTAGCAGGTGTTGTGCTAACAGCTGGAGCTTCACTTGTTGCTGGTGCTGTGCTAACTTCAGGTGTTTCACTAGTAGCAGGTGTTGTGCTAACAGCCGGAGCTTCACTTGTTGCTGGCGTTGTGCTGACCGCTGGCGCTTCACTTGTTGCTGGCGTTGTGCTAACAGCCGGAGCTTCACTAGTAGCTGGTGCTGTGCTAACTGCTGGAGTTTCACTAGTAGCTGGCGTTGTGCTAACAGCCGGAGCTTCGCTAGTAGCTGGCGTTGTGCTGACCGCTGGCGCTACGCTGGCCGATGGTGTAGCAGTATCTTTAGGTGTACCGTCTGCATTAAAGAAATCTGGCTGGTAACGCCAAAATTCGTAAAGATTCTTACCAGCTTTCACATCATCATAAGTAACTTCAAAATAACCAGGAGTCCCGTAGAGAGTAGTATCTGGTTGTCCCAATGCCCCTATAGAAAATGAAAAAAGCTGTTTTGACTCTCCTGGTTCAATATTGGGCTGATAGTAACTCCATAATCTACCATTATAATACTTTCTCACTGTGTAAGTTAAAGTTTTACCTGAAGTATTTAAGGATGAGACTGCTGGAGTCATACTATCCTTGAATGCCGATTCAGAATTATCTTTAAAATAAGTAAAACTGACCATAGGAATTCCATTTTTATCGACAACACCGCTGAAATAACCATCTTCACTAATTCCAGATTGAATAGTCATAGTTTTATCAGAGGAATTAAAATCCATATTAAACATGTGTTGACTATCTAAAGTATAACCTGGAATTACCTTAGCATTTACTTTAATGGAGCCATTTTTCGGAACAATAACAGTATCATAGGGGGCAATATCCTCAAATACCGGCACACCATATTTACTATCTCTGTCAAAGACTCGATAATGAACATGATATGTCATAGTATCACCATGATCCCATGCCGAACGAATTCCTTGATCAAAAGTTGATGGTTTTAAACTATTGTATTTATAACTATACCCAGAAGGTTTACTTAAACTTGGAGCCTCTATCATAGAAGACTTGTCTTTATAGTACGTATAAGTTAAAACATTAATTTCACCAACTCTATAGTTCGAAGGGTCATCAAATTTTAAATCAGCATATTTAATGATATCACCAGGCAAATATTTTTTTCCATCCGCAGAGGTGATTGTATAATAATAGCCGGCAATTTTTTCATCAGGAACAGTAAAAATTTGGTCTTTTGCTAAGCCGAAAGAGCCCCCACCAAAATCATTTTCTCTATCCGTTGACTCAACAAAACGTGTAGAAATATATTTAAAAGCTTTTTCATTTATTGGACTATCTGTATCAGTCTCACTCCAAATTGGCATAGTGGCTGTCTCTGAATTCTCACTCGTCGCTGGTGCTTCGCTATTTTCTGAAGTCGAGACTACTGCTGATGCTTCACTCGTCGCTGGTGTTGTGCTGACCACTGGTGCTTCACTTGTCTCAGGACTCGTGCTCACAGCTGGAGTTGTACTAACGTTTTCGCTAGTAGCAGTTATTATGCTTGGAGATTCACTCGTTTTTGGCGCCGTACTAGCAATTTCATCGGCATACACTTTTGAAGACGATTGACCGAATTGGGACTGTGCTACAGTCGCAACTGTAACAGCTGCAACCAAAACAATACCATATTTAGACAACTTATTAATAGACAAAATAAATCCTCCATAGGAACATTCTCATAAAATTTTTAGAAAAATGAATTTTTCGCTGAAATTATACCCCTAAAAAAACAAAAAGTCAATATTTTTTCTAAAAAATTGACTTTTTTGCTCATTTAGCTACAAGCTGTATACTCTAAACGCCTGCTTAAGCTCGACCTCGAGCCAGATTAATCATATCATAGGTTAACGTGTTGCTAGTTTCTTTGAGAGAGTAATCCTCCAAAGTATTGACTTCCTTACGAAGCTGCTTGGCATAACGGCTAGAGATAAGCTCAGCCTGCTCGTACTCGTTGATAACCTTACGTTCCAAATAGTAGCCTCGTAACATTTCATCGACATTGTCTGGATGAAGGTGGGTGATAACCCGCTCAACAAAGGCACCTGATTGAATTATTTCAGCCTCTTGAAGTCGATTGCGCTTCAAATAAGACAAGAGATCTGAATGATAAACACCTTCCAGATTACTCAAGGCTTCTAAAATCTGCTCCGTATTTGTTAAATAAAGTTCAGCCATATGGTCACGGTTTTCTTCCGTCAACCTAGGACCCCTCCTAGTTTCATCCTGATTAATACGAAACTTGAAAGTAAGAGCAAAGTGCAACAATCTACGAAGGCCACGCACAAAGACAGCTAGAGCGTAAGAAAGACTAGAGACAAAACCACGGTTAATACGACGCTCTAAGCTCTTGATATAACGTTGGTAGAGATTGTATTCGAGTTCTGAAATCTTACCCTTCTTGTAGGCATATTCCAGACCCTCACTCTCAATTTCCATAATCATGACTCGGATATTGGCCAACTCTTCTTTGACATCATTTGATTCCTGCTCCAAGATTAAATCTTCCAAGCGTTGATTGTAGTTGTCAATAGTAGCATAGACAGCTCCTTGATTAGTTGACTGTTTTAGATCTTTTTCCAACTCGCCGACCACATCATTAAGAATGGCAATCTGCATATAATGGTTGGTTGTGTGCGCTGGTCCAGTGGCTAGCTTAGGTAAGACTAAGATACCTGTTAAGAAACTTAATAAAGTGACACCCGCTACCGTAAAGAGCAAGAGACTATGTTCCAAAGCCGTCATATTGGCAACCGGAAGCAAAAGGATGGTTGCAATTGAGACCGTTCCTTTGACACCAGAAAAGGTTAAAAGAGTTGCACCCTTCCAGATTTTTTTCAGTGATCGTTTGGCCCTCCAAGCTCTTTGGGCAAATACCGCACTAATCATAACAAAACGAATGCCAAACATGGTCGCTGTTAAAAGGACGATAGCAAGAAGCATCCAGAGATTATCATAGGTAGTGCTACGCAGTACTGGGGCTGCTAGGGTTGGAAGTTCTGTCCCCAAGAGGAAAAAGACCATGCCATTAAGCATGAAGGTAATGGTTCCCCAAATCGTATGAGAAACACTATCCAACTTGGCATCAAAAACGGTAATTTTTTTAAAGCGACTGGCAAGTGAAATCCCTGCTACGACAACAGCAATAATTCCGGAAGCATGAATTTCCTCGGCTACAAAGTAAGAGGAAATCGGTAGTACCAACTCTAGTAAGAGAGCACCTGTGACATCTGCGGCATCCATATTATCCAAAATGGTCAAAAAGAGACGATTAAATAAGGCTGTAATCAAGCCAACCAAAAAACCACCAAGCACAGAAATAACCAAATTCCAGCTCGCATCAAGGAGGGAGAAAGCACCCGTTGTCAAAGCGGTAACCGCCACCTGAAAGGCAACCAAGCCAGAGGCATCGTTTAGAAGTCCTTCACCCTGCAAAATATAGCTAATCCACTTTGGAAAACTGAAGCGTTTAGAAATAGCTGAATAGGCCACCAAATCCGTTGGCCCAAGGGCTGCCCCAATGGCTAGGCAGGCAGACAAAGGCACTGAGGCAGGCAAGACAGCCTTAGCAAGATAACCGATTCCCAGCGTAGACACGAAGATGACTGGAAAAATCAAAAATAGAATGAGTTTCCAGTTACGTAAAATACTGGTAATATCACTTTCTTCACCCTCACGAAACAGCAAGGGAGCAATAATGAAAGCTAGAAAAAGTTCCGTTTCAAGCTCGAAAGCACGTCCCTTAAAAAGAAAACCGATACCCACTCCAAAAATAATTTGAATCAAGGGTAAGGGAAGACGTGGAAAAACACGATTGATAACGTTCGATAAAATCAAGCTAAAAAGAAGAACAAGCAAAGCTAACGATAGATGCATAGCTCCTCCTACCCTTCCTTATGACAACAGTTTGAGAATAGTTCTTTTTGCTTACTAATTTTTTTATCAATGGCAGTGACATCTTCCTTGGCCAAAAGTTTATGGCAACGCTCGACCTCAAGACTAGCTAACTTTTTCTTAATTTTAGCCGTTTTACGATTATCAACCTTTTTCAAAGTACCCTCGGCACTCTGCTTATCAATATATTTTGCCTGCATATCTGCAAGTTTTTCTTTAATATCTGTAATCATTGTAATTTCTCCAACATCACCAAAAATGGTGGGGTATTAATTTGATTAAGGGGTTGGTAAAGCATAGCTGTGAAAACACGCTGGTCCAAACCGATAACGTACTCAAGCACAGCATCCTTCTCCATATCACCACCATCATGACCGTAGTAAATCATAATAGCCAAGCGCCCACCAACCTCTAAGCGGTCAAGGATTTTCTCAATGGCCTCAAGAGTCGTATGGGGCTTAGTGATGACACTTTTGTCTGCAGATGGCAAGTAGCCCAGATTGAAAATAGCTGCTCGAATAGGTTCCGTGACATAATGGTCCAGATTTTCGTGACCATCTAAAATGAGTTCCGCATTTTCAATTCCCAGGTCTGACAAGCGTTGACTGGTCTTTTCAAGCGCCTGCTCCTGCACGTCAAAGGCATAGACCTTCTTGGCAAGGCCAGCCAGAAAGGCTGTATCATTGCCGTTTCCCATGGTCGCATCGATAGCTACACTCTCATCATCCAGCACTTCTGCTAAAAAGTCATGAGATAGATGAATGGGGCGTTTAATCATGCTTTTTCCTCCTTCTCGCTAGCTACTTTGCACCCTTGCCATGAGTCACGACGTTCCATCTCTTTGTCAATGGCATTAAGGACTTCCCACTTGTTGAGACTCCACATAGGACCAATCAACATATCTCGCGGCGCATCACCAGTAATCCGATGAATGACGATATCCTTAGGGATGATTTCCAACTGGTCACAGATGATTGACACATACTCTTCCTGACTCAGCAATTTAAGACGCCCCTCGTGGTAATCTCTTTGCATACGGGTATTGGTCATCAGGTGGAGGAGGTGGAGTTTGATTCCCTGAATGTCATTGTCCGTCACACAACGGCGAACATTTTCCACCATCATCTCGTGGGTTTCCCCTGGCAGCCCATTAATCAGATGCGATACAATCTCAGCCTTTGGCGCACGCTCACGCACACGCTTAACCGTCTCCACATAGAGTTCATAGCTGTGTGCCCGGTTTATGAGCTCTGACGTTTCTTCATAAGTCGTTTGCAAGCCAAGTTCGACGGTCACATGCATACGTTCTGTGAGTTCTGCCAGATAATCAATCACATCATCTGGCAAACAGTCTGGACGGGTACCGATATTGATGCCAACAACACCAGGCTCATTGATTGCCTGTTCGTAGCGGTCCTTGATAACCTCAAGCGGCGCGTGGGTATTGGTAAAGTTTTGAAAATAAACTAGGTATTTTTGAACTTCTGGCCACTTGCGGTGCATAAAGTCAATCTCATGGTAAAACTGCTCACGAATCGGCGCCTCAGGAGCTACAATAGCATCCCCAGACCCCGATACCGTACAAAAGGTACAGCCACCATGAGCCACTGTTCCATCACGGTTGGGACAATCAAAGCCCGCATCTATAGGAAGTTTGAAAATCTTTTCGCCAAAAATCTCACGATAGTAATCATTGACTGTTCTATAACGTTTTTTCATAAAGACTATTATAACACTTTGACCTTAAAAAGAGAGTAAGACTAGGACAAAAATCATGGATTTCTGCCTGTCCTACTCTCTCTTCTTACTTAGTCTTTTTCAAATAATCAATGGCTTCTTGAGCTGTTTTAACAGGGACGATTTTCATCTTGGTCCCCAGTTTCTTGGCAGCTTCCTTGGCCTCTTGATAGTTAGTCTTGGCATCCGGATCAGCCTTTTTCATTTCCTTAGTTACTGGATTATTTGGCACGAAGAAAATATCTGCGCCACTATCAGCCGCTGATTTCACCTTGAGGTAGGCCCCACCGATATCACCGACAGCCCCATCCTTTTCAATAGTGCCTGTTCCAGCAATTTTACGGCCAGCCTTGAGGTCTTGACCAGACACCTGATCGTAAATAGCCAAAGTAAACATAAGCCCCGCACTTGGTCCACCAACACCATCAAGTTTAAACTTCACGTTTTCAGGACTCTTGACCTCAGTATGATCCGTCAAACCAATACCGATACCATTTTTACCATTAGCAATCTTAATGATCTTACCAGTGGCAGTCTTTTCTTTGTCCTCTGTCGTATAAGTGACCTTGACTTTTGAACCCAACTTAAGTCCTTGGACGTATTTAATCAAGTCAGTAGAATTATCAAAGGTCTTGCCATTGACAGCTGTCACCGTATCCGCAATATTAAGGACACCCTTGAAACTAGAATCATCAGCCACCTGAAGCACATAAACACCCATATACTCCAAGCTAGCCTCCTTACCAGCCAGAGTCAAGCCCTGATAAATCGCCTGGTTTTGTGAAGTCTCCATGTAAAACTGGTTGATACGCATGAAATCTTCGTCAGAGTAATTTCCAGTCGCCTCTTCAGCTGTTTGAAGCTTTGCAAAATCATTAAGCTGAGCATAGAGCATAAGGGCCAAAGTTGCCTTGGTTTGAGCCACCGCCACAAAATTGTAGGATCCTTTTGAATCATCAGCTTTCTTATCTACAGTCAAAACTTCCTTAGTATCAAAAGCCCCACCCGGAAGCTCAACATAATAATTATTTAGCGGGAAAAAGAGGGAAAAGAGGAGGAAAAGTACCGTAAAAATACTTAATAACCACCACTTAATCCGCCAAATTTTCCCTAATAGTGATTTAGATTCGTTCTTGTTTGCCACGCTTGGCCTCCACTTCCTTAACAACTGCTTGCGGAACATAAGAACTAATGTCCCCCTCAAAATAAATCAACTCACGCACACGACTCGATGACACTGGTGTCACCTCATGACTAGCAATCAAATAAACCGTTTCAAGCTCAGGCGCCAGCCCCTTATTGAAATAATCCATATTAGCCTCATAGTCAAAATCTGTCGCATTGCGAAGGCCTCTAACCAGATAAGTCACCCCAAGATCTCTGGCAACATCTACAGCCAGACTATCGTGAGCCGTTATAACCTTGACATTGGGAAAATCTGCTACAACCTCTTCCAAGATACGCTTGCGAGTCTCAATGTCCCAGAAGCCCTGCTTATTTTTATTATAAAATAGTCCAATATAGAGCTCATCAAAGAGCTTGCTGGCTCTGGCAATGATATCCACATGCCCATTGGTAATTGGATCAAAAGACCCCGTAAACATAGCAATCTTTGTCATAGCATTCCTTTCTACAACTTCCCTATCAAAGGCTAACGCACGTAAACGGTCACCTTACTGATACCATAGGTTTTCTGCTTCCAAATCCCAAAGTTTGAAATTTCTTCAGGCAAATCCACAGCCTTATCTGTCTCGCAAACCAACATAACCTCCTCAGCCAAGAGCCCTTGCTCCTCTAACTGAGTAATATTAGCCACAATCTGCTCTTTGGCATAAGGCGGATCTAAAAGCACCAAGTCAAATTGACCTGTCAATTGTGTCAATGCACGCGCCGCATCCATCTTCAAAAGCTGGAACTGCTTCTCACTCTTGGTCATCTTGATATTTTCCTGAATAACAGCCTGTGCCCGACGATCCTTTTCCACGAGGACAGCAGACGACATACCACGACTGATAGCCTCAATAGCCAGGCTACCGCTCCCAGAAAAAAGATCCAAAACACGCCCTCCATCAAAGAATGGACCAATCATATTGAAAATAGCACCTTTGACCTTGTCCGTTGTTGGACGAGTCGTTTTGCCTTCTAATGTTTTAAGCGGACGCCCGCCAAAATCACCTGCTACAACACGCAAGTTGGTCACCTCGTTTTTACTGTTTTTTAGTAAGACTTTTCTATTATAACAAAAAATTACACATAGATGTTGCCACAAAGAAATCTAGTCATGCTAAATACCTACAAGACCACACAAAAAACTCGAGAACCTCCCGAGTTTCCATTTATTTTACTTATCACCAAGTGCAGTCACGTAGTTGTATGCTTCGATACCTGCTGTGGCACCATCCCCTACGGCTGTTGTAATTTGGCGAAGGTCTTTCTGGCGGACATCCCCAATGGCAAAGATACCAGGAATACGTGTCGCCATCTTATCATCTGTAATTACCCAACCATCTTGGTCAGTGATGTCAAGACCTGTCAAGTAATCTGAAACTGGATCAAGTCCCACATAAACAAAGACACCGCCAAATTCGTGGTTAGTCACCTCACCAGTTTTGACATTCTTGATATCAACACTGCGAACCTTGATATCATCACCCTTGATTTCTTCAACGACTGAATCCCAGATAAACTTGACCTTTTCATTGGCGAAGGCACGGTCTTGAAGAACCTTTTGGGCACGCAATTCATCACGACGGTGAACAATGGTCACGCTATTGGCAAAGCGTGTCAAATAAATTCCTTCTTCAACGGCAGAGTCTCCACCACCAACAACCAAGAGGTCTTGATTACGGAAGAAGGCACCATCACACACCGCACAGTAAGATACACCACGGCTGTTGTACTCTTCTTCACCAGCAACACCAATATGACGGTGTTTGGCACCAGTCGCAATGATAACTGTCTTGGTTTGGTACTCCTCATCACCAGTTTTAACAACTTTATAGTCACCCTTGTCTTCGATACCAGACACAATACCATAAAGATTTTCAACGCCCAATTTTTCCAAGGGTTCAAACATCTTCATTGACAATTCTGGACCAGAGATACTTTCAAAACCAGGGTAATTTTCAATATCAGACGTGTTATTCATCTGTCCACCAGGAGCACCTTGCTCCAAAGTTGCCACTTTAAGGTTGGCACGTGCTGCATAGAGTGCTGCAGTCATCCCCGCAGGACCAGCTCCAATAACAATTGTATCGTACATGAGTAACTCCTTATATGATTTTCTTGTAGAGATATCTTACACCTAATGTGCCAACAAAGCTAGAATTATGCATTCAGCACGATAAGAATCGCCATAAAAGCAAATGCCAAAACTGGAATCGAAACCATCGACATCATAATAGCATCATAGAGGGCACCTTGACGCTCCTTAACAGTTTTGTCTGCACGACGTAACGCACGCCATCCAAGCCAAATGGCACCAATCACCAAGCACACAAAGAAAGCAATCACAAGGCCTAAGAGATAAAATTTAAAAATATTTAATAACATAAATCATCCTAAAGTGAGAAATAGAAAAGGCTGAGATAACATTCTCCAACCTCTAAATTCGACTAGTAATAACTGCACGATGCAGCCTCTGATTGGACTATAGTCGCCTTTGAAACATTCAAAAGTTCCTAATCATCCTTGTGGGATTTTGACTATGGACTAAACTGTAGTCCTATCCCACTACCTTTTCTATTGTAACAAAAATCCCATCTTAAAGATATTGTTTTGAATAAGAAGCGAAAAATTCTTTTGTTCGTTCTTCTTTTGGATGGTTAAAGATTTCATCAGGTGTTCCTTGTTCAAGGATATGCCCTTTTTCAAGAAAGAGCACCTTGTCAGCTACTTGATAAACAAAGTTCATGTCGTGACTGACCAAAATCATGGTTTGACCTGACTTAGCCGCATCAGCGATTGATTTTTCAACCTCACCAACCAACTCAGGGTCAAGGGCAGATGTCGGTTCGTCAAGCAAGAGCACATCAGGCTTCATTGCAAGGGCGCGGGCCAAGGCCACACGTTGCTTTTGACCACCTGACAAGTGACGTGGGTAGTGATTTTCACGATTAGAAAGCCCAACCTTAGCGAGCTCTTCTTTAGCAATCTTGGTAGCTTCGTCGTCAGAAAGTTTCTTAACAATCTTAAGACCTTCCTTAACATTATCCAAGGCTGTACGACGTTCAAAGAGGTTGAACTGTTGGAACACCATGGACAACTTACGACGAAGAGTAAGGATTTGCTCTTTGGTAATTGTTTCGAAATCTACCTTGAAATCATCAATGGTAATGGTACCAGAATCAGGTTGCTCCAAATAGTTTAAGCTACGAAGGATTGTTGACTTACCTGCACCAGAGGCACCAACAAGAGCTACAACTTCACCCTTTTCAATGTCAATATCAATGCCATCAAGAACCTTTTGTCCTGAAAATTCTTTGGTCAAATTTTTGATACTAATCATTAGCGGTCACCTCCAATGCCAGAAATGTCAGTCGCTTCAGGAGCCTTAATGGCCATGTGATTTTCAACTGAACGACCAATGTACTCAATCAAGATTGAGATTGCCCAGTATACAAGGGCAACTGAGATATAACGTTCAAAGTAACGGTAGTCGGCACCACCCAAGATTTGAGCCTGTGCATACATTTCGACGATACCTGCACTAAAGGCAAGTGATGTTCCCTTAGTCAAACCAATCAAACTGTTAATCAAACTTGGTGTCGCAATAACTGCCGCATTTGGAATGATGACACGACGGTAAACTTGTGCTGATGTCATCCCAAGAGAACGGGCAGCTTCGATTTCCCCAGCGTCAACGGCCTGAATCGCTGCACGGATGGTCTCACTCATGTAAGCTGCTTCATTAAAGGCAAAGGCTGTAATAGCGAAGATAGCTGGTGGAATCTCATTAATGTTCCAATCTAAACCGAACTCACCATTCAAGTAACGAAGGAAGAGTGGAATACCATAGTAAGTCAACATGAGTTGGACAAGGATTGGTGTCCCACGCAAGAAGCTCACAAAAACGGCTTGAATTGGATAAAGGATACGTACTCGATTGATTTTAACAACCGCAAAGACAAGGGCCAAAATCAAACCGAAGAAGGCACCTGCAATGGTCAAGCCCAAGGTTAAAGGCAAGCGTTCTACAATCTGAGGAACTGCATCAAAGACAGCCTTCCATGAGAAGAGCTTACCAGCTGGCATCCAAGATGCAATCCATTTGAAGACAATTGTAACCAATTGCAAAACATAGCCCCAAAGGATCTCCACTAACCATGATAAGAGATTAGCCAGAGCAACAACTACTCTCAAACCAATTAAGCCAACGACAACTTGGAGGTACCAAGGTAACCGATTAAATACTTCAATACTTTTTTTCACAATGTCGCCCTTTCTTTCTAAAAAAGTCGGTTAGCCTAGAGCTAACCGTTCAAATATCTTATCATAAATTTTATAATATTCATTTTAGCACGACTCAGAAAGTCTGTGAAATAGTCTTTTCTTATCAAAGTGATAAGGAAATCATATCACTGATAATTCAACTTTATTAACGTCAAAAAGCTGAGACAGCAGTCTCAACTTTTAACAGTCTTATTTCAAATCACTGACGTAATCGCCACCGAAGTATTCCTTGCTGAGTTTGGCAAGGGTTCCATCCTTCTTAAGTTCTTTGATACGTTTATTGACAAAAGTCTTGAGTTCCTTACCTTGCTTATCATTTGAGAAAAGAAGATATTCAAGACCATCAGTCTTCATACCGATATCGTCTTTTATCTTGTTTACTGACAACTTATAGCCTTGATCTTTGACAATGTACTCAGACGAAATCGCATCGTAAAGGATAAAATCAATTTTTCCTTCTTGAATGTGTTGAACACGTGTTGAAAGACCAGTTGAGCTAGAAGCGTAGTTGATTGTAATTGGTGTCTTGTCCGAATTGGCATGGTTCCAATTTTCAAGCAATTGAGCATAGTTAGAGCCAGGAAGTACTTCTGTCGTCTTACCAGACAAATCGTCTAGGCTGGTATACTTGGTCCCCTCAGCACTAGTGATGGCGTAGTTAGAACGTGAAATCGGATCTGAGAAACCATATTTCTGCGCACGCTCTTCATTGTAGTTGAAGTCATTAGCCGCAATCTGATAACGTCCAGAATCCACCCCTGTCAAGATGGAATCAAAAGGCGTCGTCACAAACTTGACCTCATACTTGTCTGAATCCTTGAAAATAGCCTTGACCAAATCAATATCATACCCCTTGAAGTCGTCACCTTTTTTGAAAGTGAAGGGCGCCGTATCAGAGTCCGTCGCAACAGTAATCGTCTGCTTCTCACCAGATGCCTTACCGTCACTCTTGTTTCCACAAGCAGCCAAAGTCAAAACTGACAAGCCAAGAATCCCTAAACCTGCAAGCCATTTTTTCATATCTATATTCCTCGATACTTTCATTAATAGTTAGTGATAACAGTTTACCATCTTCATCCCAACTCGTCTAATAATAAAATCCTAAGTGGTGATAGATAAAGGTTATAGGGGGTGAGAGGAAGAATAACAAGATAGAAAAAAGCTGCCACTCATGTGACAACTCCTTTCGTCCAAAACAGCTTTCCGTACATGTTTAACATCAAATCCAATAAAACACTACTTATCCTTATCTGATGACTTACTGCTTGAGTCGCTACTATCTTCAGGTTGATAGTCTGACAAATTCTTATGGATACGTTCGGCGTAAACGGCTCTGCTTCCTGATTCGTCATGGTCGACCAAGGCTTCGGCAAGCTCTTTATAATCTTCTACAGAAATAGTCCAGTTTCCACCATCATCTTTGGTAAGCTTGAAGGTCTTTTCCAGATTATCAGCACCTGTCAAAGGTGTATAGGACATTTCTTTATCAATGTCCTTAAATTGCGTCAAATCACCGTTAAAGTTTTCACCATAAAGGAACTTCGTTGTGAGATCTTTGGCTTTCCCCTTTTCCACATCGTTGTTATCAGCTTGATTCCATTGTTTCAACTTGTCAATGTCGTTGTCATAGAGACTCATAAGGAGAGTACGAACAGCAGCTGCAGCTCCATAGGCACTAACAGAACGTGAAGTAAAGGTAACTGTCGCATCATTTCCCTTAACTTTGACATCCTTCAGCTTATAGTCCTGAATCTTACCAATCATATTACGACGGACCTTAAGGAACTTAGAAAGTACTTGAGTTGGAGTCTTGGCATCATAGCCTTCAATGTATTTAAACGTATACTTTTCTTCCGGTGTATACCCCTTCTCTTCAATAGTGTCTGCAACCTGTTTTTCAAAGACATTCGTTTCAGTCCATGTTTCGTAATTTTCTCCGTAGAGTTTTGAAAAACCGTTACTTGATTTTCCAAGCATGGTGTCAATCAAAATCGTCGCATCAGCCTTGGCACGCTCTGTCGGTGTTGGTGTGGCCTTTTTCTTTTCCGCTGGCTTGTTTGACGCACAGGCTACGAGAATCAGGCAAGCTGCTAGGACGAGTCCTAAGTAAGTAAACAGTTTTTTCATTAAGATTATTCCCTCATTTCTATTGGTTACTATTTAAGATAGCATAGGTCTGATGATTCTTCAAGGTCACTTTTCAGGGTATGAAGCAAAACTCTACCTATTATATTGTTTTTTAATCATGACTCCAAATCATCCAAATCTAACTGCCTGCCCTCTTGGTCTTCCAAACCTGTCAGGGTAACACCTAAGAGACGAACACCACTGCTATTTTCCTCCAGCTGGTCGAAAATGGTGTGAGCAATCCTTTCGATGGTGTCGAAATCCTGGGTCGATTTGTCCAAGGTCATACGCTTGGTTAAGGTTGAGAAATCCGAATAACGGACCTTGATGACAATAATTCGACCGACTTTTTTAGTTTTCTGAGCACTTTCAGCTACTCGCCTAGCATTCTTAGTCAACTCAGCCTTGATGTCATCTTCATTATAGAGAAGCTTGCCGTAGGTTCGCTCACTTCCGATCGATTTACGGACACGATTGGGCCTAACAGGACTATTGGAAATCCCCCTAGCCTTTCGAAAGAGATCAAATCCAAAACGTCCAAAACGATCAATCAGTGTCATCTCAGGAACCTTCAGAAGATCGGCACCGGTGTAGATGTCCATGTCATGAAGACGTTCAACTGACTTTTTACCTACCCCATGAAACTTTTCAATAGGGAGCTTTTCCAAAAATTCCTGAGCCTCCTCTGGAAGTACCACCGTCAAACCAGCAGGCTTTTGAAAATCAGAGGCTAGTTTGGCGATAAATTTATTATAGGAAACACCTGCCGAACAAGTCAGGTGAAGTTCCTGCCAAATATCATACTGGATGAGCTTAGCCACCTTAACCGCCGATTTGACACCAAGCTTATTTATCGTCACATCAAGATAGGCTTCATCGATAGACATAGGCTCAACCAAGTCAGTATAGCGTTTAAAAATCTCACGAATTTGCATCCCTACCTCTCGGTAATGGCTATAATTTCCTGAGATAAAGACAGCATTAGGACAACGTTCATAGGCTTCCTTAGAAGACATGGCTGAATGGACACCATATTTTCTAGCCTCATAATTACAAGTTGATACCACACCACGTCCCCCTGTTTTTCTAGGATCATGACCGATAATAACCGGCTTGTCCTTAAGACTGGGGTCATCCCTCATCTCGACCTGAGCAAAAAAGGCGTCCATATCAATATGGATGATTTTCCGACTGGTATCATTTATTAGAGGAAACTCTAACATGGCTTCCTGCCTCCTTTCTCAGATTTATCTCATTGTAAAGCTTTTCACATAAAACTTTGGGCCTACAAAGCATTCTCCCCTTATGATACCAAAATCTATCAAAAAACAGAAATTTATAATACAGATTTATCGTTTTCAAAACTGTATTATAAAAGAATGTCTCTAAAAATGGAGTTTTAAAGTTGTGTAAGCGGTTACTGTGTGATAGAATACTTCTAGAGAATGTAACAGATGATTTTGTTACTAGAATTATAGGAGATCCAAACTATGGCAACGGTTAAAACCAACACAGATGTTTTTGAAAAAGCGTGGGAAGGCTTTAAAGGAACTGACTGGAAAGAAAAAGCTAGCGTTTCACGTTTCGTTCAAGCAAACTACACACCTTATGATGGTGACGAAAGCTTCCTTGCAGGACCAACTGAACGCTCTCTAAAAATTAAAAAAATCGTAGATGAAACTAAAGCAGGCTATGAAGCTGAAGGACGCTTCCCAATGGATACTCGTCCAACTTCAATTGCTGACATTGACGCAGGGTACATTTCAAAAGAAGATGAACTTATCTATGGTATCCAAAATGATGAGCTCTTCAAATTGAACTTCATGCCTAAAGGTGGTATCCGTATGGCGGAAACTGCTTTGAAAGAACACGGTTATGAACCAGACCCAGCTGTACACGAAATTTTCACAAAATACGTGACTACAGTTAACGATGGTATCTTCCGTGCTTACACTTCAAACATCCGTCGTGCACGTCACGCTCACACAGTTACTGGTCTTCCAGATGCTTACTCACGTGGACGTATCATCGGGGTTTACGCTCGTCTTGCCCTTTACGGTGCTGACTACTTGATGCAAGAAAAAGTTAACGACTGGAATGCTATTAAAGAAATCGACGAAGAAACTATCCGTCTTCGTGAAGAAGTTAACCTTCAATACCAAGCACTTCAAGATGTCGTTCGCCTTGGTGACCTTTACGGTGTAGATGTTCGTCGTCCTGCCTTCGATACTAAAGAAGCTATCCAATGGACAAACATCGCCTTCATGGCAGTATGTCGTGTAATCAATGGTGCCGCTACTTCACTTGGTCGTGTGCCAATCGTCCTTGACGTATACGCAGAACGTGACCTTGCTCGTGGTACCTACACTGAATCAGAAATCCAAGAATTCGTTGATGATTTCGTTATGAAACTTCGTACAGTTAAGTTTGCTCGTACAAAAGCTTACGACCAATTGTACTCAGGTGACCCAACATTCATCACAACTTCTATGGCTGGTATGGGTGCTGACGGACGTCACCGTGTTACTAAGATGGACTACCGTTTCTTGAACACTCTTGACAACATCGGTAACTCTCCAGAACCAAACTTGACAGTTCTTTGGACTGACAAATTGCCTTACTCATTCCGTCGCTACTGTATGCACATGAGCCACAAGCACTCTTCTATCCAATATGAAGGTGTGACTACTATGGCTAAAGACGGATACGGGGAAATGAGCTGTATCTCATGTTGTGTATCACCACTTGACCCAGAAAACGAAGAACAACGCCACAACATCCAATACTTCGGTGCTCGTGTTAACGTACTTAAAGCCCTTCTTACTGGTTTGAACGGTGGTTACGACGATGTTCATAAAGACTACAAAGTATTTGACATCGATCCAATCCGTGATGAAGTTCTTGACTTTGACACTGTTAAAGCTAACTTCGAAAAATCTCTTGACTGGTTGACTGACACTTACGTAGATGCCCTTAACATCATCCACTACATGACTGATAAGTACAACTACGAAGCTGTTCAAATGGCCTTCTTGCCAACTAAACAACGTGCTAACATGGGATTCGGTATCTGTGGTTTCGCAAATACTGTTGATACATTGTCAGCAATCAAATACGCTACAGTTAAACCAATCCGTGACGAAGATGGCTACATCTACGACTACGAAACAATCGGTGAATACCCACGTTGGGGTGAAGATGACCCACGTTCAAACGAATTGGCAGAATGGTTGATTGAAGCTTACACTACTCGTCTTCGTAGCCACAAACTCTACAAAGATGCAGAAGCTACAGTTTCACTTCTTACAATCACTTCTAACGTTGCTTACTCTAAACAAACTGGTAACTCTCCAGTTCACAAAGGGGTATATCTCAACGAAGATGGTTCAGTGAACTTGTCTAAATTGGAATTCTTCTCACCAGGTGCTAACCCATCTAACAAAGCTAAAGGTGGATGGTTGCAAAACTTGAACTCACTTGCAAGCCTTGACTTCGGTTATGCAGCTGACGGTATCTCACTTACTACTCAAGTATCACCTCGTGCCCTTGGTAAGACTCACGACGAACAAGTTGATAACCTCGTAACTATCCTCGACGGATACTTCGAAAATGGTGGACAACACGTTAACTTGAACGTAATGGACTTGTCAGACGTTTATGAAAAGATCATGAGCGGTGAAGATGTTATCGTACGTATCTCTGGATACTGTGTAAACACTAAATACCTCACTCCAGAACAAAAAACCGAATTGACACAACGTGTCTTCCACGAAGTTCTTTCAATGGACGACGCTTTGGGATAAAAATGAATAAAGAGCTCGCAATTGCGAGTTCTTTTCTTTTTGTAAAACACTTGTTTTCATTATATTTTTCTAAATCTACTATAATTTACATTTGACTTTTTCTCAGATTAGCTATAAAATAAAAGCGTTTCCGTTTGGTATCTCCAAACACTTCCTTCTCAGAAGCACCATAGAGAAACGATACTCAATTACGTCAAATGGATGGTTTCTAATAACACGTAAACTATCATTGTTATATGACCAAAGAGTATAAGGAGGATAAATGAATAAGAAAAGTTTTAAGCTAATTGGATTAGTAGCTCTCGTAGCAAGTACAGTCCTACTCGTAGCCTGCCAATCCGAGACAAAAACCGAAAACTCAAAGTCCAAGGACGTTCAATGGGGTTATACTGGCTCTACTGGTCCAGACCATTGGGGTGACCTTTCGAAAGATTATGAACTCAGCAAAAATGGTAAAGAACAATCTCCGATCAATATCACCGTAGCTGAGGATGTTGATCTTCCTGAACTAAACCTTAATAATCAAGAATCAGAAGCTCAAGTTGAAAATAACGGGCATACTATTGAAGTCAGCTTTAAAAATCCAAAGAATACCCTAACGATTGGTAACGAAGTTTACAAGTTGCAACAGTTCCATTTTCACGCACCAGCTGAGAATGAAATTGATGGTCAGACTTATCCTCTAGAGGGGCACTTCGTCTATAAGACAGATAATGGGAAAATCACAGTTATCTCAGTTCTCTATAATTATGGTGATGAAAATCAAGCCTTAAAACAAATCTGGGACAAAATGCCTCAGGCGGCCAATACTGAAACTGAGCTTTCTCAAGTCATCTCACTTGATGAATTCTATCCTGAAGACAAGGACTACTACAACTTTGAAGGTTCCCTAACAACACCTCCATGTACTGAAGGTGTTAACTGGATTGTCTTCAAGAATCAAGAAACTGTCAGCAAGGAACAAGTGGAGAAATTCACTCAAACCCTTGGATTTGAAAATAACCGTCCTATCCAAGATACAAACGGTCGAAAGATAAATGAATAAAACAAGATAAAGAGCTTGATGATAACTCCTCTCATCAAGCTTTTTTTCGTTGACGATATACTAGAATCTTTGTTACACTGGTTCTATGATTATCAAACATACAAGAGATACACTTTCAGAGACTTATCTAGATGCTGTGGCTATTCGAAACACCGTTTTCGTTAAAGGCCAAGGAGTTCCTCACTCTATCGAGATTGACGCAAATGAAGCCTACTGTATTCACTTTGTTTTATACGATGATAAAGACAAGGCTGCAGCAACCGTACGCCTACTACCTAATAAAGATTTGACTCAGCTTACCCTCCAACGTATGGCAGTGCTCGAGGCCTACCAAGGTCAAGGTCTGGGAAGCATTCTCTTGAAAGAAGCTGAAGATTTCGCACAAGAGCAAGGCTTCCAGACTATTTCTCTCCATGCTCAACTCGGGGCACTTAAGTTCTACCTCAATAATGGCTATCAGGAAGTCGGTAAAATCTTTGAAGAGGCTGGTATCCAACACATTACTGTTGAAAAATCATTACTAAGTAAAAAAGCTTAAGCAGTAGGTCAACTGCTTAAGCTTCTTCTTTTGTCGCAAATATAGGATAGCCATGCTCGACAGCAAGAACTGATACATATTCTCTTTTCTTTAATGTCTCTACGATCTTTTTCCAGTATTTCTGCCCTTTAAAAAGAAAGACAAACACTCCCATGCAGACCAAAAAACCAAGAAATTGTTTATATTCAGAAGATGACAGTTTTGATTCTAGTTCTAGGAGCTCAAACAGTCCTCTCAATAGAACTGTAAAGGTAATTATTATAAGGCTAAGTCCACTAAAGTATCCTAAACATATAAGCAAATACCCTATTTGAAGCTTCTTGGAACGCTTCTTGTAGAGTAACTTATAGTCCTGACTGTACTTTTCAAATACAGGAAAGTGAATATCAAATCCTCTCCTCATACGAATGACTTTCAAATCAGGTTGGGCACGATAACCAAGGCAATGAATCAATTTGTATAGTATCTCTCTTATCAAGATATAAGAAGAAGCGATTATAGGGACTACTATACAAGAAAATACAAGAACACCTAAATAGAAGGAATCTTTATCAAATGCCAACAAGTCGACCATCACCCCAAAAAACATACCACAGACAAAGAGACTACTCCCGTTAAGCACACAAAAGAGGAGACTCAAAAACCAAGGGACAAGTTTGCTTTCCTTAGAATGTCTACTCGACCGTTTCACGAATCAGCTCCTTCTTCATTATCTCAATCAAAGCATCTCTGTCCTTAATCCATTGAGCCCTCTCATCCCTATAATAGGTACGATTACTGAGGAAAATAGCTGCACGTTGAGCTGAGATATTGATAAGCACAAAGGTACCTGTATAACCAGTATGAAGAATCCAATCGCCTTGAAGGTCCCAAGCGACACTGCGTTCCTTATTGGATTGGCTGATATTCTGCGTCAGATTTTTAGCAAAATCATCCCTCAAATAATGGTCAATAAAGATTTCCAAGTCCTTTAGGGTTGAAAAGAGACCTGCTGACCCTGTATGCTCTTTGAGCACTCGAGCCTTGGGATCGTGAACAGTTCCTCCCGGAATTCCCTCAACAGTTGGAACAGCAACCTCAACTGGCCCAAACCGTGTTTCAGACATACCAAACGGTTGAAAAATCTCGCTGTCAAAGAGCCTGTCCAGTCTTTGTCCAGAGACTTTCTCAAGCATCAAGCCTAGGAGAATAAAATTAATATCGGTATACAAGAAAGGTTTATCATCCTTAACTTTGATGGCATTAATAGCAGAAATCAAGCCAGCTTGGTCTAACTCATCACGGTTTGGAATAAAAGGATCAATGCCGCTACTATGAGAAAGAAGCTGACGAAGGGTTAGCGTCTTATCCACTACTGCAGGATAATAGGTCGATAGTTTCTCGTCCAAGTCCAATTTTCCCATCTGCAAGTAGAAAAGACAGAGGGTCCCTACTCCTACCACCTTGGAAACACTGGCTAGATCATAGGTCAGTCCTGGAACTACCGGAATATTTCCATCCTGAGTTCCTAGATAATGCTCCTGCCAATCTTGTCCGTCATAAAGTGCAAGGCTGGCACCCGGGAAGATGTCAGCCTTGATGTAGTCTGTAATTGTTGACAATGTTTGTTTAAAATTAGTCATTATTTTGTTAGCCAAACCTCAATATTACTCATATCAGTCAGTGCGAGTAGGCTTTCTTTAGTATCTAGATAACTTGAGAACTGTTCCTTTTCAAGTTTCTCATGCAAGGCAACCAAGTCGTAGTCTTCAGCTACCTTAAATTCTAGAATTTCCAAATCCCAAGTCTGGTCTGGACTCACTTGGAGGTCAGGACCTTCTGCTTTCTCAAAGTGGATAGACAAAGGCAATTCTTCACCAAAAAGATTGTCGTAAAAGAAAGCTGCTTGAGCTGTATCAACAACGTTCAAGGTCAAAGACTCGACCGTAAAGTCTGACATTCCTTTGAAATCTTCTTTTTCTTCAACATCTGCGTACTCGACTGTCTTGAGAGTAGACAAGTCATCTTCGGCATGCATCAAAATAAGACCATTCTCAGGTGAGATTGTTTCAAAAGCATACCCTTTTTCCCCTTGGAAAATAGCCTTGGCTTGGTGATCATCACGCGCCAAAAGGTACTCAATCTCAAGTGGATCTGAAACCTTGATAACCACTTTATTAATTTTCTTAGGGCCTTCAACCGCACGGCAACGGTAAGCTGGTGACTCCTCAATCACAAAAAGTGAGTTACGGTCTGTCCAATCTGTGAAGACCGCAAGGGCATTTTCCTCAGTCAAAAGCTTAAATCCTAATGTATTTTGGTAAAAATCAATATTTTCTTGTCTGTTATTCACACGAAAGATTGGTGTGTGAAACTTAAAATTCCCTGATTGCGTCATGACAACCTCCATTCTTTTCTATTTTATCCGAAAAGAGCCTGTGTGACAAGGATTTTCCTAAGAAAAAACAGGATTGTAATTTTTTCACATTCTTTCACATAAATTATGAAAATCATTATATTATATTTACCGTAGGACTAGCTATTTCCTCATTTTAGAGTATAATAGAGACTATGAAAACTCTCGTCAATCATTTGGCGTTTAGACATACCTATCAGGGACTCTTTTTACTGCTGATGATAGCTATCCCAAACCTGGCTTTAGGTATGACAACGTCCTATAACAATCAGACTGGGTTGACCTTCACTAGCCTTGAAAGCTGGGGAATTATCGCTGTCAATCTCATTATTTTTTATATTACCTATCTTTGGGCTAAAAATGAAGGTTTGCTTACTCACTTTAGACTCGACCGAAAGGATACTAAAGCTATTATCTGGGGCTTTGTGCTTATTTTTCTGATGGGAGTTATTGGAAGCAATCTTATGCTACTGACTCACACCAACTATCATGCAGAACTTCAAAGAACTCTTACGACAACCCCTATCCTACCAGTAGCCATTGGCATGATGACCACAGCCTTCTTACAAGAACTACTCTTTCGCAAGTGGATTTTCTCTTGGCTGGCTCCTTATTCGACAGTTGCTGTTTTAGTGAGTACCGGTCTCTTTTGCCTATTCCATATGCCTACCAACCTTGCCCACCTCCTCCTTTATATTGGAATGGGCTTGGCTCTCTCTATGATTTACCAAAAAAGAGAAAATCTATCAGCGGCTATCTCACTTCATGTCCTATGGAATCTTTTCACCTTAGGTGCTACAATCCTAGTTATAACTACTCCTATGTAACTGAGAAAACTTTCTCAGTTTTTTTGCTACTTTCAAAATTTTTAGCGTAAAAAAATCTGAAGCACTAACTTCAGATTTTTTGTTATTGATTAAAGGTAGAGGGCTTTGAACAAGTATACAGCCAAAATTCCTGCAAGGATTGGAGCTACAACTGGAACCCAAGCATACCACCATTTAGAATCACCTTTGTGCTCACCAAGAACTGATGTTGGCAAGATGTGGTGAAGAAGACGTGGCATCAAGTCACGGGCTGGGTTAAGGGCTGGTCCTGTAGGTCCACCAAATGATAGAACCAAGGCACAAACCAAGAAACCAACACCAATGTGAGCTACAGCAAGAGATCCATTCGCCATTTGGCCTGTTACAGCTTCTTTATCATACCCATATTGGACTGCTTGTGAGACCAATTTGTGACCAAAGTAGTTGTTAGTCAAGGCAAGGGCACCAAAGAAGAGAAGGAATGAACCTGCAAACTCATTGGCAAAACCGTTAGCCCATGCACGATTACGATTTTCTGGAGTGTCATCATGATCGTCAACTGCTGAAATCGTTGAGAAAGTACCAAGAATATTGTTTGGATTCTCAGTCTGTACATAGTAAGGTTGGTGAACCCAAACCACGATAGCTTGACCTACAAAGGCACCAAGAAGTTGTGCAATAAGGTATCCAGGAACGCCTACCCATGAGAACAAGCCAGAAGCAGCAAGTCCAAGTGTGAAAGCAGGGTTGATGTGGTTACCAGAAACATCACCAAACATAAGGGCTGGCATCATAACACCAAAACCATAACCAAAGGCGATAACAATCCAACCAGATTTGTTACCTTTTGTTCCCTTAAGCTCAACGTTGGCAACAGCACCATTACCAAGGGCTACAAGAAAAGCAGTCGCGATAAACTCAGTGAGGTATTTCAAAACCCATTCACTGGTGAACGCTTCTTTTAGAAAATCATTCATTTGTCTCTTTATTTCCTTTCGATTTTACAATAATTTAGACATCTATCATTTTATCAAGTATAATGTCTGATGTAAAGATATTTCTGAAATGTTTACGTATTATTTTTGAGGTTTTTGAATATGAAATTTAATCAGTTTAGTTACATCCCAGTTAGTCCTGAAATAGCTTGTCAGGAACTTCGTTCTTTAGGATTTGAAGTCTCTCTAGATGCTAGTGCCAAAGCCAATTTTGAGGCCTTTGTTCGCAAGTCCTTCCTCTTCTTTGAAGACACCGACTTAGCTTTGAAAAATTGGATTGCCGATACAGAGACTGACCTCCTGACCTTTTTCCAATCAGACCGTCCTTTGACTGCTGAAGTCTTTGGTTTGGTAGCCCTTCAACTGCTAGGATTTGTCCCTAATGTGGACTTTACAGACAGTGCTGCTTTCCTAGAGAAAATGGCCTTTCCAATCACTTTTGATGGCAGTCTTAACAACCTTCATCAATTGTTGGCGACACGCACACAGTCTGGCAATACCTTAATTGATCAGTTAGTAGCTCAGGATTTAATCCCTGTAAGTAATGACTACGTCTTCTTTAATGGTAAGAGCTTAGCAACATTTGACACTAATCAGCTTCACCGTGAAGTGGTTTATGTCGAAACACCTGTAGATACTGATAAAGACGGGCAGTTAGACTTGGTCAAGGTGACTATCTTACGTCCTAATGTAGACTTCCCAGTTCCAGCCATGATGACCGCAAGTCCTTATCAACAAGGGACTAATGAGCCTGCTTCAGATAAGCTCACCCACAAGATGGAGGGAGACTTGCTCGTCAAACCAGCAGGTGAAATCTCTCTTAGACAACCTGAAATCAAGGTACCAGAGGCAGACCTTACGCCTATCAATCCTGTCACAAAAGCTCAGGAGCGTTTTGCTCACACAGATACCTACACACTCAACGATTACATGTTAGCTCGTGGTGTGGCCTCTATCTATGTATCCGGTGTCGGTACCTTCAACTCAGAAGGTTTCATGACCTCTGGAGACTATCAACAGGTTCTGGCCTATAAAGCTGTCATCGACTGGCTCAATGGTCGTTCACGCGCCTTTACTAGCCGTAGCAGACAGCATACAATCACTGCTGATTGGGCTTCTGGTAAGGTGACTACTACTGGACTTTCATACTTAGGTACCATGTCCAACGCCCTAGCCACAACTGGCGTTGACGGTTTGGAAATGGTTATTGCTGAAGCCGGTATTTCTTCTTGGTACGACTACTATCGTGAAAATGGGCTCCTCGTCAGCCCTGGAGGCTACCCTGGTGAAGATCTCGACACCTTGACTGAATTTACCTATTCTCGTGCCCTATTAGCTGGAGAATACCTACGCCACCAAAAAGACTATGAGACCTACCTCAAAGAGCTAAGCAAAGCCATTGATCGTAAGCATGGGGACTATAACCAGTTCTGGCATGACCGTAACTATGTGCAATTCGCAGATCGTGTCAAAGCCACTGTTGTCTTTACACATGGTAGCCAGGATTGGAATGTCAAACCGATTAACGTCTATCAAATGTTCAATGCTCTTCCAGACTCTCTTGAAAAACACCTCTTCTTCCACAATGGTGCCCACGTTTACATGAATGCTTGGCAGTCTATTGACTTCCGAGAAAGCATGAACGCCTTGATTTGTCAGAAACTCCTTGGTTTGGAGAACGGCTACACACTACCTACTGTGATCTGGCAAAACAACCAGTCTGAACAGACCTGGGAAGTTCTCGATAACTTTGGACACGACAATGGTAAACACATTCAGCTTGGTGAGGCTGAAGCTAGCATCGCTAACCATTACGAAGAGGAAACCTTCACCAAATACGGTAAAGCTTACCAAAGCTTCAAGGATGACCTCTTTGCAGACAAAGCCAACGCCATTACCTTTGACTTTGAACTGGACCAAGACATCCAGATTAATGGTCGTGTCCACCTAGAGCTCAAAGTTAAATCTAGCACAAATCGTGGTCTCATTTCAGCCCAAGTTCTAGAAATGGGTGACAAGAAGTATCTCGCACCTATTCCCGCACTCAAACGCATGAATTTAGATAACGGCCGTCTCTTCAAGGAAGAAGCCTTACGTGAATTGCCATTCAAGCAGGCAAAATATCGTGTGATTACCAAAGGACACCTTAACCTGCAAAATCGCAAGAACCTCCTTAGCATTGAGAATGTCACTCCAAATGAATGGATGACTATCGGTTTGGACTTGCAACCAACCATCTACAAACTCAACAAGGGCGAAAAACTCCGACTCGTTCTCTATACCACAGACTTTGAGCACACTATTCGTGACAATAGCAACTACGAATTAACTGTGGACCTAAGCCAAAGTCAGATGACATTGCCTTATTAGTCTTTATCACAAAAATTCCCATAGGATGAGAACTCCCATGGGATTTTTTATTGTGTGGAAATAAACAAGATTTAATCTTCAATTTTTACGATTTATTTTAATGTTATTTAAACAAATGATGTAGCCAAGACAGTGGAATAACACGAAGATATGCCAGTAAAAATAAAGCATAAAGCTATCAGATTTGATTATCGTATAAAAAAGAAAAATTGCAACAAACAAAATGGAAAGCCACAGTGTCTTCTTAACGAATAAAAAGTATTGATGCCATATCTCTTTATCACCCAAAGTAACTTTAGATTTTTTGCTTAGGAAAAGATGCATCAAAATCTCTGCTAGACTGCTAAGTACTGTTAAAACCAGAATCTTACTTAGAGGAATACCTAAAAAGAATCCCATCCACTCAATAAGCACTTGGGACAAAACAATGGCCGTAAGGGCACGTAGATTTTTTGACATAAAACTTAAACCTCACACTTCTATCAAACAGAAAGTTTTCACTATATTGAATTACACCTACAAAGCATAGATAAACACTATTTTTATAAGCATATCCATCATAAACTGCCATTCTAACCTCGTTCACTTTGTTTAATGATTTTAAGCACTCTAGGTGTCAGAAAAACTAGTAAACAAATATCCAAAACAATCACAACAATAATGATTAGACGCCATTCGGCATCTCTCACCGTCAGCAAACGATAAATACCAGCTAAAATAATAGCAGAATGTGCCAAGCCCATACCAGCGTAAATTTGTTTAGGAGTAAACTGTCGTTCCTCAAGTGGACGACGGTCAAGCTCTCGCTTAAGCAACTGTGGTAACACGAGTAAAAAGATTGATAGCAATGCCAAAGGTAGCCAAATCCAGATTGGATGCTGACTAGATAGGGCATTTAAAGCTATATTCCCAATGACTACTCCTAGGATTGCTGATAGGACACGTAACGAACGTAACACAGCAGAACTAAATTTTTGTAATATCACCATTTTAACTCCTTTTCTACTAGAGTAGTTTAAACAAGTTATAAGGGCATTATCATCGAAAGGATCGGCTATTCTTTCATCACAATCACTTGTCCGCTAGGCATAATCATAACTAGGACTTAAGGTTCTTTCTCTGCTCCTCAACAGGTTGGAAAAGAACCTTTTTGCCCCATCTTTCTTTTCTCAATGGACAACTCAACCTTAAAACCAAGAAATCCTCCCTAATGACATCAATAGCCATAACGAATCGCTAGCAATTTTCGCAACTCTGCCATTCGCTCCTCGATAAAGGGAGACAAGGTTAGCTGGTCTTTTCTGACCACTTCGGATATTTCCAGTGACATCCTGCTTAAGATATAGGGAGTGGCTGAACGAGAGTCTGCAAGTTCCGTTCGGTAGGAGTGCAGGACCTGCTTCAAATCAGCATAATCTTGCTTATCTCCAATAGTTTCAATTACTTCATCGATGATAGCTATTGCTTGTTCTCGTCTCTCTTTGCCTCCTACAAACCATTTAAGTCCTGTCATTAAGAAAACCTCCCTATTTCTCTCAACTAATTTTTCAATCACATCTTTAGCATAGCACCCTTATAGTCATTTAAAAGCCAGCGTCCCAAAAAGTGGCTATATATCCTAAATGGTAGCCAAATCCAGATTGGATGCTGACTAGATAGAGCATTTAAATCTATATTCCCAATGACTACTCCTAGGATTGCTGATACGACACGTAACGAACGTAACACAGCAGAACTAATTTTTTGTAATATCACCATGGTAATTCCTTTTCTACTTGAGTCATTTACATAAACTACTAGGGCGTTATCTAAAGAATGATTGGCTATTATTCTGAATCTAGCATGGCTAAAGACACGAATCTGTCACTTTCCATGCTGCTTAAAACAAATACATCACTTATCGTTTCTAAAAATCAGCTGACTAAGATCATCAGAGAGCGATAAAGAAACATAGAGTGACAAGGTGTAAAATAAAAATGTCCTTTCTTGATGCCAGAAAAATGTTATCACACATTGAATACAGACAGCCAAGATAACTTGTAGGATAAATTTTATGTATTTCCTAGAAATAAGCGATTGTTTCAAATAGTAATCCTCCTTTCATGACATATTTTGAAGACCCAGACCTTGCAAGTTTTGTCTATACGATAGAAGAATATCCGTCAAGTATTGGAAATACTTCTCTAATTTTCATATTTTTCATTAATCACTTTCTTATTATAACACTTTTTCGCAAATATCTTCTAGATTGCTTACAGAATAATCAAGCAAATGCGTTTATTGTTTAAAATATTTTTTGGCTTGAAGGTAAGCTAGAAAATCACAGAGAATTAACAAAAGCATTAATACGACTAGTACTATGCGGTCTGTGGTATCACTGAATGTTAGTAATGTGTAAAACTCTACACAAAGCACTAGAAATGAGATGACCAGAAAGACAATGAAGGACTGCCATATTGTTAACGGATTTACTGAATTGGAACGCTTCTTAAGCAAACAGTAGAGCAGCCCATTTACCAAAATGACCACTAAAGCTAGTGCTCCGACTGCTAACCAAATCTCTGGAGAAGTCTTGCTTTTGTAGAGAGAAATACTGGTACTTATAAGGAAAACTCCCAATATAGCAGTAGCGACCCTAAAAAATCGCAATACTCTCGGACTAATATTCTTTAATTTCATGATAAAACAATTAAGCTATGAATAACCTCAGTCAGTCTTGTAAACTGAATAAGCTATTACATTTAACGCTATTCCTTTCTGTATTTTTTTATACTGTTGTAAGATCTCAAGTAATCCCTTAGCGATTACATTCTACTGGAGATGTAATACAATAGCGTCATTAGCACTGATATTTTAAATAAGCGAATATACATATCTTTATTTTTTCTATTACAAAAATATGCAATCAAATATAATACAATCTCCGCTATCATTAGCAAGAATAATTTTACTTCGGGAACATCAAAAATAAGCATTTGCAAGCACCTCACGTTCAAAGGGGCAAAAGGTTACTTTTTAAACTGTGCCCATTTTTTAAAAAGCAGACTATAAAGAAGCAAGGTTAGCCCCAACAAGTTAATGGTATGGTGGACTGCATCCAAACTTCTAAATAGATTAGCGAGGCCCATTCCGATGAGAATGGTAGCCAGTAAATACGGTTTTGAGTTTTTAAACATACTTTTCTCCTTAAAGTGTTTTTAGCGTTCTGTGTTCAAGCTATGAATTTATTATAGATTGGAAGCCGATAAAAAAGTAGTGACATAAATGTCACTACTTGTCTGACCTTATGTACTTGATAATCGTACACATAAGAAAGAGAAAAAGACATAACCCAATAATATTTAGGCATTGAAGTCCGAAATTCAGTTTTTCTCCCAAGTTATGTAAGGCAACAAGGATGAAGCCCATAGACATCATTAGAGACACTAGGCGTTTTTTAGTCATGAGTATGGATACCTTTTATCTTTTGAAATATTTTTTAACTTGAAAATAAGTAAGAATATCAAATAAAATCAATAAAAGCATTAAAATAAATAATACAATGCGATCCGTAAAGTCCGTTAGTGTTAGTAGTTTGAAAAACTCGACACACAAGACAAACAATGAAACACTAAGGAAAATACCAAATGATTGTTTTAGCGTCAAATAGCTTTTTGTTACTGATTGTTTTTTTGATAACCGGTAAAAAATAATGTTGATCACTCCTACGAATATAGTAAGCAAGCCTAATCCAAACAGAATCCATACCGGAGTCACTTTTTCATAAAGGTAAAAACCTAAATTAATGAGAAGAACAACTATTGCAGCACTTCCTAGTCTTAATAACTGTAATGCTACTGCATTATTATTTTGTAGTTTCATAATTAGTAAATTTTTAATTAATGTGGGAAAGCATAACCAAGACCAGCTCCGACAACTCCACACCCTACAATAGCATAAGGTGCAAGCGTAAAGAGTGGAGCACCTGATGCGGCACAGAAATAAATTCCCTCAGCAGCACCACTAGCGCTACTAGATAAACGGTCCCAATTGACTTTTCCACCTTCAACGTTTGCAAGTGCCTCGAAATCGAGTGTTTCAAAAGTGTTAATTGTTTGTGTTGTCATTCTAACAACCTCCTAAAATATTATTTTTTAGCTTTTTTCTCTCAAGCTATGGTTTTATTATAGAGTGGAAGACAACAAAAAAGTAGTGACATGAATGTCACCACTCGATTTTGATTTTTAAGAAATCTTTTCGAATATAGAAGCTATGGTCTAGACTAGCCTACTCTCCTTCCATTGCACCTGCTTGTAGGCTGTACATCTTGTGGTAGGTGCCGCCGAGGGCTAGGAGCTCCTCATGGCTACCGTGTTCGATGATGCGGCCCTTGTCTAAGACATAGATGCAGTTGGCATCTTGGATTGTCGATAGGCGGTGGGCAATGGCAATGGTTGTGCGTCCTTGACGCATTTTTGCTAGAGAATTTTGGACAATAGCCTCTGTCTCCGAATCAATATTGGCTGTCGCTTCATCCAGGATTAGAATTTTAGGTTGGCTAGCAACGGTCCTAGCAAAGGCTAGAAGCTGACGTTGACCGGTTGAAAAACTTGAACCTCGTTCGGAAACTGGAGCATCATAACCTTCTGGAAGTTTGTCGATAAAGTGGTTGGCATCCACAAACTCAGCAGCGGCTTTGATCTCTTCATCAGTTAAATCCTGATACATTGCAATATTGGATTTGATTGTACCATGATAGAGAAAGGGTTCCTGAAGGACAAGACCAATGTTCTTACGCAGCTCTGCCTGACTATAATCGCGAATATCCACACCGTCAAGAAGAACTCGTCCTGATTGGAACTCATAAAAACGCATGAATACGTTGATAATAGAGGATTTTCCGGAACCTGTAGAACCGACAAAGGCGATGGTTTCACCTTTATTGACAGAGAAGGATATGTTATCTAAAATCTGGTGTTTACCATCATAGGAGAAAGAGACATTTTCAAAGCTAATGTTCCCCTCGGTAACCTTAGCATCTGTGTCTCTCTGTTCAGGCTCATAGGTGCGCTCGTCGATCAAAGCGAAGACCCGACCTGCTGAGACCATCGAGGTTTGCAAGGTTGAGAAGTTTTGTGTCACTTCAATCAAGGGATCAAAGAGGCGGTTAATATACTGGATAAAGGCATACATGGTCCCTGCTGTGATGCTCAAATAGATACCTCGGTAGCCAAAGTAGGCCATGAGAACAGCATAGCCCAGGAGCTTCAGTAAACTCATGGCTGGGCGTAGAAAGAGAGAATCCAGTGACATGGAACGGCTGGCGTAAATCAGGTGTTCCTCATTAATGGCATCAAACTCTTTTTTGAGACGTTTCTCTTGGTTAAAGGCCTGAATGATGCGAATCCCTTCGATACTCTCTGACAGTTTGGCATTTATATCTGAAAGCAAGGCTCTGGTCTTTTCAATGATGACCACTGATTTTTTGCGGTAGAGATTAACCAAAAGAACAATCAGAGGGAGAAAGAGCACAATAAGCCCGGTCAGACGAATGTCCAAGATCATCATGGTGTAAAGGGTGGTAACAAAGATAAAGATAGCCGAAATAAAGCTAGACAGAATCCCTGAAAACATCTCGCTAATAGTCTCAGTATCATTGGTCAAGCGAGAAACGATAGAGCCTGCTGGAGTTTTGTCAAAGTAGGACATCCCCAGTTTTTCCATATTGGCAAAGGCATCTCGGCGAATATCCCTGACAATACTATAGGACACACGCGCAAAAAAGAGATTTCCCAGATACTGAACTAGCGTCTGCAAGAGATAAAGCCCATAGTAACCAATCAGAATCAAGCTTGCCGCCTGATTCATATCATGCAGATAGTGGTCGATAAAATAAGAGGCCACAAGGGGAATGATACTCTTGATAACCGTAGTGGACAAGAGGAAGGTCAAAGCTAGAAAGGTCAAGAATTTGTAAGGCTTGAGATAAGTCAAGAGACGCTTAAACACAGACCATTGGTTTTGATTAGGCATCAACTTCTCCTCCTTCCATTTCTAACTGTTGAGACTCATAGGTCTTGGCATACCAACCATCCTGAGCTAGTAAGTCCTCATGACGGCCCCGTTCAATGATACGACCATTTTGCATGACTAAGATGAGGTCAGCGTGCACCACAGCACTAAGACGATGGGCGGTAATGATCGTCGTCTTATCCTTGCGGGTATGCTTGAGATTATCAATAATGGCATGTTCTGTCTTGGCATCAACCGCAGATAAGGAGTCGTCCAAAATCAAAATATCTGGATCCAAAATCATGGCACGACTCATGGCCAGACGTTGTTTTTGACCACCTGATAGGCTGACACCCTTTTCACCAATGATCGTTTCAAAGCCTTCAGGCATAGCCTTGATATCCTCATAAACTTGAGCCAACTTAGTCGCTTCTTCCACCTTTTCAAAGGCGAGGTCAGGATTACCAAAACGAACATTGTCTAAAATGGAACTGGCAAAGAGAAACTGGTCTTGAGGAACATACCCCATCAAGCTACGCAAGTCTGATAGGCGATAGTCTCTGATGTCATGGCCATTTAAATAGATGGCTCCTTGATTAACATCGTGCTCCCGCAAGAGCAACTTGACAAGGGCCGTCTTTCCTGAGCCAGTCTGTCCAACCAAACCAAGGGTTTGGCCCTTGTCCAAGGTGAAATGAATATCTCGCAAAGTATCCTCATCCTCAAAAGCAAAGCGGTCAATCGCATATTCTAAGCGACCATTTTCGATACTTGGGAGAGGATGTGCAGGATCTTGAACATCTGATTCCTGCTCCAGAAGATTTTCAATACGTTGGTAGGATACATTTCCCCTCTGTGTGATATTAAAGAGGAAACCAATGGCCATCAAAGGCCAAACCAACATATCCAAATAGGTAATGAAGGTTACTAAATTTCCGACCGTTATCTGATTAGCCTGAATCATAAAGGCCCCGACAAGAAGGGTTAAAACATAAGATGAGCCAACAAAGAGCAAGACCAAAGGATCAAAAAGGCTGTCATACTTCATGGTATGCATATTCTTTTTAAAAGTCATCTCATTGGTCTCTTGGAAGGACTGAAGCTCAGCCTCCTGATAGCCAAAAGACTTGGTTACCTTGATCCCTGATACCGACTCCTGAACCTTATTATTAAGTTCTGAAAAGGCTGCCTGGGATTCTCCAAAAGCTTTATGGGTCTTGCGTCCCAAACGACTAGTCGCAAAAGCCATGAAGGGTAGGGGTAAGACAGCCACCAGGGTCATCTGCCAGGAAATGCTGAAGAACATGGTGATTAAGGTTACCAAGGCTGTGATAGACGCATCCACGGCTGACATGACACCCCCACCAGCCAAACGGGTTAAAGAGTTAATATCATTGGTCGCATGAGCCATGAGATCCCCAGTTCGGTACTTTTGGTAAAAAGAAGGCGACATCTTGGTAAAATGCTCAAAAAGGCGTGACCTCATAATCTGACCCAAGCGATAAGAGGTCGCCAAGATATACATCCGCCAAACATAGCGCAAATAGTACATTCCTAAAGCTGCCAAAAGCAAATACACAAGATTCAAAAGCAAGATCTGATTGGTCAATTTTCCCGATGTAATAGCATCAATGACCCGCCCCATAACCATAGGAGGAATCAGATTGAGTACCGAAACCAGACTCAGTGCCAAAATCCCGACAATATACCGACGTTTTTCTAACTTGAAAAACCACCAAAGTTTTGCAATGATTGATTCTTTAAAAAACAAGTTATTCCCCCTATCCTTACAAATGGTTAATAATAGACCTCGTATAAGTCTCGTATGCTAAGGTTGCTTCCAATAGCGATAAATTGTACCATCTTCTAACTGAAAGTAACCAATATAAGTCAATTTCCCAAAATCAGTAGACTCTGGCAATTGATAAGCAAAGGAGTCAAAATTATAGACCTTGTGCCCATCATCAATAGAGTAGCTATCCTTATCGTGGATAACTGATTCGTCCTTCTTGGGGTTCCAAATGCGTCTGATTTCATCAGATGTCTTATACTCTCTGACAAAATTGTATAATTCAAAGTTAGTTGCCTCACTGAGATAGCGACCATCGGTGTTGTAGTTGGCTAATTGAGGCTCTCTCTTAGACTCAGAATAATTCCAAACCTGTCCTCTTTCTCGCATGATATCGGCATCACGGCCACTTTGATAAGTATCTGCCTTAACCATCGTCATTGTTACTCCTAACGTTAATACGGTGACTACTGTCATCATTAAGTGTTTCATTATTTCTCCAAACGTGTTTATTCATTTTTCCCTCTTTTGAATGTGTTGTATTTGTATGATAGAAAATAAGTGAAACCTGAGACGCGTAAGCTCCCAGGTTTTTTACTCTTTTAAATGCGTTTGAATCAGTTTTACAAGAAAGCGGTAGACAACTAGTGCCACCAAACCTCCCAAAGTGTTGGTCCATAAATCATCTAACTCAAAGACACGATTAGCATCAATGAGAAGATCTAGAATGACTTGTCCAACCTCAATCGTCAAAGACATGACAAAGGTCGCTAAAAGGACCTTTTTCCAAGACCTGAATCTGGGGTACAAGGCTAAAAGCCCTAAAATTAGCGGACTTAGTAAGAAAATGTTGGTCACATTTTGCCCAAGCACAAAGACAATCTCTTTAAGACTATCTAGCTGATAAAAGTTGGTCAAACTATTGAATGGGGTTAATAGGACCACGACACGACCAAAATGTTGAATACCAGGGGTTTCAACACCTTCAACTAGCCCGTACTGGGGTGTCCAACATAGGAGCACTAAACAAAGGAGATAAGCACAGACCAAAACTCGGCTTAACTTTCTTCCTTTTGATGTTAGTTCTCCATCCTTATCTACCCAAGTCTTAAGCTGAAACATCTTACTTACCTTCTGATTTACCAGAAGCTTCTGCTACAGCTTTTTGACGGTCGCGTTTCATAGTGTTTGAACGCAATTGTCCACAAGCTGCATCGATATCTGTACCGTGCTCTTGACGAACCACGCAGTTAACCCCATTTTTCTTGAGCACATCGTAGAAGGCAGCCACACGTTCTTTCGTTGAACGGCTATATTGGTCGTGCTCTGAAACTGGGTTATATGGAATCAAGTTGATGTATGACAACTTACGGATTTTCTTAGTCAAATCAGCCAACTCTTGAGCATTTTCAGGATGGTCATTGACCTCATTAAGCATGATATACTCAAAAGTTACACGACGGTTGGTTGTCTGGATGTAATACTCGATAGCTTCAAAGAGTTTTTCAAGTGGGAACGAGCGGTTGATACGCATGATGCTTGAACGAAGGTCATTGTTAGGCGCGTGAAGTGACACGGCAAGGTTAACTTGAACACCTTCGTTAGCAAATTCCTTAATTTTTGGTGCCAAACCAGATGTTGACACGGTGATGTGACGCGCTCCAATGGCAAGACCATTGTCATTGTTAATGGTACGCAAGAAGCGAAGCACATTGTCATAGTTATCAAATGGCTCACCGATACCCATAACAACCACGTGGCTGACACGTTCACCGTCACTACGATCGTCAAAGTATTTTTGTACCAACATGATTTGTGCCACAATCTCACCAGCAGTCAAGTCACGTTGTTTCTTAATCAAACCACTGGCACAGAAAGTACAACCGATGTTACATCCAACCTGAGTTGTCACACAGACAGACAAACCATAGTGTTGACGCATCAAAACCGTCTCAATCAACATACCATCTGGCAATTCAAAAAGATACTTAACGGTACCATCTTTAGATTCTTGAACGATACGTTGTTTCAATGGGTTCACACAGAAATTCTCATTCAATTTAGCAATGAAATCCTTAGAAATGTTGGTCATTTCTTCGAAAGATTGCACACGCTTCTTGTAGAGCCAATCCCAAATTTGAGTAGCACGGAATTTCTTTTCACCGTGTTCCATAGCCCAATCAATCAACTCGTCACGAGTAAGACCATAAATAGAAGGTTTGTAGCCTTCCATATCCTCTAACTTCTGACGTTTACGGCGTTCTGGTTTTGCTTGTGTTGTTACTTCTGACATAGTTTAATTTCCTTTTTTTCTGATTGTGAAATGTTGACCATCTGACTTGGTCTGGATTTGTTTCTTCGATGGGGTGTTTTGACCTTTAGATTTTGGAGCTTGCTTCTGACTCTTCTTGAAGTTAGGCTTACGCTCACGACCACCGTCCTCGGATCTAGATTTGAACTTAGGACGACGCTTGATTTTCTCAAAGCTTGGACCCTCTTGATCCCTATCTCTTCGTTTGGACTTTTCTGGCTTTTGCTTCGCAGAAGCTTTTTGCCCCTTATTCTTTTGAGAAGCATTGCGCTCTCTAGATTCCTGAGAAGCATTACGACGATTATTAGAACGACGGCGCTTGCGACGAGGCTCCGTCTCCTCTTCAAAGACGATTAACTGCGGCTCTTCATTTTTCAAAATAAAGTAGGCACAGCCAAAGGCACAGTATTCACGCAAATACTCTGACAATCGGCTAATACGGTCTGTCTTACGCGTATTAGGTCGCTCGTCCTCGTAAAATCCCTTAAGGCGAAGCTGATCATTAGACCAGTCCCCAACGATATAATCATACTTGAGCATGATTTCAGAAAAACGTTGCCCAAAGCGGGTAGCGTCTAAAGCATCCTTGTGATTTTCAAGAACTGTGAACTGACAGGCATCTGATTTCAGAAGATCAGCCACATACACAAAGTCTGGCCCTGGATATTTATTATAATTAAACATTTCTGGCAAGATTTCTTTACGCATGTGCCATCCTTTCTGCTCTCTCTTATTTTCTATCCTGATGCTGTAATAATGTCTCTATATCTTATCCCAATTGGCACCATTTTTTCCTAAATACTTGGCCACAAGTTCCCTTAACAAATCTGGAAAAAGAAGAGTAACCTCCTTTTCCTTAATTGTAGGGAAGTAAGAAGCAAAGTAGTACTGATCCACAAGGACCAAACTAAACTTCTCATTGGAATCTACAACCCTTCTATTATACAACAAATTACCGTTTTTGTAAGCAAAATTCCCCGTGATTACTTCACCAAATGTCTTCCCTCTAAATCCCATACCTTTAATAGCTTGATTTTTAAGGAGTTCAGCCTTAGTAAAAACTTCCTGACAGATTTCTTTGAGTTCTTTTCCTGTCACGACTAGACGTGCCATCCGCATCTGATGAGGAAGGGCTTCTTGCAGGTCTGCCATGGTCACTTGAGGACCTAGTGTTTTCATGATAAGTCCAGTATTTAAAAGCGTTAATTGGCTATCGGTCTCCTGACAAACAGCCTGTAAAACCAATTGACAGGTCTCATCAAAATCTAGTTCTCGACCTAGATTAGCTACTTTTTTCTGAGCTAAACGACGATGGCCTTCCTCACACATAGCCTTTATAAAGGTTTCGTCCTCCTTGTCTAAATCCAAGATGTAGGACTTGGTGGGGATAGCCTCAATCTGATATTCTATCAATCGCCCATTTTCCACAGTAAGGTCAATACAGCCAAGATAATAGCCATATCTGTCAGCAGCTGCCAAATAGGTTTCATTGACTAATTTCCCCTCTTCAAAAAGGTGATGCGTGTGGCTCCCGATGACAAGGTTTACCTGCGGATAAGTCTCTGCAATCTGCTCATCATAGCGTACACCCAGATGGCTAAGAACGACGACTATGTCTGCATCCTTTACCTCAGGACGAGCCAAATCCTCTTCCAACCTAGCCATAGGCTCTAACACCTGCCAACCATTGGGAGCATAGGTGATGTAATATGGGAAGGTATAGGCTAAGAAAGCAATGTTTGTACCTGCTTTAGTTCTGTGGATAAGATAGGACTTGGCCCATTCAGGCTGTCTCCCCTCATCCTTGAGATTTCCTATGATAGGCTGAAACTTAGCCTGCTCATAAAGACAGTCTAGCTCATCCTTGGCCAGACCAATCCCCTCATTATTTCCAATAGTCGCATAGTCTATCCCCAACTCATTCATCAGGGCTACATTAAAACGCCCGGCTGTCGCATCAGATAAGGGATGGGACTTATCCACATTGTCCCCAAGATCTACCTTGATCAACTCTCTATCTGTCCGACTCAAATCATCCACAGCTCGCTTGAGTTGTGGATACTGTTCAAAATGAGAGTGTAAATCATTGATATGAAGAATTCGAATCGTGTCTTTCATGACTCCTATTGTAGCACTTTTGCTATAAAAAAACTTGACAATCATTCTGCCAAGTTTTTACATGCTATTTTTCAAACAGGAACGTATTCCTAGTTAACTTTCTTTTTAACATATTCTTCTGCGAGATGATAGACGTCATCTGCTAGGGATATACTGACATAGATGCACACAATTGAGAAAATTTCTCCTCTAAAGTGTTGCCAAGCAAAGAATATAAGCCCATAAATTAGTAGCGCAAGTACTATTTGGCCAAAAAATTGACTCAGTAATCGCCTAATAACGACAAATAAGGCCATAAGTAATCCCATCTTTAATACCATAACCAATACCCTTTAAGGCTGCACCTTGCCAAGTACCTGTTTGAATACCACCTTTAATGGCTCCTCCAACAGCCCCGACGCCTACGGCAGCTGTAGCTCCCCAAAAACTACATGCTCCACCCTTAACAGTAGAAAGATCTTCGGAATTAAGTGAGTTAAAATTGTTAATGATTTGTGTTGTCATTAAAACAACCTCCTTTAAAATATTTTTTAGCCTTTTCTCAAAAGCTATGATTGTATTATAGATAGAAAGCCAACAAAAAAGTAGTGACATAAATGTCACTACCTGATTTTGAGAGTTGACTCAACTAATAACCTCAAACTTACACATTATTTTACTTTAAACGGAAAGCTTCTTAAAAATGGCTGTGATAAAACTATTTAAAATCTGTCATAGTTTCAGTTCTTAAGACAGCCAATTATTTTGCGAGTGTAGTGAGCATATACTGAGACTTGTCGCTGTGATAATGACGACTAAGACTTTGTAGTCATAAGCGTTGGGAAGTTTTGAGACCTTAGGCTCAAAAGAAAAATATATCTTCAAACTAAATAAGGTCTTTTGAGTTTCCAAAAAGTTTGATAATAATCAAAAAAGCCAAAACACTTTGGTTTCAACCTCTTGAATTTTTAAATTAAAATTTGCTCTCACCTAGAAGCCAATACTTAAAAACTTTGCTTCTTAGCTTTACGCTCAGCACGCCCCTTAGCACGATTAGCCGCACGACGCTCACGTTTGCGTTTTTCGTCAACCTTCCACTGAATTTTCTTCTTGTAGCCAGGCTTGATTTTTTTCTTTTTCTTCTTAACCAAACCGATCATTTCCGTATCAAGTTTTTGATAGGCTTTTTCACGGTTGGCACGACGGTCACGGTCATAGGTATCTTGAAACTCGCCGTCCTTATAGACTTTAGGGTCAAAGGTAATCCCCATCTTTTCAAGCTCACGAATATCGGAGTCGTCACTTGGTTGATAGAGGGTGATGGCTGTTCCTGACAAACCATTACGTCCGGTACGCCCTACACGGTGAACAAAGAAAGACAAATCCTGAGGAATAGCATCGTTGATAACATGGCTAACCCCTTCAATATCAATCCCACGCGCTGCAAGGTCAGTCGCTACAATGTACTCAAAATCAAGCTTCTTGACTTGATTCATGATACGCTTTCGTTCACGTGGTGGAATACCTCCATGAATTTTGGCAACCTTAAGACCATTTGACACTAGGTAGCTGTGCAAATCGTCAGCACGTTCCTTGGTATTAACGAAAATCATTGCCAAATATGGCTGCATTCCCTTAAGCATCTCAAGAATCTGTTCATTCTTGTTGCGACCCTTAGTAGATACCAACCAGTTATCAATGGTATCTGCAATAACTGTTGAAGTTTTGATTTGTTCCATGACGGGATTGGTCAAATATTTCTTCAAGAATGGTTGCAGTTTTTGAGGGATGGTTGCTGAGAAGACCAAAATTTGAACTTCCTTAGGCAGACTTGCCGCAATCTTGTCTACAGTATCCAAGAATCCCATGTCCATGGTCATATCAGCTTCGTCAACAACAAAGGTATGGGCCTTGTGAATAGCCAGGTCACCAGACTTAACCAGGTCATAAATACGCCCTGGTGTCCCGATAACAATATGAGGTTGTGCTACCTTTAGTTTCTCAATCTGACGTTGCTTGTCTGTACCACCCACATAGTTGACCACACGAATTTCAGTCTCAGAGTGTTTGGCAATTTGTTTTGTCGCTTGGTAAATTTGTGTCGCCAATTCACGTGATGGTGCTGTAATAACAACCTGAACATCGCCACTCTTTGGATTCAGTTTCTCAAAAATTGGCAAGAGGAAGGTATGTGTTTTCCCTGAACCCGTCTTTGATTCACCAACCAAATCACGACCTGAACGGACTACAGGAATCAATTTCTGCTGAACAGGCGTCGGCTCCTTAAACTTAATTTCATCAAGGGCCTCCTGAATAAATGTTTTAAAATTAAAATCTTTAAATGACATATTTATTTACTTCTTTTCTATCTAGTCTATCCTTATCATTATAACAAAAAAAGAGCATTTCTGCTCTTTTCATTTATTTCATAACGTTTCCAAGAACCATCCAAAGGGTAATGGCACTTGCAAGTGCTCCAACTGTCCAAAGGAAAGCATCAACCTTCCACTCTGACCATTTGTCACCCTTACCTGAAAGACCACCTAATTCGAGGTGATGGTGGAATGGTGTCATACGGAAAATACGGCGACCTTCTCCATACTTACGTTTAGTGTATTTGAAATAGCTGACCTGTAGCATGACAGAAGCTGTCTCAAAGACATAAACCACACCAATCAAGAGTAGGGTCCACTCCACACGTAGGGCAATAGAGATAACCGCAAGCATAGCCCCAAGTGACAAGGAACCAACATCTCCCATAAAGACCTTGGCTGGCTTGTGGTTAAAGACGAAGAAGCCAAGAAGAGCACCAATCATGGTAACGATGATGGTCAAAATAGCAAACTCACCCTTGACAAAAGCGATAATCCCATAGGCAATCAAGCTGATAACTACAGAGATAGAAGCCAAACCATCGATACCATCTGTCAAGTTCACAGCATTTGAGAAACCAACGATCCAGAAAAGGACAAAGAGAACATAAAAGACACCGAGGCGAATGGTCAAGCCTCCAATAGCTAGGCTATCTGTCCCACTAGGGAGTACGTGGATAAAGTAGAAAAGTAAACCTGCAATAATCTGCAAGGCCATCTTTTGCCAAGGTTTAAGTCCCTCATTGATTTGACGGAAAATCTTAAGGAAATCATCAAGGAAGCCGATGATTCCATATATCAAAATCACAAAGAGAATCCCTACTGTGGCACCATAAGCCTGGTGTCCTTCGCTAAAGACGTGTAAGTTGAAAATCAAGCTAACCAAGATGGCAACCACTAGGAAGACTGTCCCTCCCATAGTTGGCGTCCCAGCCTTAGCCAGATGCTGCTTCACATCTTCATGCATTTGTTGGCCACCGATTTTCTTGATTTTGTAGTAAGTAATAAAGTGAGGCATAGCGAGCACCGTCAACACAAAGGCGGCCACGCCTGCTATCAGACTCATAGTCATCTTAGTCTCCTAAAGTAATGGTAATCTTCTTGGTTTTAGACAGGGCTTTTCCTGCCGCAACACTTTGTTTGGTAACAGTCCCTGACTTGCCACCCTTGTAAGTAATTTTAATACCTTTCCATTTGGCAAAGGTTTCAACGTTCTTCTTGGTCCAACCATACATGTCTGGAAGTTCTGTGAAGTCATTGGTCATGATAAGAATCTGTTCATTAGCCTTGATATTAGCTTTGGCATCTACAGAAACCTTCTCAATCTTATCACCAACCCCCAGAACAATCGGATGAATCAAGTTTTGACGAAGGGTGTTAGCTGTCTCACCTGGACTCTTACCGATAATATCGCCGGTTTGATAACTCGTTTCCTCGGTCTTTTCACTACCTTCAGACATAGAAGTATCTAGGGTGTCTCCCATAGACATGGCTTCTTCCAAAACCGGGTTAACCACAGTCGCATAAAAATTATTATCCCAAGTCTTAGGCTCCAGAACAGTCACATACATGATGTATTCTGGATTATCTTTAGGTACCATAGCTACAACTGAATTGAGGGTTTCATTGGAACCAACTTTGTAAGTCCCAGTCTTTTCATCGGCAACTTGGGCCGTACCAGACTTAACGGCTACATCATAGTTACCAACCTTGATAATAGGTGCCCCTTCAGATTTATTGTAAAGGGTACCGAACTCTGGATCCGTACCAACGGAAATCATATAGTTACGCGTTTCAGAGGCAGCCTGCTTAGAAACTGGCTTACCGATAACTTCCTTCTTAGCTGTACGAGCTGTGCCCTGGTTAACATCGGCAACTTGTTTGATAAATTGAGGTTCCAACATGATACCGTTGTTTGAAATGGCGGTAAAGGCTCGAAGCATTTGGACCTGAGTCACTGAAATCCCTTGTCCGAAGGATGATTGAGCTATATTAACAGAGTTTCGAGAGACAACCCCTGAAGACTCACCAACCATCCCAAAACGGGTTGGAAGACCAAATTTGAAAAGAGATAAGTAGTTAGACCAAACTTTGTCTCCCATCTCTTGTTCCAACATGGTCATAGCAACGTTACTTGAATAAGAGAACCCTTGGGCAAATGACATGGTACGACCTGTTGAGATACCTTCATTGATTGACCAGTCATTAATTTCAACGTCGTCAACCTTAATACCATTAGCATTACTGAAGGTCGCATTCGGATTGAAGCTTCCATTGTTAATAGCAGCTGACAAGAGCATAACCTTCATGGTTGAACCAGGCTCATACTGGGCTTCGTAAAGACGGTTAACCCAGTCATAATTCTTCTTAGCCTGTCCCTCAAGGGTATCAGAATTATAGGTTGGACGTTGTGTCGTCGCAAGAATCTCACCTGTCTTAGCATTAACAACTGTCGCTGAAGCATTTACCCCTTGCGTCTGCTCCATAAAGGTATCCATCTGCGTTTCTAGGAAGGTTTGAAGAGGCGCTGACAAGGTTGTATAGATGTTCTTACCATCGATAGCTTCCTTGGTAATGGTTTCCGTACCTAGAAGCGTATTACCGTTTTTATCCTTCTCATAAATGGCCTCTCCATCTGTTCCAGTCAAGAGGCTATTGAGCGAGCGCTCCAAACCAGTTTGACCAATCAAAGAATATGAGCCGTCTTTTTTATTTTCAACAGCTTCGGCACGACCAAGAAACTCTGACGCGAAGGTTCCATTAGGATACATTCGTGACGTTGTTGCTTCAAAGGCCATCCCCTTAATTCCCGCATCTTTAAAGGCTTTTTCTAGTTCTTCTTTAACAGAGTAGGTAATTCCCTTCCCCTTTAGTCCAAAGGAAACCTGGTAGGCACCCTTAGTACGCAATTGGGCCAAGGAATCACTCTTTTCAATTCCTAGCTTATCCTTTAAAATATCAGCAACTTTGTCAAACTGACTATCTTGGACATAGAGTTTTTCTTGAGTCGCTGACACATAGCTGGTCGACACGATAGCGTAAATGGCATAACTGGTTGAATCCTCAGCCAAAACATTTCCATTTCGGTCGTAAATCGTCCCACGCTTGGCAGCCACTGTGGTCTTAGTGTTATAAGATTTAGCAGCCTGGGTCGACAAATCGACACCAAACTTACTGTCTGCCCCGATAATCACCACAAAGTTGATAATAAAGACGAAAAAGATAAAGATGCTGAGAACCATAAGGTTCTGACCAACGTGCTGTCGATTCTGGGCTGGCTTTCGCCTATCCCTAACGACATAGTTTAGAAATAAATGTTTAAGTTTTCTTAATCTGTTCATTGGTTACCTCACACTCTTAATACTATCGTTATTAATAGACAGGCCTGCCTTATTAGCAATCTCTTTAATACGGTCAGAGTTAGTCAACTCATTAACCGCCTGCTTAGCATTGTTAAGCTCTGTTTTTTCATCACTAATCTTGCTATTAAGGTCTGTGATTTGTTGCTTGATAGCCTGATTACGCCCTTGTAAAAATACAACTGCGATACTCATCACAATAGCTGTCAAAACAATTGCCGAATAGAAAGCCTTTTCCATACGCGTCATAAAACGAATATGGTTTCTAATGGCTCTATTGACAATCTGATGTTCCTTATTTTCCATAATTATTTCCTGATTTTTTTAGCCACACGCAATTTAGCAGAATGCGAGCGGTTATTAGCTTCTAATTCTTCCTGACTAGGTAGGATTGGCTTGCGATTAACTAAGGCTACCTTAGGTTGGAGGTCTTCAGGAATAAAGGGCAGACCTTTAGGCACGTCTACCGTACTAGCTTCCTTGAAAAGCTGTTTAGTCAGTCGATCCTCCAAAGAGTGGAAGGTAATGACCGAAATACGACCATCCACAGCAAGTAAATCCAAGGCCTCTTGAATAGACTCATCCGCAGCACCAAGCTCATCGTTCACTTCGATACGAATAGCTTGGAAAATTTGCTTGGCTGGATGGCCCTTCTTCTTCAATTCCTTAGCAGGCTTAGCTAATTTAATGATTTCCGCCAGTTCCGTCGTGGTCTCAATTGGTTTAACCTGACGGGCCTGTTCAATCTTACGTGCAATTTGTTTAGAGAACTTGTCCTCACCATACTTGAAGAAAATGCGCACCAAATCGTTGTAAGGATAGGTATTGACCACATCATAAGCGGTCAGACTCGCCTCCTCATTCATACGCATATCTAGCTTGGCATCCTGTTTATAGGAGAAACCACGCTCACGCTCATCCAACTGTGGGCTAGAGACACCCAAGTCATAGAGAATGCCATCAATTTCAGACACCCCCATGGCTTCAAGGTTGGACTTGAGATTACGGAAATTATCCTTAATGAAGGTCACCATGCCCTTATCAATATAGTCCTTGAGACGCACTTGAGCATTATCAATAGCCTTTTGGTCTTGATCAAAGCAATACAAATGTCCCTTTTCAGACAATTGTGACAAAAGATAAGATGAATGTCCTGCGCCACCCAAAGTCGCATCTACATAGATGCCATCGGGCTTGATATCAAGCATATCAACAGTTTCGTGCAAAAGAACGGTTACATGGTGAAATTCATTAGTCATGACTTTTATTATAGCACAAGAATAGAGAAATTGTCTCGTTCCGTAAGTTGTTAGGATATCAAAAAAGCCAGACCCTAGGCCTGACTTTATGATTGATATATTGGTTCTCAAAAATTAATCCACTCTGTAAAAATAACTTTCCTCTGAAGGCACCCCATTCGTCGCTAAGATTCGGTCTTTACTGTTATCTCCCGCATCACTTGCATCGCTAACTCCTTTAGGACAAAGCTGAATTGGAGTATTACCTACTGGACTAGAATCAACATAAGTTAAAGTATATATCCCAGACACATGCTGATTGGGTGAGACTTTGTCGATAGGGTAAGTATAGCCCCAGAAATCCAACTGTCCGTCCGAAGTAATGGTGATGGTCTTTCCATTTGAAGACTTCCATGTCCCTACAGCCGATTTGTAGTTACCATTCTTCAGTTCATCAGCCTTAAGTGAGGTTGAGCTTGTTTTACCTTCCGACGATGTTTTAGAACTACTATTACTTGAAGCACTGTCCAAGTCCTTCCAATCCCAACTAGAAAGATCTGCTTTTTCAGCACCTGAATCGCTGTCGTCTTTGACAAGAGACTGGCCGTCATTATTAAAGTGGTAACCTGAACCACCACCTGCTGTGGCACCAGCACTACCATAGTAGCTAAAGGTCTTATCCATAAGGTAAGCCAATGTCATACGCTCACCCAACATGCCCAGTTGTGGCCCCTCTGTCAGACGAACAACCTGACCACTATCCTTAGATATAGTGTAAATATCCGTAATCACATGTTCTTTAAAGAGTTTACCTGGCTTAAAAGCAAGAATCAACTCATCAACACCATTACCATCCAAATCATGGTAAGTATAGACCGTTGAGGCAGGACTTGTTTGAGAATTAGCATAGGTCACAATGAGAGAATTAAGTGATGCATCCGTTTGGTTGTTGGCCACAGCCGTTTGGTACTTACTAATGATGCTATCATAGGCAGAGGTATCTACCTTTTTCTCTTGACTAGAGCTTGAACTTGTACTTATGCTAGAGCTTTCACTACTACTTGATTGTGACTGCTCTACTGATGAAGATGAAGTCATCGAAGTCAACCCATTTTGCTGGTTTGAACAAGCTGCTAATAGGACTAAACTAGATAATCCTGTTACTAATGCTAAAACTTTATTTTTCATCTCTAAACCTAAATTCCTTTTCTTTAATCCTTATTCTGCTGTCCCAGAGCTAACATCTGCGCTGTAGGCAGGGGCTGTATAGCTTGAAGACTCACTATGTGACTCTGTATAAGTTGTTGGTGGCACATAGTTATACTGGGGCGCTTGATAAGCCTCTTGTGCTGAAGAAGGCGTTGGCGCCGATGCTACCGCAGGGCTAGAGCTCGCCTCTGTCTGACTAGCCACTACTACCGTTGAACTTGCTGACGAAGATTCACTTGATGACTCACTTGAGCTTGTTGAAGATGACGATGAACTAGAGCTAGATGACTTGGACGAAGACTTGGGTTTGCTTGATGATGACTGTTTAGTGGCTACCTTGACTTGGACCTTAGCATGATTGTGAGCAGGTTGCAAAAAGACGATTGCCAAAGCCAAAAGGATAGCTGGTAGGGTAAATGCCAAAATAAGGTAACGTTTTTCTTTTAAATGACGAAGTAGTTTCATAGAATATTCACATTTCTTAAATATATTTTTAGTATCGATTAGTCTCAGATAAGATTATATCAGAAATATTAAAATGTGCAACATTGACATAAAAGTTTTTTGACATCAGAAAAACCAACTCAAAGAGTTGGTTGGTTGTCATTATTGCCGTGGGTTATCGACGTTTTTAACTGGCACTTCTACTTTTGTTGGTTGGCATAGTAGAAAAACAAGGATAAAAATACCGACAAATGGGATTAAAGGAATAAAAATATACAGCCAATTGTAGCCAGCATCACGCAAACGACGAACAGTTATAGCAATACCAGGTAAAACCATAGCAACACCATAGGCAAAAAAGATAAGTAGTAAAATAAGTCCAATAGTAAATAAATCGCTTGACCCTGTTTCAGCTGTCATTCTTTCAACCACTGCTTCGAGCAAATAACAAGAAAAGAGAATCAATACATGTGCCGAATATGCAAACCAGTAATCTGAGGGTGTTGAACGTCCCTTAAAATCAACATAGCCCTTCCAAAATTTTTTGTAGGCTTCAATCATAATAAAATCTCCCTTTTTATGTTACTACCAGTCTAACAAGACAAGAGGAGTTTAACAAATCAACTAAAAAACAGCCTAGCGAGGCTGTTAAGTCATTATTATTGCTGTGGATTATTGAAGTTGTTGAATGGGTATTCCACTTTACTTGGTTTACATAGCAAAACAATTAGGATAATCCAACCTACAAGTGGGATAAATGCAACAAAAATATACGGCCAATTGTAGCCAGCATCACGCAAACGACGAACTGTTACAGCAAGACCAGGTAAGAAGGCAGCGACAGCATAAATAAACATGATTAATCCGAGGATAAGCGAAAAAATAGCTAAGACAGTTGAGTCTGTTGCACTTGCGATTCCTCCAAATACTGCTACCACAATATATAGTCCCCAGGTAATTAAAGCATTAACAAGGTATGCAAACCAATAATCTGAACGTGTTGAACGGCCCTCAAAATCTACATAGCCCTCCCAAAACTTCTTATAAGCTTCGATCATAATAAAATCTCCTCATTTTTTGATACTTATAGTATAGCAATAAAAAAAGAATTTGACAAATCAACTAAAAAACAACCTAAGGAGGCTGTTAAGTAACTATCATTGCTGAAGATTATTAAAATTGTTGAAAGGAAATTCTACTTTTGTGGGTTGACAACACAAAACCAACAGTACGATATCACCTATAACAGGCGCATAGCGTAAGAAAATCAATGCCCAGTGAAAACCGGCATCACGTAAGCGACGCACCTGAAGGGCAATAGATGGAATATAGTTAGCAAAACAATATAGCATTGCAAACCCATACAGTAAGCTGAGAATAACATGATAATGACTATTCGGACTATCAAAAACACTTACAACTATAACTATGCTAAATAAAATGATACCTACAATAGTATTCGCTAAAACTGCCAACCAATAGTCTGAGCGAGTTGAACGTCCTGTAAAATCGACATAGCCCATCCAATACTTCTTATAAGCTTTAAACATGGCAAAATCTCCTCATTCTTGATACCACCAGTATATCAGAAGGCCTGTCGTCTAGCAAACCAACTTAAAAAAGCTCCTTCATGGAGCTTGATGGTTTATTCTCTAACTTGTCCTTGTCCGTTAATATAGAACTTGGTTGACGTTAGGGCCTCCAGTCCCATTGGGCCACGGGCGTGCATTTTTTGAGTTGAGATTCCGATTTCAGCCCCCAATCCAAAGACGAAGCCGTCTGTGAAACGGGTTGAGGCATTGACATAGACCGCTGCAGCGTCTACATCATCTTGGAATTGCTCCGCACGACTGATATCCTGAGTCACGATAGCCTCTGAATGCGATGTCGTGTAAGTATTAATCCATTTAATGGCCTCATCAAGGCTGTCTACCACTTTAACAGACATAATATAGTCAAGAAACTCTGTCGCAAAATCTTCTGGTGAAGCTGGTACAGCTTTTTCCATGAGTTTCAGAGCCGTTTCATCTGCACGGAACTCAACAGCTTGAACTTTTGAAATAGCTTTTTCCAAGTTAGGCAAGAAGTCTTCCGCAATATCAGCATGAACGACGAGAGATTCTGCAGCATTACAAACACTTGGTCGCTGTGTTTTGGCATTGATGACAATCTGTGTCGCCATCTCTAAGTTAGCATATTTATCCACATAAATATGACAGTTACCAACACCCGTTTCGATGACAGGAACCTTGGCTTTTTCTTTAACCGTTTGGATGAGACGGGCTCCACCACGAGGGATGAGCAAGTCAACATACTTGGTCGCCGCCATGAGTTCCTCTGCTACCTCATGAGAGGTATCTTCAACCAGCTGAACGGCATCTGCTGTGATACCCGCATTTTCCAAAGCCTTACGGGCTACTGTAACCAAGGCCTTGTTGGAATTGATGGCATCACGTCCTCCTCGGAGAATGATAGCATTATTGGTTTTAAAGGCAAGGCTAAAGGCATCGATTGAGACATTGGGACGGCTCTCAAAAATCATAGCGATAACACCCATAGGAACACGCTTTTGAACGATTTTGAGACCATCCAGATTCGTATAGCCACGAACCACTTGACCAATTGGATCCTGAAGGTCTGCCACCTGACGGACACCCTCAGCAATCCCTGCGATACGGTCTTCCGTTAAGAGCAAGCGGTCTTGCATAATCTCTGAAATACCATTTTCCTTGGCATTGGCCATATCCTTAGCATTTTCAGTGATAATATAGGCACTCTCAGCTACTAGAGCTTTAGCTACTTGATTTAAAAGGTCGTTTTTAGCTGCTGTTGACAATTTAGCAATCTGACGACCTGCCACCTTGGCCTGCTGGCCCAATGTATCAATATATGTCATCTTAGTCCTCCTGTTTAAAGAGTGTACCAATCTTGGCTCCTTCTAGGACACGAAGAATGTCACGTGGATTTTCACCATTCATCAAAACCATTTGGCTTTGATTTTCAAAAACCATCTGAGCTGACTTAATCTTACTCATCATACCACCCGTACCAAATTTACTACCGGCACCACCAGCTGAGGCTATAATTTCCTCTGTAATCTCTGGGACATAGCTACGAAGGGTCGCATCCTCATAGACATTTGGGTTCTTATCAAAGAGCCCATCAATATCTGACAACATGATGAGTAGGTCTGCACCAACAATCTTAGCAACGATAGCAGACAAGCGGTCATTGTCTCCAAACTTAGTCGCATGGTCCATTTCATCTACGCTGACAGCGTCATTTTCATTCACAACTGGGACAACTCCAAGCTCGAAGAGGCTCTCAAAGGCATTGATGGCATTGGCCAAACTCTCGGGATACTCAACCACATCACGCGTCAAAAGCAACTGAGATACCTTGGTCTGATAATGTGAAAAGACCTGAGAATAAAGGCTCATCATAGCTACCTGCCCTACACTTGAGACAGCCTGTTGCTTACCAACTTCTGCTGGGCGTTTCTCAAGGTCTAGAACATTGAGACCAAAGCCCATGGCACCAGAGGATACGAGGACAACCTCAATTCCTTTATTATGCAAGCTAGAAATAACAAAAGCTAATTGATCGATTTTTTCAAGATTAATTTTCCCTGATGGTAAAACCAGAGAGCTAGTCCCGATTTTGATAACCAGGCGTTTTACTGAGTCAAAATTTCGTTTCATGTTTATGATTATACACTAAATTCAGGTATTTTAACATATATAATGCATAAGTTTACATATTAAGGATTTTCAGTAAAAAAGAATCCCTCCAATCGGAGAGACTCTTTAAACAGTTTGTTCTAGGCAAAAAACATGGCTCTAATACGTTTCCAACGTCTGCGATCAACAAAGAGATAAACGATTAGGACAACTAAAGCTATAAGCCCAGATACTATAGCATTGACTACTAAGGCAATCCAGAACTTACTTGCAAAGAAAACAATACCTCCTAGCAAGGCAGCGATGAAAATTGTAAGAATAAAGATACCCATATAGAGCCACTGTCCGCCACCTCGATTGAAGAGCTGGGTAACTTCCTGCCAATTCACTTCCAACAATTTAAGGTCACGTTCAAAGTAATAACCACCTACAAGATAGGTTGTTACGAGAAAACCAAGAGTGAAACTTGCTACCAAAATCAGATGGAGATGTGCAAGGAAGATTAAACCAAGTCCTCCTAGTAAGAGGGATACACCGACTTGCAAGGCATAGAAAAGCCAGAACTTTTGACGAAGATAGTCACCCGTATTGATTGGCAGGCTACGAATAAAGTCAAAGTTTGTCCCCTCTAAGGATGTTGCTACACCAAGAAAACTTGTTGGTTGAGCTGAAAAGAAACCAAAGGCAATTCCGACCAAAAGCAGGAGTCCGAAATAGTCTGGGCCCAGATCTTTCAAAAATACCGCACCCCCACCTAACATGATCATATATAAGACCGGCACCACATAGGTATTGATAATGAGGGTTGAATTCCCCAAAGTAGATAAATGATGGCGGATCAAGACCTGTCTTTGGCTTCGAGTAACAGCTTTGGCCTGAGGCTTTCTAGCCTTTTGGTTATAAATGGCTTCGTGGAAATAACGAGGCATTCTGACCTTATAAAACCAAAAGCCCAAGATAAGCACTAAGATAAGAGGAAGATAGAAATTTAGTAGAGCCTCCGGAGATAGAGGGGCAGCTACGACATCATAGTAACCTCTTAGATAAGGAAGCAAAGGAAAATCGGCATGTCCAGCACCATCAACATAGCCTTTAATAAAACCAACCAACATAATAGGCAACATAATCAATAGGGTTGACAGGGTCATCAAAATGGTTGAATAGAGCTTTTTATGAGAACTACGAACAATCAGCGTTCCAATACTATTAGACAGAATCACTGAAAAAACGAGATTGATAAAGAGAGAAACAATAAAGATCAGAAGCCCAACGACTATCCCCAATGGGCCAATAAATTGCCAGTAAGCTAGAATGAGGAGGCTAAGGATAGGTACCATGAAGGTCATCCCAACCATAGAACCTGACAAGGTCTTGGCCAAAAAGACTTCTGATGGCTTTAAGGGAAGAGGCAGATAAGCCTTGCTATCCTTACTATCGTAAAAGGTACTATAGAGAGCCGTAAAAGTCTGTAGAAGCCCCATGATTGAAAATGTCAAAAGATATAGGGTTAAGACTCCAGGATTGGCCTTATAATCGACACCTACAAAAAGATAGCTATATACAACCGTAAAAATAATTAAAATCAAGAGTTGTTGTCTAAGCATGGCATTAACGATGGAGAAATTAGCCTTTTTCTTTTTCTCCTGACGTTTCTGTAGGTTAGTTACTGCTTGAGGATTTGCATAGAGGAGATTAATTTTAAAAAGCTCCCAAACATGGTTCCAGTTCATGACTACACCTCCTCAATCTTACGTCCAGCCATTTCCAGATAAATGGTTTCCAAATCCTTGTCAGGGTACTGAGACTTAAGTTCAGCTAGAGACCCTTGGAAGATGAGTTTTCCTTTCTTCAAAATAGCAATACGATCACAGAGCTGCTCAGCTACACTTAGAACGTGGGTTGAAAAGAGCACACTATTACCCTCCTTAGCATGGTTACGCATGGCTTCTTTCAAATCATAAGATGCCTGTGGATCCAGACCAGTCAAAGGCTCATCCAAAACCCAAATCTGCGGATTAACCAGAAGAGCACCGATAACGACAACCTTCTGACGCATACCGTGAGAGAAGGAAGAAATGAGGTTATAGCGACTTTCCGTCAAGTCAAAGGTAGCCATAAGATTAGTCAAACGTTCCTCAACCTGACTAGCTTCCAAATCATAGATACGTGTCAAAAAGTACCAATAGTCATTAGCAGTTAAATTTAAGAATAAGTCTGGTGAATCTGGCACATAAGCGATTTTTTTCTTGATAGCATCACGATGTTGGCTGAGGGCCATATCATCGACGTAAACTTCACCGTAGCTAGCTTCAATAATAGACGTCAAAATGGAAATAGTCGTGGTCTTACCAGCCCCATTGTGACCAATCAGACCAAAAATCTCCCCATCTCGAATCTCGAGGTTAAGATCTGAGAGAGCATCCTTATCTTCATAACGTTTCGTTACGTGTTCAAAACGAATCATCTTTTATCCTTTCTTGAGAATCTATTTAACAATAGTCTCATTTTGCACTTTATATTAGATTATAAATTAGAGTTATTACCTTGTTTTTTATGGACAATACTCTAAGAACACTGGCAATAGATTTAGATAAGGCTATTGCCTTACCTTCTCATTTATTGTATCATTTCAAAGGTACAATTTCAAGAAAACGTTTGTAAAAACGAGACAATTTTGCATTCGATTTTTGATAATGCTAAACTTATAGTATTTAGAATAAATAGGAGGAAAATCACTGATGCCAACTGGAATTATCATCAACTCGCTATCTATTATCTTAGGAGGAATCGCTGGAGGGCTCTTCGGGGACTATCTCAGAGACGATTTCAAGGAAAATCTTAACCTTATCTTTGGTCTAGCCTCTATGGTTATGGGGATTAGCGCTATTATGAATATGGTTAACATGCCTGCCGTTATCTTTGCGGTAGTTATCGGTACCATCATTGGGCTGGCCCTAAAGTTTGGAAACCTCATCAACAAGGGAGCTGGGCTTATGGAAAAAGGCTTGTCCAAGATTACACCAAGCAAGCAAACAGGGTTAGCTCACGATGAATTTTATGCGCAGCTCTTGACAGTTATCGTCCTTTTTTGTGCGAGTGGTACAGGAATTTACGGGAGTCTTGAGTCTGGGATGACAGGCGATGCTTCTATCTTAATTTCTAAATCTATCCTAGATTTCTTTACGGCTATGATTTTCTCTTGTAGTCTAGGCTACATCGTCTCCATGATTGCCATTCCACAATTTATCGTTTTCTTCCTCCTCTTTGTTAGTGCTGGTTTCATTCTCCCTCTAACAACAAAAGCCATGATTGGAGACTTTAAGGCTTGCGGGGGCTTCCTCATGATTGCGACCGGTTTTCGTATTATGAAACTGCGTCAATTCCCAACAGCAGATATGATTCCAGCCATGATTCTGGTTATGCCTATTTCCTGGGCCTGGGTCAATTGGGTAGTGCCTTTGATTAGTTGATATTAGGATTAAAATAAACTAAAACCGTCAGTCTAATGCTGGCGGTTTTTGTCTCTATTTATTGCTATTATGGATTCTAACTATTAAAAACTAGTAATATTTGTGGCAGTTATTTCTAATTTTTCTAACCTTGTTTAGACTAAGATGAGTTTGTTATAATAGCCCTTGTAGGCCTAAGCAACCTACAAGATACTTTTTTTCATAACTATTTCCATCCTCTAATATTTTAACGAACTTACAATACTGATGGAAATCTATCGAAAAGACTGGTGTGTGCACACCGGTCTTTTTTGGTGGGATTAAGACACAAAAAAACCACTCTTTCACTATGAAAGAATGGTTATGTTATAGCTTATACTTCTACGACTTCCAGGTCTTTTCCACCTAGGAGAATAAGGTATTTATCAATCTTATCGATTTGATAGGCTTGGCTGAGTGCTTTAGCATAGAGGCTCATTTGCCCTTTGTAACGTTCCTTAAGTTCACTAGGATGAGTGAAGCGGTCCGTCTTATAGTCAAAGAGGACAATACGGTCTTCAAGAAGAAGGTAGCCATCGATGATACCACGGACGACAAAGTCTTCTTTACTAGCGGGATCTTCTGCCAACATAGCAAATGGTGCTTCACGACGCAACTTACCACGGTTAGCTAGAATGAGCTTCCCAAGTTCGGTGTCAAAAAAGCCTAATAGCTTTTCTAACTGCACACGCGCCTTAACTTGATCATCTGCCGATACCCGACTCAAGGCCTGTGTCAAATCTTGGAGGGTCACCTTGTCAGAAAGAATCAAGCGTTGCATGAGTTCATGGGTGGCTGAACCAACTGCAGCTCCAGTGACCTTAGTTTTTTGCCCAAAGTCTGGAAGCTCAAAGGTAGCGGTAGTCTCAAGAGGTTGCACTTCCTCTTTCTTGTCCATAATATCCACCCCTTCGGTATCCATAACAGGTTCGTAGAAGGCTTTGAGCTGGCTCGGCGTACGCACAGATGGTAGGTCAATCGCTGGTGCATAAAGCTGGTTGAGTTTTTCAACACTTTCTAAGACAGTTAGGGCACGCTTAATGTCTTCCGTCTGGCGGTTGTTAGATAAGTCATCGGCATCTACTGCCGCCTTGACTTGAACCTGACCAATAGCCTCTGGTGTCAACTCCTCAGCCTCAACAAAGCGAACAGTAAACTTGAGGTCCTTTCTCATAAAGGCGGTATCCAAAGCCATGACCCAATCCTGATAAGTAGCGATTTGGTCACGTAGAGCTACTGGTAGGCGATTATTTTCGACATCCGTGCCAAATTGCTGGGTTAATTTTTCCTTACTACCCTTACCAACCAGGTAGAGTTTTTTCTCTGCACGAGTCATTGCAACATAGAGCAGACGCATCTCTTCTGAGATACTTGCTCGACGCTCTTCCCTACGATTTTCCTGGAAGGTTAAGGTCTCTAGAACAACATTTAACTTGGGCAAATTGGTGTTTATCTGGTCTTTAAGGTCAGCTAGGTACTTAATGCCAAGTCCTTTTTCACGGTTGATAATATACTTACCACTTAGTCCATCCCTACTGTGACCAATGAACTTGCGATTCATCTGCAAGACAAAAACATACTTGAATTCTAGCCCCTTGGACTTGTGAATCGTCATAAGGCTAACGGCATTTTTAGGAACCAAGTCTGTCACTTCCTCTAGGTCGTTACCGCTAGAAATGATCTTATCAATCATACCAATAAAACGAGAAAGTCCCTTAAAACCAGTCTTTTCATAGGCATTGGCACGCAAAGCAAGGGCGTAGAGATTAGCCTGACGTTGCTCAGCTCGAGGGAGACTTCCAACATAATCATAATAGAAACGATCGTCGTAAATCTTCCAAATGAGGTCGTAGAGCGAGTGCCACTTACTGTAATCACGCCAATCTGCCAGAGTCTCAGTGAAAAGAGTCAACTTGGCATCAAGTCCTTGTGTGACAACTTCCGGATGAAGCCCTGTTTTAGTGCAAGCTACAAGAAGCTTGTCATAGAATTGTCCTTCGTCAGCCTGGACAGCAATACGAGCCAAATCATCCTCGTTGAAATTAAACATCGGTGAACGAAGGAGGGCAACGAGTGCATAGTCATTAAGAGGATTATTGATGGCACGAAGGGTATCCAACATAATCATAACTTCTAGCGACTCTAGGTAACTTGACTTGTACTCGTCAGGAACCAAAGGGATTCCATGCTCCTCGAAGCTTGCCATCAAGTCCAGATAGGTGTTGCGGGTTGGTGCTAGGAGGGTAATGTCCTCAAAACGTACACCCTGCTTATGAAGGTTGATAATTTCTTTGATAACCAAGGAAATCTCACCACTACTGATAGGTTGATCAGAACCTTCCTCGTCAGGAGTCACACTTGCTTCATCACTATTGTAAATCAGAACCTCAGTCTCATTTTCAGGATGGGGCTCTTTTTGCTTCTCGCTACCTGCTACCAACATATGCGTCTTGTCATAAAGGATATCTCCGATTTCCTGATCCATGAGGTGGCTGAAAACACCATTGGTCGCATCAAGAACTTCAGATTGGCTACGGAAGTTCTCTTTAAGGAGAATTAGCTTACCTGCATCTGGATTTTCAAGGAAGAGCTGGAACTTGCCATTAAAAATCTGAGGGTCTGCCTGACGAAAACGATAGATGGATTGCTTGATATCTCCCACCATGAATCGGTTGTGACCGTTAGAGAGGAGCTCCAACATGCGTTCTTGGGTATGGCTATTGTCTTGATACTCGTCTACCATTACTTCATGGTAACGGTCACGGTAGCTGGCTGCCACCTCTGGATTTTCCTCCAAAATACGGATGGCAAAGTGGGCAATATCTGAGAATTCAAAGGCATTTTCCTGAACCTTGGCCTGTAAATACTGGTCTGAAAAATCAAGCACAAAGGCCTGAAGCAGCTCTAACAGAGGTAGGATGTCATCATTATGCTTGGTCAAAACCTCGAGGACCGTTAGTTGGGTATCAATCTCACGCAACTGGGCCACAAACTCATTTTTGGTCTTGTTGTAAGCTTCCTTGTAGGCCTTGAGTTCCTCGTCTTTAGGACGGGTCATATTTGTCAAGCCAGTCCCTCCTGACAGAGTCAAGAGTTGTTTGAGCAAGTCCTCCATATCGGTTTGGTCATTGGCCAAGGCTCCCTCCAGAAGGCTAATGGCATCTGACACATTAATCAGATACTTGGCCTTGGCAAATTCACGCTGAGCTAGACCTAAATGGTCTCTTAAGAAGGCTAAGAAATCAGCCAACAAGCCATCTTTGAGACCCTCTAAAAGCTCAACTTTAGCCTTGTCTGGATTAGCATCCGTCTGCCCTTTTAAGAGATTCTGACGTAGCCATTTTTCAGGACCTGCAGTAGCCTGAGAAAAGTTATAGACATCGTAAACTAGATCACGGAAGGCCTTACTAGTCTTACCATTTCCAGCGAAGTTGCGGACCAATTTTTGGAAAAGTTGGGCATCCTTGGCTTGCATGTAATCATTGAAGAGATCAACATAAACCTCATTTTTCATGAGTATCTGCTCAGCAGGATCTGTCATGATGCGGAAAATAGGTGACACACCCAGGAGATAGCCATACTGATTAACCAATTTCTGGGTGAAGGCATCCATGGTTCCAATATCAGCCGTCCCAATCTTGGCTATCTGGTCTGAAAGAAAGGCACGCTCTTCATCCGTCTCAACTTCTCCCAACTGCTCTGTCAGACGCTTTTCCAGACGCTCTTTCAACTCACCTGCAGCCTTTACCGTAAAGGTTGAGATAAAGAGTTGGTCAATACCAACGCCACGTCCAATCATATCAAGGATACGCTCAACCATGACAAAGGTTTTTCCTGATCCGGCCGAAGCTGACACAAGAATATTGCTACCATTACTGTAAATGGCTTCAATCTGCTCAGGTGTTAACTTGCGTTCCTTGTCAGAAGCTGCTTCTTGGGCAATGCGTTCCTTAATCTCTGTTGGACTTAAAAAAGCTTTAGTCAACATGGTTGTCCTCCTGGTCTTTTTTGTCTGCTTTTACAGCTTGATCAGTGACTGGAAAGGGGATGATATTTTCAGCAACTTGCATCTGATTATTGTCCTCGTCTTTTGTCATCAGCTCCAAATAGGCTTCCTTCTTGCCCTTACTTGGTAAACGCAAGAGTTTACGAGCCTGTCCCATGTGGCGGTCGGCCTCAAAATGAGTAATAGACTTGATTTGATCCCCTTGAACAGACTTGCCATCCTCGGTATAAGGATTGACCGCAAAATTCCCACTTCGAATAATCTCAGCAGCATCTGTAAAGAGTTTTATATTGTAGTCTAGCAAGGTTTCTAGGTCCTCCTTGTCATAGGTGACAGTCTTTTGCAAATCATAGTTTCCACCAGTCAAATGCTCTGTTTCTGAAGCCACAAAAAGTCCCTTATAGGTTAATTCCTTATGAGCCTGAGCTGCTAGCTTATCCAGACCAAACTGAGCTAAGTTAAGCTGTGGGTCCTGCATGTGAAGATACATGGCACCAAAAAGCTGGTCAGCATCGACTATATAGGTTTGTCGAAGGGCCTCCAGATAGGTCACCAATTGCGGACTGAGGCCATTGTAGAATTTTTGAATGTCAAAGACATTTTTACCTGACTTGTAGTCAACGACACCCAGAGCCCCATCCGTTAAACGGTCCACACGGTCAATAATCCCTGTAATCTTGATGCTATTTGCTAAGAGCAAATCAAACTTGGCTTCCTCACGCTCAACCTTAACAGCCGCATTGTCACGCAAAACACTGGCGGTTGAACGGACGATATCTTCCAAAATCTGACGAGACAAGCGACTCTCTTGGTCCTCTGTATAGAGAAGTTCAAAGGGTTGTTCCTGATTGGTCTGAGCAATAGCCTTTTCCAATTTATCATCGAAGTTTTCTGACGAAGAATCCCCCATAACACGCTCAAAGACACGGTGCAAGTAAGTCCCATGGTGTCGAGCATCTGGATGGATGGACTCCAACTCTTCAAGGCCCAAAACATAACGTAAGAAATAAAGATATTGATTGTTATAGAAGGTCGTCAGAGCCGAGGCTGATAATTTCAGTGGTTCTTCGCCCGGAAAGACCAGCTGCATGACTTGATCATCCACCTTGGTCGTCGTCACATCGTCAATCACATTTGGAATCAAGACTTGGTCCTTATCAAGTCGCTTACGGAGATAACGCACAGCAACTGACCAGAAAGTCTGCGTTTCCTTATCCAAATCAGCATCTAGATGGCTACTGTTAAGGGCAATGACAGTCGATAGAAGGTCCTTGTAGTTCCCAATCTGGTCACCCTTGGCCTCGAAACGATTACGTCCCTTTTCAACCAAAGGAAGACCAAGGTCAAGCAGCTCCTTCAAATAAACCGACATGTCATCTTGAGTCTCATTGAGAATTTGTGGCTGACTAAGCACCAATTGTTCACTAGCCGCATTGAAAAGCGACATAGCCACAAAATGCCCCCGCTGACTATTGCTCTGCGTAACAATATCCAAACTCCTATGCTCATCCGTCGCCTCATTGATACGACTACGTTCCTCATCAGACAGGAGACTCTTATTTTCCCCAACCTTTGGAAAATGCGACTGAGTCATGCCTAAGGCAAAAACGTAAGGAGCTGAATGTGGTTGAATCAAATCGTATTTCTTCACATTGACCACATCAACAGTGGCTGGAACCGTACGGTAATCACAGGCCAACATTCCCGAACGCAAGATGGACAAAAAGTCGTCCACTGACAGTGTTTCTTCTCCAAAAATAGTCTCAACCTGTTCCAAGAGTTGGGTGAAAGACTTCCAGACCTGTTCATTCTGCTCTTTTTCAGCTTCACTGGCCTTGGCAGTCAAACTAGCCATCTGACTTGGCACTTGCACAGCCTCTAAAAAGACCGCAAGTTTCTTAAGCAGACTAGAACCCTTTTGTTTGCGACTGTTAAGCAACTTGTCCAAAGGCTCTACCAGTTGTGAGCGCAAGGCATTAAGCTGGTCTAAATCATACTTATCACGACTATTGGCCGTAAAATCAGACAAGAACTTGTGACGCCCCTTGATATCTGCAAAATTGACATAATACTCAAAAAGGTCTAAGTCCTCTTGAGTAAAACCGCCATAGAGACCTGATTTTACGAGATTAAGCAAATCCTCGGCACGATAATTATAGCGCTTGATACGCTCTAGCGAATCCACAAACTGCACCAAAGGATGGCTAGACATGGTTTCTTCCTTACCGAAATAATAGGGAATATCAAATTTTCGGAAAATCTGACCCACCTGAAGCTTATAACTCTCCTCATCACCAAGCAGGACCAAGATATCCTTGTAGCGCTTGCCATCCGCCAGCAACTGACGAATACTCTTGGCAACCTGAGCCACTTCTTCCTTTTGGTTGACCACTTCCCAGACCTGCAAGGCTTGCTTGTCTTGATCAATAACCTTCTCATCTACCGTACTAAAATCATGACGGCTCTCCAAAAGACGACTAATACGTGCAAAAGAAGGATTGCCCTCTTTGTCTGTCGTCACGTAGTCAGGTGTCACCTTATAGGTCTGAGCCAAAGTCCTCAGAAAATCCACTGAAGCCTGATAAACATTGCCATAAACAAAGTTAGCCTTATAAGCTTTTTGACTGGCATAGGTCCCAATGACAATCTGGTGGCACTTATCATTCAAGAGTGCAACCAGTGCTTCCTCCTCAGCTGAGAAACGCGTAAAACCATCAATGACCAAAACCGTGTTACTCAAGGCCTTATCTAGGTGGCCTGAGGTAATCTCCTTGAAGAAGGCACTGAGTTTTGATTGATTGTCGAAATCTCCCGCCAACAAGAGATCCTGAGCCGCACTGAAAATCCTTACCAAATCCTCTTGTTTCTCCGCCTGATCCAAATGCTGCAAATCCAGAACTGTCATATTAGCCTGCTGCAACTCTTTGTAAAGGTCCACCAATTGATTAATAAAGTTACTATCCTTGCGTAAACGACCATAAACCTTGAGCTCATCATCGCCCATATGTGACAAGACCTTATAAAAAATCATGGCCAGACCAGTATCATCCAACTGAGTTTTTGGGTTACTCGTATTGAGAATAAAGTACCTAGCCATCTGAGTAAAACGAGTCACCGTAATCTCAAAGGACGCTGACTGAGGCAGGTATTCCAAGACCTTACGCTCCTTCTCAAATGATAGGGCATTAGGGGCAATATAAAAGACCCTCTTTCCCTTTTGAGCATAGCTAGTCGCCTGCTCCGTCAGAATTTCTGTTAAATCCTGAGACATATCCGTATAAAGTAATTTCATAAGACGTCCCTTTCTTGTCTCTACACCAGTCGTTAGGCTAAGCAAGTCGCCATTCACTTAGCTCTAAGAACCACTAATCCTTGCTATTATAACACAGAATGAAGCAACAATCAGACTCCTCCCTCACGCCTTCCTCCTCCGATGTCCTAAGCTTCAGACATAAGCATAAGCTCAGCAGCAAAGAGCCCTACTTTATGGATCTGTAACGAAAAAAAGAGCCAAATCCTTTGATTTAGCTCTATATATTTATTTAAAAATCAATTCCTGTTTGAAGAGGTAATCACCACTGCTTGTAATCAGATTGGCATCACTATACTTCCTAAGAATATCCTTGGCTGAGTGAAGGTTAAGACCAGAGGTCTTCTTCTGATTTTCTTCCTGCATAATGGCATCAAGGTCAACTTTTTCTTCTTGCGTCCTATTTTCCATGACGAAATGGTAACTCCCATCCTTATCATGACGATGAAAACTAAAATTGATTTGACTGGCAGGCACCTGCTTACTCTCATCAATCGCATTACTAAAGAAAATGGACACCAGCAAGGTCAAGTCAACCACGTTCATGGTAAAGCCTGAAATCTCCTCAGGAATATCACAAGTCACTGGAATATTACTACGTTTAGCCTCCATCATACGAGCCGAAAGAAGACTACGTAAGGGCAAGGATTGAATATTTTCTAGCTTAGGATTATCAATGACACGGAAACGTTCAAACTCCTTGGCACTCTCTCTAAGAACATTCTGATACACCTGTTCAGCAAGGGCCTCTTCCTGGTCACGCACTTCCTCTGAAAATTGTTCCACAACCGTCTGATAAGACTGTCTGTATTGTAACAATTCATTGTAGAGAAGATCAATCTTTTGGTTGGCCTTGGTCAAACTATTCAAATGCCGTTTTTCCTCCATGGCCAAACTCTCTTCCAAATACTGCCTAGACAGTTGATTAAGATGAGCAACTAGGAAAATAAAGGCCACTGCAGACAAGAGAACCCCTAACATACGAAGTCTCAATTCCAAATCTAAAGAATAACCAGGTAACCAGTCATCTAAATTCATACTGAGAAAGATTCCCAATAAATAAGTAGCCATGGCTAAGGCAGCTCTTCTAGAAATCTGGAGGTTATGGAAAGAGTCATCACTATAGACCTTCCAACACTTCAAATCCAAGCCCAAGAAACGGTCAAAAACAAAATAAAGTGGCAAAATCAAACCGTAAGATAAGAGATAGAAAAGTGCATTAGACCCTACCTCAGCTACAGGGAGATTTAAGAGAAGGGGAATAAAGAAGAGTCCCAATAAACGATAAAGCAAATCTGATGTCACCACTGGAAACAAGGTATGAAAAGCATACTGCGTTACCGTCCAAGTCTTTCCTTTAGCCAGAATAGCCAAAACCATCAGAATAAAGACATCAGCAATCATGTTCATACTCTTAATATTATACTGAAGAACCACATCTAGCAGGGCTAAGGTCAGAAACACCGTCCAGGAGATACGAATGTCTGTCATTCGTTTGAAAATAGCACAGTTTATCGTCAGCGTTATAATAATCTGAATGGCTAGAAAGGCATCTGTATTATAGAGATTTAAAAAATTTATTCCCAAAAACGACTCAAACATCGAATCTCCTTTCTATATATTTTTTTACAAGTTGGTTAGTATTCAAATTGCTGTCTATAGATGAACTTATCATTCTTAAAGCTAAGTTTAGACTGAGGGTAACGCTCCATAATATCTTCGATCTGTTCATTGATTGACAGATGATTCTCGTACGCCTTGTGAGGTGCCTCAGCACTGTCTTGCGAAAGGGTTGTCTCTACAGAGAGGACCTGAACCTCACCACTTTGGTAATAAGACAGACGAACTAAGTTATTTTCTTGACCATGAGCTCTCAACAAGGCATTGTCCAAGAAGGTCGTTAGGACAGCTGATAAATCCACTATATCAATATGGGATGGGGATATAGGGTCTGGAACCTCCATGATAAAATCAATTCCAACAGCATGAAACTCCATATACTTACTCTCAATGACGGAACGTAACAATTGAGAAAGAAGGTTGGGAATATCTGGCATAACCTTGCTGAAGGGAACTTCTTCCTCAGATAGGTTTTGACTGTCTCCCTCTTGACTAGTAGCCAGAACAGTCTTAGCCTTCTTAGGTACAACTACCTTAGGCACTCCATCACGGTATAACTCCTGATAAAGATGGAGGATATGCCTACTAGATTCCTGTAAGCTCTGGAAATGACGTTCCTGCTCCTCTTTCAACTCCAGAAAAAGTTCATCCTTTATCCACTGATTGGCATAGGAAACAACGATAAAGAAGGCTCCTGTTGCCAATAGAACGACCAACTTAGCATAATTGTTAACCACTTCCACAGGCCAGATACTAGCAAAGTAAGGCATGAATTCATTTAAAAGCCCATATGAAAGAAAGGCAAAGCTAACCCCAATAACAATAGGGGTGAAGTGTATGCGCAAGCGCTCCTTTTCCTCGACCTGCAAATATTCATAGCCAATAAAACGGTGAACCAAGAGGTAAATAGGATAGGTAACTACCACACAGATAAACTCCGTTAAAGATTCTGGAATACGGCTAGTCAAGTCGGCTCCCAAAAGTAAAGGAAAGACGATTAATGACAAGCCCCGTATAATGATATTAGTTGTTCCCCAGGCATAAAAGCTATTAAATACCGGCTCTATCCATGGCAAGTCTGGACGTTTGTAATAACTAAAACAAAATAATATGAGAGGATTAAGTAAAAATTTGAATCCCATAGGAAGAAGGGGAGTCAAAACAACTGACAAAAGACCACCTAATAAAAGTAGCCTCCAAGAAATCTTGACCCTACCAGCTGCATGAAACATCAGATAATTGACAAAGAAAATCAAGAGTGTGTCTATAGATATTAGCCAATGAAAATCTTTAAAAACAGCAAATAGCGATTCAATAATAAAAGTCATTCTTTTCCCCCTCTCCCTTTAATCTGATTTAAGAAACTTCCTCAAAAATCCCCTAGGAAGCCCTTTTTACAACACTACTCATTATATAGCTTTTTGTAAGTTTTCACAATAATTAAAGTTCTAATAAAGTCTATAATACCTCTAAGAATCCATTTATTTATATAAGATGGACTTACTATTAAATTAAAGTTACAAATGTAACATAAAAAGTTGAGATAATTTTATCTCAACTTTTAGGTTATAACATTACTTTTTTAAGACTTTCACCCTTGTCAGGTCTAATCAGCTTTATAGTAGAATTGTTTGGCGTCAGATTGTGGTGATGCTGACTGGGTAATCAAAATACGGTCTTTAGTATTATCCGAACCGTCCACAAATCCCTGTACTGTCGGAAGCGTTACTCCCTTAGGAATAAAGACAATCGCTGCTCCGGAAATACCCATCCTTAAACTTGATGTGAGATAGCCATTCTCAAGTTTTCCATTTGTATTTTCAACAACATAATTCTCAGGAGCTGTTAAATTGTCCTTAGAAAAATTCAGACTTAAGCCATTCCCATTCTTCCAAGTCCCTTCTAGGCTTTGGAAGTTATTATCCTTGATAGCATTAACATCCATACCTGTTTGTTCGGTCTTGGTTTCCGTTTTTGATTCTGTTTTAGCCTCTGATGAGCTTGATGTTGACTCTGATGATTGTGAAGAACTTGAAGATTCTGAGCTTTCAGATGTGCTAGCACTAGAGTAATGCTTGAGCAACTCTTGGTAAGCCTCTTGCATGTCATCTGGTGCTACCTTATAGGTCTGAACAGCCTTCTTATCGTAATTGCCCTTCCAGTAGTTCGTCACATAATAAACGGTACCGTTGGAGCCTAGAACGATTTGGTAAGAATCCTTATCTTGGTCAACCAAATCCTTATAGAGCTTGTTGTAACCATTATAATTGCCACCAGTTTTATCATCAGCTGAAAAGTCCTTAAAGAGGGCTTTTTGTTCAGCAGCATCGTCTTCATACATAGCATGTTTCTTATCCTTCAAGGTATAAAGACGGAAGGATGATGTTGGGCTATAGTCTGCGGTCTTGCCACTATTCTCATTAATCCCTAAAGCAAAGGAATCAACCGTGTTTTTATAATCCTTGAAATCATAGTTTGAGACTTCCTTGCCATTGATGATACCACTCGGAACACCAGTAATATGTTCATAGCCATCCGCATTGATGAGATTAGCAAGGATGGTAATCGTTTGGCTGCTACCTTTTTCCTTAGGTGCCTTAAATGACAGGAAGGTTGGACTACCATCATTGACCTTGGTGATGCTGTCAAAGCTGCTTTGAACTAAAACAGCATCCTTGGCATAATCAGACTGATAGAGCCATTTCCCAAAAGCTTCCGTGATAGACTTAATGTCCTCAGTCGAATAGTCTGCAATATAAGTGGTTTCCTTATCACCATTGACATCAGTCTTAGTCTTGATATCTGCATTTGGCTTATTTGGATCGTTAGAAGACGATTCTGAGCTTGCATCACTACCAGAGGATGAACTACTTGATTCCAAAATATCCTTAATTATACTTTTAACTTGGCTACTTGAAGAACTAGACGAAGCCTCGCTAGACTCAACGACTTCAGAGCCTCCCTCAACCTGAGTATAGGTGTCTGATTCAGTCATTTCAACCTTCGCATCTCCTCCAGGTACCATACTTGGTGTGATACGGATAGTACCATCTGAGCTGCCGTTAGTTCCAGGCAACTTAAAGCTCAAAGAACGGTCTTCGCCGGCTTGGGCATTAGCCTGATAAGTATCCCCGGTCTCCGTATTTTTGACTTCGTATTTGTCTCCCTTGATCTTACGAACTTCAAAACGCACCTTGTTCCCGGTATTCTTATCGACAACGGTTGTGGCATAAACTCTTGAAGATGATGTAAATGCCGTGCTCTGAGTGTATTTTCCAAGTACCATGAAGACCAAAAAGACAATCAAGGCTAAACCGATAAACTTTTTATGTTTAAACTGTTTCATGAGGTCCTCCTAGATAAATAGATAGCCAACAACATAGCCAAAGAGAGCAATACAAATCAAGAGCAAAATTTCCAAAACTAAAAACCAGCTAAACTTGAGATTACCCAAACCAACCTTAGACAAAACTTGTCTGAATTTAGAATTTTTCTGTCTGCTCAAGCCACTAGAAAGGGCAAAACCAGCCTTAGCAGCTTCTGCGACTTCCTTATCACTTGGCTTGCGACCATGCTGCACTTGGAAGTCAATCAGCCATTCATCATATTGTTGCATTTATTTCTCCTTCTTCTGAAGTGTGACGAAAAAGAGTAGGGCATAAACTAGGCAATGAAGCACCAAGGCCCACCATTGTCCCCAGAATTCGCCTGTAGAACCTTGAAAAGCCTCCAACTGGCTCTTAGGGACAGGAACATGGTACTTAGCCAAACTAGATGGCAAGTCTGACAAGTCACTAGAAATCCCAAAAAGCTTGTGGCCATAACCTAGATAGATAAATTTTTGTACCCAATCAATGGCCTTTGGCAAAGACAGGATAGTTCCCGACAATGAAAATTGCATGATACCCACAACGACTGCTAGGATAACAGAGGTAATCTCAGATTTGCCAACCAAGGCTGAGATAAAGAGGGCAATAAAATGCGACGCCAAGAAAACCAGGAGCACTGTAATCCCAACTTCCCAACGGTAGGAACCAAAAATATGACCAGCATCTGGAAATTCCTTGTCAAAGAACTTACTAAAGACAGAGTAAGATAGGATAAAGACAATGGTTTCCAAAACGGCAAAGAAGGCGTGAATCCCCATACTAGCCAAGGCGAAGGCTGAACGACTCAAACCTGAGAAAAAGTCACGGTTGAGGACCGAGCGTTCCTTAGAAATATAAATACTGTTTTGAACCACAATCAAGAGACTGGTTGAGAAAAGCAAGAGAAAGAGGGTCATTCGAGTTGTTTCGAAATCTTTCAAAAATCCCTTGTCTTGGATATAGAGGATTAAGCCTTCAAAAGCGACAATGCCCAGAAGAACCTTCACAAAATCCATGTAGTGGTGTTTAAATTTATACCAACTTAATCGTAATGCTGCGTTCATAAGTCTCCCTAAATCTTGTAAATGCGCGTTGAAGCATTGAGCTCCTGGTAGACATCTGCGATATTCATATCCATATATTTGCGAATCATGTAAGGATCGCTAGTCTTGTATTCCAAAAGCAAGTCTTCATAAGTCCCTGCAAAGGTTGGACGTCCCTTAGACAAGAAGATAATCTTGTCAAAAATAGCCAGATTTTCTGTATTGTGGGTAATAACCACAATTGACTTGTTAGCTGATTTAGCCAAAATTTTCAAGGTACGTAAGAGATTACGGTCACTGAGAGCATCCAAACCTGAAGATGGCTCGTCAAGAATAAAGTAGGGACTAGGGCTAAGAAGCTCAATACCAATTGAGACACGGCGTTTTTGCCCGCCAGAAAGCTCTGAAATCTTCTTGTTTGCAAATTCCGTCAACCCTAAATCATCCATAATTCCTGCAATACGATGCTTTTTAGTCAGCTTACCACTTCCTTTCAGATGATGGTCCGCATAAAAATCAAAGGTCTCAGATACCTTGAGGTACTCACGTAGAAGATTTTGTTGGGGCACATAGGACCAAGAGCGTGAACCAGCAGTCACAGGTTTGCCATTTTCTAAAATACGAAATTGTTGGCAGGTTGGTTTAAGCTGGCCAAGGAGAATCTCAGTTAAGGTTGTTTTTCCTGAACCAGAGGCACCCAAGATACCGACAACTTGGCCAGTCTCCATAGTAACATCCAAATCTGTAAAGAGCTGGTTATCATTTCCCTTATATTTGAAACAGATATGTTCAAATGTTAATTGATTGGTTTCCATTAATATCTCCTAAGACATAAGTAACATCAAAGCCACAATTAGAATGGCTCCGATAATAAGAACGATGACATTGATATTGAAAAAGAGAATCAAGCTTAGTAGAATCACAAAGGCGAAGGCCGCAAAGAGGTAATTTTTAAGAGATGACTCTTTAGTTTGAGTCACCACAACAGGTTCAAAAGGGATTTCCTTTTTAGCTGTTACATTGCTAGTATCAGTGGTCGTTCCCTTTTCAGCTTCCAATGCCTTTCTCTGAGCCTGTCTGAGTTTTCGATCGTATTGTAACTTCTCATGGTCTGAGAAAAAGATTGAGCGAATCGTGTAGAGCTCACTACGCAAACGCTCTCCCTCTTTATCCAAGGTACCATTTGTCCAGAGCTCCTCCAGCTCTTCACGTAAAAAGGAAAGTGCCACGAAACAATCTTGAGCCGACATCTCTGGAGAGATACGGTTACTGACCTCTCTTAAATAAGATACTTCCTGTCCTGTCTCTGTATCAATTGCTTTGTAGTAGTCTATCATGAGATGAATTTAGCAAAAATAGCTTGAAGTTCTGACAAGTCTTCCTTAACCACTTCTTGGGTTTGGTTGACTTGTGCATTGACTGAAAAGCGTGCCACAACAGTATTGCTTCGAGGATCAGACACTGTTACGGTAACAATTTGTTCTGAATCGAAAGCATAGGTGACTTGTGCCAAAAGCTCGCCTTTCTGACGAGGTTGTGGCACTTGTCCTCCCACTTGTCCCAAAATCTTTACAGCAAATGGATTTTCATAATTTCCTTCTGTGATACGAAGTTTAAACTTACTCTGTCCATCCACGACCGCAAAGAGATCCTTGGTAACAGCCAAAGGCAAGACTGAGTTACGTGGAACCACGACACTATTATAGTAGTCACCCACAAAACTGTAGTTCTTGTTTGGATTTTTCTTGAAGAGCAGACCGATTCCCTGAGAGGTCACATCCTTGACAACCACTCTATCTGTCTCAGTTGTCTTACCATCCTGGTGCTCAGAGAAGCTAACCTCATTATTGACGATAAGGTCAGCCAAAATAGAAGCCCCTTGTGCCACGATAGTATCTGGATTAAGGTCAAACTTAGGTTCCAAACCACTCATCAAACGAATCATCTGACGAATCATTGGCATACGTGTTGACCCACCCACAAGGAGAATATGGTCAATCTCTTCCCATTTCAAGCCAGATGCTTGAAGGGTAGATTGCACCTTGATTTCAGTATCTTTGAGGAGGTCCAAGGTAATTTCATTGAAAATCGCTTGAGTTATCAAGACACCGTAACCTTGACCATTGACATAGTGCTCATAGAGAGCTTGGTCATTCACAGATAGACTAGTCTTAATCTGCTCAGCCTTATATTGAAGTTGAATTTTTTCCTTCTCGGAAAGGTTAGTCATATTGACCCCTTGTTTTTCCAACTCCTGCATGATGTAGCCCACAAGACGCTTATCAAAATCAATCCCACCAAGGCGTGAATTCCCGTCAGTTGCCAAAATATCATAGGCATGATCAGCCACGCGCATGATGGTAACGTCAAAAGTTCCTCCACCTAGGTCGAAGACCAAGACATTCCCTTGAGCATTTTTAGTGTGGGCATAGGCAATGGCCGCAGCTGTAGGCTCATTGATAATACGCAAAACATTAAATCCTGCAATACGACCAGCATTCTTAGTTGCCGCACGTTGATCTGACGTAAAGTAGGCAGGCACTGTGATAACAGCATCCTTGATACCATCTGCTTGGCCCATCTCCTGCCCAACTACATAGGCACGTTTACGAAATTCGTTCAAAACCAAGGCCGAAAGAATAATAGAATTGACACGTGTGTGGTCTGGTGTATCACTAGCAATGGGACGCCCAATATCACGTTTAAAATCAAATTTAAAGTTTTCTGTACTTCCGATTTCTGTCCCACGTTCAATGGCTTCCTTACCAAAAGACACATGATTTTGGCCACTAATATTTGAGAAATAAACCGCTGAACGTAAGACCTGATCGTCATTCGTCCCCATCGGAATAATCTCTGGCACATCTTCACGAACAACAGCCATAACGGAATTCGTTGTTCCTAAATCAATACCAATCGCTTTTTTTCTCATAACAATTTCCCTTCTAGCCTCATTTTGAGTTTACTTGACTATCGCTCCAAGCAGGCATCCGCTTAGATTATCTCCATCATCGCTGTCACATAAAACTTCAAAAGAGTAAAGTTATTCCAGTCTAGTTTTTTTCACTATACTATATTATCACAAATAAAGAGACTATAAAATAGGAAAAAAGGGAGTAGGACCGAACAACTTTTTAAAAATTGTTCCTTGCCCCACTCCCCTTGAGTATCAATCAATCTGATAGACTGGATGAACTTAGAAATACAGGAGTATTATCCACTTAAAGTGTCATGCTTTATAGCAACTAAGATACTCCTACTTTCTAAAAAAAGCTGAGAGTCTTATCTCAGCTTTCTTTGTTATAGTCAAAGTGGATGACTTGCTTCTTTGCATCTACATACGCGTGGACTCCGAAGGGAACAATGGCTCTTGGAGTTGCGTGTCCGACATTCAGATTATAGACAATTGGGATATTGCTATCAATGATGTCCATTAAAGCTTCCTTATAGTCGTCATAGAAGGTTTCATCCATAGGTTTCCCAACCAGGAGTCCACTGATGACCTCAAATATCCTAGTTTCTTTTAAAGTTTGCAACATTTTTTTGAAATCATCAGGTTCAGGCTTTTCTTCACTTGTTTCTAGCAATAGAATCTTTCCTTCCCAGTCGGATAAGTCAGGGAAAAGTTTGTATTTTTGGCAGAGGTCTGTGCTATCTGCGTGTAGAGAGTTGTCAAAGATATCGTAGAGGGATTCGAGGCAACCGCCGAGAATTTCCCCCTCGAACTGGGCAGTTCCTTGTAACAAGTCAAAACCTGTATTTGCATGGCTGACACGAGGTGTTCCCAAAGCTTTGGGACTAAAATCAGTCCGTTCCTCATACCAAACGTTACTAGGTCGAATTTCTGAGATTTTTCCAGTCTCAATCAATTCTTTAAAGTAGTGGAGGCTATATGGCAACATTTCTTTGTCTAACTCACAAATGTCTGCTAGAAATGATTGACCGTAAAAAGTATTGATTCCTAGTTTATGCAACATGAGGTGGTTCATGGTTGTATCCGAGAAACCGAGAAAAATCTTTGGTTTGATAACCTTTTGTAGTTGGTCATTTTCAAAGAGGTAGGGTAGCAAGCGATAGGTATCGTCCCCACCGATGGCGCATAGAATCATGTCGATGCTATCATCAGAAAAGGCATGAATCAAATCCTCTGCACGAGCTTCAGGGTGTTCTTTGATAAAGTCTAATCCTTTTAGTGAATGGGGCAAAAAGACAGGTTTGAGTCCGAGGTCCTTGAGACGTTGAATACCCAAGTCCACTTCGTGCTTGACAAAGTCTTCACCGATAATCCCACTAGATAAACTTATAATACCAATAGTAGAAACCATGTCTTGTCCCTCCTGAAAATAGATTGAGCCTATCTTATCACAGGAGATGAGATAAAACAATAGGTATTATATTAATCAGAGGTTCCCTCCACTAACTTAATCAATCGCATTCTCACCAACATAAATAATTTCTAAATTACCCAAGGAAACATCACCTTTGATGTAGAAGTCCTTGTTAGTTAAGTTGCTAGGATTTTCCTCATGCTGTACAGCTGAAAGAGAGTTATCCACATTCACATGTACCCGCCAATCACTGGGCACATAGAGGCTAAGACTTCCAAGAGAAACGTCCACATCAAACTGGGCAGATGGCCCCTCAATACGGCAATTATCAAAATAAACGGAAGCCTGTCCTAAACTAACTTCCGCACTCCCATGCGTAAATTGCTGGTCATTGAGATATTTGGTCACTACTGAAAAAGTGACATCAATATCATTTCCACCATTATTAGCGTCTGAACCAGTAGAACCCAGTCCAAAGCGATTCTTTGTTTTACTAGAAGGATTGAAGAGAATGTTCAAGCCAATAACTGCAAGAATGGAAGAAAAGATAAGGACCGAATTAGATACTGGAAGAAAATGGAACTGTCCATTAAGTGAAAATAGAGCCACAATGCCATAGGCGAAACCAAGACCAAAATGTCGCTTCAAAAGACTAGAAAGGGACAAAATTGCCAATAAGACTACCCAGGCCAACATCCAAATACTAATTTCCCATTTTATAAAATAGTCTTGTACAATTACCAAAGCTGCCAAAAGGATCAAGAGGATCCCAATTAATTTCTTTCTCATTATCTTACCTCATTTCGTTTAGTCGTTCTTTTAAAACTTGATAGTAGCGTCTTGATACATGGACCTGCTTGTGGGTCTGATAGAAATTCACCGTACTAGTCCCCGAAAAAGACTTCTCTAAAGAATAAATCTGCTTAGCATTAACAATCGTCGATTTGGAAATCCGACAAAAGGCAATCGGGAGCAACTCTTCTAATTCGTAGAGCTTTTGCTTCACCTCATAGGCCTCATCCTTGGTATGTCCAAAAATCTTTTCCCCGTCTGTTTCAAAAAAGAGAATATTTGCCAAATCCAGAAAATATTCGCTTCGATCCTTGTAAAAGGCTAAAGGAACTAACTTTTGCTTTAGAATAGATTCTTGGAGCTGGGCCAATTCCTGTGTTAACCGAGGAGCTCGAATCAAGATTTCAGGCTCATCCATGGATGGGTCCAATTCGATTCTAACTTTCATAATACTCCTTTCCTGTCCTTTTGATGCTTCCATTATAACAACTGCTTTACACAAAACAAGGCCTTTTAGGTAAGTGGCACGGTTTAGCCCCTAAGAGGTAATAACAGACAAACAAAAGAACCTGGCAATTGCCAAGTTCTTCATTTTTTAGTCTGGAGGACTAACCTCCTATTTGTAATCAGTTCAACAATGACTAGCTCTATGAGAAAGCATCTACTATTTCACAGTATTTTCACGACTCACATTTTGTGATTCGCCAGCCTTGCCATTGATACGGTAGTCGCTGTAGTTAGAACCATTGCTGCTAGAGTCACTATCATCACCAACATATTCTACATTACATGACCATGAGATTTTATCTTTGATATCTCCTGATGACTTGAATTTCGAATCATAACCATAGTAGAAATCATAAACGGCTGTGAAGGTCACCTTGAAGGTCTTCTCACCAGTCTGAACGACTTCTGTGACGTCAACGTCCGAGAAAGTAATACTATCAGCAGCACGGTTTTTAGCACCTGTAGTATTTTTATCAATATCAGCCGTTACATCCTTATACATGGTATCATCAGTACCATTAAGGAAAATATCGGATACACCATCTGGTGTCATGTTGTGATTAGATGCGTAGCTACCAAATTTACCGTAAGCAGCGGTCAAAAGACGATCTGCCGTATCACGGTCAAGAACACCATCAGCATCAAGAGTAACCGTTTGGCCTTCAGAGATTTTCTTAATAGACAATGTCTCTGTTTTAATAGAGCTACCATCTTCGAAATTCTTCTTAACATAAACAGCTGATGAACCTGCTACTGCTACCTTGTTAACATCTAGTTTCCCTGAGTTAAGGGTTCCAACTTTGGTACCACCAACGTAGAGGTCTCCGTCCTTAAGATTAGACTTAACGGTAAAGCTAAGATACTCTACAGAAAGGTTGACTTCTGTTTTAGAAGTAACATTTTCCTCAGATGAGACAGTGATATCTTGGTCATTGACCTTACCAGAAGCCACAAAATTGTAAGTTCCTGGATAGAGATGGTTCAATTTAGCCGTGTAGTTATTGCCATCTGTAGTAGCATAAGAAACTCCGTTAATAGTCACATTCAAATCAGCTGTATTAACGGTTAAATCAACCGTTCCAGGATCTACCACGACTCTCCACTTAGGAAAAATAAGGAACTGACGTCCAACCTTTTGCATACGTTCGCCAGACAGGAGTTGGCTCTTGCTATAGGCTTGTGTACTTTTAGTGTCTGTGTACTTGACTTCGGATGTTTTAATTTCCTTTTTAGTATCAGACCATACTTGGTATTCCAAGCTATCTTTAAAACTCTTCTTAGCTGCTGCTTCATAACGCTCTGCTACTTGACCACGTGAGTAGTAATAAGAACCAAAGCCGTAACCAGCAAGTGCCAAGACTGCTGCAACAACACCAGCAATAATCAAGATTTTCTTCCCTTTAGCCATGGCTGGCTTGGCTGGTTTCGCAGCCTTACCATCTGAGATAAACTGATGGATGGTTGACACATCATAACCTGAAGACTTACCAAGTAAGAATTCCTCAGGGAGAGGCTGACGTCCAACATAGGTTTTAAAAGCCTTCATCCAGATGGCTTGTGCTTCTTTAGAAGCAGCCTCTGAATTTTCTTCAGCTTGACCTTGATCTGCTTGAGATACTGGTGCAAGCTCCTCAGTTTCTAAAGGAGTCGTTTCCTCTTCATCACCAAGCGGTACATCTTCAAACACTTCCTCGGCAACGTCATACTCATCAACTTCTTCTGTTGGTTCAGAAGGAGTGGCTGCTTGGTCCAAGCCCATTGCCGAAATGCCTTTAATAGCCTTTAAGTCAAAGTCTGCTTTCTGGCCTTCTTCAATCTCCAAAGCATGGGGCGGACGACCAACTGCCTTTTCAAATAAATCAATCCACTTTTCTTTTGTTGCCATAAAGACTCCTATAAACTTGCTTTTTCAAAAATCGTCAGAGGTTTACTTAGAATAGAAGACCTACTGTAAATGATGACATGATAGCAAATACGATTGCAAACAAGATTGACAAAATCACACCATTCAAAAGTGCTGCCAAAATCATTTGATAGAACTTATCAGCCTTCCACGCTGTTGTTACAGGAACAATTGTAAATAGATTAGCAATTGCAAATAAGAAGTAAACAACATAGAACAAGAATCCTGGGAAGGCAACAAGTCCAATAGCTCCCAACAAGATTGTTACAAGCAAGATTGGCAAGGCTAATGATGTCAAACGACCAAAACGGTCAAAGCTATTCAAGAAAGTAGTCTCAGGGTCACGGAAGATGGCCTTACGTGTCACAAATCCTGCCAAGATAAAAGCAAAGATAAAGAGGAAGGCAGCTAGGATACTAGCAAAGAAGGCTCCAAAACCAATGCTAGATGTATGGCTTGAAACTGGAGATGAGTAAGCATCTGTTCCATAAGAACCAAACATACTAGACAATGCATTTGTTGTTGATACAACTGGGCTAATAAATTTACGTGCCACAGCGCTCAAAATTGCAAAGAAGGCAAGTCCAGTGAAGAGTGACAAGAAGATATAGTTAAGCCAACCATTGTGTTTACCATAGTCTGTCATGTCAGCTGGACGACGCCATGCATTAAGCAACCATGTCCAGTAGTTTTTGAATGTTGTCGCAAATGCTGATGGTTGTGCTGGAACAACTACGGCTTGACCGTTGATAAATTGAACGTTTTGACCTGGTTGAAGAGGTTGACCGTTAGCAAAAGCTGCTTGTTGACCAGCTTGAGCATTCGCAAAACCAGCTTGTGGTTGGGCCGCTTGATTTGGCACTCCTTGTACTGGTGCAGTTTGAGCACCCGCAAAGGTTGGTTGTGGTTGTGCTGCCTGAGCAGTTGCAAAAGGAGCTTGCGCTTGTGCGTCTTGTGCACTCGCAAAAGTCGGCTGTGGTTGCGCTTCTTGGGCACCAGCGAAAGTTGGCTGTGGTTGAGCCTCTTGGGCTGGTGTTTCTTGGGCACTAGCGAAAGCTGGTTGCACTGGCGCTTCTTGTGTTGGGGCAGTTTCTACTGCTGGTGCGTCATCTTGGAACTCACCAGCTGCAAGTGCTGCTGCAATTTCTTCTTCAGTCGCTGAACGACCATTGATGGCTTCAAAAAAGTCTAACCAATCTGCTTTAGTCATAATAATCTCCTTAAAAATACATAGAATGTCTTTATTTTATCACAAATAAATACATTAATAAATGTCATTTTTATTAGAAAAAGGCTTGGAGCAAACTGTCCAAACCTTTATATTTTCTATTTACTTCTTTGTAGAGATTTTTGAATCTGACGATCCAGCTCTCGTTTAATGTGTGGTTCTGGTGCAAATCGCTCTTCCCAGTCACTTGGTTTAAGAATTTTGTGGGTCACGGGATCAAAGTGAGCCTTTCCATCGGGGAAAATTTTCCCCATATTAGCCTCATGAACCGTATCAAAGAAAGGCTTAGGATCGACCCCCATAAGGACAAATGAACCATAGGTCAAGTAAAGCAAGTCAGTCAAAGCATCCACCTGACCAACCATCGTTGACTCTGAGTGCTCTTTAGAACTAACTTTGAGGGCTGCCTTATCAAGAGCAGCATGCAAATCCAGAACAGCCTGACCAAAGACACGCTTGTCCCCACCTGATGAAGCATAAAGAAATTCGACGATTTCTTCCAACTTGAAGTCCGCACGGTGACCAGCTTCCTCGATACCGTAAACACGAGGCATGTCGTTAGTTGAGCCATCCATCAAATGGTGGAAATCCTTAACCTTGTTGAAGTTGCCATCATCACTGGTAAATGAATTCTCTGTTTCAAAGTGAATCAAACCGTAGTGTGACAAGGCTTTGGCAATCCCATTCTGGTTATTAGTATCAGTGACATGGGTAGCCTGGTCTTTCAGTTCGTCTTCACCATTTCCCATGGCAACACCAACGCCAACGCCAGACAGCATTTCTAGGTCATTTTCCGAATCCCCAAAGGCCATAACCTCACTGAGTTCGAAACCAAAAACCTCACCTAGATGAGCGATACCTTTCAACTTAGATTGATCCGCTGAAATAATATCGGCTGAGTAAGGACTTGAGCGGGTAATCTTCACATGAGGAAATTTTTCTTCAATATCTTGTGTTTCGCCCACCGTCGCTACCATAACCACCTGATAAATAGGCTCACGCATGATAGTTTTAAGGGTTTCAATGCTTTGTGGCTTGAAACGACGAATCAAAGACTTGAAACTACGCTCCACCATCTTAGCCCAGGACTTAGGGACAATACGGCTGACGATTTGTCCAAACTTACTCGTCCCCATACTGATAATATTGGAACCAACAAGACCTGTACTAGTCCCTAGAGAAATCTCTCTACGGTGCTTGGTGGCATAGCGAATCAAGTTGTAGACTGTTGATTTAGGGAGCTGGTTTTGATAAAGGACCTTGTCGTGAGTCAAAATATACTGACCGTTATAAGTGACTGCAAAATCCAGACCCAGATTGTCCATGAAAGGCTGGACAAATCCTGGACCACGACCTGTTGCCAAACCAACTAAGATACCATCTTCCTTCATTTGACTGATGGCTTTTTTGGTTGAACTAGACACGCGTTTTCGGTCATTTAGAAAAGTCCCATCAATATCAAAAAAGACTGCTTTAATGGCCACAGAGCTCCCCTCCTTCTAACATTTTATGCTAAAATAAATTATAACATAAATATGATAGTGAGTAGTATAAATGATAAAAAAAATCCTAGTCCTTCACACTGGAGGGACCATTTCCATGTCAGCGGATAATGATGGCAGGGTCAGCCAAAACGCTGATAATCCCATGAACCATGTGGGACTTGATTTAGATAATTTAGAACTAACCGTTCTCGATTTTCTTAATATCCCAAGCCCACATATCACACCCTACCACATGCTGGATATTTACAAAAAAATCAAGGAAACAGCTGGTCAATATGATGGTGTGGTCATCACTCATGGGACAGATACCCTGGAAGAAACAGCCTACTTCCTAGATACCATGGCCGTCCCTGAGATTCCAATCGTTCTAACTGGTGCCATGCGTTCGTCAAACGAGCTAGGAAGCGACGGGGTCTATAACTATCTCTCAGCCCTACGTGTTGCCAGTGATGACAAGGCCGCTGACAAAGGAATCCTCGTCGTGATGAATGATGAAATCCATGCAGCCAAGTATGTGACTAAGACCCATACCACAAACGTAGCAACCTTCCACACACCAACCCATGGTCCACTAGGCATCATCATGAAGCATGACATCCTCTGGTTCAAAACTGCTGAGCCTCGTGTTCGCTTTGATTTGGAACAAATTACAGGAACAGTACCAATCATAAAAGCCTATGCAGGGATGGGTATTGGAGATGGTATCATCAGTCTCCTGGATCCTGAGAAGATTGACGGTGTCGTCATCGAAGCCATGGGTGCTGGAAACCTTCCACCACTAGCTGCAGGAGAAATCACAAAGCTTATGGAAAAAGGAGTCCCTGTTGTGCTCGTCTCTCGCTGTTTCAACGGTATCGCCGAACCTGTCTACGCCTATGAAGGGGGTGGGGTCAAACTCCAAGAAGCTGGCGTTATGTTTGTTAAAGAACTCAATGCACCAAAAGCTCGCCTCAAACTCCTCATTGCACTTAGTGCAGGACTAAAAGGCCAAGAATTGAAAGATTATATCGAGGGATAAGACATGAAACTTAGCATTGAAGCAACCGATAGATTGGAAAATAAAGATTTCCACTATGAACTAACCATCTCAAAAACACATATCGCCATGGTCTGTGGTACCGTGCTAGCCAGTCTAGCGCTAGTCGCATGGTTGAAGAAAAAATAAAAAAAGCTTGAAGCATGGTCACCAGAAAGGTGACTGAACTGCTTCAGGCTTTTAGTTTTCTTCGTCAGGTCTATATTCAAGAATATCTCCTGGTTGGCAATCTAACTCTTTACAAATAGCGTCCAGTGTTGTAAAACGGATTGCCTTGGCCTTGCCTGTCTTAAGAACCGAGAGATTGGCTGGGGTAATACCAATCCGTTCTGCCAGCTCACCCGAGCGCATCTTCTTCTTGGCAAGTTCAACGTCCAAATTGACAATAATCATAAGCCCCTCCTAAATCGTGTACTCATTTTCCTCAGCAATGGCATTAGCCTTAGTCAAAATCATAGCGACAGCATAGAGGACAAAGCTAACTAGCAAATAACTGATGTTAAAGAAACTATAACTCTGGTTGCCAGTTCCAAATGTAAAGATACCATTATTGATAAAAGCCCCAAGAACGAGCAAATGCGCTGACCAACGAACCAACTTAGCATTTTTAGCGATGAAAATATCAGAACGATAAAGGTTAATCAGAAAGGCACGTAGGCACAACAAGAAACCTATGTTGACTACCATACGAAGGAAATCAATGGTTGCTGCAAAAAGTGTCAGACTAGTGCTAGTACTTTTCACGGTAACTCCCGAACCAAGAAGCATACGCCAACCTTGTTGTAAGAGTCCTTCATGACCAGTCAGAATAAAGGCGTCATTAAGAATGGTAATAACAAGACTTAAAAAGCCCGCAAAAAGGAGGACATTAACGAACAGGAGAACACTACGAAGTCGTTTTTGTTCTTGCGTCTCCTGACGATTTTTAGCACTTTTAGCCGATTTCCAACCATAATAACTAGAGCCAGCCAAGGCTAGGACGATTAAAAAATAGAATAAGATAGTTGTCATGTGTTACCTCGATTGTAAATACATTTTGATTTTTTGGGAGTATAGACTAGAAAAAGCCAAGGTGCCTCTAGGAGCCCTTGACCTTATACTAAATCAGCAGCTAACTATTAACAGTATCAATTATATCGAATATCAATATAAAATACTAGTTTATAGATAAGATTTTACTACTTTTCAACTAAGATACATTCAATTATTTGACAGCTGTTTGTCCCTTACGAAGACGGATAGCATCACAAGCTAGAGAGACCAAGAAGAGCCAAACTGATGTGCTGAAGTCCATTACTAGGTGATCTGTCGTTCCCAACTGCAAGAAGATATTCAAGGCTGATGGCACAAAGGTTAGAAGGGCAGCCTTTTTCAAGAAAAGAGAGAAATCTTCTGTCCAAAGTGCCTTCCAAGTAAAGTCTTTAAGATCTTTACGAAGGAGCCAAATCAAGGCAAGATAGAAGGCAAATTGTAGCTCTGCGACCAGCCAGTAACCCCAACCAGAAAGGTATTGAACCTCTGCACCTGGGAAAAGATTGGCCACGTTCACAAAAGGAAGGATAAGTAAAGCAAGCATTGCAAGACCGTAGATTGCCATAAGAAGAATAAGAAGAGCGTTGATGATTGGTTTAAGTGTTTTCATGATAAGTTTTTCCTTTGTTAAATAGTTTTAGTAAATAATTTCTCTTTTTCGCGAATAAGATTATCTTTATCGAAAACTTATTATCGTTTATCGATAATTATATATTACACTCTTTATTTCTCCTTGTCAACACATTTTTATCGTTTTTCGATATTTTTTATCTAAAAATCAAAAAAATAAAAACCAGTCAAGAAAATCTCAACTGGTTAGCTTACTTATTTTAATCGCCTAGACTGGTCGTGCTTCCGTCTAGACTTTTTATGATTTTAAGAAGAGGGATTCTACGTAATGAAAAAAAGGAAAAAGGGATTTTGGAAAATGAGGGATGAAAATTGTAGAATATGGGTAAATTTAGCCTCTTCTTAGCATCAATATTAGTTTTGATAAACCTTAAAGTCTTGAGGATGCTTTTGGAAATTTGGGTTGTAGGTTACTTTAATTTTTACTGTCATTGTTATGTCCTCCTTTTTAGGAATGGTTTGGCCTAGCCAAAACGTTTTATTATCAAAACCTATCTCGTTTTGATGGTTTTATTATAGGTTGCCTAACTTAAAGAAAGCTTGTAATAAGCTTGAAGGAAACTTAAAACTCTCAGTGAGTTTACTGAGAGTTTTTCTGTCTAAAGCATGGATAAGATAAGACCCAACACCAGAGCCACCCAAACGGCATAGCGAATTGTCGCATGATAGCGGTAACTTTCAATAACCTTGGGTAGCTTTGTAAAGAGATAGGCAATGTAGGCAACTATGGAAAGAAAATACCCTTTAAAATTCCAGGCCGAGCCTAAGATACTAAAATCTTCGAATAGGGGCACAAGCATCAGTACAGCTGTAAGCATGCACCAGACTGGCAAAAGCGTTCTTTCCTTTTGATGCTGTATATGGATAATCAGTTGAGCTATAAGACCCGCGACGTACATAATCAGTAATACCGAACAAGATAGAGAGATAAGAAGTGAATAAAGATATAGGGTATGAAAGTCTGTCTTTCCTTCTATCAGCTTTGTCAATTCGGTAATAAACCAAATCAAGATGAAGGCGAAAAAATAAAATATGAGACCTAACATCATAAGAAATAAGGGATGCAAGATTGCAAAAAAATCGAGTTTTAACCGTCTTTTGTTCATTGGTTTCCTCCTCAATCAAACTCACCTTGGCTTCTCAAATGTGCTCCTAGCACCTGCCATTCAGGATTCTCTCGCCAGTTAGGGTCAGATACAATTTGGCTAGCCACCCGTCTGGCTTCCTCTAAGATATTGTAGTCTTCCACAATATCGGCCACCTGAAATTCAGGAATACCTGACTGACGTGTCCCAAAGATTTCACCTGAGCCACGCATTTTAAGATCCTCCTCAGCTAGAACAAAGCCATCCGTGGTCTCACACATGGCCTGCATGCGTTTTTTACCAGTATCATTTTTAGGATTAGCCACCAAAACACAGTAGGACTGCTTATCGCCACGACCTACACGCCCTCGAAGCTGGTGAAGCTGGCTAAGTCCAAAACGATCCGCATCCATAATGACCATAACTGTAGCATTTGGCACGTTAACCCCTACTTCGATAACTGTAGTTGATACTAAAATCTGAGATTTTCTGTCCTTGAAATCTTGCATAATTTGGTCTTTTTCATCATTTTTCATACGACCGTGCATCAGAGCTACTGTAGCTGAATCCCCAAAGAACTCTGTGAGTTCCTGATGAAGAGCTACCGCATTTTTCAAATCAAGAGCCTCAGACTCTTCAATCAGAGGAGAAATAAAATAGACCTGAGCATCTTTTTCCAACTCCCCCTTAATCCAAGTCAATACAGTATCTAACTGCTCATGTTTAACCCAACGGGTGATGATGGGCTTACGTCCAGCTGGCATCTGGTCAATGATAGATACATCCATCTCCCCAAAGGCAGTGATTGCCAAAGTCCTAGGAATGGGTGTCGCTGTCATCATAAGGACATCAGGATTGTCACCTTTCTCACGGAAAATACGACGTTGATTAACCCCAAAACGGTGCTGCTCATCAGTAATTACTAGCCCAAGCCTGTGATAAGTCACAGCATCCTGAATCAGTGAGTGAGTCCCCACAATCATCTGAGCCTCCCCCGATTCGATTTTAGAAAGAGCTACCTTCTTGTCCGCCGCCTTCATCCCAGAAGTTAGGAGCACTACCTCTAGCTCAGGAAAAAGCCCCTGTAAACTCTGATAATGCTGCTCTGCTAAGATTTCCGTCGGTACCATGAGGGCAGACTGAAATCCTGCCGTATAGGCCCCATACATAGCCAAGCTAGCGATAACTGTTTTCCCTGAGCCCACATCTCCTTGCAAGAGACGGTTCATATGAGCCCCAGATTTCATATCAGCTAGGATTTCCGATAAACTACGCTGTTGGGCCTCTGTTAAGGGGAACGGTAATGCTGCAATTTTGGCTTTGATTTTGGCTTCATCGTAAGCAATTGCTAGACCATTGGTTTCGGACTTATTTTCAGCCTTCAGCACCTGTAAATTCATCTGGAAATAAAAGAGCTCCTCAAACTTGGTCCTACGTAGAGCCTGCTTATATTCAGCCAAATCTTTCGGAAAATGCATGGCACGCACAGCCTCTTGACGTCCCATGAGACGGTACTTGTCCAGCAGCACCTGAGGGAGATTTTCCTCCAACAAATTAAGGGCCCCACTATCAAAAGCTGCCTTTATGGCCTTTATCAGTTGGGCCTGACTAACACCCTGGGCTACATGGTAGACTGGCTGCATATCGTCCTCAACTTGAGCCAGGACTTTCATACCAGTCACAGCAGACTTCTTCTGGTCCCATTTGCCAAAAATAGCCACTTCTGCCCCCATCTCAATCTTATCCACAAGATAAGGTTGGTTGAAGAAACTAATGGCAATCACAGCCTCTCCTTGCTTGATTTTAAAACTCAGACGATTCCGTTTAAAGCCATAATACTGCACATTGGCAGGCGTCACCACTGTTCCCGTAATAACAGCCTTTTCGCCATCCATCAGTTCAAAGATAGACTTACTCTTAAAATCCTCATATCGGAAAGGAAAATAAAGCAAGAGGTCCCCAACCGTGTATAAATCTAATTTGGTAAATTTTTCAGCGGACTTAGGCCCAAAGCCTTTCAAATCCGCAATTGGTGAATCTAGTTGAATCATATCCTCTATCATTTCTATCGTGTTCTTCTTCCCGTGAAAAAGGAAGCCTTATCAGCTATTATAACACATGAAAATGGTCTTCACTAAAACCAAAAAATCCAGCATCAAACTGGATTTCTCTTTTTATTGATATTAATCATAGCTACGAGGTACGCGGTCACTAAGTAAACAAAGAACTTCGTAGTTGATAGTGCCACGTTTTTCAGCCACCTCTGTCGCAGTAATGCTTGCTCCCCCATTTTCACCCATAAGAGTGACAGGAGTTCCTAGGGGATAAACCTTAGGAAGGCGAACAGTAATCTGGTCCATAGACACACGCCCAACAATAGGACAAAGCTGTCCATCCACAATAACATGGAAACCTTGTAAATCTCTAGTCCAACCATCCGCATAGCCAATCGGAATGGTTCCAATAACCTCATCAGCTGTCGTCGTATAGGTTGCACCATAACCTACATCTTGACCTGCTGGCAGGGTCTTAACATGAACAAGTGCAGTCTCCAAACTTAAAGCAGGACGAATCCTATATGGAAGGTCTAAAGCACTGCCACTAGGATTGAGACCATAGATAACAACACCCAGACGTACCGCATTAAAGACTGTTTCTGCATGCCAGATACTCGTCGCAGAGTTGCTAGCGTGTACCAAGCGAGGACGGTCCACCAAGTTATTAACCAAATCCGTGAAGAAGGCTAATTGACGCTTGAATTTACTATCATCTGCCTCATCAGCCGTTGCAAAATGGGTAAAAATACCTTCGACATCCGCACCAAGTGATTTCAGACCAGCAATCAAGCTAACCGCATCCTCTTGGTTACGCACCCCAATACGGCCCATACCTGAATCAATCTTAATATGGCAGGTCAAACCAGTTAAATCAAGCCCTTGATTCTTAGCCATTTCCAACCACTCAAGCGAAGCTACCGTCAGAGTGATGTTTTCTTGAATAGCCAAAGGAACCTCGTCTGGCAAGACGACTCCTAAAATAAGTATCGGTTGTTCTAAGCCAGCTTGACGAAGTTCAAGCGCCTCGTCTAGGTTGGAAACACAAAAACCATCCACCTGCTTAGATACATGCTTGGCCACTTCGACAGCGCCATGACCATAAGCATTGGCCTTAACAACTGCAAAAGTCTTTACCTGTTTAGGGATGTGACTAACCACTTGTTCAATATTTTCTGAAATTGCTGATAGATCAACCTTTGCCAAGGTTGGTCGATGTAAACTTGAAATCATAAGCTATCCTCTTCCAACATCTATCTCTTAGTTTTTTTCTAAAATGACACTTGCCTGAACAAAATCACCGCTATGGGAAATCGAGATAAAAACCTTGCCTTCAAAAGGTGATTGGGTCACCACTGGAGCTCCCTTGTCATTGGTCAATATTTCAATATCCTTAAAGCCGACTGCTCCAATACCAGTACCCCAAGCCTTTGAAAATGCTTCCTTACCGGCCCAGCGCCCTGCTAAATAGGACATCTGACGATTACCAGAAAGGGATTCAAAACGCTCCCACTCTTTTGGTGTCAATACCTTTTTTGCAAAGCGTGGATTGCGGTCATAAGCCTTTTTTACAGCTGAAATTTCCTGCAAGTCTATACCATGTCCAAAAATCATAATTATAACGAAAGTCGATTGTGGATTTCACGAATAAGGCTATCTGTCTTAGCCCAACCAAGACATGGATCTGTAATTGATTTACCATAAACTTCAGGTGTGTCTTGACGACCATCCTCAAGGTAAGACTCAATCATAAAGCCACGCACGGTATCCGCGATACGCTCATCCCACTCACGGTTAAGAAGGACTTCACGCACAATGCGAACTTGTTCCATGAAGTTTTTACCTGAGTTATCATGGTTTGTATCAACAAGAATAAATGGGTTTTCCAAATTAAATGCACTATACTTGTCCAAAGCCTTAACCAAGTCCTCGTAATGGTAGTTGACAATGTTCTGACCATTTTCATTGTTGGCACCACGCAGGATAGCGTGAGCGAGTGGGTTACCATCTGTTTTAACTTCAGCACCATTGTAAAGGAAATGCTGTTGGTTCTGCGCCGCATAGATACCATTAAACATGACATTCAAATTCCCTGACGTTGGGTTCTTCAAGCCAATTGGCACATCAATACCTGAAGCTACAAAGCGGTGTTCTTGGTCCTCGACAGAACGTGCTCCAATAGCGTGATAGCTAAGCAGATCATCAAAGAAGGAAAGATTTGACGGATAAAGCATCTCGTCAGCGATTGGAAGGCCTGTTTCAGTAATAATACGTGACTGAAGGTGGCGAACCGCCTTAACCCCAGCAAGAAGGTCTACATCACCCTCTGCATCTGGCTGGTGGATAAGCCCCTTATAACCGTCCCCATTAGTACGTGGTTTAGCTGTATAAACACGCATAACAATAAAGATTTTGTCCTTCACTTCTTCCTGAAGTTTGGCCAAACGGTGAGCATAGTCAAGAACGGCTTCTTCATTATCAGATGAACATGGACCAATAACCAAGAGAATACGTTTGTCCTCACCCTTGATAATTTTTGCCAAGGCCTCATCATTAGCCTGTTTAGTTACTAGTGCGTCTCCCGTAAGAGCATGCAATTTCCTTACTTCCGCTACATCAATCAGCGGACTATTTTGATGAATTCCCATCTATTTCCCTCTCTTTGTGAAAAGAGAGCGAACCGCTTGGTCATCCAAACGGTTCACTCCCCATATATGGTTTCTGTTACCTTATTATTTTGACAATGTATCGTGGATTTCACGAATCAATTCTTCTGTCTTATCCCAACCAAGACATGGGTCAGTGATTGATTTACCATAGACATCTGGCGCATCTTGACGGCCATCTTCAAGGTAAGATTCAATCATGAAACCACGTGCCACTTTGTTGATTTTTTCATTCCAATCACGGTTAATCAAGGTTTGACGAACGATACGGATTTGTTCCAAGTAACGTTTACCTGAGTTATCATGGTTTGTATCAATAACGATGAATGGATTCTCAAGGCCCATTTGTTCATAGTGTTCGATTGTTTCAAGCACATCATCATAGTAGAAGTTAGGCACGTTTTTACCATATTCATTCGTTGAACCACGAAGAATAACGTGTGCCAATGGGTTCCCTGGAGTTTCAACTTCTTCACCGTTAAAGAGGAAGTTTTGTTTGTTTTGTGCAGCGTAGATACCGTTAAACATCACGTTAAGGTTCCCTGATGTTGGATTCTTCATACCAGTTGGAACATCAATACCTGACGCAACAAAACGGTGTTGTTGGTCTTCTACAGAACGTGCACCAACGGCAATGTATGACACAAGGTCATCTACCAAAGGAAGATTTTCTGGGTAAAGCATTTCGTCAGCAGTTGTGATACCAGTTTCAGTGATAACACGGTAGTGAAGGTTACGCACAGCCTTGATACCGTTAATTAGGTTTGGTTTCCCTTCAGCATCAGGTTGGTGTACAAGTCCTTTATAGCCATCACCATTTGTACGAGGTTTAGCTGTATAGACACGCATAACCATAAAGACTTTATCTTTAACTTCTTCTTGAAGTTTAGCCAAACGGTGAGCATAATCAAGAACAGCTTCTTCATTATCAGATGAACATGGACCGATAACCAAAAGCGTACGGTCATCTTCACCCTTGATGATTGCTTCAAGCTCTTTATCACGAGCTTGTTTCTTGGCAAGAGCTTCACCTGTTAATGTAGTTGATTCTTTAACTGCATCAAAATCAATTTTTTCACTTACTGCTTTAAAAACCATAATAATTACCTATTTTTTCCTAAAATTGTTTACGACCGTGACAATTTTTAAATTTCTTACCAGAGCCACATGGACAGAAGTCATTACGACCAACCTTACTAAAGTCAATTTCTTGACCATTAGCATCTGCTTGGTGGGCCTGGATATTGCCTGTTGCTGTTGTCGAAACACGTTCATTCACATTTTCACGAGATTGTTCATGAATTTGTGCTTTCATCATTGTACGTGTCACATCATATTCAATTGCCCCAATCATATCTTGGAACATCTTGAACCCTTCAGATTGATACTCAACGATTGGGTTGTTTTGTGCATAACCACGCAAACCAACGGCATTACGTAATTGATCTAGGGCATCGATGTGGTCCGTCCACTTGTTATCAACAACCATCAAAATCAAGACTTTTTGGAATTCACGGATAGCTTCCTCTGAACGCAATTTCTTGATTTGACGATCATAAACATCATCTGCTAACTCATTCAAGTAAACTTTAATAGCGTCATAATTAACACTACGTTTCGTTACCTCTCCCACTTCTTGTAAATCTTCAAGTGAGATGGCATTCTCAGGAACCAAAGCCTGACGAGCAAAGTTCAAAATACCTTTAAGAGCTTCCTCTTGATCATTGCGGCTGTGACCATCTACTGTACGGTTAATCGTACGCGTAATCATAGCCTTAATCTCAGGTTCAAGGTCACGTTCCGCTGTGATAACATCATAACGCTCAGCATAGATGATTTCACGTTGTTCACGCATAACGTCATCGTACTGAAGGACTTGTTTACGAGTATCGTAGTTATTTCCTTCGACACGTTTTTGAGCCGCTTCCACTTGGCGTGTCAACATACGTGATTTGATAACAATATCTTCATCATCAGCATTCAAACGTTCCAAGACTTGTTTGATACGATCAGAACCGAAACGACGCATCAATTCGTCTTCAAGTGAAAGGTAGAATTGAGATTCCCCTGGGTCCCCTTGACGTCCCGCACGACCACGCAACTGGTTATCGATACGGCGGCTTTCGTGACGCTCTGTACCAATGACACAGAGTCCACCAAGGTCAAGAACACCTTCACCAAGTTTGATGTCGGTACCACGACCGGCCATGTTGGTCGCAATCGTAACGGCACCACGTTGACCCGCATTCATGATAATATGCGCTTCTTTTTCGTGGTTCTTGGCATTTAGCACTTCATGAGGAATACCTGCTTCAACCAACATCTTAGAAATCAAGTCAGATGTTTCAACGGCAACCGTACCAACAAGGACTGGCTGTCCCTTTTCATAACGACGTTTAACATCTTGTACCACAGCGCGGAATTTAGCATCCAAGGTAGGGTAAAGAAGGTCATCGTGGTCAATACGTTGAATTGGACGGTTAGTTGGAATCGGAATGATTCGCATGTTGTAAATTTCACGGAATTCATCTTCCTCAGTTTTACCAGTACCAGTCATCCCTGACAATTTCTTGTACATACGGAACATATTTTGGTAAGTGATTGAGGCAGATGTCTTCGTTTCTTCTTGAACTGGCACACCTTCTTTTGCCTCAATGGCTTGGTGGAGCCCATCTGAGAAACGACGTCCTTCCATGGTACGACCTGTAAATTGGTCAACGATAAGAATTTCTTGCTCAGGACTGACCACATAGTCAATATCATGCAACATGATGTAGTTGGCACGAAGGGCGTTGTCAATATAGTGAGTCAAGGCAACATTATCAATATCGTACAAGTTGTCCAAGTTGAAGAATTCTTCAGCCTTGTCAATACCTGAGTCATTCAAACCAATCGTTTTTGTTGGAATATCAATGGCATAATCATCCTCTGTCAAGGTCTTAACAAAGGCATCCGCACGGTGATATAACTGATTAGTTTCTGAACTTACAGGACCTGATACAATCAATGGTGTACGAGCTTCGTCGATAAGAACTGAGTCAACCTCATCGACCAAGGCATAGTTCAATGGACGTTGTACCATGTTTTCCTTACGAACAACCATGTTATCACGAAGATAGTCGAAACCTACCTCTGAGTTGGTTGAGTAAGTGATGTCACAGTTATAAGCTTCACGTTTTTCAGCTGGTGATTTGGCTGAAAGGTTAATCCCTACTGACAAACCAAGCCAACTATAAAGCTCACCCATTTCAGTCGCATCACGCTCTGAAAGGTATTCGTTAACAGTGATAACGTGCACACCTTCACCTGAAATAGCATTTAGGTAAACAGGCATTGTCGCAGTCAGGGTTTTCCCTTCCCCTGTACGCATCTCTGGGACGTCACCATGGTGAAGAACAATACCACCCATGATTTGCACACGATATGGGAAAAGTCCAAGGACACGTTTTGCCCCTTCACGAACAACTGCAAATGCCTCTGGCAAGAGTTGGTCTAGGCTTTCTCCGTTTTGATATCGTTTTTTAAATTCTTCTGTTTTTGCCTGAAGTTCTTCATCTGAAAGAGCTGCCATTGCATCAGCATAGCTCTCGACTTTCTTGGCAGTTTTTTCTAGTTTCTTAATTTCGCCTTTATCATTTTCAATGATTTTGCGTAATATATTTGCCATCTTTTTTCCTTTCGACAGTCTTTATCTCCATATTTTACCACAAAAGCCCCCTTTAAACAAGAAATCACTCAAGGATTGACAAAGAAAAAAGCCCTAGTTTAAGGGCTTTCACAATGGATTTGCAAATAAACGAAAACTTTTTTATTAGATTCACTGAAAATATCGACAATAATGCTTTAAAACTACTTCTTAGAGTTCTCTTGGCTCTCTAGGATATCCTCAAAATCATGCAAGAGATTTTCAAAAGCCTGCTCAAAGAAGGCATGGTCGGTACCGCTATAGGCCTTCATTATCATAGGGCTAGCTTCAAAATCAACGTAGAATTGATAGTCCAAGACACCATTTTTCCAGTAAAATTTGATGCTAGGGGATGCCGTTTTTTCACCGCACATACCCGGAATGGCCCGTTGTAAGCCATAAATGTGATCTCCATAATCTTTCAGACTATAGTAAGCTCCCTCAAAATAATAGGATTTGCCGATTTCAATACGCTCAAATAGTGCAGCTAAAACTTTTTCATTACTCATACTTAAGCCTCGTTAGGGTGACTGACAATCATCTCCAATTGTCCATCAATTTCCCAATCTGTCACATCATTTGGAAGAATGAAGTGATCACCTTTTTTTAGACAATAAATGCGTGAATCGATAGTCATAGTCCCATTGCCAGAAAGTACCGAACAAAGCAAATAAGGAGCTGATTGTTTGAAGTCAACCAAGCCACTGAGTTTCCATTTATATACGGTGAAGAAGGAGTTTGATGTCAAACAAGTCGACTCTAATTGCAAGGTCTTAACAGTTGCTGGGACGCTATTTTCTGGGTCCCCTAGATCCAAGACATCAAGAGACTGTTGAATATGAAGCTCACGTTTATTACCCTGATCATCCCTACGATCAAAATCATAGACACGGTAAGTCGTGTCGCTAGATTGTTGAGTTTCTAAGATAAGGATACCTGGACCAATAGCATGCATGGTACCACTTGGTACAAAGAAAAAGTCACCTTTCTTAACAGGAGTTTTCGACAAAAGTCCGTCCCAATCACCTGCTTCAATTAAGGACGCCAATTCTTCCTTTGTCTTAGCCTTGTGACCATAAATAATCTCTGCACCCTCTTCAGCATCAATAATATACCAACATTCTGTCTTTCCTAGCTCACCTTCATGCTCTAGTCCATAAGCATCATCAGGGGGTACTTGTACTGAGAGCCAGTCATTAGCGTCCAAAATCTTTGTCAACAAAGGAAAAACACTAGTCTTGGGATTTCCAAAAAGTTCTGGTTTATCCTTGTAAAGTTCTGCCAGATGAAAACCAGCATACTTTCCGTTTTTGACATAGGATACACCATTAGGATGGGCAGAAATTGCCCAGTATTCACCAGTGTGTTCACTGGGAATATCGTAACCAAACTCTGTCTTAAGTCGATTACCTCCCCAGATTTTTTCATGCATTGGCGAATCTAAAAATAAAGGTTCCATTACATCCTCCTGTATAGAGCAAAACGCCTTAAGATCACGTCTTAAAGCGATTTTACATATTTTGCTTATTTGCGTGAGTGTTTGTCAGCTACATCTTTGGCAAGTGCAAAGTTACCAAGTGTTGCAGAGCCATTACCTGAAACAGCAGGTGTCACAATATACTCAGTCACGTCTGGCACTGGAAGGTAACCATTCAAAAGAGCTGTGAATTTTTCACGGACACGACGAAGCATGTGTTCTTGTCCCATAACACCACCCCCAAATACGATAACTTCTGGACGGTAGAGCACAGTTGCCTGGACAGCAGCTTGAGCAATGTAGTAAGCTTGAACATCCCAAACCTCAGAATTTTGCTCAATCAATTCGCCACGAATACCTGTACGGGCTTCAAGTGATGGACCAGCAGCCAAACCTTCCAAACATCCGCGGTGGAATGGACAAGTTCCGTTAAATTCATTGGAAACATCATTTGGGTGAAGAGGTACATATACGTGACCAGCTTCAGTGTGACCCATACCACCAATGAACTCACCATTTTGAATAGCACCGGCTCCAATACCAGTTCCGATAGTGTAGTAAACAAGACTCTTAACACCTTTACGAACAAGTGTCTCACCATAAGCAGATGAGTTAACATCAGTCGTAAAGTAGAAAGGAATATTAAACTCTTTAGCAATCAAACCAAGAAGGTCGACATTTGACCAATGTGGTTTTGGTGTTGAAGTCACAAAACCATATGTTTCAGAGTTTGGATCAACATCAATTGGTCCAAATGAACCAATTGCAATTCCAGCCAATTGATCTTCATAACGTTTGAAAAATTCAATCGTACGGTCAATTGTTTCATAAGGTGTAGTTGTTGGGAATTGAGTTTTTTCAACGACTTGGAATTTCTCATCGCCAACAGCACAAACAAATTTTGTACCACCAGCTTCCAAGCTTCCGTAAAGTTTAGCCATAGGTAAAGCTATCTCCTTTTGTAATCAATAAATAACTATTTCATACTATTATAAAGAAAAGCTAGGCAAAAGACAATCTAAATGAGACCTTGTTTAAGGAGGCACCGACTGCTCTGCTTCACACTTATCTTTATGAGCCATTTAACTAAAAAAGCCGAATTGGCTTCGACTTTTCTAGCTTATTATTTAACTGCGATGAAGTCTGCACCTTCAGCAACCGAACCAGTCGCTACTGATGAAACATCTTCGAAGTCTGCAGTGTTTGTAACGATAACCATAGTTGTATCGTCAAGACCTGCTTCAGTGATTACTGAGCTATCGAAGGTAGCCAAGACATCACCTTTTTTAATACGTTGATTTGCTTGAACTTTAGCATCAAATCCTTTACCGTCAAGTGAGACAGTGTCGATACCGATGTGGATAAGCACTTCAGCACCTTTATCAGATTTAAGACCGTAAGCGTGACCTGTTGGGAAGGCGATTTGCACTTCGCCATCAAATGGTGCAACTACTTGGTTACCTGAAGGTTTGATAGCGGCACCTTTACCCATAGCTCCTGATGAGAAGACTGGATCATTAACATTTTCCAAAGCTACAACTTCACCTTTAAGTGGAGCAGCGATTGTTTCAGCTTGCAATGCAACTGGAGCTGATTCTGCAGATGCAATATCTTCAGCAACAACTTCTTTTTGAGCTTCAACTTCTTCCTCTTTGTAACCGAAGATCCAAGTAAGAGCGAAACCAAGAGCAAGTGTTACAAGTACCATAAGAACATATTTAAGTACTTGACCGTTAAGGTAAAGAAGTGTACCAGGAACGATTGTTACACCAAATCCTGTACCAGCAAGGTTAAGGATTGATGCCAACCAACCACCAGCAGCACCGGCAATAAGACCCATGATAAATGGTTTACCGAAACGAAGGTTAACCCCGAAGATAGCTGGTTCAGTGATACCAAGTACCGCTGAAAGAGTTGCAGGGAAAGCAAGTGCTTTCAATTTAGCATCTTTAGTTTTAACACCCACTGCAAGTGTCGCACCAGCTTGGGCAGTCATAGCAGCTGTGATGATAGCGTTAAGTGGGTCTTTACCAGTATTAGCAATGAGGTTAGCTTCAAGCAAGTTAAAGACGTGGTGAACCCCTGTAACGACGATAACTTGGTGAACTCCACCAAGAACAAGACCAGCAAGACCAAATGGCAAGTTAAGAATCCATTCTGTAGCAGCAAGAACATAGCTTTCAACAGTATGGAAGACAGGGCCAATGATAAAGAGGGCCAAAGCTGACATTACTGCGAAGACGATAAGTGGACGTAAGAGAAGGTCAAGAACGTCTGGAACCCATTTACGAACCCATTGCTCGAACTTAGCACCAAGCAAACCTACGAAGAAGGCTGGAAGCACTGAGTTTTGGTAACCTACTACTGGAATAAAATCAAAGAAGTAAATTGGTTTAGCAGCACCTGATGCAACATCCCAAGCGTTAGGAAGGGCGTTGTTAACCATCATCAAACCAAGAACCAAACCAAGAAGTGGTGAACCACCAAATACGTTAAAGGCTGACCAACAAATCAAGGCTGGGAAGAAGGCGAAGGCTGTATCTGTCAATACAACTGTGTAAGTATAAAAATCAGTAGCAGCAAAAGCTTTTGATGTTGTACCGAACAAACCAAGAACTGTATCGTTATTGATTGCTCCACGGATACCCATGAAAAGACCAGTCGCTACGATTGCTGGAAGCAATGGAACGAAAACGTCACCAAATGAACGGATAGCACGTTGGAACCAGTTACCTTGTTTAGCAGCTTCTGCTTTTTGTTCGTCTTTAGATGCTGTTGGAAGACCTTGAGCAACGACTTCGTCGTAAATCTTGTTAACAGTACCTGTACCAAAAATCATTTGGTATTGACCTGAGTTAAAGAAAGCACCTTGAACTTTTTCAATGTTCTCAGCCTTTTCTTTATTGATTTTGTTTTCATCTTTGACCATCACACGTAGACGAGTCGCACAGTGAGCAACACTGTTGACGTTTTCACGTCCACCGAGGGCATCGATGACTTCTTTTGCAATTTGTTTGTTATCCATTTGCAAAATTCTCCTTAATAAAATTTGGTATGAAAGCGTTTAGCTTTTCTTTACGATAACTATTTTAGCATCTTTCTGCCATATGTCAACCGTTTAGCATATTTTTTTATTTTTTGTTATAAATCGTTGATTTTTATAGGTAAAACGTTTACTATATTATTAACAAATAGATTAGGAGATTACTAAATATGAATCTACCAACAGAAGTTCGTTACCGTCCATACGCAGATTGGACAGACGAAGAAAAAACAAAGATTAGAGAAAATGTCGCTAAATCACCTTGGCGTGCAAGTTACCATATCGAACCAGAAACAGGGCTTCTTAATGATCCAAACGGTTTTTCTTACTTTAATGGTAAGTTCCAACTTTTCTACCAAAGTTGGCCATTTGGAGCTGCTCATGGTTTGAAACAATGGGTGCATACTGAAACTGAAGATTTGGTTCACTTTACAGAAACTGGTGTCAAACTCTTGCCAGACCATGAAAATGATAGCCACGGTGCCTACTCAGGTTCTGCTTATCAAATCGGTGATAAACTCTTTATCTTCTATACTGGGAACGTTCGTGATGAAAACTGGATTCGTGACCCACGTCAAATCGGCGCTTGGATGGATAAAGACGGCAAAATCGAAAAATTCGACAAGGTTCTTATCAAACAACCTGCTGACGCTACTGGGCACTTCCGTGACCCTCAAATCTTCGATTACAAGGGACAATTCTATGCTATCGTAGGTGCTCAAAACCACGATAAACAAGGTTTTATCAAACTTTACAAAGCTGTTGATAATGATGTCGAAAACTGGGTTGAAGTTGGAGACCTAGACTTTGGTGGTACTGGCTCAGAATACATGATTGAGTGTCCTAACCTTGTCTTTGTAGATACCAAACCTGTTCTTCTTTATAGCCCACAAGGTCTTGATAAAGCTGAACTTGACTATGGCAATATTTACCCTAATACTTATAAGATTTTCCAAGATTTCGACCCTGAGAAACCTGCCCTTGTTGATGGCACACCAATTATTAACTTGGACTACGGGTTCGAAGCTTATGCTACTCAAGGATTTAACACTCCTGATGGTCGTGCCCTTATTGTTAGCTGGATTGGTCTCCCAGACGTGGACTATCCAACTGACAAATACGACTATCAAGGTGCTATGAGCTTGGTTAAAGAATTATCTATCAAAGATGGTAAACTCTACCAATACCCAGTAGAAGCTATTACAAGCTTACGTGCTAGTCAAGAAGATTTCTCTGAAAAAACGGCAACAACTAACACTTACGAGCTTGAACTTAACTTTGAAGCTAACACTCAAACAGAACTTGTCCTCTTCGCAGACCAAGAAAGAAAGGGCTTGTCACTTACTGTTGATACTGAGAACGGAAAAGTTATCCTTGACCGTTCTAAAGCTGGTGAACAATATGCTACTGACTTTGGAACAAGTCGTGAATGTACACTTGATGCCGGTCAAGCTGCAACAGCAAACATCTTTGTAGATAACTCAATCGTTGAAATTTACTTCAACAAAGGTGAGAAAGTCTTCACTAGTCGTGTTTTCCCAAGTGCAGAACAAACTGGTATCAAAGTAACGTCAGGAAACGTTTCTGGACACTACTTCGACTTGAAATACTAAGGTGATTTATGGTCGCAAAGCTTACTGACGTTGCCGAACTGGCTGGTGTGAGCCCAACCACAGTTTCTCGCGTCATAAACAAAAAGGGCTACCTCTCACAAAAGACCATTGACAAAGTTCACGCTGCTATGCAAGAACTCAACTATAAACCAAATAATTTAGCTCGAGGCCTCCAAGGAAAGTCGGCCAAACTCGTTGGCTTGATTTTCCCAAATATTTCCAATGTATTTTATGCCGAACTTATTGAACGTCTTGAGGATGAACTCTTTAAGCAAGGCTATAAAACCATTATTTGTAATAGTGAGCATGATCCTAACAAGGAGAGAGACTATTTGGAGATGCTTGCCGCCAACCAATGTGACGGCATCATCTCGTCTAGTCACAATCTTGGTATTGAGGATTATGAGAAGGTTGAAGCTCCCATCGTTGCCTTCGACCGTAATCTCGCCCCAAAGATTCCTATTGTTTCGTCTGACAACTTTGAAGGTGGCAAGTTAGCCGCAAGAGCTATGGTCAAGGCTGGCTGTCAACGCATTGTCATGATTACAGGCTATGATAATTCGGATTCTCCAACAGGACTTCGTCAACTAGGTTTTAATTATGAATTGGACAAGAAAGGTATTATTTGTCCTGTTCCAAACGATTTGTCTCTCATGCGACGAGAATTAGAAATCAAATCTATTATCTCTCGTGAAAAACCAGATGGCATCTTTGTTTCGGACGATTTAACAGCTATCTTGGTTATGAAGATAGCTAGACAATTGGGACTTTCTATCCCAGATGACCTAAAAATCATCGGTTATGACGGTACCGCCTTTATCCGTCACTTCTACCCAGAGTTAGCAACTATCCAACAACCTTTGGATGAAATTGCTAAGCTTTGTGTCGAAATTCTTCTCAAGAAAATGAAAGGCAAAACAGTTAATCGTGATTATGTACTTCCAGTGAGTCTGATTGCTGGTGGCAGTATATAAATGAAAGTCGCAAGAAATCTCCGCTTGCGACTTTTTCTTGTTACATTTGTAGAAAAAAAGAAGTTGAAACAACGTTCAACTTCTTTTGCTTATGCTTCATCTGTCACAAACTGACTAAGTACACCATTAATGAACTTAGCAGATGTTTCATCAGAATATTTTTTAGCGATTTCAATGATTTCGTTAATAGCTACACGTCCTGGTGTTTCTTCAAATGACGTGATTTCATAAAGTCCCAAACGAAGGAGAGTACGATCTGTCACAATCAAACGTGAGAGGCTCCAACCCTCTTTCAACTTTTCTTCAATTTGACTATCAAGTTGGGCCAACTCTTCACGGACACCTGTTACTAGGCTAAGAAGAAAGGCTGGTACATCAACTTCAGTTTCTTCGTCAATTGGCTTGTCATAAGTGTAAGCGAAATGTGCTTGTTCCAGAGCTTCTCCACCAAATTCAAGGGCAAAAAGCGTTTGAAAAGCACGCTCACGAAGGTCACGACGTGAATCTTTAAAGATATTAGTCATTCAAAAAATCCTCGTTAAACAATTCAGCCAAGTCTGGTTTTTGTGACTTTTCAGTAACAATAGATTCAACGTGAACATTGACTTCTGAAATTGCCACTTCTGCCATATCATAGACAGCTGCTTTAACAGCCTTTTGAATTTCAATTGAAACCGCTGGTACGTTAACCCCATACTGAAGTGAGACGTAGATATCAGCATTTACAGTACCATCTTCTTCTGTTCGGAGGTAAACACCACGTCCCAAGCTTGTTTTGCTGAGACTATCCGTAACATTTTTATTTTGAAGGGCGTAAACACCTTCCACTTTAGTTGCAGCGATACCTGTAATCACTTCGAGCACGCGAGGGGCAATTACAATTTCACCGATATTTTCTGTAGTCATCGCATGTTTCCTTTCCGTTAGTTTGGAAAATAAAGCCTTCAAACCAGTGGTTTGAAAGACTTAGTTGGGCTTAGGCACGTGATACGTAAGTACCTTCAGCTGTGTTGATAACCAATTTTTGACCAGCTTCGATAAAGTCTGGAACGTTAACCACAAGACCAGTTTCAAGTGTTGCAGGTTTACCTGAACCTGTAACTGTTGCACCTTTGATTGATGGTTGTGTTTCAGTAACAGTCAATTCAACAGTTGTTGGCACTTGAACACCAATAACTTCTGTTCCGTAGAATTGGATTTTTACGTCTGAGTTTTCAAGGATAAATTTCAATTCTTCTTGAACGTTGGCTACTGGGATTTCATATTGGTCATATGTTTCAGTGTTCATGAAGTATGCAGTATCATCCATTTGGTACAAGTATTGTGCTGGTACTGTTTCGATGATTGCTTGTTCAAATTTTTCTTCTGGACGATAGCTAGTATCAAAAGTTGAACCTGAACGAACATCACGCAATTTCATACGCATGATTGTGTTACCTTTACCAGGTTTGTGGTGGCTAGCTTCAAGAACTTTGATCAATTTGCCATCGTTAGTTACGAAAGTCATACCCGCACGGAGTTTACTTGCTTCAATCATTATTAAATACCTCTTTGTAAAAAATTATTATCAGTTTATTTTACCATAAATGATAGCATGGCTCAAATGTTTTATAGATTCAAGCCCAATCCTCAGGCTTTTTTCAAAGAACAAACTAGTCATCCATTCCTAAGTGAACCTCTGGAACATCATGTTGCAAATAAGAAACGCCTTTTTGTTCCATCAATTCAATCGCAAAGGGATGGGGCCTATAATTGGCCTTGTATGTAATCTTAACAATACCAGCTTGCAAGAGGGCTTTGGTGCAGTTGATACAAGGAAAATGAGTCACATAAATCTCTGTATTTTTGGTAGAAATCCCCTCTTTGGCACATTGGATAAGGGCATTCATCTCTGCGTGTACCGTACGAATACAATGACCATCTTCCATATAGTGGCCTACTTCGTTACAGTTATCAGTCTCAGAAACTCCGCCGTTATAACCTGTAGCGATAATACGCTTGTCCTTGACTAAAACAGCTCCAACAAAGGCACGATTACACGTAGAACGCTTAGAAATCAGCTCTGCATTAGCCATAAAATAATCTTGCCAAGATAAACGGTTTGGCATAAAGTATTCCTCCAAATCTTAGAGAACAATCAATTCCTTAGGCGCAAGGGTAATCAATTCACAACCATTTTCTGTGATAATGATGTCATCTTCGATACGAACACCGTATTTGTCAGCCAAATAAACACCTGGCTCGTCCGTCAAGACCATACCAGCTTCGATAGTCTCATCAGAGTTACCAAAGTAAGGAATCTCGTGAATGTCAAGACCGATACCATGTCCAATACCATGTGTAAAGTAGTCACCGTACCCCGCTTCGACAATAACATCACGCGCAACCTTATCATAGTCACGACGTGTCATACCAGCCTTAGCTGCGTCAATCAAGGCCTGGTTAGAACGTAGAACGATATCATAAATTTCACGCTCCTCATCAGTGGTGTCACCAATATGGATAGTACGAGTCATATCGCTAACGTAGTGGTTGTAGTAGCAACCAAAGTCCATCGTTAAGGTTTCACCAGATTGGATAACCTTTTCTGAAGCAACCCCATGAGGCATAGCAGAACGGTAACCTGAAGCAATGATAGACTCAAAGGAAACCCCTGAAGCTCCGTACTCACGCATACGGAAATCTAGGAAGTTTGCCACTTGTAGTTCTGTTGTTTGACCTGGTTTAATAAAATCAAGTACATCTGTAAAGGCACGGTCTGAGATAGAACAAGCCTTACGGATAGTTGCCAATTCTTTTTCGTCCTTGATCATACGCAACTCTTCCATGAAGTTGCTTTGTGGTGATAAAGTGTAGCCTTCAAAAATCGCTTGAAGACCTTGATAGTAAGCAAATGATACCTGATTATCAAATCCGATTGTTTCCAGTTTATCAGCCTCGATAATTTTAACAATATCCTTAAGTGGGTCCTTACTTTCGATAATATCAAAGCCATGCACGGATTGTTTGGCAATGAGGGTATAACGTGAATCGGTTAAGAAGAGGCGACGATTCTTAGTGATGAAGACAGTCGCATTTGTCCCCCAGAAATCTGTCAAATAATAAATATTGTTTTGTCCTGTCACCAACAAGGCATCAAGGCCTGATTGGGCAAGTTTGGCATCAAATCGTTCAAGTCTACGTTGCATTATGAATTACTCCTTTGGTATTTTAGGTTAATTATACCAAATTTTCAGATTTTAAAGGATTAAATTGACATTTTAGATTGTTTTTTTGAGGTCATAAAGAAAAAGCCAGATCAAACTCTGACTTTATTAGCATTACACAAAGGCTCGCTTTTCGTAGATAGTTGGCATAAAAAGGAGCAAAACCATAGTCCAAACAAACAAAACAAAGGCTTCGCGAAGATTAAAGAACTCTTGACCACTAGTAAAGACTGCTCGCATAAAACTAAATGGCACATAAGTCATCAGCTTAGTCATGGTATCCCCTAAACTAGCCAAATAGAGCGTGAAGAAAGTCATTCCTGTTACTCCAAAATAAGCCGTTACAAAGGCCGTTAAGGTATTCTTCACAAACAAGACAAGCAAAGAGGAAATCATATAAATAAAGGCTCCATAGAGTAGAAAATCAATATAGATGTTTCTGATATAATCCCACAAAGGAAAATCCACATGTTGCACAGAATACTTATAAAAAGCCAACTCTAAAACCAGAATAGTCGCGGCGACTATAGACAATACAAGGAAACTTAAGAGTTTTCGAAGAATGACCTCCCATCCAGATAAGGAAGATACCCGAATCATATTAATTGTTCGATTCTGAAATTCTCGTCCAAGACTAGATACTGCTAGATAAGCAAAGACGATATCCACGATAAAAGAATAACTGGCAATAATCGCAGATGCCCCAAGGTAAGCTCCCTTATAGCCATCACAAAAGATGACAATTGCACCAATCAATGCTACCAATCCAAGACAAATAAAGACGCTTCTTGTCATACATTCCTGCTTCAAAAATACCGTTCTTAATTTATTTTTCATTGAATAGCACCTCACTTAACCCTTCTTTTTCATAAGTAAAAGGAATTCCCTCCCGATCCATAACTTGCTTAACAGCTGCTAATCCTTTGACTAAGATATCATGTTTTTGTCGGTCAAAAACGAGACCATTTAATTTGAGTAGGGTCATTAATGACTTCAAACTTAAATCCTCAGTATAAATCTTATATTTGACATTATCACTATCATCTAAGTAAATTAGCTTATGATTCTTCAACAAATAATTTTTCGTACAAACCTGTTCAAGATTAGACAGGATATGACTTGAGATAATAAAGGTTAGACCATGGTTTTTAGCTAACTTTTTAATTAATGTGAGGAGACTGTTGATTCCATTAGGATCCAAACCATTTGTAGGCTCATCAAGAAGGATGAGTTCATCTGAAGCAATTAAGGCGATAAACAAACCCACACGTTGCTTCATTCCCAAAGACAATTTGGAAGCTTTGCGTTTAAGATAGGCCGCCACCTCCAACTCGTCTTTATAACGGTCAATCAACGCGTAATCTTTACTGTACAATTTACAATAAAATTTAAGGTTAGCTTCAACAGTCATATTGGGATATAGGGCTGGAGCTTCAATCAAGGCTCCTACTGTTTTTGTTTTTAAGTCAATAATATCCTTGGGTTCTGCCAAGATACCCGAAACTAGTTTCATCAGGGTCGTCTTCCCTGCACCATTATTACCAATCAAACCAGCAATATCCCCCTTCTCTAACGTGAACGAGATATTATCCAAAACGGTTTGCTTTCCAAAACTATAGGTTAAGCCTTTCACCGCTAGCACTGTCATGTATTTACCTTTCTTTGTTTAAATAACTAGCCCAATCGCTTATGATACACGAAGAAATGACCTTGGACCAAGTCAGATGAAATCATATTTGATAAATTCTTTTATTTCTCCAACTTAAAAAATAGTCTGTTAGATAAATTTCCCTAAAAGACTTATAAACAGATCTGTTAGATTCCTAAAAACTTGCTTAATTTGAGACATTAGGCTAGTAACAGACCCTTCAGTATGATTAATTACATCCTTATCACTATCCTTGATAGTATCTTCAGAAGGGGACTCAGGCAAGGGATTTTCCACCTTCTCTACTACTTCTGTTCTCTCTGGTGTCTCTGTTTTCTCAGTTTCTTCCTTGAAAACAGCCTGATAAATATCTCGGGCATCTGGAGCACTGCCAAGATAGCCAGAAACCAATTGACCATTTTTGAGACGAATGACACTTGGAGTCCCTGGAATTCCTAGCTTATCAAATAGTATTTTACGAGACTCACGGTCCAACTGATCTGAATCTGTATTGTAATAAAGAAGCTGACCATCAATCAGGGTATTGAAATCCTTCAAAACTGGAGAATTTTGACGACAATAGTAGCAGGTTGGCCGGCCAACATAAAGGATATGGTCCCCGCCATCTTCAGTCAACATATTTGTGACATCACTATAAGAGACTGGCTTCAGGTTTTCAAGATTCTTTTCATAAGTTTCAACCGAGACCTCTTCGGACCTTACTTCTGTCTCAACCACTCCTGTCTGTGATGATTGAGGAAGCGAATTTTCCTTTGTCTCGCTAATAGATTCAACTTTCTCAGCTACCTGTTGAGAAGCTGTTTCAGAAGAAACTTCCACATTCTCTACTTCACCATTCTCAACAGAATTATTGGATAATTCGACTGTAGACTCCTTAACATCTAACTCATCCGCTGCTCCACTAAGCACTGCTAACTGGCAAGTACCTAAAACAAAACTCGCCATCAAAATAAATTGTATTTTCTTCATGTATTCTCCTTATTTGTTTACTGTGTTACATCTTACTTTTTACCAATTAACAAAAGCAATGGTACCATGACACTAATTACCATGTTCCTCTCCTTTTCTATTTATATTAATACTTTAGCCACTAAGTCCAAGCTATGACTTCATTATAAGAGCTTAACGAAATAAAAAATAGTGACATAAATGTCACTATTCCATAGGATTAAAGATAAAAAGAAAAGGCTAAGCAAATAAACTCAACCTAAGACTATAATAATCAGCAGAGAAAATCATTTCTCCTTATCCTTACTCGCTACTCTAAGCGCAAACAAAGAAAAAGCTAGTGAAAAAGTTGACCAGACGAGACAATGGTCAATAAAGGCAACGCCTTCGGTGAAACTTAACGTAACATTTATCATCACAATAAATAGCCAGACGATCACGATAACAATGCTTAAACTTCTAATAAGATTATTCTTCTGTTTATCCATATTTCTCTTTCCCATATTTGGTGCTCATGGTAACTTCTAATCGCCATAAGGAGGTCTTCTTTTCAACCACCATTTGTTCCAACCCAATCGTTCAGGTAAGGTTTGAGGTTTAGATACAAAACCACCCCCTGTAACATTTTCTAAGGTTTCAGCATTGAGCTCTTCACCATATGCCTTAGTTCGCATTCTTATTTCTCCTTTCTTTTCAAAAATAAATACAGCAATAACCACTTGGACTATACAAAGATTTAGTCGTCTTGAAGACCTAGTGGATTTGGGTATAAGGTCATTATAAGTTCTCCCTTTTCAAAAAAATAGTGACATAAATGTCACTACCACTGAACACAAAAAGACAGGTCTTTATAAGACCTGTTCTAAAACTTGTTTACTTCTACGGTGTTTCAGAATAAGATAAAAAATAACTTCAAAAAGAAGAAAACTAAAATAAATTCCTAAAACATAAAGCAAAGTTTCCCATTTATCTGTTGCTGATTGAAAATGGCCGTGATGATCCACTGTACGAATGCTAATTAAAAGACAAATATCTAGAAATAAGGCTAGAAGAATACCATTAAATCCTATAAAAAAACGCTTTTTAACCATAGTCTGACTCCTGTATCTTTTTTCTTAACCATAGAATAGCAAGCTCAACTTAAACCAGCCTAAAGCAAAAAAAGACTCAGAGAGCCCTTTTTCCTTTATGTCAATTTTTCTTTCAAATATTGTCCTGTGTAGCTTTCTGGAACAGCTGCTACTTCCTCTGGAGTCCCTGTAGCTACGATAGTACCTCCACCGACACCGCCTTCAGGACCCAAATCAATGATGTGGTCTGCGGTCTTGATAACATCTAGATTGTGCTCAATCACGAGAACAGTATTGCCATCGTCCGCAAAACGCTGAAGCACCTTCAAGAGACGAGCAATGTCATCTGTATGGAGACCAGTTGTAGGTTCATCCAGAATGTAGAAAGACTTCCCAGTAGATCGTTTGTGAAGCTCACTAGCCAGTTTCATACGCTGGGCCTCACCCCCTGATAGGGTTGTCGCTGGTTGTCCCAGAGTCACATATCCGAGCCCCACGTCCTTGATGGTCTGCACCTTACGAGCAATCTTAGGGATAGCCGCAAAGAAGTCAACTGCGTCATCAACTGTCATATCCAGAATTTCAGCAATATTTTTCCCCTTATAACGAACTTCTAAGGTCTCAGAATTATAGCGTGTGCCATGGCAAACCTCACAAGGGACATAAACATCAGGCAAGAAATGCATCTCAATCTTGATAATACCATCACCAGAGCAGGCTTCACAACGGCCACCCTTGACATTGAAAGAGAAACGCCCCTTCTTGTAACCGCGAATCTTGGCCTCATTGGTTTGGGCAAACAGATCACGAATATCGTCAAAGACACCTGTGTAAGTCGCTGGATTAGAACGAGGTGTACGCCCAATTGGACTTTGGTCAATATCAATCAAACGCTCGATATACTCAATGCCTGTCACTGATTTGTGTTTACCAGGTTTCTCACTATTGCGATTGAGCTCTTGGGCAATTTTTTTCTTAAGAATTCCGTTAACCAAAGTCGATTTTCCTGAACCAGAAACACCTGTGACTGCAATCAACTTTCCAAGTGGAAACTTGACAGATACATTCTTAAGGTTATTTTCGCTAGCTCCTGTAACCTCGATAAAACGACCATTACCTACACGACGTTCCGTCGGTACAGGAATTGATTTGGCACCTGACAGATATTGCCCAGTGATTGATTTCTTGTTCTTAGCCACTTCCTCTGGGGTCCCAGAGGCCATGATTTGACCACCAAAAGCACCCGCACCAGGTCCCACATCGATAAGCCAGTCAGCCTCACGCATGGTATCTTCATCATGCTCCACCACAATCAAGGTGTTGCCCAGGTCACGCATCTTTTTAAGACTTGATATCAAGCGATCATTGTCACGCTGATGAAGCCCTATAGAAGGCTCATCCAAAACATATAAGACTCCAGAAAGGTTAGAGCCAATCTGTGTTGCCAAACGGATACGCTGACTCTCACCCCCAGAAAGGGTTCCAGCCATACGAGAGAGAGTCAAATAATTAAGACCTACATTATTTAGGAAAGTCAAGCGATCCTTGATTTCCTTAACAATTGGACGAGCGATCACTCCTTCATTCTCACCCAATTCAAGGCTATCGATTTCCTGAAGATGATCTGAAATAGACAAATCAGAGATTTGACCAATATTGAGGCCATTCTCACCACCAACACGAACCGAGAGTGCCGCTTCGTTAAGACGATAGCCATGACAAGTTGGACATGACAGCTCATTCATATAACCTCGCATGACATTGCGAGTGAAATCACTATTGGTCTCGTGGTAGCGACGATTAATATTAGTCACAACCCCTTCAAAAGGAATGTCAATATCACGCACCCCACCAAAATCATTAACATAATGGAAATGGAATTCACGATCCCCAGATCCGTAGAGGACCAAATCTTGTTCTTCTTTTTTCAGTTTTTCAAATGGCGTATCCATATCCACGCCGAACTGCTCCATGGCCTGCTCAAGCATAGCTGGATAATAGTTGGATGATATAGGATTCCAAGGCGCCAGAGCACCTTCACGCAAGGTTTTACTAGCATCAGGGATAACCAAATCCATATCAACTTCCAGTTTATTACCCAAACCGTCACAGGTCGGACAAGAGCCAAACGGTGCATTGAATGAAAAGAGACGCGGCTCCAACTCTGGCACTGTGAAGCCACAAACTGGACAAGAATAATGCTCTGAGTAAAGCAACTCATTATCATCCATAGTATCCACAATCAAGTAGCCATCTGCTAAACGAAGGGCCGCCTCCACCGAATCAAAGAGACGACTACGGATACCCTCCTTATTCACCAAGCGGTCCACAACCACTTCGATATTATGCATCTTAGACTTAGACAACTCTGGCACTTCTGTGACATCGTAAATCTCACCATCTACACGAACACGAACATAACCGTCCTTTTGTACACGCTCAAAAACGGCCTTGTGTTGCCCTTTTCTACGACGAACAATCGGCGCTAAAATCTGCATACGCGTACGCTCAGGAAGAGCTAGAACCTCGTCCACAATCTGTTCCACAGAGGACGACTGAATGGCCCCATGACCATTAGGACAATAGGGAACACCCACACGTGCATAAAGGAGACGAAGATAGTCATTAATCTCCGTTGCCGTCCCGACCGTCGAACGAGGGTTTTTGCTTGTTGTTTTCTGATCAATGGAGATGGCAGGACTCAAACCATCAATCGAGTCCACATCAGGTTTCTCCATATTACCCAAAAACTGACGAGCATAAGCCGAGAGACTTTCAACATAACGACGTTGCCCCTCTGCATAGATGGTATCAAAGGCCAAGGAAGACTTCCCAGAACCTGACAAACCCGTCACCACCACCAGTTTATCACGCGGAATCTCCACATCGATATTTTTTAAATTGTGAGCTCTTGCTCCATGAATCACTAACTTATCTTGCATATTTTAAGAGACCCTAACCCAGAAGCTACGGCCACTCCTTTCTACAGACGGATGGAAAATCCATCCCGACTTTCTCTCATAATTATAACAAAATTTCAATTTATCCAGCCCAAAAATGTTTCAAATGTAGTATAATGGTGAAGTGTCTAAAAAAGGCAAGGAACATTATCCCAAGCCTCATTTGACAGCACTAAAATAGCTAAGAGCAGTGTTTATTGGACTTAAAAGCGATTCTACAAATCCTTTTATAATCAAGACGCCAGCGCTTACTTAATGACAAAGGAGGGGTTCCCATTGAAACAAATGTTCTTATCCACCGGAAAAGAATTCAAAGAAATTGAAACATTCGAGCCTGGTGCTTGGATTCATTTGGTGAACCCTTCCCAAGAAGAAGCCATGAAGGTCGCAGAACGTTTTAACATTGATATTCAAGACCTCCGTGCCCCTCTGGACGTGGAAGAAACATCACGTATCGATGTCGAAGATGACTACACCCTGATTCTGGTCGACGTCCCAACCCAAGAAGAGCGTAATAACAAAAGCTACTACGTCACTATTCCATTGGGTATCATCGTTACCGATGAGGTGGTTGTTACAACCTGTCTCGAGGACATCAGCCTCATGGACAACTTCCTCAACCACCGTGTACGTAACTTCTACACCTTTATGAAGACCCGTTTTGTCTTTCAGATTCTCTATCGCAATGCTCAACTCTTCCTAACCGCCCTACGTTCTATCGACCGTCAGAGCGATAAATTGGAAGCTCAGTTGGAAAATGCGACTAAAAACGAGCACTTGATTGACATGATGGAATTGGAAAAATCCATTGTCTATCTAAAAGCCTCACTTAAGATGAATGAGCGAATTGTCAAAAAGCTAACAGGTAACGCCTCTAGCTTGAAGAAATATATCGAGGACGAGGATCTCTTGGAAGATACACTGGTCGAAACCCAACAGGCCATTGAGATGGCAGGCATCTATGAAAATGTCTTGAATGCCATGGCTGAAACCGCTGCTTCTATCATCGGCAACAACCAGAACACTATCATGAAGACACTCGCTCTCATGACTATGGCTCTGGACATCCCAACCGTTATCTTCTCCGCCTACGGCATGAACTTTAAAAATAATTCTATGCCTCTAAACGATTTAGATAATGCTTTTTGGGTTATCTTTTTCATCGCAGCCTTCGGGTCATCTTGCGTTGTTATCTACTTTATCAGGAAAAAATGGTTCTAACATAGAGCCTCTTCTTTTCCCTAAACTACAAAACTAAAAAATAATACTATTTATCGAAAGGTCATCTCATGGACATCCAAAAACTCACCAAGAAAAACCAAGAATTTATCCACATCGCAACCAACCAACTCATCAAAGATGGTAAGTCAGACCAAGAAATCAAAGATATCCTTGGCGATATTATTCCTGAACTTATCGAAAACCAGAAAAAAGGAATCACAGGACGTGGACTCCTTGGTGCTCCAACTGTTTGGGCAGCTAGCTTCTCCCCTGAAAAACACCAACAACCTGAAACTGGTAAACCTAACAAAGAAGTACCAGAAACAGATAAAACACCTTGGAAAATGTGGCTTGATACCTCACTCTTCCTTCTAGCCATCGTTGCAATCATGAACGCAATCTTTGGTTTCTCAGGTACACAAACCAGCTACGGCCTCACAACCCTTCTTTCAGTGTCATTCATTGGCGGTCTTGCTATGTATACCCCTTACCACTACATCTACCGTCACAATAACAAACCAAAAGAAGAACGTCCAAAATGGTGGTTCAGCATGACCATCATCACTCTCTCTTTTATTGCATGGTTTGCCCTCTTTAGTCTTACAGCCCTTCTTCCAAGCTACCTCAACCCTGGTCTTTCACCAATTGTAATCCTTATCATTGGTGTCATCGCTGGTGTTGCCAAATACTTCTTCAAACGTCACTACAACGTTCAAAGTACTTACGCACCTGCATCTTAATCAATCTCAACCTCAAGCACCCTTATGGGTGCTTTTTTACGTCAGAAATCTTGACACAGTTGGCTATTCTATACTAAAATGTTAAAGTTAATAGACAAAAGAAAGAATTCCAATAGATGCGTATCAAATTCCCTCTACTAATCATTGCTTGCTGCCTATTGCTTATGGCATGCAGCCACAAGAATACTCAGAAAAACTATCAAGCTTACTATAGTTTCAACAACGTGACGACTCCCACTCAAGAAAAACAGCTAGCCAAAGCCTTAAAAAGCAAAGGCATACCGACCAAAGACTGGGACAATCTAGCCCCCTATATTACTCGTTATAATCAGGAAAATACAAACCTTCAGTCAGTTGTCAAAAAATGGACCAAAAGTAAAATCGGCAAAGATCAAAACCAATTCGTCACCTTCCTTAATGAAAAAACTTTTGAAGAGAATAAATCACACTTTACTGACGACTTAAACTGTCGACGAACATCTTTCCTCCTTCTTCACGACCTTATTACAAGCTCAGAGGACCTCACCAAATTAGAACTCCCCCTTCAAAACGAATTTATAGATCTTAAGTCACACCACAAAGAGTTAACTGCCAAGGATCAAGCTCTCTACAGTCTCCTTTTTGGTGATAATATCAGCTATCAGTCTACAGACGATCTCCTTAAAGCTTGGAAAAAAGCTGGACTCAAGTTTCCAGAGAAGGTTAAACTCCTATCGGTCTTTCAAAATAGCCCTGGTGATGTCAGCAATTTCCACACGGCTATAGCTTACGAAAAAGATGGTAGTATCTATGTCTTTGAAAAACAGGACCCTACACTTCCTTACAGATGGAGCCGCTTCGATAATTGGGCGGATATCAAAACACACTGGTTATCAAACCGCTTCAAGGTCTTCAAAGACAATGTTGATATCCTTGTTAATGACCAAAAATTTGATGATTTCTTAGAAAACACACTCTATATACCACAAAACAACCAACTAGCTCATCAAGACGAATGAGAAGGCCAGTTGGTTTTTCTTTTTTCCCCAAAATATAAAACAAAACCCTCCTCTGTCAGTCCTAGAAAGGACAAAAGCCTACATGATCAAGTGAGCAGAAAAAAAACACCCTCAGTCGAGGGTATTATTTTTAGTCTTCGTTTACGTAAGGCATAAGTGCCATAACGCGAGCGCGTTTAATCGCTGTTGTTACTTTACGTTGGTTTTTAGCTGAAGTTCCTGTTACACGACGTGGAAGAATTTTACCACGTTCTGAAACGAAACGGCTAAGAAGCTCAGTATCTTTGTAATCAACATATTCGATTTTGTTAGCTGCGATGTAATCAACTTTTTTACGGCGTTTGAATCCGCCACGACGTTGTTGAGCCATGTTTATTTCTCCTTTATATATTTAATTCGTTTTGTCCATTCTTAGAATGGGAGATCGTCATCTGAAATGTCCATTGGATTTGAATTACCAAATGGACTCTCGTCACGACCGAAGTTTGGTGTAGATTGCGCAGGTTGTGATCCACCAAATGAACCACCAGTTGAAGCTCCACCACCGAATGAATTTGAATTATCAAATCCTCCAGCGTTGTAAGAACCACCACTGTGACCTTCACGTGCCGCACGGCTTTCCAACATTTGGAAATTATCAGCGACAACTTCAGTTACGTAAACACGTTGACCTTGTTGATTTTCATAGTTACGAGTCTGAATACGACCTGTAATTCCAATCAATGCGCCTTTCTTAGCCCAGTTAGCCAAATTTTCAGCTTGCTGGCGCCAGATAACACAGTTAATAAAGTCTGTTTCACGTTCACCATTAGCACCCTTGAAGTTACGGTTAACCGCAAGGCTGAATGTTGCAACAGCAACGTTACTTGGTGTATAACGAAGTTCCGCATCACGGGTCATGCGACCAACGAGTACGACATTATTAATCATAATTTACCTTCTTACGCGTCAAGTTTAACGATCATGTGACGAAGAATGTCACCGTTGATTTTTGAAAGACGGTCAAACTCGTTAAGAGCTGCATCGTCGTTTGCTTCAACGTTAACAACGTGGTAAAGTCCTTCACGGAAATCTTGGATTTCGTATGCAAGACGACGTTTTTCCCAATCTTTTGATTCAACAACAGTTGCACCGTTGTCAGTCAAGATAGAATCGAAACGTGCTACCAAAGCGTTTTTAGCTTCTTCTTCAATGTTTGGACGAATGATATAAAGAATTTCGTATTTAGCCATTGATATTTTCCTCCTCTTTTGGTCTAATGACTCATGGTCTTTCGCCACGAGTAAGTGAGGTGCACTCACAAGATATAATTCTACCAAAGTTTGAAGGATAATGCAAGGGAAAAGTGAATAGATAGAAATTTGAATCGCTAAGAAAAAAATTAAGCCTTATGAGTCGTCTTTTCTCCGGCCAAACTTCATGCTAAAATAAGAGAATGCTTTATCATAAAAAGAAATTAGGAGAAAAACTAGGGCTTCCAACCTTTAACCACTACTATAATATCCCTATTACTTCCCTAGAATATGATTTAAAAAACTTAGGTCAGAGTGACGTCTACATTATCACTTTCAAACAGGACAATAACCTCTTTGTTGTTGACATAACACATCAGCTTGGTCATACCAGTCATTTTGATACCGTCTCCCTCTTTGAACTAGACAAGCTCTTATCTGGTATCGCTGCTGTTCCTTTAGCCGCTGTCCAAAACATACAAATCTTGTCCTTTCCAGACAAGTTACACTCTCTGAACCCTAGTCAACGTCTAAAAAATCTCGTTGCTCTTTACTACAAGGATGCAGAAATCATGCGTTACCTCAAGACGACTAAAAATACCGGTGATCAGGTGACAAGATATCAATTAGAGGCTGAACGACTAGAAAGACAAGGTAAGAGTTTTGACTTCTTCAAGTACGTCAGCCGTGGCAAAATACGAGAAGAAGACGGTCTAGCGGAAGTGTCTAGCAAGGACTACGACTTCATTCCTGATTTTCACCCCTTCTTAACCTCACCAAGAAGCCAGCAGGTTTTAAGCGTACCAGTAACCTACTTTGATGACAAAACGAAACAGACCGCCAAAATAGACATCATGGGGTGGTATATCAAGGACCAGCAACTTAAGATTCGTTGGAAACCCAAGTACATGCGCAAACGTCGATGGCGCTCATCACGTATCTCAGTTGATATCGTGACCGACAACTACTTCTTCCAAGGACAAATCTATAGAGACAGTAGTGCCCCCATATTTCTGAACAACCTAAACTTCGATAGTAAAATCCCTAAGAGTTTCCTACCGCATCTTAAAAATCAATACCAAATCTTTATGACTCTAGTAAAAGAACAAAAAAGGCTTGCTCTCCTACGGAAGGTTCGGTTGAACAAAAAGGACTAAGAGTCTCTCACTAAAATCCACTAATATTCAACATATCAAAAAGCTCATTCTTACACGCTAGAATGAGCTTTTAAGATTCTTCAATTGTCATTAGAACATCCTTTTGGAATTTTGTAAAAAATATTTTCATAAGGAGGAGTCATTGTGTGTCACCATTTTTATACCTAGCAATCATAGATTACCTCCATCAACTTACAAACAACTTTCAAGCATTGTAAATTTTCTATTACATCGGTATCACTCCCTAAGCTATTTTATGCAATAACTTGAAGTGTCTCCATTTTTATAACGTCCTAAATTCATCATCATAGTAATCACCTCTGATTCATATGATTTGAGACCTATCTCCCCATTGACCACTCAATGAGGTTTACTTGTCGCCGTTCTTATAACGACTTACATCAAACATCAACATAAGCGTCACCTCGGTACTTTGTTACAAGATTTAAGCATTTAACTTTTGTCGATAGATTACTCATTTGGCATTGGTATCACTCCTTAAGCTATTTTACGCAACAGCTTAAGTGTCTCCATTTTTATACCTACTAACATTTCTCATGAGCTTTACCTCACTTTTTGACGTTAATCTTGAGTTTAGCTTTCGATTTCTGGTGGTATCACTCCCTTGTAGCTATTTTATGCAACATTATTAATCGCCGTTTTTATACCTACTCATATTTTTCATGAACTCACCTCGTTCATCTTAAGAATATAGGATTTACGTTTCGTGTGGCATGGGTATCACTCCTTAGGCTATTTTACGCAACAACCTATGTGTCTCCATTTTTATACCTACTAACATTTCTCATGAGCTTTACCTCACTTTTCTTAAGTTAACAGATTTGAGTTTGGCTTTCGACTTCTGGTGGTATCACTCCCTTGTAGCTATTTTATGCGACTGAATTAATCTCCATTCTTGTAACGCCCTACTGTCATGCGGTCACGCTCCTCAGAGATGATTGGTAAAGTTATTTGTTTTGCCTACTGTTTTGTTTAGAGATCTTAGTCTCCATTTTTGTACCTTGAAATATTTACTCTCACCATGGCTCTTACCTCCTTGATGAATCCTTATCTTCTTTACACTTTTAGTATAATGTAAACGCTTACTTTTGTCAATCCTTTTGTCGGAAAAACGCATAATTTTTTGAAAAAAGATTTCTTTGCTACAATAGAGACATGTTAGATTTAAAAGAATACGGCATTGTCATGTGGGATGCTGAGAAAATCGCGTCTTTTCGTCGCACCCTCCTGGACTGGTACGATCGAGAGAAACGAGACCTCCCCTGGCGTAGGACTAGAAACCCATACTATATCTGGGTCAGTGAAATCATGCTACAACAAACCCAGGTTCAGACTGTTATTCCCTATTACGAGCGCTTTTTAGACTGGTTCCCAACAGTTAAGGATTTGGCCGAAGCCCCAGAAGAGAAGCTTCTCAAAGCTTGGGAGGGACTAGGTTACTACTCACGTGTCCGAAACATGCAAAAGGCTGCGCAACAAATCATGGATGACTTTGATGGTCAGTTTCCAGATACATATGAAAACATTGCCAAACTCAAGGGCATCGGACCCTATACTGCTGGTGCTATTTCTAGCATCGCTTTTGGGCTCCCAGAACCTGCTGTTGATGGTAATGTTATGCGAGTTATGGCTCGTCTCTTTGAAGTTAACTACGATATCGGAGACGCCAAAAATCGTAAGATTTTCCAAGCGATTATGGACATTTTGATTGACCCTAATCGTCCAGGTGACTTTAACCAGGCGCTTATGGACCTTGGGACTGACATCGAATCAGCTAAAAATCCAAGACCCGACGAAAGCCCTATTCGCTTTTTCTGTGCAGCCTATCTCAATGGAACCTATGACAAATACCCCATCAAATTGCCAAAGAAAAAGCCTAAACCTATGCAAATTCAGGCTTTTATTATCAGAAATGCAAAGGGTGAGTTTCTGCTCGAAAAAAATATCGAAGGGCGTCTGCTAGGTGGTTTCTGGTCCTTCCCTATCGTGGAAACAGACTTTATTGGCCAACAACTCAGCCTTTTTGAAAAGGATGATTGTATTCTCGAGACAGTCTCTCAAAAAGCTATTTTTGAGAAAGATTATTCCCTCAAACCAGAGTGGTCTAGCAATAATTTTGCACCCGTAAAGCATACCTTCAGCCATCAAAAATGGACCATCGAAATGGTGGAAGGCAACGTTAAGAACGGTAAACCTACTTCCGATAAGGAGCTACGCTGGGTGGCTAGTCAAGACTTTGACCAGTTCCCAATGGCCACACCACAGAAGAAGATGATTAAAACTTATGAAGACAGTAAAAAAGGATAGCATTGTGTGCTACCCTTTTTCTTATACATCAAGTTTATCGTGCTTACGGCCTCGCAAAGCAAGGTATACTTTTGAAAGAACTACTCCCAAAAAGATATAAAACAATTCCAAATAAGTCACATTTTTTGACATAAAAAATTCAATCATAATACGACACTCCTTTTTATTAAGAACTCCTGTCGCTGTTCTCAGTTATACTTCTATTGTAGATAAGATGGCCAATAAAGAATAGTGACATAAATGTCACTATGGGGAACAAAAAAGCCGAAACATTCAAGTTTCAGCTTTGGAGTTATTAGTCTACTTTGTAAAAGAAGTAACTGTCGTCTGTGGTGCCATAAAGTGACTGCCCACCCCAGATACGATCCTTACTTTTATCTGACTGATCATCAGCTTTCTCATTTGGTGATGACATTACAGAACCAGTCAAAGATACTCCTTTGGGTAAGAATGCTATTGCTCCTCCGCCAACTCCAACACCAGATTTCGGACCTGTACTCGATTTAAGGTAACCATCAGTCACTTTAGAATTTTCAACATCTACTCTTTCTGTATCACTAACCAATCCGTTCTTGTCAAAGGTCATTGTATAGCCTTTACCGTTCTTCCAAGTTCCAGCGATACTTGAGAAATCACCATTCTGAATAGCATTGATATCCATACCAGTCTCTTTGTTTGATTTGCTGTCGCTACTGCTTGCTTCTGTCTCGTCACTACTTGAGTCGTCAAAATCATGCCAATCTTCGGAAGACAAATCCAGAGTCTGAGCGTCACCTAAGCCAACCTTACTTGCACCATCAGTTGTCTCAGACATACTGAAATCAACCGATTGAAGTTGGTTAAAGGCGCCATCCTTGATTTCATAGGTCTCAGCCTTGGCCTCAGGTCTCATACGCTGGAATTGTTGGCAGTAAATCGTACCATCTTTATAAAATTTCATGGTACTCAAGTAACCACCCTTGGCAAAGGTTCCAGCACTTATAGCAAAAACAGGCTTGTCATCGTTATCAAGATAATATAGCGCATGAACACTATCAGGAGTACCAATCAAAAGCTCAGCCGAGCCATCATCATTGATATCTACATAGCTATATTGAACTTTTTCACCCACTCTATTGGCTTCAAAAATCGTATTAGTTGAATAAGCTTCCTCAGTTGAGAGGTTGCTTGGAACAGCTGATGTATCGCCGTTCAGAGCAATAGGGCGATAGAGATCCAAGACTGAAGCATAGAGCTCATCGTAGCTCACTTCCTCCGTTTCAGATGAATCACCACTCACTTGTTCAGACTTAGAAGTGCTGTCGCCTGAGCCTGAACCACCCGTATTTGTTGCGTTACAAGCTGTCAGCAAGAACAAACTTGATAAGAGCGCAAATCCTGTTAATTTCTTTTTCATAACTATCCTTTCATAAGAAACGACCTAATATAAATATTAAATCATTTAAATCTCTCTGACATTATGTTAACAATTGTATGGTTGATAAGTCAAGTATTTTTTGAAAAATTAATTTATATTTATTTATCAAGAACGCTTATATAATCATAACTTTCACTATAATCCAACAATTCCATCCTCAATTAAATTAGAGTTTTGATTAAAATGTCTAGATATTAATTAGTGATTCTTTTTTCATTTACAAATATCTGCATCAAAAAAAGCCGAACCTCAGTCCTGCTTTCATCTGTCTATTTCTACTTGGTCATAAAGTAGGTGATAATCACCAATACTGCTACGATAGCTAGGACAACGGCCAGGAATCCTAGCATGTAACGCAAGAGAAAGTAGGTAAATGGAAAATTTTCTTTCATGTTTTACTTTGCCTCATACCATGTACGGCCGTCATTCTCATCTGCAATGAGTGGGACAGCGAGTTCGACTGCAGCTTCCATGGTTTCTTTAACCAAGGCTTTCATCGCTACAAGTTCATCGTTTGGCACCTCAAGGACGATTTCATCGTGCACTTGGAGGAGCATCTTAGTTTTGTAGCCACCTTCTACCAAAGCCTTGTCTAAGTTAATCATAGCAATCTTGAGGATATCAGCGGCACTTCCTTGGATAGGTGAGTTGATGGCTGTACGCTCTGCGAAGTTGCGAACATTAAAGTTACGAGAATTGATATCTGGCAACTCACGACGGCGGTGGAAGAGAGTTTCTACGTAGCCCTTATCCTTAGCTTCACGAACCACATTATCCATATAGGCCTTGATACCAGGATAACGCTCAAAGTAGGTGTCGATATACTCCTTGGCCTTTTTACGGCTAATGCCAAGGTTATTAGAAAGTCCGAAGTCAGAAATGCCATAAACGATACCAAAGTTAACAGCCTTGGCGTTACGACGGTCGTTAGGTGTGACATCCTCTGGCTTTTCAATGCCAAAAACACGCATGGCTGTAGAGGTATGGATATCTGCCCCTTCTTTAAAAGCAGCAATCAAATGCTCATCTCCCGAAATGTGGGCAAGCACGCGCAACTCAATCTGTGAGTAATCCGAGCTTAAAAGCACTGCGTCCTCAGTCGATGGGACAAAAGCCTTACGGATGAGACGACCTTGCTCCAAGCGAACAGGGATATTTTGCAAGTTTGGATCCACTGATGAGAGGCGACCTGTCTGAGTTAGATCTTGCACATAACGTGTATGGATCTTGCCATCCTCAAGGATATAATCCTGAAGCCCCAAGACATAGGTAGACTGAAGCTTAGTGATTTGGCGGTACTCCAAAATCTTAGCTACGATTGGAGCAATTGGTGCCAAACGTTCAAGGACATCAACAGCTGTCGAGTAACCGGTCTTGGTTTTCTTAGTGTATTCCAAAGGTAGTCCCATCTTTTCGAAGAGGATGACACCCAACTGTTTTGGCGAGTTGATATTAAACTCTTCGCCCGCCATCTCATAGATTTCTTGAGTCAATTTATCGATGACTACTTGGTTTTCCACTGCCATCTCGTTAAGGGTTTGTCCCTTAACCTTAATACCAGCGATTTCCATCTTAGCTAGCACATTTGCCAGTGGTAACTCCATATCAAAGAGGAGCTCTGATTGGCCGTGTTCAGCCAATTTTTCAAGCATGACAGGTTTAGCTACCTGAAGGACCTTGACTTTTTTAGCTAGGTGGCTGAGCAAGACCTCTTTTTCAGGCACGGCACGTTTAGCCCCCTTACCATAGACCACTTCATCTGTTTCAAGCGGCAAGTCTGTATAGAGACGGGCAATGGTTGACAATTCATTGTCCTCAACGGTTGAGAGGAGATACTTGGCCAGACGTGCATCAAAATTAGCCGTAGGCAAGTCAATGCCTAGATGACTCAAAAGGACCTTACTGCGCTTGAAATCGTAGATATTAACAGCTTTAGAAAGAGCTGCCTGGAAGGCGTCTGATTTGAGGAGGTCAGTATCTGTAGATGCATAAATCTGCTTGTCATTCCCCCAAGCAAAACCAATGATAGGCTCCGTGTGATAATTCTCACCAAGAATTTCAAGATAAAAGAAATCATCAGGGCTGAAGTGATCTTCTGTCACTTGGCTTGGCTCAGTATAGGCCACATCAAAATCTTGTGGCACAGCCTCTCCACCAAGGGCATTTTTAAACTGAACAAAGCCCATCTCGTCATAAAAGGCTGCCAATTTTTCAAGGTCAGGTCCCGTAAAGGCCGTATCATCTAGGTCAATTTCAATAGGAGACTGGGTATCAATAGTCGCCAGGGTCTTAGAAAGAAAGGCTTGATCCTTGTCGTTGATGAGATTTTCCTTCATCTTAGACTTCTTCATCTCATCGATGTGGTCATAGATACCTTCAAGGGAACCGTGTTCCAAGAGGAGCTTGAGACCTGTCTTTTCACCAATCTTAGTCACTCCTGGAATATTATCAGACTTATCACCCATAAGGGCTTTAAGGTCAATGAATTGCATTGGGGTAATCCCCATTTTCTCCATGAGGTAGTCAGGTGTGAAGGCTTCAAACTCAGCCACACCTTTTTTCGAAATCTCAACGACTGTATTTTCGTCAGTCAGCTGAATCAAGTCTTTATCCCCAGAAACAACTGTGATTTGGTAGTTCTCACTGGTATTTTCAGCCATCTTAGCTAAGGTACCGATAATGTCATCTGCTTCGTACTGAGCCAAGTCATAATAGGCGATGCCACGTGCAGCCAACATCTCACGGATATAAGGGAACTGCTCACGGAATTCCTCTGGAGTCTTGGCACGACCAGCCTTATAGTCCGCAAACATCTCTGTACGGAAAGTTGTTTTACCAGCATCAAAGGCTACCAAAACATGGGTCGGCTGGATTCGCTCAAGTAGGTTGTCCAACATGAGGTGGAAACCGTAGATGGCATTGGTATGAAGGCCGTTATTGTTACGAAAACGGTCAATTTGATTATAGAGTGCGAAAAAGGCACGAAAGGCAACGGATGAACCGTCGATTAGGAGTAATTTTTTCTGATTAGTCATAGGTTTATTATAGCATAGATGGGAGAAATGGATGGGATGAGAGTATTTAAAAAGCACAGGAACAATTCCTGCACTAGGTTCTAATCCGGTGAAAAATATCCGAGCATCTCTGCTTTCAAAATGGCTTCCTGTCTATTATTCACAGCCAATTTTGAAAAAATATTACCTAGATGATTGGACACTGTCCGTTTGCTCACAAAAGCTTGTTCACAAATTTCTTCAATGCTCAAACCTTGTCTTACTAATTTCAAAATAGCGATTTCTCTGTCTGTTAGGATGTCAATCATATCATCTGTTGTAAAGACAATTCCACCTTGATCAATGTTTTTTAATAGGAAAACCAACTGTTCAATATCAATACTTTTATCAATAAAACCCCTAGCACCCATTTCTTTCGCACGATGGCTGTACATTGGTTTGGAATATCCCGTTAGCATAACAATCTTAACAGCAGGATCTTCTGCAATAATTTCTTCTGCCAGGGTTAAACCATCTTGTTCATATAGCGTTGTTAGATTGATATCTACCAAAACAATATCGTAATGATCACTCAAAGGATACTGTAATTTTGTGATTTCGTCCACGGTGTCTACTTTTTCGAAGTCATCGTAAATCTCCAAGCTCATTTGAATACTTTTACTAAACAACTTATGATCATCAATCAATAAAATTCTCATGGCACAACCCCTTATCAATTGGAATAGTAATATAGACACTAAATGTTCCGTTTTCATTTGTTATCGAATAATTACCGCCTAACACCAGTGTACGCTGTTCAATAAATCTCAATCCATAGCCGATCCTGTTCACAGACTCATCTGAACCATTTTCTAAATGAATATGAATCATATCATTCGCCGTCCAAAGTTCCAAATTACTAACCATTCTAGTTGAATGCTTAATGGAATTATTTGCAAGTTCTTCCAATAATCTATACACGATGAGGTCATATGGAGACAACAGAATAATGTTATCATCTACCTGAAAATGAATTTCCCGCTCCGTATGTGACTTAGCCACAATTCTAGCTATCATCTCACGATAGCTTTGGGCTATACTTTGTTTTCCCTCTACAAATGGTTGATAAGTATCTAAACGTTCTCTTATTTCTGTAATAACAGATTGGCTAATTTGATTGATCTGTTCCCTAAAGATTGGCTTATCCCCCTGCTTATTAAAATTTTTAATTGCAATAACACTCTGGAGAATGTCATTATGTAGGAACTCTGAAAACTGATTTTTATACTCTTCATCCTCCAGTAGCTCTTTTACCATTGTATTTCTTTTTAAAAATAAGGTTTTGAAATGCTCAGAGCTTCCTTCATTCAATTCTTTACCAAAAACCTGGAAGGACTGTATAAAGGCAAAAGCAAAAATCAGAATATAAAAATTAAGTAGTAGGAAGCTTAATTTTGCATCAAGTTGCAAAAATAAACAAGAGACAATAAACGTAATAATCGATCCAAAAAATATCCGAAATATCAGTCCAATATATTCTTTTTTTACGTTTTTAACAACTTGACTGAACTTTTCAAAGATAATCCTTAGGTGAAAAAAGCTTATTAAGATGAACGTTCCCAAATACCATATTAGTAATGAAACATTACTAACTTCATAAGTAAGAATAAGAAATATAGTAGCCCATACTGAGAGTATCACTAAATAGCGACGCTGACTTCCTAATATAGTTTTTAATTCTTTGGCATACATAACTAGAAATATGATAGGAAGAAGCGAAGTAAACAGTGAACAAAAGAAAGAGAAAGTAACAAATAATCCCTTATTAATAAAGAACAAGCCCTCTGTTATCAGAACAACAAGGAAGTAGGTTACAAATAACTCCTTACCAACCCATTGTTTTCCAAGTAAAATAATTGAAATAGCACTAAAAATCATCATGAAAAAAATAATGGGATTCAATAAATCTGTTAATAACATCACAGAACTACTTATGGAACTGTTTAAAATGAGCTGCCACATCAATAAATTGATACTGACATATAAAAAAAATTTCAGCAGGATTGATTTAAAATGGACAACAGAACACACATAGCTAAAGATAACCAGAATAGTTACAATGGAAAACATCATGACTGTCTGGAATGTGATTGGGGAAACTCCTTGATAAATCACCAGTAGCGCCAACACCTGACTTAAGGATGTTAACCAAAACAAGATTAATGGATATCTTGACAAAATATTATTTCTTATCATATAGCATCACCTATCTCCATTATACCACAGTAGTAAGATCCCTTTTTTCTCTCGTTAACGCTTCTCTATACGCAACAATCGTAAACTAATAGTATATGTGAACGCAATATATAGCCCAAACAATAACCAATAGATCATTAAATAACTGAAATTAAAGTCAACTTCAGTATTGGCATAATTTGCGAAATATCCTAACATACCTTTTGACAAAGCTATAAATGCTGGTAACCCAATCAACTCTGGAACAAGAAAATAAAAAAGAATCTGTTGAAAAAGAAGTCCTCTATTTTGCTTACTTCCTAATAAAAATAGAATGTCGTAGTCTCGTTGGCTATCCAAGGTCGATGCAAGAGTTTGAATGGAAAGAATGCTCAGTGAAATAATGGTAAAAATGAGTCCGACAAAAATCAATACAAGAACAACTACACCAACAAAACCAAGATACATATTAATCAGTCGATCTTTGGTCTGATAAACGTAGGTTTGTTCATTTCCAACCACATCTTCTTTTTTCAGGTGTTCAAGGAAATCCTTAATATAGTCTTTATTAGCGTTCTTCCGATAGATAGCATCATAGTTTCTTTGGTAAATAGATAGCCCATCTACAGTATTATCTGGAACAACTAAGGTTCCCCTATCATTATTTCCAACTGACGTCATGACATAAACATTAGACAAGACCTGTGGTGATGCAAGCTTAAGTTTTTGATTTCCAATCAAAAGAGTCTTAGTACTCTTAACAAATTTCTGTATCTGTTTTTCTGTCCCCTTATAATTGGCATTAACAAAATACTCACCATCATTTAATGAGATTCCTTTTTTCCCTTGAAGACTTAACGTCTTATTATAATCACTAACACTGATAATAGGAACTGTTCTATTTCCCAAATCCTTGTCTAGTGACCATAACTGACTGGTATCTAAAACGTCTTTATACAAAAGATTACTTGCATAGATAGTAATCTCCGTATCCTTCTTGATATTTGAGAAATCAAAACTATCTTCCCTCAATTTAGATTTAATAGAAATACTTACCATACTGTTTGAACCATCCACACTTTGGATAATTGACATGCTATAGGGGATATACTTTTGTAGTTCATTTGATACAGCATTATAGGCACTTCCACTCACTGTCAGCAGAGTCATTGATAAAGCCATACAAAATGATAAAATTGCTATGGTGATTGCATTTTGATCAGCTTGTTTAAATAATTGTCTAACTTTAAATGAATTATATTTATGGAAATAAATACTATCAAATCGTTTAATGATTCTCACCATCGCATCGCCCATAGTGCTATAGAAAAATATCACTGCCAATACAAAAGCCAAAACTAGAAGTACTCCCCAACCTTTAAAGTATTGAAAATTTTGTTCATTACTAACGAAAAATAAGGAGAAGACGATAACAACAACTGATATGATAAATTCACATAAGACTACAAACCTATTATTTGCGACAAGGATCGAATCACTTCCCTCATATTCAGTAATCAAGGAAATGAGTCGTTTTTTTCTAAATGTTAATATGTTCATCAACACAATGATAAAGCTAGTCAATCCGTAGGCTATGACTAAGAGCAAAATAGATGGCAAATCAATATAAAATAATCCCCCAGTGTACCCTGATTGAAACATGATATCTGCTATTTTCGCAAGTATACTGAGAAAACCTGTCCCAACACATAATCCTAAAGCAAGAGACAAAAGATTAATAATTAAGGTTTCAAATGATAGTATACTGACAATCTTAGGAGTACGCATACCTAAAACCGAATATAAACCCAATTCCTTTTTTCTTCGCTTTAATACGAAATTGGTAGAATAGACCACCAAAAAGATAACGATCATAATAATGACATAGGCTAGAATCCCCATATACTGACCAAAAATGTTAGTCATATTTGCCTTTGCACCACTTAAACTCCCCATAACAGGATGATGCGGAACTGCATTGAAGGCATACAGTAATGCATATATGATAGATAGACTTAAAAAATATATTAAGTAAACCTGTAGGTTTCTCTTTACGTTTCTCAATATTAAATTAAAAAGCATAGTTTACCACCTCATCTAACAGTTAAAATTTATAGCTTCGTATTTCTGTAGGAATTCACAGCCCTACCCTTTCCAATATCGTACCATTTTATTAATCCAGAAGCCTGAGTATTTTCGGCAAAAAAAGAGTTGAGAAAACTTTTTCATGGTCTTCTCAACTCTTTTAGACTGAGTCTATTTCTTCCGATTATTTCTTCTCTTCATGAAATAGACAATCCCGATGATTAGTACTCCTAAGAGGAAAATAGGAGCATAAAATTCAAATGTACCAAGCAGTGCAGCCATAAAACATCCTCCTATTCATACACTAAACTACTCTACAAATCATAATAAGCAACTCAATGACATAAAATACAGTTACAAACTATAAGAAGTCAATTTTACCTACCACTTATTTTAACAAACTATCTTTTAAGGCGTCAATTGACATCATCGCTTTATTTACAACGAACATCATGAAAAATATACACATTAATTATTTTGTATTATTCTACTACAAATCCTATGAGTCAGTATCAGATAAACAATAAATAACACAACCGTCAATCCGAGATATCTTAAATCTACAACAACATCTGTATTGGCAAAATGTGTAAAATATCCTAATAAACTATTTCCAAAAGCAATACTGAGTGGGATGGCCAATATAAAGGGTGTCAGAAAATATAAAAGAATTTGTTGGAATAAAAGTTTCTTGTTGGATCCATATCTATTTCCCAACAAATATAGAATCTTGTAATCACCAGCGCTATCGAGAGAATTTGTCAAGGCCTGCAACGATAAAATACTAAAGGAAATTACCGTAAACACGATTGCTACGAATATCATAACAAAAACAATAACCCCCATGGAACTGATACTCAGTTCCGATAAACCAAGCTTTGTTTGATAGGTAAAGTCATTACTCTCTCCCTCACTCGTCTTAAAATAATATCCTTCAAGCCAGTTTTTCAAAAATAATTCGACTTGACGCATATCTGTTTTTTCTTTATATGTTGCAACATAAGCCATGCTATCTACTGACAGTTCTTTTGCAACTTTATCTGGAACAATAAAGGTACCAAAATCATTTGTGCCGACAGATGAAAGAAAATACACATTTTCAAGAGGTGTTTTAGAGAACGATTTCAAACTGTACCCACCAATAGTTAATGTTTCACCTTTTTTAAGAAAGTCTTTAATTTGTTTTTCTGTTCCTTTATAATGTTGATTTACAGCATATTCATCATTTTTGAGGGCAATTCCCTCTTTTCCCTGTATCTTCATTAAATGATTGTAACTTGACAAACTGATTACTTTCAAAGGAGTATCAGGTAGATACTTATCATGCGGCCAAAGATGATTGGTGTCAATAATATCTTTATAAGTACTATCTGCCTTATGAATAGTATATTGATACTCTGTATCAACCACATTGAAGTTAAAGCCATCTGCTTTCAAACAATCCTTGGTCGTCATATTTAAATAATGAAAATCCTCGCCTCGATAAAGAGAGACTTCCATATCGTATGGAGTGTAGGTCTCAATATCCTTTTCCATACTTGTATAGGTACTGCCACTAAAAATCAGTAGTGTTAATGTGAGTGTCATAAAAAGGGACAAAACTGCTATGACAATAGAATTGTTATCCGCTTGCTTTGAAAACTGACGAACTTTAAAGCTGTTATATCTTTGAAAATATAGTTTCGGTGTGGTACTAATCAACCTCAAAATAAACTGACTCAAGGAAGTATAAAATAAAACAACCACAATCAGAAATAGTACAATAAAAGCTAAGGCATGATTTTTCAAAAATCTCAAATGACTATAATTTGAAAGATAAAAGCAAATCACACAAAACAATATCGTACTTATTGTAAACAGGAATATCTGCCATTTACCATGAGCTTTTGAAATAATAGTTCTTTTTTTTTCATTATCTTGGATGAGACTGATAATTTTTTGCTTTCTAAAAGATAACACATCCAGTGCACCAATGATAAGGCTCGTCACCAAGTAACAGACAACTAACAATTCAACTGAATAATTGTCCCAAAATAATTTTCTTCCAAAATAATTTCCCATAAAGAAGTCTGAAGCAAGAGATGAGACAGGAATCAATATCATCAATCCAAACAAGAGCCCAACTACTAATGAGAGCAAATTAATGAACAAGGTCTCACAAAAAACAACTCCCATAATATGACATTTCTTCATTCCCAAGCTCGCATAGAGACCTAATTCCTTCTGTCTTCGTTTTAGAACAAAATTTGTCGAATAAACAATCAAAAAAATAACAGCTCCAACAACCATATAAGATACTATTCCCATATATTGGGTCATAATGGTTGTTAACATTTTTTTAGAACCAGACAAACTAGTCATAACTGGATGATTTGGAAGAGCATTAAAAGCATAAAGCAGGCTATAAATTAATGTTAAACTAAAAAAATAAATGCTATACGTTTGTATGTTACGCAAAACGTTACGGATAATTAATTTTGGATACATATTATCCCCTTATCTAGTCTTTTGATAAATAGTTTCCAAATATGCATCATTAGACATGCCATTGCGATACAAATCCTCGATAATATGACCATCTTTTAATAAAAGCATCCGCGATGAATATTTAGCTGCCGCAGGATCATGGGTAACCAGAATAATAGTGATCTCAAATTTTTGATTGATTTCTTGTAATAAAGCCATCAGATTTTCCGAATTTGCAGAATCTAGAGCCCCCGTAGGTTCGTCAGCGATTAAAAGCTTAGAATCATCTACCAGCGCCCTTGCTGTAGCTACACGCTGCCGTTGTCCACCTGACAATTGATTTGGGAATTTATTTCTAAGTTTTGAAATAGATAATTTTTCCAAAACTTCCTCAATTTTTTTCTTAGATAAACTAACTCTCTTTCCTTGAATTTGCAATGGTAAGACAATATTTTCATATACTGTCAACGTCTCTACTAAATTATAGGATTGAAAAATATAGGAAATGTTTTGTGACCGATAATCAGCTAACTCACTGTCTTTTGCATGAACAATATCAAACCCTTCGAAAGAAATATCTCCAGAAGTTGGCTCGTCAATAGTAGAAATACAATTCAATAAGGTGGTCTTACCACTACCACTGGACCCCATAATAGCGAGAAAATCACCTTTATCTACATCAAATGAAACATTGGACAAAGCATGGACAAGATTATCATCCTCACCAAATATTTTACTGACATTTTTTACAATTAATTGACTCATTAGCCAATCCTCCTACTTTTTTATTTTCATAAACAGTATAAGTCAGCTGACCTACATTGGCATGAGTAATTCATGCAGTAAAATGCTAACACTGTATTTGTAAATAATCATGAGTAAAATATGCATAAATTTACTATTTTTGTGAGCAAATCAATTCATTCCACCACCCCGCCCCTCTTGACAGGGTGTGCTATAATAGAAGCTATGAACACAAAGATTTTAGACCAATTAGAATTTAACAAGGTCAAGGACCAGTTCACAGAATACCTGCAGACTGAACAGGCTCAGGCGGAGTTGCGTGACTTGGTGCCTATGACCAATCCAGAAAGAATTCAAAATCAATTTACAGAAATTCAAGAAATGGCAGAGATTTTCGTAGAGCACCATGGCTTTGCCATTGGTAGCTTGCGAGATATTTCTGAGCCCTTGCGTCGTTTGGAACTGGATGCTGACCTCAACATTCAGGAGCTCATTGCCATCAAGAAGGTGCTACAAGCTTCAGCTGACCTCGGTCGCTTTTACGCTGACCTTGAAAATGTAGAACTTATCGCCCTTAAACGTCTTTTCGAAAAGATTGAAGCCTTCCCAAGTCTACAAGGCAGTCTTCAGAGCATCAATGACGGTGGTTTTATTGAGCATTTTGCTAGCCCAGAGTTGCAAAATATTCGTCGTCAACTCAAATCTTGTGATGATGCCATTCGCCAGACCTTACAAGACATTCTCAAGAAATCTGGCCACATGTTGGCTGAGAGTTTGATTGCTAGTCGTAACGGTCGTTCGGTGCTTCCTGTCAAAAACACCTACCGTAACCGTATTGCTGGAGTTGTGCATGACATCTCAAGCTCTGGAAACACAGTATATATCGAGCCACGTGCCGTTATCCAGCTTAACGAAGAAATTACACAATTACGTGCAGACGAACGCCACGAGATGGCTCGTATCCTGCATGAACTGTCTGATCAACTGCGCCCACAAGCTACTGCTATCGCTAACAACGCTTGGATTTTGGGTCACATGGACTTCATTCGAGGAAAATACCTCTATCTCCATGATAAAAAAGCGGTTATTCCAAAGATTAGTGACAACCAAACACTCCAACTGCTTAACGTCCGTCACCCTCTCTTGGTCAATCCTGTAGCCAACGATTTGCACTTTGATGAGGACCTTACGGCCATTGTCATCACAGGTCCCAATACTGGTGGTAAAACGGTCATGCTTAAAACGCTAGGACTAGCACAACTAATGGCTCAATCTGGTCTTCCAATTTTGGCTGATAAGGGCAGCCGTGTCGCCATTTTCCAAGAGATTTTTGCGGACATCGGAGATGAACAGTCTATCGAACAGAGTTTGTCAACATTCTCTAGTCACATGACCCACATTGTTGAGATTCTGAATGCTGCCGACAGTAACAGTCTGGTCTTGGTCGATGAGCTTGGGGCTGGTACCGACCCTCAGGAAGGAGCTAGTCTAGCCATGGCAATCTTAGAGCACCTCCGTTTAAGTCAGATTAAGACCATGGCTACCACTCACTATCCTGAGCTTAAGGCCTATGGGATTGAGACACAACATGTGGAAAATGCCAGCATGGAGTTTGACACAGCGACTTTAAGCCCTACCTATCGTTTTATGCAAGGGGTTCCTGGTCGTTCTAATGCCTTTGAAATTGCTCGACGCCTCGGTTTGAATGAGATTATTGTCAAGGAGGCAGAAAACCTCACGGATACTGATAGTGATGTCAACCGTATCATCGAGCAACTTGAAGCCCAAACTGTGGAAACACAAAAACGTCTGGAACACATCAAGGACGTGGAGCAAGAGAACCTTAAATTCAACCGTGCGGTCAAGAAACTCTATAACGAATTCTCCCATGAATACGACAAGGAACTCGAAAAGGCTCAAAAAGAAATTCAAGAGATGGTTGATACCGCTTTGGCTGAGAGCAATAGTATTCTCAAAAATCTCCACGATAAGAGTCAACTCAAACCTCATGAAGTTATCGACGCCAAAGGAAAACTCAAGAAACTTGCCCCACAAGTGGACCTCTCTAAGAATAAGGTCCTTCGTAAGGCTAAGAAAGAAAAGGCTGCGCGTGCCCCTCGTGTCGGAGATGATATCATCGTTACCGCCTATGGGCAACGTGGTACCCTTACCAGTCAAGCCAAAAATGGTAACTGGGAAGCTCAGGTCGGTCTCATCAAGATGACACTAAAGGCGGATGAATTCACTCTGGTTCGTGCCCAAGCTGAAGCCCAACAACCTAAGAAGAAACAGATTAACGTGGTTAAAAAAGCCACGAAGACATCTGGCGGTCCTCGTGCCCGTCTAGACCTTCGTGGGAAACGTTACGAAGAAGCCATACAAGAGCTTGATGCCTTTATTGACCAAGCCCTACTTAATAACATGAGTCAGGTGGACATCATCCACGGTATTGGTACAGGTGTCATCCGTGATGCTGTTACCAAATATCTCCGCCGTCATCGCCATGTTAAAAGTTTTGAATATGCCCCACAAAGTGCCGGTGGTTCCGGATGTACCATTGCAACCTTAGGGTAAAAATAGATAAGAAAGACTGAGACCTTGTGTTCAGTCTTTTTTCATATGTTACCAAAACAAAGAACAAAAAAGCCTCCCTTAATCAAGGAAGACTTCTATTTTCTATATCACACTTGTCCACAAGTGCTGGATAATCTGACTAACTGGAAAATTCCAATTAATCAAAAGGCGCAAAACCCAGCTAGATGACAAGACCGTTTGAATGTTATTCATGGGAACAGTCGCAAGAATATTCCCCAACATAGTCAAAGGCACAAGACTCACTAAGGAGGCCAAGACACCACCTACCACTTGGTAACGTCTCTGATCAAGTCGCTCAATTCTCACAAAATGGAAGAAAATCCCAAGAAAGCGCAAACCATAATAAGCCACACAGTAAATGGCAAAATAAGCCACACCTGCATAATAGACACGGTCAAGCGAAAAGATGTTCTGATCTTTAAAGAAAGCTATACTAGCATCTTTGGTTGGATTGGTATAAGGTACCCAAAGATTGATAGCCTCTCCTAGCGACCGGTAAAAGTAGGCCGCTACACACATGGCAATAATGACTGAAACCACGTAATAAGCTTGCATAAAGAGGCCTCGACGGTAGCCAATGTAGAAATTCCAAGCCACGATAGCTAAGACAAGGAGTCCAATCATGCGTCATCCTCATCGTCATTTGTAGCTGTCGCCTTGACCTTAAGTTGTTCAAGTTGCTTAGCTCTCAACGTTTCCAACTCTTTTTCCATATCTTCAACTTGGATTTCACGTTCCAACTGAGTCGACAAAGAATTGATAGCCATTAGGATAGCAATCGTTTCATTGTCAGCATTTTTCATCTGCTCTTTGATAATTTTATATTTCTCATGGGCAACACGCTCAACCTCTTCCATGAATAGGTTATCCTTATCAGTTGTTAGCGTGAGATTCTTCTCTCCAAAATGAAATTTGTAACGGTTCTTATTTGCCATTTGCTTGTTAACTGCCAATCAATGGTGGTCACGGATTCGCCACCGCAGCTTCTCCTTATTTTATTGCTTTTATATCGCCATTTTTTAGCAAGATTCAGACACTTACTCTGAGGCGTGTTCGACACTTAAATGCCAACCTTTTTCTTCTAATTGTGGAAAAAAGAGCAGGGTTAGGCATTCTCTTTCTAATCATTATATCCTAAATTTTAACTTTCGTAAATTTTAGACTTTGCACTTCTCTAGAAAAATAATTTTCAGGGATTCCGAGTCTGTAAAATATCTACCAATTCTCCTTTTTTGTGCTAAAATAGATTTCATGGGCACAATCGTATTAAAAATGACAGCAGAGCAGATTTCGACACTCCAGAAGGACCTAGCAAGCTATGCGACTGCTACTAAAAATCCTTATGCAAGTTTTTCAGCCAAGGTCGATGGAATAAGTGTCATCGCCTATACTTCAGGAAAGGTAACTTTCCAAGGTGCTAAGCCAGAAATCCTAGCTAGCCGTTTTGGATACCAAGCTGAACCTGAGCATTCACCTGATGGGCAAAACCTAGCCCTAATTGGATCAGACGAAGTCGGAAATGGCTCCTATTTTGGTGGTCTAGCTGTTGTAGCTAGTCTAGTTACCCCAGCTGACCATGCCTTTTTGAAATCTCTAGGAGTTGATGATTCTAAAAATCTTAACGATATCAAGATTCGTCAGATCGCACCTATTTTGAAGGAGAAAATTCCTCACAAGGCACTCCTTCTTTCGCCTAGAAAATACAATGAAGTGGTTGGAGACGGTAAGAGTCATAATGCTGTGTCCGTTAAAGTAGCCCTCCATAATCAGGCTATCTTCCTATTGTTACAATCAGGTGCTAAACCAGATAAGATTGTCATTGATGCCTTCACCAGTGAGAAAAATTATCAAAAATACCTCAAGAATGAACGCAATCGCTTTGACTTTCCTATTACTTTAGAAGAAAAGGCTGAGGGGAAATACTTAGCTGTCGCGGTGAGCTCTATCATCGCTCGCAATCTCTTCCTGGAAAATTTGGACAAACTCAGCCAAGAGGTTGGCTACACCCTTCCTTCAGGTGCTGGTGCTAAGTCTGACCAGATCGCAGCCAAGCTTCTTCAAGCCTACGGAGATCAGGCTCTCCAAGCTACTGCTAAATATCATTTCGCCAATACTAAAAAAGCCTACCAACGCTTAAAATAACCCTGAAAGGCCTTAACTATGAAAAACAAATGGACCCAATACTTTCTCATTTTCCTTCGTGAATGGGGACTCTTTATCCTCTTTATCACATTCTTCCTCTTGACTCGCCTCTTCCTCTGGCTTCCTGTTCAGGTTGACGGCCACTCAATGGATCCAACTCTCGCCAATAACCAGCGTGTTATTGTTTTGAAACACACGTCCATTGAACGCTTTGATATTGTCGTTGCCAAGGAGGTTGAAAATGGTAAGACGAAACAAATCGTAAAACGTGTCATTGGGATGCCAGGTGATACCATTACCTATCAAAACGATAAACTTACTGTCAACGGTAAAGAAGTCAAGGAAGAATACCTCAAAGAATTCCAGGCTGCCTTTGCCAAAGATAAGCTACAAAAAGAGTATGCATACCGCGATTACTTCCAACAACTGGCTAAAGAATCTAAGGCCTTCACTGTCAACGCGGACAAAAACACTACTTTCTCTGTTACTGTTCCTGAAGGCAAATATTTCCTACTTGGAGATAACCGTATCGTTTCAAAAGATAGCCGCGAAGTTGGTTACTTTGACAAGAGTGCTCTTGTAGGGGAAGTCAAATTCCGCTTCTGGCCACTTAATAAAATTGGTACCGTTGAAGACAACTAAAACCACTAAATAAGATAAGGTTGGGGAAACCCAGCCTTATTATGTATCTAGGAAAAACACATGCAAGAATTTTATTTTTCAGGAACTATCGAACGCGTCATTTTCGAAAACACTAGTAATTTTTTTCGTATCTTACTCTTAGAGATTGACGAAACGGACAGTGATTTTGAAGACTACGAAATCATTGTCACAGGAACTATGGGGGATGTCATGGAGGGTGAAGACTATACCTTCTGGGGCCAACTAACCAATCACCCTAAATATGGGGAACAGCTACAAATGACCCGCTACGAGCGTTCAAAACCTTCTGCCAGCGGTCTTATCAAATATTTTGCCAGCGACAATTTCAAAGGAATCGGTAAGAAAACGGCCGAGCGTATTGTCGAAATTTACGGAGAAGACCCTATTGACAAGATTCTCGAGGATCCTAGCGAGTTAGAGCAGATTCCCAACCTATCCAAGGTCAATCGAGAAGCCTTTGTTGCTAAGTTAAAAATCAATTATGGAGCCGAGCAAATCCTGTCCAAACTTTCTAGCTATGGCCTCACACCAAAGGCCGCCTCACAAATTTTCAACCAATATAAGGAAGAGTCACTAAATCTTATTGAGGAACACCCTTATCTATTAGTAGAGGAGATTCAAGGAATCGGTTTTAAAATGGCCGACCAACTAGCTGAACGTCTTGGAATTGCTAGTGATGCCCCTGAGCGTTTACGAGCAGCCTTGATTCATTGTCTACTAGAAGCCAGTATGGAAGAAGGCGATACCTACATAGAAGCCAAAGCCTTGCTTGAACGGACCATCATTCTTTTGGAAGGTGCTCGTCCGATTGAACTTGACCCCGCCTTGGTCGCTAACCAATTAACCAATCTTATCCAAGAGGATAAGGTGCAAAATGTAGAGACTAAAATCTTTGATAATACCCTATATTTTGCGGAACAGGGCATCTATACCCACCTAACTCGTATCATGAAGGACCAACCTGACGTCAGCTCTGAAGACAAAATCTTAGACAGCCTTGAAGGGGTGGAAGAGGAGCTTGGTATTACTTATGATAAGGTTCAAAAAGATGCCATTATCAAAGCCCTACAAAGTAAGGTCTTCATCCTGACAGGTGGTCCCGGAACAGGGAAAACCACTGTTATTAACGGCATTATTAAAACCTATGCTGACCTTCATGGCCTAGATCTCAAAAAGTCTGATTTACCTATTATTTTAGCAGCACCAACGGGACGGGCTGCTCGTCGGATGAACGAACTCACCCAACTCCCTAGCGCCACTATTCATAGACATTTAGGCCTCAATAGCGAGGACGATTTTAAGACCTTAGAGGACTATCTCGATTGCGATTTGATTATCATCGATGAGTTCTCTATGGTTGATACTTGGTTGGCCAATCAACTCTTTGAAAGTATCTCTGATTCAACCCAAGTTATCATTGTGGGTGACCAAGACCAACTACCTTCCGTAGGCCCTGGCCAAGTCTTGGCTGACCTTTTGCAGATTGATAACTTGCCTAAGGTTTCCCTAACCAAAATTTTCAGACAATCCGAGGATTCCACTATCGTTACCCTAGCTAGCCAGATGCGCCAAGGCCAACTACCCGCTGATTTCACAGAGAAAAAGGCTGACCGCTCTTACTTTGAGGCCAAGGCCAACCATATTCCACAGATGGTTCCTAAAATCGTCTCTGCTGCGATAAAGAGTGGGATTGCAGCTCAGGATGTTCAGATTCTAGCCCCCATGTACCGAGGACAGGCTGGTATTAACAATCTCAATACCATTATGCAAGACCTACTTAATCCCCAAGAAAAGGCCAATCAGTTCGCCTTTAATGATATCTTCTTCCGCAAGAACGACAAGATTCTCCATCTGGTCAACGATACAGAACTCAATGTCTTCAATGGCGACATCGGAGTCATTACTGATCTCATTCCTGGTAAATATACTGAAAGCAAACAGGACGAAATTTACATGTCCTTCGACGGCAATGAGGTTATCTATCCTCGTAACGAATGGAATAAGATTACTCTGGCCTATGCTATGTCAATCCACAAATCCCAAGGGAGTGAGTTCCCAGTCGTTATCCTTCCCATCACACGCCAAAGTGGGCGTATGCTACAACGTAATCTCATTTACACCGCAATCACACGCGCCAAGAGTAAACTAGTCATGCTAGGGGAAATCGCAGCCTTCGATTATGCTGTTCACAACGAGGGGGCTAAACGAAATACTTATCTCATCCAACGTTTTGAACAAACTTATACACAAGCTGTTGATAAGTCTGTCGAGAAGATTGTTACAAACGAGGCAACAGACGCATCCAATCAAACCAAAAAGGAAAACAACGGATCCTCAGAACCCCTTGAAAACAAAGATATTTCGGGAAATATAAATCCATCTCCAACTCTTATTAACACTTATTCACAGCCTGTGGATAAGTCTGTTAACAAACCTGTGCAAACCGAAGAAAACTATCGTTTAACGGAAGATAATTGGTCAACTATAGATCCAATGATTGGTCTCAGTGAAGACGATATTGCTGCCTTTTTTAACAATAGATAAATTGTAAAATATAGTGCAACAAAAAAACTCATAGCGTTTCATTGGTGTAAACTGTAAGTAACCACACAAACAGAACCCGAGGAAACACTATGAGCTACTCCCATCTTACCATAACCGAGCGAATAAAGATAGAAGCCTATTTGGAATTAGGTTTGAAACCTTGCCAAATTGCCAACAAACTTGGCGTACATAGATCCACCATCTCAAGAGAGTTAAGACGATGCCAAAATGGCTATTCCGCAGCCTTAGCACAGGAACAGTACGACCACAGGGCTAAACAAAAAGGTCGGAAGTCTTGTTTGACACCAGAGTTGAAAAAGGAAATTGAGGACGGTTTAAAATCCTCCTGGTCGCCTGAACAGATTTGTGGCCGCTATCAGCTTGAACAAAAGCCAATGGTAGCTTTTAAAACCATCTATAACTGGCTCTACGCCGGTTTGATTGATCTGGATTTAAGCGTCCTGCGTCGTAAAGGAAAGACTCGACAACCCAAAGAAACACGTGGGACATTTAGGATTGGCACATCAATTGCCAAACGTCCTAAAGAGGTCAGGAATCGTGAGACTTTTGGCCACTGGGAGCTTGATACTGTGGTGTCTTCCAGAGGCAAAAGCAGGGGCTGTTTAGCGACCTTTCTGGAGCGAAAAACGCGCTTTTACTTAGCTTTCAAGATACCAGACAGAACAGCCAAATCCATGTTTTTAGCCATCAAACAACTTTGTAAGCTATTTCCAAAAGAGGCTCTTAAAACCTTCACTTCAGACAGGGGAAAAGAGTTTGCCTGCTATCCTCTGGTAGAGAACTTAGGAACTTCCTTTTTCTTTGCGGACGCCTATTCATCCTGGCAGAGAGGAAGCAATGAAAACGCAAATGGCTTACTAAGAGAATATTTCCCAAAGAAAACAGATTTAGCCGCTATCTCTGAGGAGGCTTTGAACAAAGCCTTATATGATATCAATCACAGACCGCGAAAATGTTTAGCTTACAGAACTGCTTGTGAAGCTCTAGAGGATGAGTTCGAGTAAATGTTGCACTTATTCTTGCAATTTATCAATAACTAAAAAAGACTTGGAAAGCAACTCACTAAGAGCAACTCCAAGTCTTTTCATTTACTAAAACACTAAACGAATCAGGGCCATAGACACTATACCGACGATTACTGCATAGAGCAGATTTTTGCTCTTAAATGCTACAATTACCGTTGGCACAGTAGCCAGTATTTCCATCCACTTAAACTGTGGCAAGTGACCAATCTTCTCAGTCGTGAGACTAGAGAGAATCAGAGTAAAGAGGATAGAAACTGGTAAGTAGTACAAAAATCGAACAACGATATCTGGTAAACCCTTGTATTTCACTAAAACAAAGGGGAGAACACGGGGCACCCAGCTAACCACAAACCCAAGTAGAATGGCAATGAGAATAAACTTATTGACGACCATCACACATCACCCCCACACTACATCCAACTAAAGTAGCCACTAAAACAGCCAAAGATTCCGACAAGAGGACACTAAAGCTCAGATAAGCCACAGCAATAGATAGTAAAATCAAGAATAGCTTACGTACGCCTTTACCTAACAAAGCATCTATCTGACTACTTAACAAACCTATAAACATGGCAATCAAGGCAAAATCCAAACCAAAAAGCTCAGGATTAGAAATCATAGAACCAATCAAACACCCAACAACTGATGATACAATCCAAACTAGATAGCTGAAAATATTGTTCCCATGCATCCAGTTCGCAGAAATATCTTTATGATGCACATATTCTCCCAACAAGACACCATAACTTTCATCCGTAATCAGACTACCAATTCCCAGCTGATTCCAGAGGCTTGTTTTTGTAAAAATCGTCGTTGCATGTAAACTCATCAACATGTTACGCAAATTAACTAAGAAAACAGTCAAGGTTAACTCACCAAGGCTAGCTCCTGCAACTACTAATGCACACATAGCAAACTGAGCCGAGCCACCATAGACCAAGGCACACATGAGGCCAACCTCAAGGGCCGATAGACCAGAAGCCGCCGCTACAACACCAAAGGCTAGGCCAATAGCCACATATCCTAGGGCTGTCGGTACTGCAGCTTTTACACCTAAACGAAAGGCAGACATACTCAATTCCTTTCTAAAGGAACCTCTTACCAGACTAGTAAGAGGTTCTTCTTATTCTTCAAATCCTGCAAAGGCAAGACTTGGTTTTGCATTCAAGTCCAACTCAGCAAAATGTTTCTGATCACATTCAATGGCAGCTGCTAGGGCAATCATGCCAGCATTATCACCACAGAGACGTAAAGGCGGAATAACCACATCTACATCCGTAATTTCTTCAGCCAAACGTTCACGTAAGCCCTGATTAGCTGCTACGCCACCAGCAACAACAAGTGTCTTAACAGGATAACGTTCCAAGGCTTTCTTAGTCTTAGCTAGGAGAATATCCAACACAGCAGCTTGGAAGGAAGCACAAAGGTCCTCTTTGACTAGAACTTCTCCCTTCTGTTCTGCATTGTGATGCAAATTGATGAAAGCTGACTTTAGGCCTGAAAATGAAAACTCCAAGTGGTCTTCCTTAATCATAGCGCGTGGAAAATCATAAACATCTTTCCCTTTATGAGCCAATTCATCAATTTCACGCCCAGCTGGGTAGGTCAAACCCATCACACGCCCGACCTTGTCATAGGCCTCACCAACTGCATCATCACGTGTCTCACCAACAATCTTGTAATTTCCTGGTTCTGACACATAAACCAACTCTGTGTGTCCACCAGACACCAAAAGGGCTAGGAGGGGGTATTCCAACTCTTGCACCTCACGCGCTGCCATAAGATGCCCAGCCATATGATTAACTGGAATCAAAGGCAATCCATGTGCCCAAGCGAAGGCCTTAGCCGCTGCCATCCCGACCAAGAGCGCTCCGACCAAACCAGGACCATAGGTTACTGCTACAGCATCTAGTTGTTCAGCAGTAATACCCGCCTCTGAAAGGGCATCCTTAATGCAAAGAGTCACCACTTCCACATGGTGACGACTAGCCACCTCAGGGACAACACCACCAAAACGTTTATGGCTTTCCACCTGACTGGCAATAATATTACTCAAAAGTTCCTTCTCATTTTTCAAAACGGCAACTGAAGTCTCGTCACACGAGCTCTCCACTGCCAAAATAAATCTATCTGCCATTAGACTTCCTCTCGCCTCATGATAACTGCATCTTCTTGAGGCTCATGATAATAATTTTTCCGAATTCCTAGACTTTCAAAACCAAATTTTTTATAAAGCGCTTGAGCGACTTGATTTGAAGTCCTCACTTCTAGAAATATAGGCTCACTACGATCTTCCAAATGCTTCATCAACTGACTAGCATAACCACGCCCTTGATAAGCTTTTAAAACGGCGATATTGGTCACCTCGAGCTCACCCACCAAATTTTGAAGGGCTAAAAAACCAACAACTTCTTCCTGATCATACACATAGAAATATTCCGTAGTATCTAAAGCCAAGTCTGCTACGACTTGTTCCATCGTCCACGGAGACTTGTCATAAACATCCGACAAAATCTGATAAATCAGTTGGGCTTGCTCTTGGCTACTCAGTCTAGACGCGCTTGATGTAGTTGTCACGGTTAGTCTCCTCATGCGTCTTAAGCCAATTCTCCTCTGCCTCAACCCGCTTCAAGTAATGTGGAACAAAAGCATCCACATCAACAGAAGGCAAGGACAAGCCTAAAAGACCAATTAACTGAGCTGATGGAAGGTTAGACAAGATCGTTGCCTCTGGAAGACTTTCCTTAATCTGATCCACAAAATGAGCTACTTCACCGACAAATGTCACCTTTTCATAAACTTTAGCTTGCTCAAGAACATCTGTAAAGGCAGCATGACGATCAGGAACGATAGCCTGACCATTTTCATAAAAACCAACGTAAACATTATTACGACGGGCATCCATGATAGGAATCACAACACCGTCAACCGAAAGGTTTGTCAGCGCCTGTAGACTTGAAACCCCCACTAAATCAATGTCAAGCGCATAGGCTAACGTCTTAGCTGTTGCGACAGCCACACGAAGCCCGGTGTAGGATCCAGGCCCCTGTGCAACCACAATACGTTCTAAATCAGACGGCTGCCAGCCTGCCTGAGCAACTAAAAAATCAATGGTGGGCATTAGACTAATACTGTGGTTCTTTTTTACTGTGACAGTTGTCTCTGCCACTAGTTTCTCATCTTCCAACAAGGCTACTGATAAAGCAGTGCTAGAAGTATCAAATGCTAATATTTTCATCTTTTTTCCTTGTTTCCTTTTATGCTTTTCTATTATAACACAAGTCACTGTTTCCCAGAAACGAACATTTTCCAACTTTTTCCGCCATTTTCTTTATCTAGCCCTTATCTTATGGTACAATAATAGTAATTGTTAAACGAATCAAGGCTACTAGCTATTACTCATAAAGTGAATATCATAACGTCAAGTAAATCATAGAAAGATTAACTTGACCGGTTTTTTTATAGAATGGCAGAGCCTTTTGGAAAGAAAGGAAAACCATGATTTATAAAGTCTTTTACCAAGAAACTAAAGAGCGTAATCCACGCCGTGAACAGACAAAATCACTCTACCTAGATATCGATGCAGAAACTGAACTTGAGGGACGTATCCAAGCTCGTCAAATCATCGAAAAAAACACTGCCTATAACATCGAATTCATCGAGCTCCTCTCAGAAAAAGCCCTTGAATACGAAAAAGAAACAGGCGTTTTTGAAGTAACGGAGTTCTAAGACCATGGCATCAAAAATCAATCTAAAACCTGAAGAAGTTGGGGTTTATGCGATTGGTGGTTTGGGGGAAATCGGTAAAAACACCTATGGTATTGAATACCAAGATGAGATTATCATCGTCGATGCGGGTATTAAATTCCCCGAAGACGATCTTCTCGGAATCGACTATGTCATCCCAGACTATTCTTACATCGTTGAAAACGTTGATCGTGTAAAGGCACTTGTCATTACCCACGGTCACGAAGACCATATTGGTGGGATTCCCTTCCTTCTTAAACAGGCAAATATCCCAATTTATGCAGGACCGCTTGCTCTTGCTCTTATCAAAGGAAAATTGGAAGAACACGGACTACTTCGTGACGCACAACTCTACGAAATTAATGCTAATACAGAGCTTACTTTCAAAAATATGAGCGTGACCTTCTTCCGCACTACTCACTCAATTCCAGAACCTCTCGGTATTGTCATCCATACACCTCAAGGTAAAATTGTGTGTACCGGTGACTTTAAGTTCGACTTCACCCCAGTAGGTGAACCAGCAGACCTTCACCGTATGGCTGCACTTGGTGAGGAAGGTGTTCTTTGCCTCCTCTCAGACTCAACCAATGCTGAAGTACCAACTTTCACTAATTCCGAGAAGGTTGTTGGCCAATCCATTATGAAAATTATTGAAGGCATCCACGGACGTATTATTTTTGCCTCATTTGCCTCAAACATTTTCCGTCTTCAACAAGCTGCCGAAGCCGCTGTAAAAACTGGCCGTAAGATTGTTGTCTTCGGACGTTCTATGGAAAAAGCCATTGTCAATGGGGTTGAATTAGGTTACATCAAGGTTCCAAAAGGGACTATCATTGATCCTAGTGAAATGAAAAACTACCACGCCAGTGAGATCCTCATCATGTGTACCGGTTCTCAAGGGGAGCCTATGGCGGCCCTTGCACGTATCGCCAATGGGATGCACCGCCAAGTGACACTACAACCTGGTGACACTGTCATCTTCTCATCTAGTCCTATTCCAGGGAACACCACTAGCGTTAACCGTCTGATTAATACCATTCAAGAAGCTGGTGTTGATGTTATCCACGGTAAAATCAACAATATCCATACCTCTGGACACGGTGGTCAACAAGAGCAAAAACTAATGCTTCGTTTGATCAAACCAAAATTCTTCATGCCTGTTCACGGTGAATACCGCATGCAGAAAGTCCACGCAGGTCTTGCTGTTGATTGTGGCGTTCCAAAAGATAATATCTTCATTATGGAAAATGGTGATGTCTTAGCCCTAACAAAAGACTCTGCTCGTCGTGCAGGTCACTTCAATGCCCAAGATATCTATGTTGATGGTAATGGTATTGGGGATATCGGAGCCGCGGTTCTTCGTGACCGTCGTGATCTTTCTGAAGATGGTGTCGTACTTGCCGTAGCTACTGTTGACTTCAAGTCTAAGATGATTCTAGCTGGTCCAGACATCCTCAGTCGTGGCTTCATCTATATGCGTGAATCTGGCGATCTTATCCGCGAAAGCCAACGCATTCTATTCAATGCTATTCGTATCGCTCTTAAGAATAAAGATGCTAGCATCCAATCTGTTAACGGAGCTATCGTCAATGCTTTACGACCATTCCTATATGAAAAAACAGAACGTGAACCAATCATTATTCCAATGATTCTCACACCTGATAAATAAAAAAATGGTAGCCATCTAGCTACCATTTTTTAAGTTTAAATCTAGTCCAATACACAATCCTTCAGTAAGTAAAAAAGCGCTATAAGCGCTTCTTTTCGTTTTATGCACCTGGATAAATGTAAGATACTGAACCTGGTGTTAGTGAATTTTGTGGATCAAACCAACCACGATAGTTATTGATTTGTTGTTGACCTTGATAATTTGACTCCAAGATTTGAATTTGACCATCTTGACCAACTTGTGTTACATAACCAACGTGACCATAACCACCATCAGTCCAACATACAATTGATCCTGTCACAGGTGTTGAACCTACAGCATAACCTTGGCTAGCAGCGCTTCCGGCCCAATCGCCACCATTACCCCACCAGTTACTTGCCCATGGAGCTACTTCCTTAACACCCCATGTACATTGACCAACTGGATAACGATTCCAAGTAGCATCTGAATCAGTAGCTGTTACCTCTGAAGAAGAAACTTCTGTTGTTTCTTCAACTGCCGTAGTAGCTCCTGAAACTTCCAAGCTTCCACCAGGAACAATTGTTGACCAAATAGTCATGCCATTTTCAGCTGCTAATTGATAAGGATCTACACCATATTGACTAGCAATCCCGAAGAATGAATCTCCATTTTGAACTGTATAAGTATCAGCATTAACTGTTTGTGCGACTGTAAGACCGAGCAATAATGCACTTGAGGCTGCTGCCAAAGCAGCTTTTTTTGTAGTTTTCATATTTCCCCCTGAATAAGATTAATATGAAATTAGTTTAACACTCTCATATTTTAATGCGATTAAGGAGGAATAAAGAAATATGACAAAAGAAAACAGCTCAGTTAAAACTACGTAATTTGTCCAAGAACTTAATAAATTTAAAAGAAAAAGAAAACCAGGCATAACCTGATTTTCAAATTTAATTCCTTAATAAATGTCCAAGTAGTTATCAATTTCCCATTGTGAAACAAAGGTAGCATAGCTTGCCCATTCCATACGTTTCGCATCAAGGAAGTTTGTATAGATATGATTACCCAAAGCTTGACGAACCACTTCATCTGTTTCCAATGCTTTAAGGGCGTTACGAAGTGTTGATGGCAAATCAATAATACCTGCTTCTTTACGTTCTTCAGGAGACATTGAGTAAATGTTTGTTTCAACTGGATCTGGAGCATCAATCTTGTTAATAATACCATCAAGACCAGCTTCCAAAAGAACAGCAAGTGCCAAGTATGGGTTTGCCATTGGGTCTACCGAACGCAATTCCAAACGCGTACCCATACCACGAGACGCAGGAACGCGGATCAATGGTGAACGGTTGCTACCTGCCCATGCAATATATACAGGAGCTTCATATCCAGGAACCAAACGTTTGTAAGAGTTAACTGTTGGGTTAATAATTGCAGTATAGTTGTATGCATGTTTCATCAAACCACCAAGGAAGTAGTAAGCGTCTTGAGACAATTGCATACCACGTGGATCCTCTGGATCAAAGAATGCATTTCCTTCTTCAGTGAAGAGAGACATGTTACAGTGCATACCGCTACCAGCAATACCATATTTAGGTTTCGCCATAAATGTCGCATAAAGACCATGTTTGCGAGCGATTGTCTTAACAACCAATTTGAAAATTTGGATATTATCACAAGCCTTCAAAACATCTGTATACTTGAAGTCGATTTCATGTTGACCAACCGCCACTTCATGGTGAGATGCCTCAACATCAAATCCCATTTCTGTCAACACATTAACGATTTCACGACGTGTGTTGTCTGCAAGGTCAGTTGGAGCAAGGTCAAAATAACCACCTTTATCGTTAACTTCAAGCGTAGGATTACCTTGCTCATCTAATTTGAAAAGGAAAAATTCTGGTTCTGGTCCAAGGTTAAATGATTTATAACCAACTTCTTCCATATGACGCAAAGCTTTTTTCAAGTTACCACGAGGGTCACCAGCAAATGGTTCACCCGCAGAAGTATAGATATCACAAATAAGACCAGCTACTGCACCATTTTCATCGCCCCAAGGGAAAACTGTCCACGTATCAAGATCTGGGTAAAGATACATATCAGATTCGTTGATACGAACAAATCCCTCGATTGATGAACCATCAAACATAGCTTTATTTGAAAGTACCTTATCCAACTGTTCATCTGTCGCAGGAATTTCAACGTTCTTCATAACACCAAGGATATCAGAGAACATTAAACGCAAGAAAGTAACATTCTTCTCTTTGACTTCGCGACGAATATCAGCTGCTGTGATTGCCATAATAGGGGTCTCCTTTATAAAAACCAAAAATAAAAGTTCAAAGCGTAATTAGATACGCAAGTTACCAAATTGTTGTGACGGGGTCGTAAAACGGCCTTGCTGAAGGAGTTCATCATGCAAGATACGTCGAACGTCCGCATCTGTTAAAGCCACTTGTTTTTGTTGGGCACGAACTTCACGCTCTTCGTACTCATGTTTAATCGCTGCAATATTGTAACCATCATCCAAAAAATCTTTGATTTCCAATAAACGATCCATATCATTTAATGAGTACATCCGACGATTTCCAGCTGTACGTTCAGGTTGAATTAAACCTTGATCTTCATAGTAACGAATTTGACGAGCGGTTAAATCCGTCAACTTCATAACTGTTCCAATCGGAAAAACAGCTAGAGAACGCCTTAATTCTTTCTCTCTTGCCATGATCATCCTCCTTTCCTAACAATTATATTCTGAATATTTCTACATGTCAACAGTTTATGTCACTTTTTCTTACACAATAAGCAATTACCGAACATTACATTGTATATTCGCTCTAATTTAAGGATTTTATCGAAAAATCATAAAAAATAGAGTCCAATAGAACCCTATCATTCTTATTTTAAATGTTTAAGTAGCCAATCATAATCATAATTGACAAGGATTGCTATAAAGACTCCACAGAAAGTTTCAAAGACTCTAGCAATAACATAAGTAAAGGTATTATCAGGCGGAATAGACAAGGTAATAATCAAAAGTGCAGCCACACCACCAATAACACCAGAAGCATTATTAAAAGACACATTAATGACAATCGTTAACATTGTCAAAATTGGAACCAATAGCAAGGTCACCCAAACTGAATGATGAAACCACATATTCACAAAGTAAAATAATAACGACAAAAGACCTCCAACCGTATTCGCAAAAATACGTGATTTACCAAACTGAATACTTCTATCAAAGTTTTCTCGAAGACTAAAGACTGCTGTCAAACAACCAATCTGAAGCCCTTCCCAACCTAAAGCAGAAAAAAGACCTAAAACAAGAAAGACAGCAAGTCCCGTCTTAAGTGTACGCATACCAAATTTAAATTTTTTCGGTTCAAATTTCAATCCCATTTTACCATTTTAACATGATTATGAACCATTTGGCTACTTATACAGTATGTTACTGCAAAGTTCTAACTAATAATCGCCAATTTTTAGAGAGAAACTTACTTTCCAATAATAGTTTTAGCCTCTATCAAACACTCAATGAGATGACACAAAAAAGAGTTGGTTTCCCAACTCTTATCATTCTAATAGACTTATTTATCAGTAAGTGCAGCCAATCCTGGAAGTTCTTTACCTTCAAGAAGTTCCATAGAAGCACCACCACCAGTAGAGATCCATGAGAATTTATCTGCACGACCAAGGTTGATAGCTGCGGCAGCTGAATCACCACCACCGATGATTGATTTAACGCCTGGTTGTTTTACGATAGCGTCCATCACACCGATTGTACCAGCTTGGAAGTCAGGGTTTTCAAATACACCCATAGGTCCGTTCCATACAACTGTTTTCGCACCAGTCAAGGCTTTATCGAATTCAGCAATTGATTTAGGACCGATATCCAAACCAAGGAAACCTGGGTCTACTGCTTCACCTTCAGTGTCTTTCACTTCAGTGTAGTCAGCAAATGCATTAGCTTCTTTTGAGTCAACTGGCAAGATCAATTTACCGTTTGATTTTTCAAGAAGAGCTTTAGCAACATCAAGTTTATCTTCTTCTACAAGTGAGTTACCGATTTCGATACCTTGTGCTTTGTAGAACGTGTAAGTCATACCACCACCGATAAGAACTTTATCAGCTTTTGCAAGAAGGTTTTCGATAACACCAATCTTATCAGATACTTTAGAACCACCAAGGATAGCTACGAATGGACGTTCTGGAGTTTCAACTGCTTCTTTAATGTAAGCAATTTCGTTTTCAAGAAGGAAGCCAGCAACAGCTTTGTCAACATTTGCTGAGATACCAACGTTAGATGCGTGTGCACGGTGAGCTGTACCGAATGCATCGTTTACGAAGATACCATCTCCAAGTGATGCCCAGTATTTACCAAGTTCAGGATCGTTTTTAGATTCTTTCTTGCCATCAACATCTTCAAAACGAGTGTTTTCAACCAAGAGAACTTGTCCATCTTCAAGAGCATTAACAGCTGCTTCCAATTCTGCACCACGTGTAACGCCTGGGATAAATTTAACGTCTTGACCCAATTTCGCAGCCAAGTCAGCGGCTACAGGAGCAAGTGATTTTCCTTCCTTATCAGCTTCTTCTTTTACACGTCCAAGGTGAGAGAAGAGGATTGCACGTCCGCCTTGTTCAAGAATGTACTTAATAGTTGGAAGAGCAGCAGTGATACGGTTATCGTTAGTGATCACGCCATCTTTTACAGGTACGTTGAAGTCAACACGAACGAGAACTTTTTTCCCTTTCAAGTCAACATCTTTAACAGTCAATTTAGCCATTTGATCAGACTCCTTAATTTTTTAATACGTTTTCATTATATCACAAAATGCATAAAAGAGATAGCAAAATCAGAAGGATTTCTAGCTTATTGCTAGTATAATACATTTATCATATAATCAAAATAGAAAGGTAAAAAAGCTATGAAAAAACAACTAAACAATAGGCAGCAACAAGCTGACTATGATCTAAATGTAATCCTCATTCTTACCCTTGTTCCTCTTCTACTCTTTCTTACTTTTAAACCAACTCTTTTTTCCTACACTAAGCAAACCTCAGTACCACTATGGCTTCGATTAATCTTATTAGCCAGTTGTCAATTTGCCATTGCAGGCTTGGGAACCAGCACTGTTATGCTTTATCGTAAAGAATCTTTCAGATACTTTAGATTAATCACAAAAAATCTAGTTCCTACCCTTTTTCAATCTCTTCTTATAGCCTTACCACTTATCATATTGAAAGTAGTTACTCACCAGATTCATTCCTATCTACCTCTTCAATCAATACAATTAACAAAAGAAGTAATGATACAATCATTTCCTAGTAATATCCTAGCATACCTATTCATCTGTCTTATTTGGGGATTCTGGGAAGGATTTAACTATGTAGTCATCGCTGAAAAGATACGCATACGTTTTCCATCTCCTTACTCTTGGTTAGATAGTGGAGCAATAACTTGTGCGATTTTTTGCCTTCTTATCCATGGAATCATTGGTTTTGATATCTATACCTTATTTGAAGCACTTACCGTTTTTATACTAATTTATGGTATGCTAGCCATTCAAAAACACAATAAAAACTCCTGGGGTTGTGTCATGCTCTTTCTACTTATTTGGAATTCCTTCTAGCTTATTCATAAATCACAATACTACTGAGATTATAACAGCCAATTTATACGCCTGTTTTATTATTTTGAGAAATAAAAAAAAAGAGCCGAAGCTCTTCTTTTTATACAATTGAATTATTTAGCGATTTTCGCGAAGTATTCAAGAGTACGTACAAGTTGTGAAGTGTATGACATTTCGTTGTCGTACCAAGAAACAACTTTAACCAATTGTTTACCATCAACAGTTTGTACTTTAGTTTGAGTTGCATCAAACAATGAACCGTAAGAAATACCTACGATATCTGAAGATACGATTGGATCTTCAGTGTAACCGAATGATTCGTTTGAAGCTGCTTTCATAGCTGCGTTCACTTCATCAACAGTAACGTCTTTTTCAAGAACTGCTACCAATTCAGTAACTGATCCAGTTGGAACTGGAACACGTTGTGCAGCACCGTCAAGTTTACCGTTCAATTCTGGGATAACCAAACCGATAGCTTTAGCAGCACCAGTTGAGTTAGGAACGATGTTTGCAGCACCAGCACGTGCACGACGAAGGTCACCACCACGGTGTGGTCCGTCAAGGATCATTTGGTCACCAGTGTAAGCGTGGATAGTAGTCATCAAACCTTGTTTAACACCGAAGTTATCTTGCAATGCTTTAGCCATTGGAGCCAAGCAGTTTGTAGTACATGAAGCACCTGAGATAACTGTTTCAGTACCGTCAAGGATGTCGTGGTTAGTGTTAAATACGATTGTTTTAACATCGTTTCCACCAGGAGCAGTGATAACAACTTTCTTAGCTCCACCTTCGTGCAAGTGTTTTTCAGCAGCATCTTTCTTAGCAAAGAAACCAGTTGCTTCAAGAACGATTTCTACACCGTCGTTAGCCCAGTCAATTTGTTCTGGGTCACGTTCAGCAGAAACTTTAACGAATTTACCGTTAACTTCAAATCCACCATCTTTAACTTCAACAGTACCGTCGAAACGACCTTGAGTTGTGTCGTATTTCAACAAGTGTGCAAGCATAACTGGATCTGTAAGGTCGTTGATGCGTGTAACTTCAACACCTTCTACGTTTTGGATACGACGGAAAGCAAGACGACCGATACGACCGAAACCGTTAATACCAACTTTAACTACCATTAGTGATTTCCTCCTTATGAAAATCAAATAAATATAATTTTGAGAGCAAGCTCTCCCTATTGTGAAAAGATTAACTTGAGCGCTTTCAATTCAACCTTTCAACAGTCATATTATATAATTTTTTTCAAAAAATTGCAAATAGAAAAGGCACTTACTTTCATAAGTACCTTAACTTTATAAGTTCTAATTAAGCTTCACCAGAATTTTTCTTGATGATTTCTTCTTGAACTGATTTAGGAACATCTTCATAGTGGTCAAATACCATCATGAATGTACCACGTCCTTGAGTTGCAGAACGAAGTGTTGTTGCATAACCGAACATTTCAGCAAGTGGAACATATGCACGAACAATTTGGCTGTTACCATGTGCTTCCATACCATCAACACGTCCACGACGAGCTGTAACGTGACCCATAACATCACCAAGGTTTTCTTCAGGAACAGTGATTGTTACAAGCATCATTGGTTCAAGGATAGTTGGTTGTGCAGTCTTAGCAGCTTCTTTAAGTGCAAGAGACGCAGCAATCTTGAAGGCAGTTTCAGATGAGTCGACATCGTGGTATGAACCATCGTAAAGTTTAGCTTTGATATCAACCATTGGGTATCCAGCAAGGACACCGTTAGCCATAGATTCTTCCAATCCTTTTTCTACTGCAGGGATGAATTCACGTGGAACCACACCACCGACGATAGCATTTTCGAATTCGAAACCTTTACCTTCTTCATTTGGAGTAAATTCAATCCAAACATCACCAAACTGACCTTTACCACCAGATTGACGTTTGAAGAAACCACGTGCTTGTGTAGCTGCACGGAATGTTTCACGGTATGATACTTGTGGAGCACCTACGTTTGCTTCAACTTTGTGTTCACGTTTCAAACGGTCAACAAGGACATCAAGGTGAAGTTCACCCATACCAGAGATAACTGTTTCACCAGTTTCAGGGTTAGTTTCAACACGGAATGTTGGATCTTCTTCAGCAAGTTTTTGAAGACCGATACCCATCTTATCTTGGTCAGCTTTAGTCTTAGGCTCAACCATCAATTGGATAACTGGTTCTGGAACTTCGATTGACTCAAGAATAACTTTAGCTTTTTCATCAGTCAATGAGTCACCAGTTGTAGTATCTTTCAAACCGATAGCAGCAGCGATATCACCGGCATATACTTGTTCAATTTCTTGACGGCTGTTAGCGTGCATTTGAAGGATACGTCCGATACGTTCACGTTTACCTTTAGATGTGTTCATTACGTATGAACCTGATTGAAGGATACCTGAGTAAACACGGATAAATGTCAAACGACCTACAAATGGGTCAGTCATGATCTTGAAGGCAAGAGCTGCAAATGGCTCATCATCAGATGCTGGACGAGTTTCTTCTTCGTCTGTATCTGGGTTGATACCTTTGATTGCAGGGATATCAAGTGGGCTTGGAAGGTAATCGATAACCGCATCAAGCATCAATTGAACACCTTTGTTCTTGAAGGCAGAACCACAAAGAACTGGGAAAAATTCAACATTGATTGTTGCACGACGGATAGCTGCTTTCAATTCCTCGTTAGTGATTTCTTCACCTTCAAGGTATTTCATCATCAAATCTTCGTCAGTTTCAGCAACTGCTTCGATCAATTTTTCACGGTATTCGTTTGCTTGATCAACGTAATCTGCTGGAATATCTTCTTCAAGAATATCTGTACCAAGGTCATTAGTATAGATTTCAGCTTTCATTTTAATCAAGTCAATGATACCACGGAAATCATCTTCAGCACCAATTGGCAATTGGATTGGGTGTGCGTTTGCTTGAAGGCGATCGTGAAGTGTGCTTACTGAGTAAAGGAAGTCTGCACCGATTTTATCCATTTTGTTGGCAAATACGATACGTGGAACACCATACTCAGTTGCTTGACGCCAAACTGTTTCAGTTTGAGGTTCTACACCTGATTGAGAGTCAAGAACGGTTACGGCACCATCCAATACACGGAGTGAACGTTGTACTTCGATTGTGAAGTCCACGTGTCCTGGTGTATCGATGATGTTAACGCGGTGACCATCCCATTGTGCTGTTGTAGCGGCAGATGTGATTGTGATACCACGTTCTTGTTCTTGCTCCATCCAGTCCATTTGTGATGCACCTTCGTGAGTTTCACCGATTTTGTGGATTTTACCAGTGTAGTAAAGGATACGCTCTGTTGTAGTTGTTTTACCGGCATCGACGTGGGCCATGATACCGATATTACGAGTTTTTGCAAGTGAAAATTCGCGTGCCATTAGGTTTATTCTCCTATAAATATTTTAGTTTACTTATTTATTATAACATTATTGTCAAAAAACGGATAGGCAGGACCTACCCGTTTTTTCACTAATATTTAACTGGTTTTCAAATGATATGAATGATATTATTTGAATTCAAAGTCAGCTTATTACAAATCCATAATCTAAGCTTATGAATATATGACTGTAATTCAGCTTGAAACTTATGATTACCAGCGGAAGTGTGCAAAGGCACGGTTTGCTTCAGCCATTTTGTGAGTATCTTCACGTTTCTTAACTGATGCACCAGTGTTGTTTGCAGCATCCATGATTTCTTTTGCAAGACGATCTTTCATAGTGTGTTCACCACGCGCACGTGATGCGTTAACCAACCAACGAAGACCAAGAGTTGTACGACGTTCTGGACGAACTTCAACTGGGACTTGGTAGTTTGAACCACCGACACGACGTGCACGTACTTCAAGTACAGGCATGATGTTGTCCATAGCTGTTTCAAATACTTCAAGAGCATCGTTTCCAGTTGCTTCTTTAATTTGCTCGAAAGCATCGTATACGATTGTTGCAGCAGTACCACGTTTACCGTCAAGCATTACACGGTTGATAAGACGTGTAACGATTTTTGAATTGTACAATGGATCTGCCAATACTTCGCGTTTAGGCGCTCTATTTTTACGACTCATTTTATCTTATCTCCCTTCTTATCCTTTAGGACGTTTAGCACCGTATTTAGAACGGCTTTGTTTACGATCAGCTACACCTGCAGTATCAAGTGCACCACGGACGATGTGGTAACGTACCCCTGGAAGGTCTTTTACACGTCCACCACGGATAAGAACAACGCTGTGTTCTTGGAGGTTGTGTCCGATACCTGGGATGTAAGCAGTAACTTCAATAAGGTTGCTCAAACGTACACGAGCGAATTTACGAAGGGCTGAGTTAGGTTTCTTAGGTGTCATTGTTCCAACACGTGTTGCAACACCACGTTTTTGTGGTGAAGATACGTTAGTTTGAACTTTTTTGTGGCTGTTGTAACCAACGTTCAAAGCTGGTGATTTAGATTTAACAACTTTTGATTGACGTGGTTTACGAACCAATTGGTTAATTGTAGGCATCTACATTCTCCTGTGTTTTTTATTTTTGGTTGATATGGCACTTGGTGACAGCCCATATCTGTGTGTACTTTTGCAACTTATGTCAGCACGTCTCTGTACACTTTTGAGAGACCAAAAGTAAAAAGTACCGTCTAATATAATATCATTTTTCGATGGTTATTGTCAACAGTTTCTTGTTAAAAAGAAAAATTCCTAATCATCAAATTAGGAATAATATCGTGGATTAATTACTTGTCAAAAATATTACCAACTTCAACTTCTACCTTCTGTGCTTTTACATCAATATCAGAAACCGTAAGTAATGATTTATAGTCATGGATATCACGATCACCTTTGGCATTTTCTGCGAATACAGCTACACCTACTAACTCACTATCAAATTCTGAAAGCAAGCTAATCATACCCGTAATGGTACCACCACCTTTAAGAAAATCGTCAACAATAAGGACGCGGCTATTGGGTTTCAAACTACGTTTTGAAAGGAACATCTTTTCAATACGGTCACTTGAACCACTAACGTAGTTTACCGATACAGTTGAACCTTCTGTAATTTTTAAGTCACGACGAACAATAACAAACGGAATGTTTAAGACATCTGCTACTGCATTTGCTAAAGGAACTCCTTTAGTTGCTACAGTCATAACGGCATCAATTTTTTGTCCCTTAAAGGCACTGGCAATGATACGACCAACATTTTTCAAAATAGACGGTGTACTCAATAAATCAGATAGGTAGAGATAACCACCTGGTAAGATACGATCACTCTCTGAAAGACGTTTACAAAGATCTTCAACCAGACTTCTTGCATCTTCATCAGAAATGGTCGGTGTAAACATAACACCGCCAGATGCACCAGTTACTGTTTCGATTTCTCCTATTTGACTTTCCTCAAAAGCTTTTTTAATGATAGCAACATCTTCTGAGATTGAAGACTTAGCAGCTTCATATCGCTCTGCAAAAGTATTGAGACTTGTCAATTGATAGGGATTATTAATTAGGTAGTTTGAAATCACTACCATGCGTTCACTTCGTTTTAATTTCATATGTTACCTATATTTTCTGTACTTTTTAACTATTATACCATAATACAGCAAAAAACGAACATTTTCATATAAAATGCTCGCTTAATTTCGATTTTAATCAAATTTTGGCTTGTAGAAGGAACGATTATCCATAGCAAAGAGACGATTTGTCATTTCTCCTGGTCCTACTAGGTTAAGAGCTGTCGTCATCATCATCATACTGGCATCAAGATTATCAATCATATGAATAATTTCTGCTTCCATAATACGCGGGCGAACTGGGCTACCATACTCCAGTTGTCCGTGGTGGCTGAGAATAACATGACGCAAAACAACGACATCCTCACGCGTATCGTCAATATTAAGTTCCACAAGGACCTTGGTAATTTCTTCATCAATCAAGGCAATATGACCAATTAAGTTCCCACGAACCGTATACTCAGTGTTTTCAGGACCAGTAAGTTCAATAACCTTAGCTAAATCATGAAGCATAATCCCTGCAAAAAGTAGACTCTTATTGAGCTCTGGATAAATATCTCCAATGCTGTCCGCTAGGCGAACCATAGTAGCCGTATGATAGGCTAGTCCACTTTCAAAAGCATGGTGATTTGTTTTAGCAGCTGGAAAAGTGAAAAACTCTTTATTATACTTTCGATAAAGAGCACGAACAACACGCTGCCAAGTTGCTTCCTCAATCTTGAAAATCATTTGCTCTAGGTATTCGCGTACTTCAGTAGGATTTACCGGTGGTTTCTCTTTGAAATCAGCTGGATCATTTGTCTCACCAAATGTAGGCAAGCGTAAGGTTATTTGGTTTACCTGAGGAGTATTATTATAAACTTCTCGACGCCCCTCCATATGCACTACTTTACCTGCGGTAAATTCTTCGACATTATAAGGCTGAGCATCCCACAGGTTTCCTGAAATCTCTCCAGTATCATCCTGAAAAGTAAAGGCAATATAATCCTTTCCTGCTCTTGTCTTACGTACCTCTGCACGCTTAATCAGATAAAAACCTTCAAAATACTCGTCTTTTTTCATTTGATTAATCTTCATGCTTGTCCTCGTTTTCTAATCGTGGTAAATCTAACGAACTTTGTGTCGCACTGTCTTGATAGGTTTCAATTGTATCAAGAGCTCTAACAATTGCCCTACTCCTTGTGTTGAGAAGACTATCGACTGTTTTACTTGCTGTATTCAATTGTCTCTGAGCTTTAGCTAACATATCTCCAAACTTGCTAAATTCTAGTTTGACATTGCCTAAAACCTTACTAATATCATCTGCATTCTTTTGAATATTCAAAGTTCTAAATCCTACGGACAATGAATTCAAGAGTGCTGATAAAGTTGACGGCCCTGCGATAACAATATTCTCCTCGCGACGAAGGGCATCAAAGAAGGCTGGTTGGCGTACTACCTCAGCATAAAGTCCTTCCGTCGGCAAAAATAATATACCAAAATTTGTGGTTTCAGGTGGGTTAAGATACTTCTTGTTAATATCCTTGGCAAATCGCTTAATACTAGTCAAAAGAGACTTACGGTGATTCTCAATTTCCTCTTTATTACCAGACTCATAAGCATCTTCCAGACGATAGTAATCTTCCAAAGGAAACTTAGAATCAATGGGAAGGTAGATATATTCGTCTTTATGGTTTCCTGGCATTTTGATTGCATATTCAACTCGTTCACTTGAACCTGATACCGTAGGAAATTCTCGTTCGTACTGATTAACAGTCAATATGTCTTCAATAATTTGTCCTAATTGAAGCTCTCCCAGAATGCCTCGTGTTTTTGTATTTGAAAGGACCTTGTTAAGACTTCCGACATCCTTGGCTACATTTTTCATTTCCCCTAAGCCCTGGTTAACTGACTCTAACTGTCTTGAAACTGTCTCAAAAGAGGCTTGTAAACGTGTTTGTAGGGTTTGCTCAAGTTTCTCTTCAACTGTCTGACGCATTTGTTCCAAACGTTTCTCATTGGAATCCTGCATATCTTTAACAGCTTTGGTTAAGCTTTGGTTTATTTGCTCAAGACGTTGGTCAGAACGGTCTCGATTATCAGACAAATTTTGATGTAAAACTTCTCGGATATCTGTCAACTGTTGATATAGTTCCATCTGCAATTGGTTCAATTGCTTTGTCGTTTCCAGTTGGTTTGTCTTAGCAAAACTTTCCAATTGAAACGAAATTTGATCTGAAAGATTATCTGCATTTTCTTCCAAACTCTTATTAATCTGTTCTTTTAACTCCATATTTCTCAAGAAAAGAACAATAAGAATCCCAAAGCTTAATAAAGTTAAAAGTGTAAGTAGATAGATCATACTAACTCCTATCTTTAGTCTGGATGACAATCACATATCCATTTGGCACAATCACTTGAATTGGACCATCAACAAATTCATTACTAGAGTAGATTTTCTTTTGAAAATAATTCATACTAGTTAATTCGTATTTTGCTCCCAAAATCGTCAGTTCTCCATCACCTTCATGTAAAAAAGAAACATATGTCATTCCAGGTTCTGGTAACAAGTTATGACTTCCTTCTGGATAATAAGTAATCTTATTTTGCTTATCCTGCAAACAGATATGCCTCATAAAAGGAGCTAATTCAGGATCACTGACCAAAAATATATTTGATAACATATGATCAATTCTGCCACCAAAAGCACCGAAAATAGTTACTTCCGCCTCAGGATATAATTGAAATACAATTTTTAGGGCTAACTCTGTATCCGTGTCATCCTTTTCAGCTGGAGCAATCCTACAATCTTTGGCAGCTGATTGAATCATCTCTAACTCTGACCGCGATACTGAATCAAAGTCTCCGACAGCCAAATCAAGAGGTAAACCTAACTCCAACAAACGTAAGCACGCGCGATCCACCCCAACAAAATAATCAAAATCGGTAGTGAACCACTCTAGCTCACCACCGACAAATAAAGCTATTTTAGGCATCGATAGCATCACGAAGCGTTTGAACTTGCGCTGTCAAATCAGGATTTTTGAAGAGGTAAGAGCCCGCTACAAAAACATTAGCCCCCGCCTTGGCACATGCTGCAATGGTGTTGTTATCTACACCACCATCAACTTCAATATCGAATGAATAGCCACCTTTTTCGCGAAGCTCAACAACACGCTCTACTTTAGACATCATTTCTGGAATGAACGCCTGACCACCAAAACCTGGATTTACAGTCATAATAAGTACTTGATCCACTAAATCAAGTACAGGAGTAAGTGCCTCGACTGGGGTTCCAGGATTAATCACAACACCTGCTTTCATACCAGCAGCTTTGATTTTCTGGAGGGCACCATGGATATGTTTAGTGGCTTCAACATGAATAGTCATGATATCTGCACCAGCTTGTGCATAGGCATCCACATAACGCTCAGGATCAACAACCATAAGGTGGCAATCAAAAACCAACTTGCTATGTTTACGCATGCTAGCGACCACATCTGCTCCCCAACTGATATTAGGGACAAATTGACCATCCATAATATCAATGTGAACATATTCCGCACCTGATGCATCAATACGAGCTAGTTCTGAAGCAAAATTAGCGTAATCAGCAGCTAGGATAGACGGAGCAATTTTATAAGACATGAGAGACCTACTTTCTTTTTACAGTTTTTTTATATGTTTCACGACGGTTTTCAATTTCACTTAAAAATTGAAGGTAATTATCATAACGGACTTGCCATATTTGGCCATCTTCAACCTCATCCTTAACAGCACAAGAAGGCTCATGGGTATGAGTACAAGAACGGAATTTACAGCCATGACTAGCTTGACGGATTTCTGGAAAAGCTTCACTCAAGTCCTCTGCATTATCCACTTCATAATCTAGCGAAGAGAATCCTGGTGTGTCAGCAATCTTCCCTCCATGAACATCATAAAGACTTACAGCCCTTGTAGTATGACGCCCACGACCTAAACTGTCTGAAATCTCACCTGTTTCTAAATGTAACTGTGGGGCAATACGGTTCAACAAGGTTGATTTTCCAACACCTGTCTGTCCCATAAAGACTGTTATTTTAGCAGTCAAGAGCGGCAATAGTTCTTCCAAACTGAAGATAAAATCAAAACCAATTTTTTGATACTGTTTTTGAATGGCTTTCATTTCTGAATCATCTTCAACCAAATCCATCTTAGAAATATAAATTACAGGTTTTATATTTTTATGCTCTAGTAAAACCAAGAAACGGTCCAGAAGATTACTATTGAAATCCGGTTCCTTAGCAGACATAATGACCACAGCCTGATCTATATTGACAATGGGTGGGCGCACTAAGCTATTGATTCGTTGACCAATTTTAAGGATATAGCCTTCTGAATTTTCCTCTGCTGAAAATTCGACAAAATCCCCAACGTAAGGTTTTTGTCCTTTTTTTCTAAAATTTCCTCGCGCACGCGTCTGGTATACAACACCATCATGCTCTACATAATAGAAACCTGCCAGTGCTTTGATAATTCTTCCTTGCAAGTGAACTCCTCAATCGTTTAATAGCCCTATTATACCACAAAACAACACGCTTTTCTGATCCAAAACAAACCACATTTCCATTTCCTTAAGCTCCTTGCATTTTTAGTAATTTGCAGTATAATAATCCTATCACTGCGGAGGTGGTGGAATGGCAGACACGCATGCTTCAGGCGCATGTGCTTTTTCAAGCGTGAGGGTTCAAATCCCTTTCTCCGCATAGCTAAAAATCCCACTGAAATTCAGTGGGATTTTTGAATTATAGACCTGCTTCACTCAAAGCATCTGATAAGTGTGCAAAATCAGAAATAGATAGAGCCTCTCCACGAATAGAAGGTTTTATATCAGCAATTTCCAAAGCCTGCTCAAGTTTGGTTTTCACTTCTTCAGATTTACCAAAATGATTTGTTAAATTATTCCACAATGTCTTACGACGATGGACAAAGCTAGCCTTAGCCACTCGGAAAAGGAAATCCTCATCTTTAACTTCAACCAACGGTTGTTCACGGCGCGTCATCTTCAAAATTGCTGAGTCAACATTCGGGGCTGGTACAAAGACTGTACGAGGGACAACAAATGCCACTTTAGCGGTCATATAATACTGCACAGCAATTGATAGAGAACCATAAGCCTTGCTATTAGGCTCTGCAGAAATGCGGTCAGCAACCTCTTTTTGCATCATAACAACAAATTCTGCAAAAGGAATCTTACTCTCAATCAAATGCATCAAGATTGGCGTCGTAATATAATATGGCAAATTGGCGACTACCTTAATTGGTAGTTCTGGATTTTTAAACTCTTTGACACGTGTCTGTAAATCCGCCTTGAGAACATCTTCATTAATTACGTTAACATTTTCATGATTACGTAATGTATCCTCTAAAATCGGAACCAAGCGATCATCAATTTCAAAAGCCATAACTTCCGCAGCATTTTCAGCTAAGAATTCTGTTAATGCTCCGATACCAGGTCCAATTTCGATTACATTGACACTTTTATCAATCTCTGCCGTATCAACAATTTTTTGTAAAATATTTGTATCTGTTAAGAAGTTCTGTCCAAAAGACTTCTTAAAGGTAAAGCCATGGCGTTCAAGGACAGCCTTGGTCACGCTATAATCTGCAATTCTCATTTATTCTCTTTTCTTATTATTTTCACGATTTTTATACTTGGACACAAAACAGGTCCAAACCCTTAATTATCCCAACCTCAATAATAAGCTACTTAGTAGCGATTTGATGTTAAAATCACTGGTAATCTAGTAATTTGACATAGCCTCTTCTAGCTCCTCTAATGTGATTCCAAACAATTCCAAACGCTTTAAAAGCTGCTTTCCATTGCAATAACCAATACGAAGCGCCTCGCCCAAATATTCTCGACGCTTTCGACTATCTGCTCCCATTAGCAGCCCTAACTTCATAAGATTTAATTTACTAATATCAAACTGATTATCATCATCGTAACTACCTAAAACTCCAGATAAGGCCTTTTGAAGATCCTCAAAACTCGCATGCTCAACACCCAATGAACGACCTTTAGTCTTAGATTTTGGTGTTGCTTCCCCACGGTTTAAAAAAGCATGCTTTGCTGTCGGAACAGCTTCCATAATGATTTTACGGATACGTTCACCATTATAGTCTGGATCAGTAAAAACAATCACTCCGCGTAAGTCATTAAGCTTATCGATACGCTCTAAGTCATCCTCATTAATAGCGGATCCTCTAGTCTCATAGGTATCCACCTCATAAAAACGTCTCAAATTTGCCGTATCATCCTTACCTTCTACGACGATGACTTCTTGAATCTTTATTCTATTCATCCAGACCAAAAATCCTCATCGCATTGTCATAAGTAGCCCTAGCCACTTCTTCACTCGTTAAACCACGAAGCTCAGCAATCTTGTCTACTACGTAACGTGTATAGCCTGTACGATTCTCACGACCACGTTTGGGAACAGGTGCCAAATACGGTGCATCCGTTTCAACCAGAATCTTATCTAAAGGTAACTTCTGAGCAGCTTCTTGGACATCCAAAGCCTTCTTAAAAGTTACAACACCTGAAAATGAAATCATCATTCCAAGATCAACAAATTTTTGAGCTATTTCTAGGGATCCTGAGTATGAGTGCATAATCCCCCCACGAGGACCAACACCAACTTCTTTAATAACAGCGTAGGTATCCTCAAGTGCATCACGTGTATGGACAACAAAAGGTAAATTGTGTTCCTTTGACAAAGCTATTTGACGCTTAAAGACATCAATCTGAGTTTCTTTAGGATCTTCCATCCAATAATAATCCAAACCGATTTCCCCAAGTGCCACTACTTTCGGATTATCCAATTGTGATACAATCATATCCTCAATTTCCTGAGAATAGGAACCCGCTTCCGTAGGATGCCATCCAATCGTACTATATAATTGATCATATCTCTCTGATAGTGCTAAAGATTTATTTATTGTTGGTTTATCAAAACCGACAATATTCATTTTAACAACACCTAGTTCAGCTGCAAAATCTATTTCTTCTTGTTCTTTTCCTGCAAAATTATCCACATTAAGATGGGTATGCGTATCAAAAATTTCAATCATAGCTCTATTATAACAAAAACGAGCGAGCATAGCTCACTCACCTTTTCATTTTATTAAACAAAGAGTCGCATATATTCTCTCTTTGTACAACGATTCATTACAATATCCTGTCTATTCGCTTGACGAAGAATAGTCTCAGCCTCCTCATTCTCAAGACCAATTTGACTCCAAAAAACTGTTGCATCCGTTTCAAGAAAATCATAGGCAACATCTGGTAAAAGCTCACTTCGTCTAAATACATCAACAATATCAATCGAAAATGGGATATCTTTAAGATGAGCATAAACATGCTCTCCTAGAAGCTCCTGACCTTCTAGTTTGGGATTTACTGGTATAATACGATAACCAGCAGCTTGTAGAAAATGAGCAACCTGATAAGATGCTGCCTCCTTGCGATGAGATAAACCAACAATTGCAATCGTCTTTGCAGATTTTAAATAAGATTCTATAACCTCATCACCAGGATTTTGAAATGAATAAGACATATGATTCTCCTCGTCGTTTGAATAAACTAAAAATAAAAATCCCCAAACGGGACTGTGACGATTAGTTAGCTAAGCTCGGCAACGATAGCTTTAATTTGTTCTTTTGTATGTACACCTGCTACTTGCTTAACAACCTTACCATCTTTTTTGAAGAGTAAAGTTGGAATAGACATAATTCCAAACTTCTGAGCTGTTTCTGGGTTCTCATCAACATCAATTTTAACAATCTTAAGTTCATCTTCTGAAATTTCTTCAGAAAGTTGCTCAAGAATTGGTGCTTGCATCAAGCAAGGCCCACACCAAGTTGCCCAAAAATCAATCAAAACGAGGCCTTCAGCTGTTTCTTGTTCAAATGTAGCATCTGTTACTACTTGTGTCATTTAATCATCCTCCTAGACATTATAAAACTTTTGTAGACCTATTCTATATGATTCTAAAGGCTATTGCAAGAATTTGACACATACATAAAAAATTCTTATCAAATATTAGTCATTACCTATCATAGACATCACTTGCCCACAGGCAGTCTTGGGAGTATAATAATAAAAAACTATAAAAATAGAAATGAGTAAATATGGATAAAGATGCAATGATTACCTATCTCATAGGTGAACTCAAAAAAGAAAATCTAGAATTACATGATTTGATTATCCCAGAAGAACTCGAGGAAAAACAAAAACTTCTCAGAGCACTCTTTAATACACGTAAACCAATGGCAGCATCAACACAATTCTTAACAATCCAAGACCTTTACCTACAAGTTAGAAAAGGAGAAAGAGGATTTGTACAACTCAGTTCGCTCCAGCCCATTCCACAAGATGATCGAATCTACCTCTGGAAAGGTGATATTACAAGACTCGAAGTAGATGCAATCGTAAATGCAGCTAATAAAACCTTACTTGGATGTATGAAACCACTTCATGATTGTGTAGATAACGCTATTCATACATACGCAGGTGTTCAGTTACGCCAAGCTTGTTTCGAGCTCATCTTAGAACAAGGATATGAAGAACCCGTTGGCATGGCTAAAATCACCCCAGCTTACAATCTTCCTTCTGCCTTTGTCATTCATACAGTAGGTCCAAAAATAGTAGACCAACCGACACAAATTGATGAGGATCTTTTAGCAAAAAGTTATCTTTCAGTATTAGCACTAGCTGAGAAAAATAACATTGAATCAATTGCTATACCATGTCTATCAACTGGAGATTTCAATTTTCCAAAACAAGAAGCTGCCAAAATCGCCATTCAAACAGTCAAAACCTTTATTGACGAGTCAAGTATAATAAAAAAAGTAATATTTAACGTATTTGATGATGAAAATTTAGCTATTTATAAAAAACTCCTTGCCAAATAAAAGAAGAAAATCGATTTGATTTTCTTCTTTTTTATTGCATAACTGAATGCTCTTTTAAAAGATTAAAAAATGACGAATAATCTCTTTTAAGATTGACAAAACTACCGCCCTTAGACAAGAAACTATGTTCAGAAACAGCTGTACAAACAAGGATTCCGTTTTGATTTACCATATTGTATACAAAAGTAAGTTTAGCAGATTTAACTCTTTTAACATTAATCTCGATAGAAATTACATCTGCAAAAGTAGAAGTAGCTTTATAGTCACAGGAAATTGAAGTAACAGGAGAGATAATTCCCTCCTCTTCAATTTTTTCATAAGGCCAACCTATCTCTCTTAGAAAAAAAGTTCTCGCCTCTTCCATCCATCGAACATAATTAGAATGATGAGTAATACCCATTCGATCTGTTTCATAATACTGGACCTCGTGTTTACAAATAAACATAAGAACCTCCAAAAAGACTAAGAAATAAAATCTAAAATATCATCCTCAGAAAGAGATGAGTCACATACAACCTTAGCAGCTCCATTTTCTGAAACAAAGAGAGCAGGAACTGTAGCAATACCATATCTTTTACGTAAAGCTTGAATATCTTCTAATTCTTCACTATTTTCGCTATTAATATAGAAAATAGTAAGATTTGAATTACGTGCCACATTTGATAATTTAGGTTCAAAAAGTTGACAATATGGACAAGAAGGACGTCCAATAAATAAAATAAATTTTTCAGCTGTATCAATATTCTCCTTAGCCGAAGAAACAGAAATAGGTGTAAAAGCAGATGCAAAATTTGACATAGAATACCTCTCAATTTAAAATATAGTATTATCATATCTGAAATTTAAACTTTTAACAAGTAAATAACTTAACAAAAAAAGCTAGACCTGCGTCTAGCAATGAGAATTATACTCCGCCAGTAGGACTCGAACCTACGACATCATGATTAACAGTCATGCGCTACTACCAACTGAGCTATGGCGGATAAACGCTAAGCGACTACCGTATCTAACAGGGGGCAACCCCCAACTACATCAGGCGTACTAGGGCTTAACTTCTGTGTTCGGCATGGGAACAGGTGTATCTCCTAGGCTATCGTCACTTAACTCTGAGTATTCTCAACTCAAAATTGAATATCTATACTGTATCAAGAAACCAAATCGTTGTCAATATGTCTCAGTTACTTTCTTTGGATAAGTCCTCGAGCTATTAGTATTAGTCCGCTACATGTGTCACCACACTTCCACTTCTAACCTATCAACCTGATCATCTCTCAGGGCTCTTACTGATATAAAATCATGGGAAATCTCATCTTGAGGTGGGCTTCACACTTAGATGCTTTCAGCGTTTATCCCTTCCCTACATAGCTACCCAGCGATGCTCTTGGCAGAACAACTGGTACACCAGCGGTAAGTCCACTCTGGTCCTCTCGTACTAGGAGCAGATCCTCTCAAATTTCCTACGCCCGCGACGGATAGGGACCGAACTGTCTCACGACGTTCTGAACCCAGCTCGCGTGCCGCTTTAATGGGCGAACAGCCCAACCCTTGGGACCGACTACAGCCCCAGGATGCGACGAGCCGACATCGAGGTGCCAAACCTCCCCGTCGATGTGAACTCTTGGGGGAGATAAGCCTGTTATCCCCAGGGTAGCTTTTATCCGTTGAGCGATGGCCCTTCCATGCGGAACCACCGGATCACTAAGCCCGACTTTCGTCCCTGCTCGAGTTGTAGCTCTCGCAGTCAAGCTCCCTTATACCTTTACACTCTGCGAATGATTTCCAACCATTCTGAGGGAACCTTTGGGCGCCTCCGTTACCTTTTAGGAGGCGACCGCCCCAGTCAAACTGCCCGTCAGACACTGTCTCCGATAGGGATAACCTATCTGGGTTAGAGTAGCCATAACACAAGGGTAGTATCCCAACAACGCCTCACTCGAAACTGGCGTCCCGAGGTCATAGGCTCCTACCTATCCTGTACATGTGGTACAGATACTCAATATCAAACTGCAGTAAAGCTCCATGGGGTCTTTCCGTCCTGTCGCGGGTAACCTGCATCTTCACAGGTACTAAAATTTCACCGAGTCTCTCGTTGAGACAGTGCCCAAATCATTACGCCTTTCGTGCGGGTCGGAACTTACCCGACAAGGAATTTCGCTACCTTAGGACCGTTATAGTTACGGCCGCCGTTTACTGGGGCTTCAATTCATACCTTCGCTTACGCTAAGCACTCCTCTTAACCTTCCAGCACCGGGCAGGCGTCACCCCCTATACATCATCTTACGATTTAGCAGAGAGCTGTGTTTTTGATAAACAGTTGCTTGGGCCTATTCACTGCGGCTGACCATAAGTCAGCGCCCCTTCTCCCGAAGTTACGGGGCCATTTTGCCGAGTTCCTTAACGAGAGTTCTCTCGCTCACCTGAGGCTACTCGCCTCGACTACCTGTGTCGGTTTGCGGTACGGGTAGAGTATAATTAACGCTAGAAGCTTTTCTTGGCAGTGTGACATCACTAACTTCGCTACTAAACTTCGCTCCCCATCACAGCTCAATGTTATAAATATAAGCATTTGACTCATATCACACCTCACTGCTTGGCCAGACACTTCCAATCGTCTGGTTTAGTTAGCCTACTGCGTCCCTCCATCACTATATACTCTAGTACAGGAATATCAACCTGTTGTCCATCGGATACACCTTTCGGTCTCTCCTTAGGTCCCGACTAACCCAGGGCGGACGAGCCTTCCCCTGGAAACCTTAGTCTTACGGTGGACAGGATTCTCACCTGTCTTTCGCTACTCATACCGGCATTCTCACTTCTATGCGCTCCAGCACTCCTCACGGTACACCTTCTTCGCACATAGAACGCTCTCCTACCATACCTATAAAGGTATCCACAGCTTCGGTAATATGTTTTAGCCCCGGTACATTTTCGGCGCAGGGTCACTCGACTAGTGAGCTATTACGCACTCTTTGAATGAATAGCTGCTTCTAAGCTAACATCCTAGTTGTCTGTGCAACCCCACATCCTTTTCCACTTAACATATATTTTGGGACCTTAGCTGGTGGTCTGGGCTGTTTCCCTTTCGACTACGGATCTTAGCACTCGCAGTCTGACTGCCGATTATATCTCGTTGGCATTCGGAGTTTATCTGAGATTGGTAATCCGGGATGGACCCCTCACCCAAACAGTGCTCTACCTCCAAGAGACTTAACATCGACGCTAGCCCTAAAGCTATTTCGGAGAGAACCAGCTATCTCCAAGTTCGTTTGGAATTTCTCCGCTACCCACAAGTCATCCAAGCACTTTTCAACGTGCCCTGGTTCGGTCCTCCAGTGAGTTTTACCTCACCTTCAACCTGCTCATGGGTAGGTCACATGGTTTCGGGTCTACGACATGATACTAATGCGCCCTATTAAGACTCGGTTTCCCTACGGCTCCGTCTCTTCAACTTAACCTCGCATCATATCGTAACTCGCCGGTTCATTCTACAAAAGGCACGCTCTCACCCATTAACGGGCTCGAACTTGTTGTAGGCACACGGTTTCAGGTTCTATTTCACTCCCCTCCCGGGGTGCTTTTCACCTTTCCCTCACGGTACTGGTTCACTATCGGTCACTAGAGAGTATTTAGGGTTGGGAGATGGTCCTCCCAGATTCCGACGAGATTTCTCGTGTCTCGCCGTACTCAGGATACTGCTAGGTATAAAGACTATTTCGAATACGAGGCTATTACTCTCTTTGGCCTACCTTCCCAGGTAGTTCTTCTATAATCTTTAAGTCCACGTTGCAGTCCTACAACCCCGAAGAGTAAACTCTTCGGTTTGCCCTCTTGCCGTTTCGCTCGCCGCTACTAAGGCAATCGCTTTTGCTTTCTCTTCCTGCAGCTACTTAGATGTTTCAGTTCACTGCGTCTTCCTCTACATTACCTTAACAGTAATGAGTGACAGGCATTACCTGCCGGGTTCCCCCATTCGGACATCTCTGGATCATTGCTCACTTACAGCTCCCCAAAGCATTTCGTCGTTAGTCACGTCCTTCATCGGCTTCTAGTGCCAAGGCATCCACCGTGCGCCCTTATTAACTTAACCTTATTTTGGTCTTGCGACCTAACTCATTAAATATTCACAGCGTTTCGGTTTATTTTCTTGTTACTATCTATATGTAATTAATTACATATGGAATTTGATATAGATATTCAATTTTCAATGGACAATACTTGAATCTTTCGATTCAATGGAGCCTAGCGGGATCGAACCGCTGACCTCCTGCGTGCAAAGCAGGCGCTCTCCCAGCTGAGCTAAGGCCCCACAAGACCTCTCAAAACTAAATAAGAAACTCAAGTACATTCCGTTTTTCCTTAGAAAGGAGGTGATCCAGCCGCACCTTCCGATACGGCTACCTTGTTACGACTTCACCCCAATCATCTATCCCACCTTAGGCGGCTGGCTCCAAAAGGTTACCTCACCGACTTCGGGTGTTACAAACTCTCGTGGTGTGACGGGCGGTGTGTACAAGGCCCGGGAACGTATTCACCGCGGCGTGCTGATCCGCGATTACTAGCGATTCCGACTTCATGTAGGCGAGTTGCAGCCTACAATCCGAACTGAGATTGGCTTTAAGAGATTAGCTTGCCGTCACCGACTCGCAACTCGTTGTACCAACCATTGTAGCACGTGTGTAGCCCAGGTCATAAGGGGCATGATGATTTGACGTCATCCCCACCTTCCTCCGGTTTATTACCGGCAGTCTCGCTAGAGTGCCCAACTGAATGATGGCAACTAACAATAGGGGTTGCGCTCGTTGCGGGACTTAACCCAACATCTCACGACACGAGCTGACGACAACCATGCACCACCTGTCACCGATGTACCGAAGTAACTTTCTATCTCTAGAAATAGCATCGGGATGTCAAGACCTGGTAAGGTTCTTCGCGTTGCTTCGAATTAAACCACATGCTCCACCGCTTGTGCGGGCCCCCGTCAATTCCTTTGAGTTTCAACCTTGCGGTCGTACTCCCCAGGCGGAGTGCTTAATGCGTTAGCTGCGGCACTGAATCCCGGAAAGGATCCAACACCTAGCACTCATCGTTTACGGCGTGGACTACCAGGGTATCTAATCCTGTTCGCTCCCCACGCTTTCGAGCCTCAGCGTCAGTTACAGACCAGAGAGCCGCTTTCGCCACCGGTGTTCCTCCATATATCTACGCATTTCACCGCTACACATGGAATTCCACTCTCCCCTTCTGCACTCAAGTTTGACAGTTTCCAAAGCGAACTATGGTTGAGCCACAGCCTTTAACTTCAGACTTATCAAACCGCCTGCGCTCGCTTTACGCCCAATAAATCCGGACAACGCTCGGGACCTACGTATTACCGCGGCTGCTGGCACGTAGTTAGCCGTCCCTTTCTGGTAAGCTACCGTCACAGTGTGAACTTTCCACTCTCACACTCGTTCTTGACTTACAACAGAGCTTTACGATCCGAAAACCTTCTTCACTCACGCGGCGTTGCTCGGTCAGGGTTGCCCCCATTGCCGAAGATTCCCTACTGCTGCCTCCCGTAGGAGTCTGGGCCGTGTCTCAGTCCCAGTGTGGCCGATCACCCTCTCAGGTCGGCTATGTATCGTCGCCTAGGTGAGCCGTTACCTCACCTACTAGCTAATACAACGCAGGTCCATCTTGTAGTGGAGCAATTGCCCCTTTCAAATAAATGACATGTGTCATCCATTGTTATGCGGTATTAGCTATCGTTTCCAATAGTTATCCCCCGCTACAAGGCAGGTTACCTACGCGTTACTCACCCGTTCGCAACTCATCCAAGAAGAGCAAGCTCCTCTCTTCAGCGTTCTACTTGCATGTATTAGGCACGCCGCCAGCGTTCGTCCTGAGCCAGGATCAAACTCTCATTAAAAATTTAATAATTGTTCGAGCGTTAACTCATTACCGTCTTCTGACGATTTATTCTTGTAAATTGACAGGTTATAATTTCTTCTATCATAACCCTGCACTTGGTTTCTTATTCAGTTCTCAAAGGTCTAAATCGGGAAGACAGGATTCGAACCTGCGACCCCTTGGTCCCAAACCAAGTGCTCTACCAAGCTGAGCTACTTCCCGATAAAATGCACCCTAGAGGAGTCGAACCTCTAACCGCCTGATTCGTAGTCAGGTACTCTATCCAGTTGAGCTAAGGGTGCTCATTATTATATTATGCCGAGGACCGGGATCGAACCGGTACGAAAGTTTCCTTTCGCAGGATTTTAAGTCCTGTGCGTCTGCCAGTTCCGCCACCCCGGCTCCTCAAGCGAACGACGGGATTCGAACCCGCGACCCCCACCTTGGCAAGGTGGTGTTCTACCACTGAACTACGTTCGCATTTTATGCCGGCTACATGACTTGAACACGCGACCCTCTGATTACAAATCAGATGCTCTACCAACTGAGCTAAGCCGGCTAACTTTTCTAATGCGGGTGAAGGGACTTGAACCCCCACGCCGTTAAGCGCCAGATCCTAAATCTGGTGCGTCTGCCAATTCCGCCACACCCGCATATATGACCCGTACTGGGCTCGAACCAGTGACCCATTGATTAAAAGTCAATTGCTCTACCAACTGAGCTAACGAGTCTCAAATATTTCTACTTGAACGGTCCCGACGGGAATCGAACCCGCGATCTTCGCCGTGACAGGGCGACGTGATAACCGCTACACCACGGGACCTATGGGAGTTAACGGGATCGAACCGCTGACCCTCTGCTTGTAAGGCAGATGCTCTCCCAGCTGAGCTAAACTCCCTTTGCGCTAAGCGACTACCGTATCTAACAGGGGGCAACCCCCAACTACATCAGGCGTACTAGGGCTTAACTTCTGTGTTCGGCATGGGAACAGGTGTATCTCCTAGGCTATCGTCACTTAACTCTGAGTATTCTCAACTCAAAATTGAATATCTATACTGTATCAAGAAACCAAATCGTTGTCAATATGTCTCAGTTACTTTCTTTGGATAAGTCCTCGAGCTATTAGTATTAGTCCGCTACATGTGTCACCACACTTCCACTTCTAACCTATCAACCTGATCATCTCTCAGGGCTCTTACTGATATAAAATCATGGGAAATCTCATCTTGAGGTGGGCTTCACACTTAGATGCTTTCAGCGTTTATCCCTTCCCTACATAGCTACCCAGCGATGCTCTTGGCAGAACAACTGGTACACCAGCGGTAAGTCCACTCTGGTCCTCTCGTACTAGGAGCAGATCCTCTCAAATTTCCTACGCCCGCGACGGATAGGGACCGAACTGTCTCACGACGTTCTGAACCCAGCTCGCGTGCCGCTTTAATGGGCGAACAGCCCAACCCTTGGGACCGACTACAGCCCCAGGATGCGACGAGCCGACATCGAGGTGCCAAACCTCCCCGTCGATGTGAACTCTTGGGGGAGATAAGCCTGTTATCCCCAGGGTAGCTTTTATCCGTTGAGCGATGGCCCTTCCATGCGGAACCACCGGATCACTAAGCCCGACTTTCGTCCCTGCTCGAGTTGTAGCTCTCGCAGTCAAGCTCCCTTATACCTTTACACTCTGCGAATGATTTCCAACCATTCTGAGGGAACCTTTGGGCGCCTCCGTTACCTTTTAGGAGGCGACCGCCCCAGTCAAACTGCCCGTCAGACACTGTCTCCGATAGGGATAACCTATCTGGGTTAGAGTAGCCATAACACAAGGGTAGTATCCCAACAACGCCTCACTCGAAACTGGCGTCCCGAGGTCATAGGCTCCTACCTATCCTGTACATGTGGTACAGATACTCAATATCAAACTGCAGTAAAGCTCCATGGGGTCTTTCCGTCCTGTCGCGGGTAACCTGCATCTTCACAGGTACTAAAATTTCACCGAGTCTCTCGTTGAGACAGTGCCCAAATCATTACGCCTTTCGTGCGGGTCGGAACTTACCCGACAAGGAATTTCGCTACCTTAGGACCGTTATAGTTACGGCCGCCGTTTACTGGGGCTTCAATTCATACCTTCGCTTACGCTAAGCACTCCTCTTAACCTTCCAGCACCGGGCAGGCGTCACCCCCTATACATCATCTTACGATTTAGCAGAGAGCTGTGTTTTTGATAAACAGTTGCTTGGGCCTATTCACTGCGGCTGACCATAAGTCAGCGCCCCTTCTCCCGAAGTTACGGGGCCATTTTGCCGAGTTCCTTAACGAGAGTTCTCTCGCTCACCTGAGGCTACTCGCCTCGACTACCTGTGTCGGTTTGCGGTACGGGTAGAGTATAATTAACGCTAGAAGCTTTTCTTGGCAGTGTGACATCACTAACTTCGCTACTAAACTTCGCTCCCCATCACAGCTCAATGTTATAAATATAAGCATTTGACTCATATCACACCTCACTGCTTGGCCAGACACTTCCAATCGTCTGGTTTAGTTAGCCTACTGCGTCCCTCCATCACTATATACTCTAGTACAGGAATATCAACCTGTTGTCCATCGGATACACCTTTCGGTCTCTCCTTAGGTCCCGACTAACCCAGGGCGGACGAGCCTTCCCCTGGAAACCTTAGTCTTACGGTGGACAGGATTCTCACCTGTCTTTCGCTACTCATACCGGCATTCTCACTTCTATGCGCTCCAGCACTCCTCACGGTACACCTTCTTCGCACATAGAACGCTCTCCTACCATACCTATAAAGGTATCCACAGCTTCGGTAATATGTTTTAGCCCCGGTACATTTTCGGCGCAGGGTCACTCGACTAGTGAGCTATTACGCACTCTTTGAATGAATAGCTGCTTCTAAGCTAACATCCTAGTTGTCTGTGCAACCCCACATCCTTTTCCACTTAACATATATTTTGGGACCTTAGCTGGTGGTCTGGGCTGTTTCCCTTTCGACTACGGATCTTAGCACTCGCAGTCTGACTGCCGATTATATCTCGTTGGCATTCGGAGTTTATCTGAGATTGGTAATCCGGGATGGACCCCTCACCCAAACAGTGCTCTACCTCCAAGAGACTTAACATCGACGCTAGCCCTAAAGCTATTTCGGAGAGAACCAGCTATCTCCAAGTTCGTTTGGAATTTCTCCGCTACCCACAAGTCATCCAAGCACTTTTCAACGTGCCCTGGTTCGGTCCTCCAGTGAGTTTTACCTCACCTTCAACCTGCTCATGGGTAGGTCACATGGTTTCGGGTCTACGACATGATACTAATGCGCCCTATTAAGACTCGGTTTCCCTACGGCTCCGTCTCTTCAACTTAACCTCGCATCATATCGTAACTCGCCGGTTCATTCTACAAAAGGCACGCTCTCACCCATTAACGGGCTCGAACTTGTTGTAGGCACACGGTTTCAGGTTCTATTTCACTCCCCTCCCGGGGTGCTTTTCACCTTTCCCTCACGGTACTGGTTCACTATCGGTCACTAGAGAGTATTTAGGGTTGGGAGATGGTCCTCCCAGATTCCGACGAGATTTCTCGTGTCTCGCCGTACTCAGGATACTGCTAGGTATAAAGACTATTTCGAATACGAGGCTATTACTCTCTTTGGCCTACCTTCCCAGGTAGTTCTTCTATAATCTTTAAGTCCACGTTGCAGTCCTACAACCCCGAAGAGTAAACTCTTCGGTTTGCCCTCTTGCCGTTTCGCTCGCCGCTACTAAGGCAATCGCTTTTGCTTTCTCTTCCTGCAGCTACTTAGATGTTTCAGTTCACTGCGTCTTCCTCTACATTACCTTAACAGTAATGAGTGACAGGCATTACCTGCCGGGTTCCCCCATTCGGACATCTCTGGATCATTGCTCACTTACAGCTCCCCAAAGCATTTCGTCGTTAGTCACGTCCTTCATCGGCTTCTAGTGCCAAGGCATCCACCGTGCGCCCTTATTAACTTAACCTTATTTTGGTCTTGCGACCTAACTCATTAAATATTCACAGCGTTTCGGTTTATTTTCTTGTTACTATCTATATGTAATTAATTACATATGGAATTTGATATAGATATTCAATTTTCAATGGACAATACTTGAATCTTTCGATTCAATGGAGCCTAGCGGGATCGAACCGCTGACCTCCTGCGTGCAAAGCAGGCGCTCTCCCAGCTGAGCTAAGGCCCCACAAGACCTCTCAAAACTAAATAAGAAACTCAAGTACATTCCGTTTTTCCTTAGAAAGGAGGTGATCCAGCCGCACCTTCCGATACGGCTACCTTGTTACGACTTCACCCCAATCATCTATCCCACCTTAGGCGGCTGGCTCCAAAAGGTTACCTCACCGACTTCGGGTGTTACAAACTCTCGTGGTGTGACGGGCGGTGTGTACAAGGCCCGGGAACGTATTCACCGCGGCGTGCTGATCCGCGATTACTAGCGATTCCGACTTCATGTAGGCGAGTTGCAGCCTACAATCCGAACTGAGATTGGCTTTAAGAGATTAGCTTGCCGTCACCGACTCGCAACTCGTTGTACCAACCATTGTAGCACGTGTGTAGCCCAGGTCATAAGGGGCATGATGATTTGACGTCATCCCCACCTTCCTCCGGTTTATTACCGGCAGTCTCGCTAGAGTGCCCAACTGAATGATGGCAACTAACAATAGGGGTTGCGCTCGTTGCGGGACTTAACCCAACATCTCACGACACGAGCTGACGACAACCATGCACCACCTGTCACCGATGTACCGAAGTAACTTTCTATCTCTAGAAATAGCATCGGGATGTCAAGACCTGGTAAGGTTCTTCGCGTTGCTTCGAATTAAACCACATGCTCCACCGCTTGTGCGGGCCCCCGTCAATTCCTTTGAGTTTCAACCTTGCGGTCGTACTCCCCAGGCGGAGTGCTTAATGCGTTAGCTGCGGCACTGAATCCCGGAAAGGATCCAACACCTAGCACTCATCGTTTACGGCGTGGACTACCAGGGTATCTAATCCTGTTCGCTCCCCACGCTTTCGAGCCTCAGCGTCAGTTACAGACCAGAGAGCCGCTTTCGCCACCGGTGTTCCTCCATATATCTACGCATTTCACCGCTACACATGGAATTCCACTCTCCCCTTCTGCACTCAAGTTTGACAGTTTCCAAAGCGAACTATGGTTGAGCCACAGCCTTTAACTTCAGACTTATCAAACCGCCTGCGCTCGCTTTACGCCCAATAAATCCGGACAACGCTCGGGACCTACGTATTACCGCGGCTGCTGGCACGTAGTTAGCCGTCCCTTTCTGGTAAGCTACCGTCACAGTGTGAACTTTCCACTCTCACACTCGTTCTTGACTTACAACAGAGCTTTACGATCCGAAAACCTTCTTCACTCACGCGGCGTTGCTCGGTCAGGGTTGCCCCCATTGCCGAAGATTCCCTACTGCTGCCTCCCGTAGGAGTCTGGGCCGTGTCTCAGTCCCAGTGTGGCCGATCACCCTCTCAGGTCGGCTATGTATCGTCGCCTAGGTGAGCCGTTACCTCACCTACTAGCTAATACAACGCAGGTCCATCTTGTAGTGGAGCAATTGCCCCTTTCAAATAAATGACATGTGTCATCCATTGTTATGCGGTATTAGCTATCGTTTCCAATAGTTATCCCCCGCTACAAGGCAGGTTACCTACGCGTTACTCACCCGTTCGCAACTCATCCAAGAAGAGCAAGCTCCTCTCTTCAGCGTTCTACTTGCATGTATTAGGCACGCCGCCAGCGTTCGTCCTGAGCCAGGATCAAACTCTCATTAAAAATTTAATAATTGTTCGAGCGTTAACTCATTACCGTCTTCTGACGATTTATTCTTGTAAATTGACAGGTTATAATTTCTTCTATCATAACCCTGCACTTGGTTTCTTATTCAGTTCTCAAAGGTCTTTGTCTCTCTTAAGACAACTCCTATATTCTAGCAAATCTAGAATAGATTGTCAACACTTTTTTTGAAGTTTTTTTACTTCTCGTGTTCGCCGCCTCTTCCGAAACAGCTTATTTATAATATCATCTTTGACTTATCTTGTCAATAACTTTTTTAAAGTTTTGGAACCTTTTCAAGTTTGTGGCAAGTCTGTTAAGACAACTTTTATATCTTAACACCCAAATCAATACTTGTCAATAGGGTTTTTAAAAAAAAATAAAGCAGTATAATCATGTACTGCTAAATAAATTATTTAAAAATTTCTTTTACTTGCATTATAACCATATTTTTCGATGAAATCTTGGCGAAACTCAAGTAAATTGTCATCTATAATAGCTTGTCGTACCTTGGCCATTAAATTTACCAAGAAGTAGAGATTATGGTAACTTGTCAGGCGAATTCCAAACGTTTCATCTGCTTTCAACAAATGTCTCACATAAGCACGTGTGTAATTCTTACATGTATAACAATCACACTCAGGATCTATAGGACTAAAATCTTCTGCATACTTCGCATTTTTTACCACGAGACGCCCTTGACTCGTCATACAAGTTCCGTTACGAGCAATTCGTGTTGGGAGGACACAATCATACATGTCCACACCACGAATAACACCATCAATTAAACTATCTGGTGCTCCTACACCCATAAGATAACGTGGTTTATTCTCAGGAAGCAAAGGTACAGTAAAGTCTAGTACGGCATTCATCTCTTCGTGAGTTTCTCCAACCGCAAGACCTCCAATTGAATAACCTGGAAAATCCATAGAAACCAAATCCTGTGCAGATTGTCTACGAAGGTCTTCAAAACCTGCTCCCTGCACAATTCCAAATAGGCCTTGATCATGTGGGCGACGGTGTGCTTTTAGCCCTCGTTCTGCCCAACGACTTGTCCGTTCAATAGAATTTTTCACATAATCGTATGGTTGGTAAAATTGAGGACATTCGTCAAAGCTCATCATAATATCTGAACCGAGATTGTTCTGAATCGAGATCGCTTTTTCAGGAGATAAAAACATCTTACTTCCGTTAAGGTGATTTTTAAATGTTACACCTTCTTCAGAAATATTGCGTTTTTCTGCCAATGAATAAACTTGGAAACCACCGCTATCTGTAAGAATCGCTTGGTCCCAATTCATGAATTTATGGAGTCCTCCAGCTTTAGCAACGAGCTCATCACCAGGTCTTAGCCATAAATGATAGGTGTTGGCCAAAATAATTCCTGAACCCATCTGTTTTAATTCTTCAGGGGATTGCGTTTTTACTGTAGCTTGGGTGCCTACAGGCATAAACATCGGCGTTGGAAAAGTTCCATGAGGCGTGATAATTTCCCCCAGACGTGCTCCTGTGTGTTTTTCTTTCTTTATAAGACGATATTTAATAGGAAAATCAGTCATTTATACTCCTTACATTAGGAAAAACAGTCCTAAGTATTTTTTAGTCAGTGGTCATTATCCACAACCGCTTTAGTTTATCAAAAATTACAAGAATTGTCAGCTCTATATTTTCAAACTCTCGATGAATACCATCAAACACCAACACTAACATTCATAGCAAACAAAAAAACAACAGTCTCGAGCACTGTTGCTTTCAATAATGTCTTATGCTGAAAGAACTTTACGTCCTTTACGACGACGAGCTGCAAGAACACGACGTCCATTTTTAGTTGACATACGGTGACGGAATCCGTGTTTACGTTGACGACGGATTTTACTTGGTTGATAAGTACGTTTCACGTTGAATACCTCCTGATAGATTTTCGTATTCGTTTAGCCGGCTATTTTTGATCAGTTACTAAACATACCATACTATTTTATAGCAATAGCTTAATCTTGTCAAGAATTACTTAGATATTAATTTAATTATATCTTTGAAACCCTTAGGCTGGTGATAATTGTAGACCACATTACTATCCCTATATCATCGCTTGCTCATAACCTTCTTGCTATTTTAGCTATTTTCTTGAGCACCTCTTTTCGCTTATGGTCACCCATATACTCAACAGGTGAAATCTGGGTAACTTTGACCGATTTAATACCACAAGGTTTTAGGACTTGAAATTTTAGAACTTTGCTATAATCTTGAACTAAAGGTAGAACTATCTTTGGTGTATTGTGGGTTGTAATAATCCAAGCTTTCCCTGTCAGTTTACCATCCAATCCACGGGGTGTATTTTCATAGGCAAACCCAGCAACAAAAACGCGTTCAATAAATCCTTTCAAGATAGCCGGCATTCCACTCCACCAAGTTGGAAAAATAAAAATCAACTGATCTGCCCAAATTATTAAATCTCGATAGTCTTTCATAGCTACATCGTGCGCTAGGTCTCTTCTCCTATGCGTTGTATCAAAGCGTAAAACAGAATCGAACCGCTCTTTATACAAATCTAGAACCTTTAACTCATGTTTAGACGATAAATTCTCCTTGATAGTCTCTAGTATAGAGGCATTGTAGCTCTTGTCGTTTGGATGTGCGTAAATAATTAAGGTTTTCATTGTTTAGCTCCTTTAACGTAGATGTCTAACATAGTACTAACAGTCTCTTTAATAGTGTTACTATTGAAATTTTCACCAATAGGACTCCTTACCAAAACAGCTAATCCAGTAATAAAACTCCAGATATGAACTAATATTTCTGTCTCACTACCAGAAATGTTCATTTCACTTTTTAGCTTCAAAACCACACTCTTAAAGTGCTCAAATCCTGGTAAATGGGTATTAACAGAGATACTGCCCTGGGTTAGTTCCATATAATTGAAAGGAAACTTAATAAATAAGGCCTCAAAACTGTTTGTTTCTTTTTGAGCAAATTCCACAAAATTACAGCCCATTAATACTAATTGATCCCTTACATCAAGAGAAGAGCCTATTCCTTGTGTCAGATACTTCAAAAAGATCTCAGATAAACGCTCTAAAACTACCTGAAGATATACACCCTTATTTTCAAAGTGCTTATAGGGTGCTCCATGGGTGATCCCGCATTTTTGAGCCACCGTTCGGATAGATAGTTGATCGATCCCTCTTATTCTTATCTCCTCAATTCCAGTTGTGATTAACTTTTCCTTCAATTCAGCAGTATTACGTTTCATTTTGACTCCTATTTGCATATAAGTAGACAGCGATTACTTTTATTAAAGTATACACCGTCTACTTTTAATTGTCAAAAAAACTAGCCTTCAAATAAGACTAGTTTCTGTAAGCAATAACGCTATTCTAATTATACTTTTGTCACAACAACGTAACGGTTAGGATCGTCCCCTTCCGAGTGACTTTCAACCCCTTCAATTTGAGAAAGTGCCTTATGGATAATTTTTCGTTCGCTATTCGTCATTGGATCCATAACATACTCTCGGCCTGTTTCTTTTACTTTAGCTGCCGTTTTTTCTGCTAAATCAATCAAAGTCTCTGTGCGTTGCTCCAAATAATCACGAACATTAAGAACAACACTAAAGCGTTTAGAATGACGATCGTGCAAATAATTTTGCGCTAAAAGTTGTAAAGACTTGAGAACCTTGCCATGATAACCGATAACACGACCAGGTTGGTCTGTTTCAATCTGAATGATAATATTGCGACGATTGTGACTAACCTCTAGGCTAGCATCAACATCCATTTCATAGATAATTTTTTCAAGATAAGATAAAACATCATCTGCAGCTGCTTGAATATCTTCTAAATTATTTTCAGAAGAATCATCTGAACTAAACTCAGATGCCACAAAAGCACTGAAATCCCCTTCTGAAGTTTCCAGCGTCTGAACTTGAGCAACTGGTTCTAGTTGAGGTTCAAGCGAACTTGCCATAAATTCTGTAGCATCCTCTTCTGATGACTCACGTTTAACAGATAGAGGAATAATTGTTGCCTTTGGTTGCTCCTGTTTCTTATCTGTCAACTCTTCACCAAGGGGCTCTGTAGACACTGGTTGCTTTAAGTTTTCTTGTGCAATTTCCTTATTATCTGAAACCGTAACGAGTTTTGTCACTTTATTGAAAGCAATCGTTTCGTCTTTTGGACTTGCAAGAGAATCGTCGAATTGTTTTATAGCATCAGGAGCCACTTTAACGGTGTTTTGATCAGCTTCATGAGCTATCTTTTCATTTATTGGTTCAACGCTAACTCGAGCTGGCTTCTTTCCAAACCCTAGAAAACCTTTTTTCTCACGAGAAATCACCTTAATATGAGCCCTCATACGGGGTAAATTAAGATCTTTCAAACCTCTTTCAATAGCTTGTTCGACTGTTCGTCCAGAATAGACAACCATAATAAGCCTCCTTATTTACGTTTATGCGCCTTTTTCTTGGCACGACGAATCTTAGCTTTACGTTCTTTTTCTTCCATTTCCAAACGATTACGTTCTTCGATGATTTTAAACGGATTATTAAAAACCAAAATCTGAATAACTTGGAAGGCGTTTGAAACTGCCCAGTAAAGTGCTACCCCTGAAGAAATCTGAGTTCCAAACCAGAAAATAAAGATTGGAAGCATGATATTCATAACAAGAAGCATTGCACTACGATCTTTAGCTGCCTTATTGGTCAACCAAGTTGAAAGGAAGGTGAAAGCAGCCGCCAAAATCGGAAGAATAAAGTAAGGGTCTTTCTGACCTAGGTCAACCCAGAGGAATGTTCCTTCTCGCAATTCTGGCACTCGCGTGAGCGCTCCATAAAGAGCCATCAAAATAGGAAATTGAATCAAGAGAGGAACAAAGCTTGCGTAAGGATTTACACCATGCTCTTTATAAAGATCTTGTTGTGCATAAGCAAGAGCTTCACGATTCTCGCGTCCAGGATACTCACTCTGCAAGCGACGTAACTCTGGCTGCAACTCTTGTAGTTCACGGCTTGACTTAATTTGGCGATTATAAAGAGGAATCATTACCGCACGAATTAAGATCGTGAAAATGATAATCCCTAATCCAATGGAACCTCCAAATGAGAGCCCTTGAATAGCCTTCCCAAACATTAAAATGAGACGTTCCCAAAGGCCTGTAGAATGACTTGTAACATCACTTCGTCCACATGCGGACAAAAGCAAGAGAACTCCTGCACCTAAAATAGATAAATTAAGTTTTTTCTTCACTAAAAACTCCTTTTTAATACGATGAAGAACTGCTTGCTTCCATTCATTAAGACTATCTCAAAAATCAGGAATGATCTTAGTTTATCCTACAATGTAAAGAAGCAAAATAATTTTCTAGTCCTTATATAACTTTGCTATTTTTAAGACATGAACGAGATTGCTATAAATGTCTTGATAACTTAAGTCTTCGACACCTTTGCGAGCAATAACGACAAAATCTTGATGTTCTAACTGAGATGACATGTCCATCAGTGCATGTCGTAGACGACGTTTTACCCGATTCCGAGTAACCGCATTACCAAGACGCTTACTGACTGACAAACCTACTCTAAAATGAGGCAGATTACGATTCAGACAGTAGACAACAAATTTTCGATTAGCAACACTGTGTCCTGCATCAAATAATGCTTTAAAGTCTTTCTCTTTCTTAACGCGATAAGATTTTTTCAAAATGCGACTCCAAACTCAAAATTAGTACTATTATATCATAAATAGCAAAAAAGCCCAAAACCTTATGGTTAGGGCCTTAGAGACTTATTTTTTTAGAGCTTTTTGAGCTTCTTTGATTTGCCATTTAACCTGGTCAAAACCAGTTCCACCAAGGGAATGACGACGTTCAACAGCTGTATGAGATTTAAGCGTCTCATAGATGTCCTCTTCAATTAAATCTGAAACTTCTTGATAACGTTCGAGAGGAACATCCTGAAGATAATAACCAGCTTTGGTACACTCAAGGACAAGTTTTCCAACAATCTCATGTGCTTCACGGAATGGAAGTCCTTTAGACGCAAGATAATCAGCCAACTCTGTAGCATTTGAAAAATCTTTCTCTGTTGATTCTGCCATATGCTTGTCGTTAACAGTCATTGTATTGAGCATACCTGCGAGAATATCAATAGCAACAGTAATCGTTTCTACCGTATCAAACATACCTTCTTTATCTTCTTGGAGATCTTTATTGTAGGCTAAAGGTAATGACTTCATCACAGTCAATAATCCAATCAGATTGCCATAGACACGACCTGATTTCCCACGAATTAGTTCTGCCATATCTGGGTTTTTCTTTTGAGGCATAATGGAAGAGCCTGTTGAAAAAGTATCTGATAGAGTCACAAACTTAAACTCGTTAGAACACCAGTTAATGATTTCTTCACAAATACGTGTCATATGCATCATTAGAATACTTGAGTTTGACAAGAATTCGAGAATAAAGTCACGATCAGAAACAGCATCCAAGGAATTGCTATATGGCTTTGCGAAGCCCATTAAGTCAGATGTCATATTACGATCAATTGGGAAAGTTGTTCCTGCCAGTGCAGCAGCTCCGAGTGGAGAGATATCCGTATGCTTGATATTAAATTCAAAACGTTCGGCATCACGTGTAAACATGTTGTAATAAGCCATCAAGTGGTGACCAAAAGAAATCGGTTGTGCATGCTGCAAGTGGGTGTAGCCTGGCATAATTGTGTAGGTATGTTTGTCTGCTAGGTTGACTAAAGTACCACGTAAATTATCAAGCTTCTCAATAACTTCCACGAGTTTGGCTTTTAAATACAAGTGCATATCCGTTGCCACTTGGTCGTTACGTGAACGTGCTGTATGAAGTTTTCCTGCTACTGGTCCAATTTTAGCTGTTAAAAGGCTCTCCATATTCATATGAATATCTTCATTGGAAACATCGAATTCTAGTTTACCAGCCTTATATTCCTCAAGCAGCTCTTCCAATCCCTGTTTAATTTGTAAAGCTTCCTCTTTGGTAATAATTCCTGTCTCACCAAGCATAGTGACATGAGCAATAGACCCTTTAAGGTCAAACTCTGCCATCTTTTGGTCAAAGGAGATTGAAGCACCAAATTCTTCTACCCATTTTTCAAGACTAGCTTCGAACCGACCGCCCCATAGTTTATGATTTTCTGCCATAGTTTTATTTTGAAGATTTCCCTACACTGAGATAATCTTCCATCCTTTCTTAATACTTATAACAAGCAACGACCTCTTGGGTCACAATAACTTAAATGAAAAAAGCTAGATAGTATTTGTCTAGCTTAATTTGTCTCTCTGGACACTTGTTTTCCTAAATCCCGATCTCAGTCGTAGTTTATTTAGGCTCGTGACGCTTCTCAGAACGCCTTAACGATAATAATATAAGTTATAAGAAAAGAGTATCAGATGTGGCTCCCTGTCCACTTTTATCTGATATTAAGAATTTTCCTTCTCATATCCTGCTTTTCTTATGAAATCTGTCATTAATTGTCAAACGGATGGTTAACTTGAGAATTTACCTGTGTTGGAAGCCCCCAAAGCTTGATAAATCCAATCGCAGCATCCTGATCAAAGCTGTCCGCTGATGTGTAAGTAGCCAAGTTTTCATCATACAATGAATTAGCTGATTGACGTGCTACAACCTGAGCATGCCCTTTATAAAGTTTGACTTTAGCGATACCATTAACAACTTTTTGTGTTTCCTTAATATAAGCAATGATAGCTTGTGTTGCCGGGCTAAACCACAAAGCATTGTAGATAAGGTTTGACAATTCATTTTCAAGAATTGGTTTGAAATGAGAAACTTCACGTACCAAAGTTAGGTCCTCAATTTCTTTATGAGCTGTCAAAAGCGCAATAGCTCCTGGGCATTCATAAATTTCACGTGACTTGATACCCACAAGACGATTCTCAACGTGGTCGATACGTCCAACACCATGCTTGCCAGCAATAACATTCATTTCTTGGATAAGGTCAGCCAATTTCATTTCTTTACCGTTAAGGGCAACTGGTTTCCCTTCTTTAAAGGTTACATCGACATATTCAGCTTCATCTGGTGCAGACTCTGGTGAATTGGTAATTCCAAAAGCTTCTTCTGGAGCTTGATTCCAAGGATTTTCAAGAACACCACACTCGTTAGCACGTCCCCAAAGGTTTTGATCGACTGAGTAAGGATTATCAAGGTCTGCTGGAACTGGAACACCATTAGCCTTAGCATACTCAATTTCTTCCTCACGAGACCATTTCCATTCACGCACTGGCGCTACTACTTTAAGACTTGGATCTAGGGCAGCAATGGCAACTTCGAAACGAACTTGGTCATTACCTTTACCAGTACAACCGTGAGCGATAGTTGTTGCTCCTGTTTCATGAGCAATCTCAACTAATTTTTTAGCAATAATTGGACGGCTAAGCGCTGAAACCAAAGGATATTTTTGTTCATAGTAAGCGTGAGCCTGAAGTGCTGGAAGCACATAGTCTTCAGCAAACTCGTCTTTGACATCAAGCACGTATGACTCGATAGCTCCAACTGTCAAAGCTTTGTCATGGATGAACTCAAGATCTTTACCTTCACCGACATCCATACAAACAGCAATAACATCGTAATCTTTTTTAAGCCATGTAATAGCGACTGAGGTATCAAGACCTCCCGAATAGGCAAGAATAACTTTCTCTTTTGACATAATATTTTCTCTTTTCTTATATTTTCTTGCGGTTGCTATCTCTATCAACCTTACGAGATTTATTATATTGCATATTTATTCAATTGTCAACAATTTTTTGTTATTTTTTTATATTTATTTCGTTTTTATTTGTTTTTATTTATTTTTCGACCTTAAAAGTGCGTAAATCTTAATTTTTATTCAATTTTATGCAAGGAATAGTGGAAAATAAAAAAACACTCTTGAAACGATACAAATAGACTCAAAAGCATCTTTAACTATCTATCTTCTAAAATGCCAAAAGGCCTGTACAAAGTACAGACCTTTTGAACAACAGCATCATCGGTAGAGAACACAACAGCAATTTTAGATAGAATGAATGAGGGAAATTATTATGTTTAAGGGACTAACTTAAACCATACATTCTTCTTGCTCTCTAACCTTGATTACATTATAGCATGCAATCCCAAAATGTATATCTTCATTTCCTAAAATGTCGAATTTCACTCACAGAATGTATTTTTTATCCCAATCTGCACTAATCCTCTTAAAAAGAAAAAAAGGCTTGATTTCTCAAGCCTATTAATTTCTATAAAAAAGATATGTAATTGGACGAGCGGCCAATAAAAAATGGGGATTAGGAAAAAGTTATATAAAAGTACATTATTTATTTTCATAAAGTGTATGTAGATTTCAATAAGATTGACGATGTCTCATTTCCGAATCACATATCTTGATTATATAATAACTTTTTTCAATTTAATTGTCTATACGATTTCATAGAATGTCGTTTTTTCATCCTGAACTGCATTATTTGTAGTTATTTTTTTATAAATCTCTAAATTTCATCACTAAAAGACATCTATTTTGTGTTTTTACAGAATTTACTCACTTATAAAATAATCAATCACCCATGAAATATACACATACTTTTTTAGACTAAAAAGAACATTAGTCAATGACTAATGTTCTTTTACCTCAGACCATTTTTTAAGCAAGGCCTTCATTTTCAAACGTGAAACTGGACAAGAATCGTCATTTTCAAAGTAAATCATCAACTGAGTCTTATCAATACGAGAAATATTATCCAAATTAACTAAAAACGAGCGATGACAAGAAAAGAGTTTTTTATTCACCGAAGTAATATCTCCAAGATTGGCATAAAACTCCAAACGCTCTGTTTTGGTAATCAGCATCACCTTATGAGGTGTCACAGCAGTCGCAAAGTAATAAATATCTCTCATAGGGACTTGAATTCGAGACTGTGCTGTTTCAAACACAAATATCTCATCATCATCCAAATCTCCAACTTTTTGATTTACAAAAGTCAATGTTTGTTTTAGTTGTTGTTTGAACTCTGCATTAGAAACTGTCTTATCAATAAAATCTAGTGCAGAAACCTTGTATTTAAAACTAATCGGTGCAAACTCTGAGTGAGTTGTCACAAAAATAATAACCGCATTAGCATCTTGTTGGCGAATTTCTGAGGCTACTTCTAGCCCCTTCTTTCGCTCACCATCAATATCAATATCCAAAAGGAAAACCTGATGGTTGCCCTTTTCGTTGATACTGGACAATAGTTTGTGAGGTTTAGAAAAAACTTCAAGTTTTCGTACGGAAAACGTGCCCTCTGAAACCAATTCTCTGATGATGTCACTAATACGTGTTTGCTGCATTAAGTCATCTTCTAAAATGTAAATATTCATATTAGGGCCTCATTTCTAGTATTTGCATCATTTTATGATTCTGACTACGGACAGAGAAGGACGTATTCGGATAACGTTCCAAGATATCTTGAACAGCATTAACACCTATACCACCCTCAGGATGAGGAGTCTGGGTACTCATCATTGAAAGTGGAACTTGCTCATCTGCAATTGTACTTTCAATAATAAAACTCTGGCAATCTTCTTCATCAAAATAGGCCAGACTAATGAAACCCTCACTGGCTTTACGAGCACCATGAATAGCATTATCCATGAGGTGACCCAAAACAACAGCTAAATCTAAATCAGTTAGATAGTTATGAGTCACTGGATCTGGAATCTCTGCATGAATATTGAGTCGATACATCTGAGCTTCATGATATTTTGATGAAAGTAGACTATGAATACTTGGGTTTTGGATATTATCCAAATCTGTGACCTGAGTCGAAAAGCTGTGCTGATCTCGATTGACATAAAGATCAACTAAATCTTTTTTGTAAGAACGAATATCTCCTGTTCTTTCGATATCTCTCAAATTATTAAGCAGAAAATTATAGTTAGAGCGAACATGCATCAAGTCTCTATACAAACCTTCCACCCTAGTATTCTCGCGCTTCAAATCATCAAGATAGTTGGCTTGCTTCATGGCCAAATCCTGCTCTATTTTTTCCTTAGCAAACTGGTTCACAGCTCCTAGTACAAAGAGGAGTAAGTAGAGATATCCCATTACCAATGGTACGCGAAACCTACTCTCAAGATGTAACTCTGGAAAATAAGTATCAAATGTCGACACCAAAAAGATAACTAAATAGTAAAGTAAAAGAAGCATGTTGACCAAACCCAGACGGTTCTTTTTTTCTTGTTGGGTCGCAACTTTCAAGATATCTGTAAAGTCTAGACGTAAAATAAAATCTACTATTCTGACCGTCAACATGACAAAGGAAAGCGGTACCATAGACCACCAAATATTGTTGTTTAAAGTAGTAGCAGTTATGCCAAGTATCGGCGGGAAGAAGAAGGTAGCCAAAAAACGTCTTGCCAAATCGACGAGTACCACCGGGTAAAAACCTAGAAAAAAGCGCTCTACAGAAGTGACACTTTTATTCAGTTGATAACTAAATGTCAATGTGACAATGGCTACTAAGGGAGGTACTATGCCTATATAGCGTCCAATGAGTTGTCCCCAAATGCATAGAGCAACATCAAATAACAAATAAAGCATACGATTTTTAAGATTAGTGTTTTGCCCACCAATACGTAAGTAGATATCCCAAATGATGACAAACATCAAAATTTGAAATAAGATGTTACCTAGCATAGTTATCCTCCTTTCTACGATTATAGTCCTACCGTAACAATTTGATAGGTTTTAAATAATTCTTTTTTATTTGTTAAACCGATACCGTTTGACCAGCAAAACTGGGCAAAATCACGACTAATAGCCAGACTATCGTCTAGTTTCGGATCAGCTTCCTGGTTGGTATTCTCAAGAATAAAGCTGAGATTGCCATCCTCATTCTGTTGAATAAGGAAACCAATATCTGTCTCCGGCTCCTTGGCCCAAAGTTTTTCAGCTAAGTTCACGCAACGTTCTAAAACTCTAATAAGAACTGCAATATTTAAATTGTTAGGATAAGCATCAACGTTGACATCCAACCTAACGGTGATACCCTTTTGTTCCAAAGGAATGATTTGGTTTACAATCCAACTTCTTAATACCGGATAAGGAATCTCGAACAGAGGAGCCAACTTATCATTTAAGTCCAAATTATCAAGTTTAAGATGATTCAAATGCTCATGATAAACGGATAAAACCTCTGATAATTGATTTTTAGCCAATGGAGTCTCAAGAGCTACCAAAAGACTCTCAAAGTCTTTTTCAATAGGCTTTACTTTTGTAAAAAGATCCTCAATATGTTTATTATAGACTTCCAAGTTATAGACATAGGTCTCCACAGCTTCCTTACTGCGTTCTCTGACAAATTTATGAGAATAGCGGTTCAAGGTTGTTACCATTAGGAGATAAACTGCCATTGCAATAAAAATTGGCTCTCCCACATCACTACCTGTTGATACCAAAATAGTACTACAAGTAATGTAGAGTGCAAAGGTCAGATCAACGGCTATCAACAGACGTTCGCGACCACGTGAATAAATCAATTCCTTGACCTTATCAACATCTGAACTTGAAAGATAATTGACATAGAGAAAGAATGGGTAAATCAGTACAAAAGATAACAATTTGAGGAAGAAGTTTTCTTGAATCTCACTTAAAGTCATATTTGTAAACAGATTATTGAATACATAAAATGGGGTAAAAGTCGCAAATAAATCTGTAAAAATAACCGAGAAAGCTCCAAAAAAGAGGCTTGCCCAGAGCGTCAAACGATGTTCCCGACGTTCCTTTAAGGCCAAAGCTAAAAAGATAACAACTTGATAATAGAAGCCATCACCTTTACCAAGTGATACCACTATACCTAAGAGACTTAAACAAAATACTTTCCAGTAAGCTAGTGTGCTCCTTGTTAGTTTTTTATAAATAAACCAGGTAATATGAAAACTAATAATTTGAATAATACTATTTTCAAGGGATACCATGGTCCAAAGTTGTAAGTTCATGATAATATTTCCTGTTTATACTCAAGAGACATTTTCGTCATCTTCTTCAATGAGTTCTTGACCCGCCTTTTTCAAAATATCCTGATAGGTTTGTTCAATAAGGTCAAAATCCCCACTATCAATACTTGTCTGCATACTAATGAGTATGTTTTCATAATCATGTTTAAATGAGCGTACACTCTTATAGGCAGTTTCGATTTTTTCATTATAAGCTTCCAGACTCCTCAAATGCTCCTCTTGTTCTCTAAGAATTTTACTATCACGAACACCTTTACCGTAGGAAACAAAACGAACAAGAATATACATGTGTATAAGAAAACCAACCCAAATATAAATTTGAGGGTAACCCGGGAGGTAGGTCTGACTCAGGAGCAAGGAGAATATCTCCTGTTTAAAGAGGATAAGCAGATAACTGATAATTAAAATATGATCAACTTGCAAGAGCATGCTCTTATATTTATCCTGCAAGTCCTGATATGGTTCCTTAAAAAAGCTATCTAAACCAAACATTTTTTGCAAGCCTAGAAAGAAGGGAAGAACAACACTATCTACAGCCAAGATTCCTAAATGGTTTGGAACCAACTCGACCGGCTTATTAAAGAAAACTCGGAAAAGATAAAAACTAAAGAAACTTGTAATCAAGGTCCAAAAGACAGGGGCATAGAAAGCATAAAAATACTTTTCTTCTCGTAAAGCCTGAGGTTTTTCAAGAAAAATAAAGACTAGGAGATAGATTGCATCTGGAATATCAATTTGCCATAGAACCTTGGCTAACCACTTAACAGCAGTTACTACGATTACATAAGGAATGTAACGGTAAGTAAAAACATCTAGATAAGCCATTCTAGCTAAAATCACAAGATGTGAAACGACAACAACCAAAGCAATAAGACCATCAATCGCAAGTTGCATATGCTTTTCCCCTTTCTATTTTCCCTTATCCTCCACAAATATTATCTTTGATTTATCAATTATCCTGAAAAGAGAGGACCTGGGTAAAATGATGGTCACAACTACGAGTCTCAAGATTTACTTTTGGATAGCGATTAAGTATATCTGCGACCTTAGACAAACCAAGTCCTCGGCCTTCACCTTTGCTAGAAACCCCTTCATCAAAAATCCTTGACACAGGAATACGTTCTTCTCTGGTTGTATTATCAATAACCAAGATAAGATAACCTTGATTTTTAAAGAAGGATATGGTTAAAGTAGGATTTTCAGAATCCACTGCCGACTCAATAGCATTGTTTAAGAAGACAGAAGAAATCACAACCAAATCTAAGGCCTCTATCTGAGTTGACGATATAACATCTGGTAACTCCAAATTGACCTTAATTCCTAAGTTCTCTGCCTCAAGCACTTTAGCAGAAAAGAGACTCTTGAGAGACGTGATTTCTAAGTTGATCAAACGTGACAATTCATAATTTGACAAAGTTAAGCTATTTCCAGATTTCTCTAAAAGCTCTGCATACTCTTGTTTCAAAGCAGGTAAGTCTCGACGTTGGATACTAACCTCCATTGTCTTAAGTCCTTCAAGATAATCCTTCTTCACCTGAGAAATATCATTATAGAGATTTTCTAAACGGTGGCTATATTCCTCTAAACTTTCCTCATGTCTAGCCATTTCTTCGGCCAACTGGTTTTTCACTCTTCTCTTAGAATAGATATTAAGCTGAGCAAAGAGCAAAATAAAGAGAATGGAGTAAACAATCGTAATACTGCCTGCTAAATAAATAAAGAGGCCTGTGTAAGGAAAGATGTTACTGGCATAGAAAATAATTAAAGATAAAACAATATAAGCCAGAGTAACCCCAACCAATAAGCGTTGCCTAACTTGGTAAGTATGGTTATTTCCCATAACATTGAGAGCACCAAAGTCAATAAAGAATACTTTGACAATCAGATGAAAAATTGGATAAATCAAGAGATAAGACAGAGCAATAAGTACTGGGGTGTCCTTGACCTGTAAATAATTAATTTGAAAAATCCATGGGAAAAAGTAAAGTTGAAGCAGTTTCGAGGTGACTTCAACAAAAACCCACGGCAAAAAGGTGAAAAGAAAAGAATTCTTTTCACTACTTGATATTTTATTTAAGAAAAGATAGCAGAACAAAAGTGCTAAGAGCGACCCTGTAATGCCTCCGACAAATAGAGAGAGCAAGAGACTCCCTGCGATAAACCAGCATTTACTCTTCCAAGTTTTGAGCAAACCTGACATATCGTGACTAACAATTAAAATAGCCAATAGACGTAGAACCGTAAACAAAACGATCATCTCTAGACTCCCCCCTTCCTTTCAAAAATCAACCTACTTTATTGTAACATAAATATATAATTTAGCGTCATTCCTATTAGAAAAAGCTAAAAATATAAATTTATTTTTTCTTGGTTAAGAACAATCAATTATTAATATGAGCGTCAGACCATTTCCCATATCCCCTACTTTTCATAAACATAAAAAAGAGCTTAGAAAAACTAAGCTCTTTAACTGACTCATTACCTCTTTTTATGGGTACATGCCAATGACGTAGTAGAAATACCAACCAAATCTTCTCATAATGCTCACTCCTCCCTACTTTTTATTACCAATCTATTATAAAACTAATTTAAAGTTTTGAAAATGATGATATGATTACGAAATATCATCATTATATTACAAATACACTCTTAGTAATACCCCATTAATTGCTGATACATTGTTTATGTGCATTCGAAAACCCAACAATTGTTGGGTTTGTTTTTATAATGTTGCAAGAACTTTATCAATATGTTTGATTGATTTTTCACGACCAAGCAAGAAAATAGTGTCTGGCAATTCTGGACCGTGCATTTCTCCTGAAACAGCAATACGGATTGGCATGAAAAGGTTTTTCCCTTTGATTCCTGTTTCTTTTTGAACAGCCTTAATCTGAGGGAAAATGTTTTCAACAACAAACTCATCATCAGACATAGCTTCGAGTTTGGCTTTAAAAGCCTCAAGTACTGTTGGTACTGTTTCACCAGCCATAACTTCTTTTTCAGCATCTGTCAATTCTGGGAAATCTTCAAAGAAGAGATCTGTAAGAGGGACAATTTCTTCTGCAGCTGTCATTTGTGGTTTGTAGAGTTCCACTAATTTTTCAGCTTTATCTGTTAAACGACCAGCTTCTTCCAAGAAAGGTTTGCAAAGAGCAAAGACCTTATCGAAATCTGCATTCTTAATGTAGTCGTTACTCATCCAATCCAATTTCTTCTGATCAAAGGCCGCTGGTGACTTACTTAGACGGTTTTCATCAAAAAGTTTAATGAGTTCTTCACGAGAAAAGATTTCGTCTTCACCGCCAGGATTCCAACCAAGCAGAGCAATGAAGTTGAATACTGCTTCTGGAAGGTAACCTTTTTTACGGTAGTCTTCGATAAACTGAAGGGTGTTAGTATCACGTTTAGACAACTTCTTACCAGTTTCAGAATTGATGATAAGGGTCATGTGTCCAAACTCAGGTGCTTCCCAACCAAGAGCTTCATAAACCATGAGTTGTTTTGGTGTATTGGCAATATGGTCATCTCCACGGATAACGTGTGAGATTTGCATATCGTGGTCATCAACAACTACCGCAAAGTTGTAAGTTGGGTAACCATCTTTCTTCTGGATAACCCAATCGCCACCGATATTACCACCTTCAAATTCGATATCTCCCTTAACGATATCATGCCATTTATAAATTCCTGACTCATTAACCGCCAAACGAACTGTAGGAACAATACCTGCTGCTTCACGTTCTGCGATGTAGGCAGCTTTTTCTTCTTCAGTCATACCAAGAAACTCGTTAATATAACGAGGTGGTTCACCTGCTGCTTCTTGACGTTCGCGCTCAGCGGCCAACTCTTCTTCAGTTACATATGACTTATAGGCTTTACCTTCTGCCAAAAGTTGATCAATATACTTTTGGTAAAGTGGCAAACGCTCTGATTGACGATAATTTTCGTGTGTTTCAGGACTTTCATCCCAGTCAATCCCCAACCAACGCAAGTTATCAAGCTGTGAACGCTCACCATCTTCAACGTGACGTTTACGGTCAGTATCTTCAATACGGATAATGAAAGTACCGCCATGATGACGTGCATAGAGGTAGTTAAACAATGCTGTACGGGCATTACCAATGTGTAGTAGCCCTGTTGGACTTGGTGCGTAACGAACGCGAATATCTTTAGCCAAGATAAATCTCCTTTTTATGTTTCATTCTTCAGTCTTTGGATACCTATTAAGCCTAAATCCTTCCCTTTGGAACAACCTTAAGACGATAAGTACCCGTAGGTAACTCTAGCCTTCAAATTTTCCAAATAAAAATCTAGAAGCGAGTACCAATCTTTCTTATTATATCACAATCTAGGGGTGGTTCGAGAAATTTTGTTAAAAAAACGACTACCTAAAGGTAGACGTTTTCGATAGATTACTTAACGTGTTTAGCAAGATCTTTTTGAGCTTTGTCATTAGATTTCGCTCTTTCTTTAAGCCAATCTTTATAAGCTGAGTCGTATTGTTTCTTAGTTACAATATCATCTTGAGATTTAAGATACTTGAAGTAGTATGTAGAACCTTTATCACCAGCTTGAGCATATGCTCCTGAGAATGGCTTAATACGAGAAATGACAGCGGCTGCACCATTATAAGTAGTCGTTGGGATATAAAGTGCACTATCCGTCAACCATGCCTGAGCTTTTGCATATTTTTCATAACGAGCCGTCAAGTCTGTTGTTTCCTTAGAAGCATCATCAACCAATTGGTCATATTCTTTAAGACCTACTTTTTGAACCGCTTGACTATTTGGATCGTCATAACCCATGAAAGATTTAGTATTTTCACTATTTGTAGTCTTCAAGACATCAAGATAAGTTGATGGATCAAGGTAATCAGGCTCCCAAGCCACACCTACTGACAAGTCCCAATCCTCTGCAGCTGCATTTGAAGCAGAGTAGGTAATATTATAGAAATCATCAGTTGACAATTGGTGAAGATCAAGTACAACATTATCTTTTCCAAGAGCTGATTCAATAGATTGTTTAAGTGACTGCACTTGATTCACAAAGATTTTATTTGACTGATTGACAGGAACATCCAAATGGATTGGGAACTGAACCCCTTCTGCTTGAAGAGCTTCCTTAGCTTTAGCAAATTCAGCCTTAGCTTTTTCTGGATTATAAAGACCATCTTGACTATCTGCAAGATTCACACCAGACCACTCATCACCATAGCTTGGTAATTGATCCATTACCATAGTTCCGAAATCTTTACCATCTGCTTGAACAAAGTCTGGTTTAACATAGATATTACGAACGGCAGTACTACCACCCTCTTTACCGTTAAGTTGTGCAGCATAATTCGTACGGTCAATAGCAAAACCTAATGCTTGACGGAAATCTTTGTTAAGAAGAGCTGTCTTAGTTGATGTCTTTTGCTGGTCATTTTCTTTAGATGTATGACCATAAGTTTGACGATCGATATTAATACCGACACCTTCTACAGCTGCTCCAGGTTGTGTATAGAAAATATTGTCTTTGTACTGTTTTTCAACTTTAGAATAGTTTGAACTAGTTGGGTATAGACGAGCTAAGTTATAGACTCCATCTGTGAAGTTACGTTCCAAGGATTCTTGGTCTGTACCATCATCGTAAGTCAATTTAACTGTATCAAAGAAGACATTATCCTTATCCCAATAGTTTTCATTCTTGGTGAACTCAATAGATGATTTCGTTGTCAAAGATTTAAGAAGGTATGGACCGTTATAGAGAATAGAAGTCGGATCTGTTGACTTACCAAAGTCTTTACCTTTAGATTTCAAGAATTCTCCATTAACAGGCCAAGTAACAGAGTAGGTCAATTTTGAATTCCAATAAGGTTCTGGTTGACTAAGCGTATATTGCAAGGTGTAATCATCAACAGCCTTGATACCTACATTTGAAAAGTCCTTGTTGGCACCTGAAAGGTAATCATTCAAGCCCTTAACTGAGTTTTGTAGCAAATAAATCGCTTCAGAATTTGTATCCGCAGCATGTTTAAGTCCTGTCACAAAGTCCTTAGCCGTCACATCAGCATACTCTTCACCATCTGAAGTATACCATTTGACACCCTTACGAATCTTGTAAGTATATGTCAAACCATCTTGAGAAACAGACCAGTTTTCGGCTACAGAAGGTTTTAGATTCCCATATTGGTCATTTTCAAACAAACCATCAACACCATTACTCACAGCTGTCGTCATATTTTTCTTGTTTGTAGCAAGATAGTCTAGGGTTGCAGGATCGCCACCGTAGACATAATTATAAGTCTTACCAGACGTCTTACTTGATGACGAGCAAGCCGTTAAAACACCTACAGATAACAGGCCTACGGCTGCCAGTAAAAATACCTTACTCTTTTTCATTCATTGCCTCCTTAAATTCGCAACGTAAAAAGTTCAAAAATCAATAATTATGTGTATACGCTTAAATTATACCATAAATTCGAAAAAGCAACACTACTTTCTGAATATTTTTTATTTTCTACTCAAATTTCGTGTTTAGACCAAGAAAAAAACCTATCCGAAGATAGGCCCTTTACTACTCTTACAATGAGTTAGGATCAACTTTGATACCAGCACCTTGTGTAGTAGTGATTGAAAGGTTTGTGATGTAAGCACCTTTCGCTGTAGCTGGTTTAGCTTTTTGAATTGCATCGTTAAATGCTTTGAAGTTTTCAACCAATTTTTCAGTTTCGAATGAAACTTTACCGATGATAGCTTGTACGTTACCTGCTTTATCAGCACGGTAAGTGATTTTACCACCTTTAGACTCTTCAACTGCTTTAGCAACGTCCATAGTTACAGTACCAGTTTTAGGGTTTGGCATCAAGTTACGTGGTCCAAGGACACGTCCAAGACGACCAACGATTGCCATCATGTCTGGTGTTGCAACAACAACGTCAAAGTCAAGCCATCCACCGTTGATTTTAGCAACGAGTTCGTCTTCACCAACGAAGTCAGCACCTGCTGCTTTAGCTTCTTCAGCTTTAGCACCACGAGCAAATACAAGAACGCGTTGAGTTTTACCAGTACCGTTTGGCAATACCATTGCTCCACGGATTTGTTGGTCAGCTTTCTTAACGTCGATGTTAAGGTTGTATGATACTTCAACAGTAGCATCGAATTTTGCGAAGTTAGTTTCTTGTGCAAGAGCTACAGCTTCTTCTACGCTGTAAGCTTTTGTGCTGTCGATCTTTTCAAGAGCAGCACGCATTTGTTTGCTTTTTTTAGCCATGTTAATTATTTCTCCTTGTGTAATGTGGTCATAACGACTTTCATCTTCCACGTCACTCAGCGAAGTGAGACGACGTCTGTGGTTTTCTTGTTAACTGAATTAGTCAGTAACAGTGAATCCCATTGAACGTGCAGTACCTTCGATCATACGCATAGCTGATTCGATGTTTGCAGCGTTCAAGTCAGGCATTTTAGTTTCAGCAATTTCTTGTACTTGTGCACGAGTTACTGAAGCAACTTTAACTGAGTTTGGAGTACCTGAACCTTTTTCAACACCTGCAGCTTTTTTCAAAAGAACAGCAGCTGGTGGTGTTTTAGTGATGAAATCAAATGATTTATCTTCATACACAGAGATAACAACTGGGATGATCATACCAGCTTGGTCAGCTGTACGAGCGTTAAACTCTTTAGTGAATCCCATGATGTTGATTCCGGCTTGACCAAGAGCTGGTCCAACTGGTGGAGCTGGAGTCGCTTTACCAGCAGGAATCTGAAGTTTTACGATGTTTTCGACTTTTTTAGCCATTTTGTAATTTCCTCCTATTGTGGTTTTGGCGGTAAGTAAGTTTTGTTACCTCCCACAAGTATGTTTTTACATACCTTATCTATTATACAGAAATTCTTTTTAGATGCAAGAATTTCTTATTAAGTTTAGGAAAAAATTTACATAAAGGGCTTTTCGAGGTAAAATAGACTTATGATTCTATATAAATTCTTTGCTATAGCATTTTTGATTCTAACACCTATCTTTGCTTTTATTATCCACCGCTTCTTCAGTTTAAAATACCTCGGGCTTAATTTTGCTGACCTTACCTTCCCTCTTTATTTTATTGAGCTAGTTGCTGTGTCAGCCCGTTTCTTTACCCATAGCTTTTTGCCTTACATCACCATTTTATTATCCTTGGCGGCTATAATTATCACGATTCAAATGCTGAGAAAAACACAATCCTTTAAATTTAAACGTTTTCTTAAGTTGTTCTGGCGTATCAGCTTTTTTATCACCAGTCTTTTCTATTTGGGGACCGTGATTCTCATTTTTATTGTTTCTTAAGAACTAGATTAACTCAGCAGATTTATTGTGTGCTGAGTTTTTTATGTCAAACCATGAAAAAAGCAGGCAACCTTGCCTGCTTAACTTTTCGGTATTAGGGTTGAACTTGAGTCATTCGACCAGTATCTACATCATAAACCGCACCGGAGATGATAACATCCTCAGGGATAAGCGGTGACTGACGAAGAATGGCCATATCTTCACGAACACTCTCTTCTACATCTGTGAATGGAAGAAAATCTTGATCAGAAACATCAACACCAAGTTCTTTATTGAGATAGGCGGTAAACTCATCGTTCTTAAAGGTCTGAGCACCACAATCTGTATGGTGAAGAACTACGATTTCTCGTGTCCCCATCTGTTGTTGAGAAATGACCAAAGAACGAATCATATCTTCCGTCACACGACCACCCGCATTACGCAAAATATGAGCGTCACCTAGGGCCAACCCCAAGGCCTGAGCAACGTGAAGGCGTGAATCCATACAAGTCACAATAGCCACCTTAGTCTTTGGTTTCAAGGGAAGATGGGCTGTCCCGTGGAGGTCAACATAGGCTTTGTTGGCATTGAGAAAGTTTTCAAAATAAGACATAATAACTCACTTTCTAATGAAGAAAATAATTTGACTATCAAATTATTTACACACTATCTTATCATCTTTTTATTAACTTGTCAGCTATTGAGTCCGCAACATAAAAAAGGAGAATAAATGCTAACAAGCATCCATCCTCCTTCAATTTATATTATGAACGTTTTGGCAAGTATCTATTAAGCAAGCCTGCAAAGGTTTGAAGATTGAGACTTTGAACATAAATTTCACCTGTTCCTCTAAAGGTATTAACAACACCCTCTCCTGTCCCAATAGACTGCCAGAAACCATTTTCCAGGTGAATATTATAATCAAGTGTCTGACTCCAGGCAACGACATGAGCATTATCAATAGTCACTTCTTGATTGTTTAGCTCAATTTTTTTAATAGAGCCGTAAGCATTTGCCAAGAGAGTTCCTTGGCCTTGGGTAGTCATTACAAAGAAACCACCCTGACCACCAAAAAGAGCCTTACCAACAGACTGGAGCTCCATTGTATAGTAAGCTGTGCCATCAAGTGCTAGAAAGGCACCGTCGTTGAGTCGGTACTGTTTTTCACCTAAATAAAGTGGAATCACTTGACCTGGAGAATCAGGGGCCAAGGCTATATAGCCATTATTGGACTGCGAGACAACCTGAGTAATAAAGCTACTTTCGCCCGAAACCATTGAACGCCCAACTGCTTTTACAAAGCGACCTAAACCTGATCCACTGGCATTTAATTTGGTACTCAGTGTCACATTCGGTGTGTGATATACCATACTGCCACGCTGGATAAAGACTGTTTCACCTTGATTAAGAGATAACTCTACTAAAGGGAACTGCATGTTGCTGTCTGTAAAAAATTGCATAATAAATACCTCCCTATTCTTAAGAAAAGTATAGCATCGAACAGGTATTTTTGCAAGCGCTTCCAAATTCTGGCTTTGAGGCATTTTTTTAAGAAAAGACTTTTTTGAGTACTTCTCCTACCGTCGTGACCCCAATGATCTGGATACCTTCTGGAATCTTCATGCCATGAAGCGAATTTTTAGGAGCATAAATCTTAGTAAAACCTAATTTAGCAGCCTCATTAATACGCTGTTCAATGCGAGTTACTCGGCGAATCTCTCCAGTCAACCCAATTTCTCCTATGAAAGCTTCTTGTGGATTGGTTGGAAGCTCCTTGTAACTAGAAGCAATCGCAACGGCTACAGCAAGGTCAATAGCTGGCTCGTCCAATTTGACACCACCAGCCGATTTGAGATAGGCATCTTGATTTTGGAGAAGAAGGCCACAACGTTTCTCTAAAACAGCCATAATGAGGCTGACACGGTTAAAGTCCAGTCCCGTCGTTGTCCGCTTGGCATTACCAAAGACGGTTGGTGTCACCAAGGCTTGAACTTCAGCTAAGATAGGTCTGCTACCTTCCATTGTCACAACAATGGCAGAACCTGTGGCACCGTCTAGGCGTTCCTCTAAGAAAACCTGGCTAGGGTTTAGCACTTCTACCAAACCACCAGACTGCATCTCAAAAATCCCAATCTCATTGGTTGAACCAAAACGGTTTTTGACTGCTCGTAAAATACGGAAGGTATGATGACGTTCCCCCTCAAAATAGAGTACCGTATCCACCATGTGTTCCAACATACGTGGCCCAGCCAGTTGTCCCTCCTTGGTCACATGTCCAACAATAAAAGTGGCAATGTTATTGGTTTTAGCAATCTGCATGAGTTCAGCAGTGACTTCACGAACCTGAGATACAGAACCTTGAACGCCAGAAATCTCTGGACTCATGATGGTCTGAATAGAGTCGATAATGAGGAAATCAGGTTTGATGGTCTCTACTTGACTGCGAACCGCTTGCATATTGGTCTCAGCATAAAGATAAAATTCGTTATCAATATCACCTAAACGTTCGCTCCGCAATTTGATTTGCTCGGCAGATTCTTCTCCAGATACATAGAGGACCGTACCCTTGTTAGCCAGTTGCGTTGACACCTGTAAGAGGAGGGTTGATTTCCCTATCCCTGGATCTCCTCCAATAAGAACCAGACTGCCCGGAACCACACCGCCACCTAAAACACGGTTAAACTCGTCCATATCAGTCTTTATGCGGGCATAATTGATTGAGGATACTTCTTTTAATTTAGTTGGTTTAGACTTTTCACCCGTCAAACTGACACGGGCATTTTTCACCTCCTGCACCTCAACCTCTTCTTCAAAAGAGGACCAAGAAGAACAGTTGGGACAGCGCCCTAGATATTTGGGTGAATTGTAGCCACATTCTCGACAAACAAAAGTTGATTTTTTCTTTGCTATGATAATTCTCCTTCTACGATTACTCCGACAGAATGCCACTTATGCAATGTTTTTTTTAATTTCTTCTGGTTGGCAACTCCGACAGCGGACAAATCAACAGAAACCTGATAATTCTCCTTGACAGCTGCCAAAATGGAAGCCTTGACACAGCCATTGCCATCTACCCCTATAAACTCTAAGCTTTTAGCAGCATTCCCCTCCAGAAACTCTTTTAAATCCAGATTGGTAAAGCAAGAAGCCCGACGCTTCTCAAAGATACGAGAAGATGCAAGCAGCAAGCCGGTCGCAAATTTCTTCTTTCTATCTTTTCTCTCCCAGAAAAAACGATTGAGAATATAGATAACCCGGTCACTGGGATAGCTGGCAATTTTGTCATTTACAGCTACAGTCAGTTCTTCATGATATGCTTTTCCTACAGCAACATAGTCTGACTGCATATCTACAACTAATAAATAGTCTGCCATATTCTTTCTCTATTTCCCTGTCGATCCGAAACCACCTGTACGAACACCGTCAGCTTCATCTCCATCTACAATTAAGAAGGGCATAAAGACACCTTGAACGATGCGTTCGCCAACTTCAAGAGTCACGGGCTGATCCGTAATATTTTTCATCTGGGCGAAGATGTGACCCTCATTCCCTGGATTTCCATAGTAATCGCCATCAATAACTCCAACAGAGTTGATCAAGACCAGACCTTTTTTGCGAGGATTAGAAGAACGATCATAAAGATATAGCACCTCACCCGCTTGCATATAAGCCTTGACCCCAGTTGGGACGAGGACGATTTCTCCTGGTGCAATCACTGTGCGCTCTGCCACCTTTAAGTCGTAGCCAGCTGCATGGGCTGTCTCCCGTTTTGGAAGCAAGTCCTGATTGGTATAGGTTGATACAAGTTCAAATCCACGAATTTTTGTCATTATTTTTCCTTTCGATACATCTATAAATTAATTCTTGTAAAACTAGCCATGCTAGCTTCAGACTTTTAAATCTATCCCATTATAATCTATTCGAAATAAGATGACAAAGGTAATAGTCTAATCACTTTCTCATTAAACGAAGATTGACTTTTAACCAGGAAAACGCTAACATAATAATAGATATAATACTTTTAAGGAGAATTGTCATGAAATTCATCGGACTTGTTGGTACGAATTCAAAACGTTCAACTAATAGACAATTATTGCAATATATTCAGAAACATTTTGCAGATAAGGCAGACATCGAACTTGTTGAAATCAAAGACCTCCCTGTCTTTAACAAACCCGCTAACAAACAATTGCCAGAAAGTGTCCTTGAAATCGTTAAAAAAATCGATGAGGCTGATGGGGTTATTATTGGAACACCTGAGTATGACCACTCAATTCCAGCTGTTCTCATGAATGCTTTAGCTTGGGTCTCATACGGTGTTTTCCCTCTTTTGAATAAGCCTGTTATGATTACAGGAGCATCTTATGGAACTCTAGGAGCTTCTCGTGCACAGCTACAACTTCGTCAAATTTTGAATGCTCCAGAAATCAAAGCTAATGTGCTTCCAGACGAATTCTTGCTTTCACATTCCCTTCAAGCTTTTGATAGCAACGGCGATTTAGTTGACCTCGATGTCATCAAAAAATTAGATGCTATTTTCGATGACTTCCGTCTCTACGTCAAAATTACTGGTAAACTCTCACATGCTACAGAGTTATTACATAAAGAAGCTGAAGACTTCGACTGGGAAAGCCTATAAGACAGGAGAATATAAACTATGAAATTTGTTGGACTCGTTGGAGCAAATTATGATCAATCATATAACCGTAAACTGCTCGAATTTATCAGAAGACATTTTAAAATTAAATTTGAACTTGAAGTTTTAGAAATTGATGAAGTCCCTATGTTTAACCAAGATGAAAAATGGGATGAAAGTTTCCAACTTCGCTTACTTAATAATAAAATTACACGCGCTGACGGTGTCATCATTGCAACACCTGAGCACAACCACACTATCTCTGCAGCACTTAAATCAGTATTAGAGTGGCTATCATTCGAAGTGCACCCTTTTGAAAACAAGCCTGTAATGATTGTTGGTGCTTCTTACTACGATCAAGGGACTTCACGTGCCCAAGTGCATTTGCGTAAAATCCTTGAAGCGCCTGGTGTTAATGCTTATACACTTCCAGGTAATGAATTCTTGCTTGGAAAGGCTAAAGAAGCCTTTGACCTTGAGGGAAACATTACCAACGAAGGTACTGTTAACTTCCTTGAACAGTGCTTAGATAATTTCATCCAATATGTAGGAGTGGTTTCTAAATTGAAAAAACCAAAACCAATTGAACCTGAAGACTTGGATTGTAACAACCCAATCGCTACAACTGTTACCGAAGTTGATCCTGACGATCCAGAGTGGGTAGAAAAAGTAGCTGAAATCACTGGTGCGGTATCTGGTGATACCTACGTAAAATTGGACCACGGTATTTTGACGGTTAATCAAATTGACATGTTCCTCAAGGCTATGCCATTTGAATTGACCTATGCCGATGATAACAACCAGTTCCTCTACTACAACAACGCCCATCAAGATCCTGACACTATGTTTGCCAAACGTGTGCCACCTCAATCTGGTAGCCGTATGTCAACTGTTCACGGCTCACTTCCACCAGCTCGTATGAAAAATGTGGAATGGGTTATCGGTACACTTCGTAATGGTAACCAAGAATATGTTCGTACGATTGTTCCAGGGTCACCTGAAGGAGTTATTAATACGCATAACTATCAGGCTATGTACTATGATGATGGTTCTTATGCAGGAATCAATGAAATCGTCTTTAACTTTAAACCATGGCTTGACTGGTATCTCGAAACAACTGGTCAACGCCTTGTCGGAGGAAGCGGTCCTTTTGCACCAGCTGCAGCTAGTCATGGCGGTAGCGACGCCACATCTGGTGCATCAGATGCGGGTGGTCATGGTGGCGACGCAGCCCCAGCCGCAGATGCTACATCTGGAGCATCCTCATATTAAGACTTGGAAAAGTTGGGACAACTGTCCTGACTTTTTTTCATGGTCATCCTAGATTAAGTTTCACTCGAGCTTGCGCATTTGCCATGCTCCATGCCACATATTTTAGAGGTAAACCTATGTCTCAATTTAAAGAAAAAGTATTCGCTGCTTGTGCTAAAAAAGAAGCTCTCTTTGACGAAAGTCTGGGTCGCTATGCCTTGCGTTCTATGCTTGCAGGAGCTTATCTTACCATGTCAACTGCTGTAGGAATTATTGGTGCGGATGTTATCGCTACAGGTATTCCGGCCCTTTCTCGTTTTGTTTTTGCCTTTATCTTTGCCATCGGACTGGTCTTCGTTCTCATATTCAATGGAGAGTTGGCTACTTCAAACATGATGTTCCTGACCAGTGGTGCCTATTATGGTAAAATCAAATGGAGCAAGGTGTGTACCATCCTCCTCTACTGTACCTTCTTTAATTTTGTCGGTGCCCTTATCTTGGCCTGGTTCTTCAACCAATCCTTCTCTTTCCAACATTTGACTGACAAGAGTTTCTTAGTTACCGCTGTCTCAACCAAGCTTGGAAAAACAGATTGGATGAACTTTACAGAAGGTATTACAGCGAATATGTTCGTTAATATTGCCATCTTGGGTTACATGCTCCTCAAAGAAGAATCTGCTAAGATTTTCATTGCGCTATCAGCCATCTTTATGTTTGTATTTTTAATTAATGAACACTTGATTGCTAACTTTGCCTCTTTCATGTTGCTCGGTTTCAACGGTGTGCGTGATGCTGTGGATAATTTCACTTTGGCAAATATTCTACGTCAGTGGATAGTCGTTTTCTTCGGTAACTGGATTGGCGGAGGTATTTTCATTGGTTTGGCATACTCTTGGCTCAATAAAACTAAAACACCTCACATTGATTAGGAGACCTCATGCGTCAAAAGACATTCATCAAACAAACCAGTATAGCTATTCTACTCTATTTTATTTGCCTAGCCCTTGCAGTCGCCATTGATTTAATCTTTTTCAAAGTCAAAAATATGTATCATACGCCTGCTTTAGCTGCTATCTTTGCAGGCTGGGTCTATTTGGGGCTTATCAGAAAAACTAAACAATTTGGAGCTATTACCTGTCTGGGTATCTTTATGTCCCTCTTCTTCTTTGCCTCTGGGCACTTTGTTCTAGCCTTTCTTCCTAGCTTTTTAGCTGGCCTTGTCGCTGATTTTCTAGCTAAGAAAGGGAACTATGAGAATAATAAACTTAATCTACTCTCCTATATGATTTTTTCCCTAGGGAACTTAGCACCCATTATCACCATGTGGCTTGCGCCCAAAACTTATATCGCACAGCTCCTGGCCAAAGGGAAAACTCAAGATTATGTCAATCAAGTTATGGTTCCCTTTACAGGCAGTCATGTCTTAATCCTGATTGGAGGAACGCTCATGGCTGCCCTCATTGGAGGCTACATTGCCCAAAATTGGCTGAAAAAATAAATGGCCATCAGCCTTACTAACAGAGAGTACAAGACAAACATGCTTTTCTTATGTTATAATGAGAAAGAATACAGTCTTTTTCTACTTTGTTAGAAAGGACCTAAAGGGAGACCTAATGATGAAAAAACAAAAAATCGCTGTCTTGGGCCCTGGTTCATGGGGAACTGCCCTTGCTCAGGTACTCAACGACAACGGACACGAGGTCCGTATTTGGGGAAACATCCCTGAACAAATTGATGAAATTAACGAGAAACACACCAACACCCGCTACTTCAAGGATGTGGTTTTGGATGAAAACATTAAAGCCTACAAGGAACTGTCTGAAGCCCTAGATAGTGTCGACGCTGTTCTCTTTGTTGTTCCAACCAAAGTTACTCGCTTAGTTGCTAAACAAGTTGCCGAACTTTTGGACCACAAAGTTGTTGTCATGCATGCTTCAAAAGGATTGGAACCTGGAACACACGAACGTCTTTCAACAATCCTTGAAGAAGAGATTCCTGAGGAACTTCGCAGTGACATTGTTGTCGTATCTGGTCCAAGTCACGCTGAAGAAACTATCGTTCGCGATATCACTTTGATTACAGCAGCATCTAAGGATCTTGAAGTGGCACGCTATGTCCAAGGCATTTTCAGTAATAACTACTTCCGCCTCTACACCAATTCAGATGTGATTGGTGTTGAAACAGCTGGTGCTCTTAAAAACATTATCGCGGTAGGTGCAGGTGCCCTCCACGGTATGGGATATGGGGACAATGCTAAGGCAGCCGTTATTACTCGTGGACTTGCAGAAATTACTCGTCTTGGTGTGAAACTCGGTGCCGATCCTTTGACTTACAGCGGTCTATCTGGGGTTGGTGACCTTATTGTTACAGGAACTTCTATCCATTCACGTAACTGGCGTGCTGGGGATGCGCTCGGTCGTGGAGAAAAATTAGAAGACATTGAACGTAACATGGGAATGGTTATCGAAGGTATTTCAACCACAAAGGTTGCCTACGAAATCGCCCAAGAACTCGGTGTCTACATGCCAATTACAACAGCAATCTACAAATCTATCTATGAGGGTGCTGATATCAAGGAATCTATTCTCAATATGATGTCCAATGAATTGCGCTCTGAAAATGAATGGGATAAAAAATAAAAATCTAAGGAGTTCTCATGAAGAATCAAAAAGTTAGAAAAGCTATCATCCCCGCTGCAGGACTCGGAACACGCTTTTTACCAGCTACTAAGGCCTTGGCCAAAGAAATGTTGCCAATCGTTGACAAGCCAACCATCCAATTTATCGTTGAAGAAGCCCTCAAATCAGGTATTGAAGATATCTTGGTGGTTACTGGTAAGTCAAAACGTTCTATCGAAGACCACTTTGATTCAAACTTCGAGTTAGAATACAACTTGGAACAAAAAGGTAAGACAGACTTGTTGAAATTGGTTAATGACACCACTGCTATCAACCTCCACTTTATCCGTCAAAGCCATCCGCGTGGTCTTGGGGATGCAGTTCTTCAAGCCAAAGCATTTGTCGGAAATGAGCCATTCGTTGTCATGCTTGGTGACGACCTCATGGATATCACTAATGACAAAGCAGTACCTTTGACTAAGCAGCTCATTAACGACTATGAGGAAACACATGCATCAACCATTGCAGTTATGCCTGTACCTCACGAAGAAGTTTCTTCATATGGTGTCATCGCCCCTCAAGGCAAAGGCGAAAATGGACGTTATAGCGTTGAAACTTTCGTTGAAAAACCAAATCCAGAAGATGCACCAAGTGATCTTGCTATCATCGGACGTTATCTTCTAACACCTGAAATTTTCGGTATTTTGGAAACTCAAAAACCAGGTGCTGGAAACGAAGTCCAACTGACTGATGCCATCGATACACTTAACAAGACACAACGCGTCTTTGCTCGCGAATTTACTGGAAACCGTTATGATGTCGGTGACAAATTCGGATTCATGAAAACGTCTATCGATTACGCACTTAAACATCCTCAAGTTAAAGATGACCTCAAGCAATACCTCATTGACTTGGGCCACAAACTTGAAGGCAAAGCAGCTAAAAAAGACTAAAATAAAATCCATCGAACATAACATTCGATGGATTTTTCATATGACTTAAAAATAAGTGAATCCTAGAAGAATCAGCAATAGTAAAATGTAGGTTAAAAGGGATGTAGAACGCCAACCTTTACTAAATAAGCGACTTTCAACCTTGTTGGCCAAAAAGATAGCTGCAAGAGCACCTCCAACTAAACCACCGAGATGGCCTGTAATCCCAACACTAGGTGTAAAAAGGTTGAAGATTAAGTTAATAACAATCAAAACCAAATAATTACGGCCTAACTGATTAAGCAAGGGGCTGTGACTGTAATAACCAAGAATCACAACAGCCGCAAAAAGTCCAAACAAGGATGTCGAAGCACCAGCTGCAATAACATTAGGCGTAAAAAGTAAGGTAAAGGCATTTCCCATAACACCCGCTAACAAATAAAGCCCTAGAAAACGTGGAGTCCCAAAAATCTGCTCAGCCATTTTCCCCATAAAGTAAAGAGTAAGCATATTAAATAGAAAATGCTCAACACCTATATGCACAAAAATTGGTGTTACAAGACGCCAAAGGTTCAAGGGACTGTACTGAACAAACGCACCGTACATAGCTCCCATCTTAAAAAGGCTCAAAGGCGAAGTCGCTTGAAAGCCGTTTAAAAGATATTGACAGATAAAAGTCAACGTCGTAAGCCCCAACAATAGATAGGTTGCCGGGTATTTCTTCCACTCATTTATTTGCATGTGACGACCTCCTTAACAGGAATATCATAGCTGTCTGGTTGAAAATCATGTTTCTGGCAAGGATAAACCGTACTAACTGTCTCCCCTTCAAAATCAGACAAATAGCGATCATAGTAACCTGCTCCGTAACCAATGCGATAGCCTTCATCATTGAAAACTACTCCTGGCACATGAATCAAATCAATCTCTGATTTTTCCACAGCCAAATCAGACGCAGGTTCCATCAAGCCAAAAGAGGTTGCAACAAGATTATCTGGATCATAATCCACAAAAATCATTCGACCTTGTTTATATGTTTTAGGAATCAAAAGTCGTTTACCATCCTTTAAAGCCTGATTGATTAAAAGACTGGTATCATATTCATGAGGAAAAGACAAATAAGTCGCAATCACCTGAGCCTCTTTATAAGCAGGTAAGGCAATCAATTGCTCCAAAAGATGTTTATCTATCTTAGCCTTAGTCTCAGGTTCTTGTGAAGTTAATTGAGCCAAGACTGTTTTTCTAAGTTCATTTTTCATAGGTTTATCATATCAAAAAATCTACCAAAAGTCAGACTTGGTAGATTTTTTAGCTTTATCGACTCTGATTAGGCTTCTGCCTTGTGTTTAAGGAATTTTCCAATTTCAGCCACTGCAAAAGCGAGAGCATCTTCATTTGGGCTCATCTTAGGATGGTGAAGTGCATATGGCGTGTCGATTCCCAACCAGAACATGACACCAGGAACTTTACTAAGCAAATAACCAAAATCCTCTCCAGTCATAGCCGGTGGACAATCAATCAGGTTAACTTCTGGGCTAGCATCAAAGAAGGCCATCAACTCTTTGGCCAAGGCTGGATTATTTTCCACAGGAAGATAACCACCTTGTTTCAACATGATATCCACTTCCATACCAAAGCTAGCTGCTACACCTTCTGCAATCTGGCGCACACGCTTCTGGATAAGGAGACTCATTTCCTGAGTAAGGGTACGAATAGTTCCATAAACCTCTGCAGTTTCAGCGATAACATTATTAGTAGTTCCTGCATGGAAAGAACCAAAGGTAACTACCCCACCCTGAATAGGGTCAACATTACGACTGACAATCGTTTGCACTTGAGTAATAAAGTAAGAAGCTGCTACAAGAGCATCATTGGCCTCATGTGGAAAGGCCGCATGTCCACCTTTCCCCTTGAAAGTAACGAGGACTTCACAAGTCCCAGCAAAAAGGGTACTTGTGTTAGTCGCAATATCACCTACCTTGAAATCTGGACGGACGTGGAGGCCATAGAACTCATCTGGCAACCAATCTCCAAAGGCACCATCTTCATACATAAGCATACCACCAGCTTCATTTTCTTCGGCTGGTTGGAAGAGGAAGAGCATGTTATTTTTAGGTTGTACTTGAAGCATCTGGTCCAAAAGACCAAGTGCTGTGGTCATGTGCATATCGTGTCCACAAGCATGCATACGACCTTCATGAGTAGACTTGAAGTCAAGATCTGTTTCCTCTACGATTGGGAGGCCATCAATATCTGTACGCCAACCAATGATTTTTTCAGGAGCATGCCCGTGAAGATAGACAAGAATTCCTGTACGCCAAGTACGTTGCTCCACAAAGTCCTTACCTTCAGTCATTTCGGCAATACGCTCTAAGAGGTAAGCCTGAGTTTTAAATTCTTCCAAACCAATTTCAGGAATTTGGTGAAGGTCTCGTCTGATTTTGATTAAATCAAGTGTCATGTTTTTGTCCTTTTTATTTATATTTATTTTATAGAGAATCTAGAAATAGAGGCCTTACAGGCCTCTACTATCAATATGTTACAAATTACGCAAAGCGTCTTCGAGTGCTGTTTTTTGTTGTGTTTTTTCATCGATTTCCTTGATGATACGAGCTGGAACACCAGCTACAACCACATTTTCAGGAACATCTTGAGTAACGATAGCTCCAGCAGCAACGACTGAACCATTACCAACTTGAACACCTTCAATAACAACAGCATTAGCACCAACAAGAACGTTGTCACCGATACGAACTGGGTCTGCTGAAGCTGGTTCAATCACACCAGCAAGGACCGCACCCGCACCGATGTGGCTGTTTTTACCAACAGTAGCACGACCACCAAGGATTGCGCCCATATCAATCATAGTACCAGCACCAATTTCAGCACCGATGTTGATAACAGCACCCATCATAACGACAGCATTATCTTCGATAGTTACTTGGTCACGGATAATAGCGCCTGGTTCGATACGCGCATTAAGGTGACGTTTATCAAGCAATGGAACAGCTGAGTTACGGCCATCTTGTTCCACAACATAGTCCTTGTTTTCAGTCAAATTCGCAAGAAGTGGTTCGATTTCTTTCCAGTCTCCGAAAAGAACATTACCAAGCTTAGTGACAGAAGCCGGAACAGCAGTTGCCAATTCCCCTTCAAAAGTTACTTTAACATTCGTTTTCTTTTCAGCATTACCGATAAAAGCGATAATTTCTTGTGCAGACATTTTTTGTGCAGTCATGAGATTCTCCATTCACATAAAGTTAGGAATTATTATACCAAAAATTCTGATAATTGTCTTTGCTTTTGCCAAATAGAGTGTATTTTTATGTAAAATTTGTCTTTAGAGCCTCTATGTCAGTAATCACTCGATCTGGTTTAATTGGGGATTTCTCCAACTCTCGACGAGAATAAGGGAAGGTATTCAGCAAGATACCATCGATCCCAACTGCCTCAGCCACAGCAATATCAGTCGTCAGGTCATTTCCCACCATGACAGTCTCAGATGGCTTTAACCCATGATCATCCAAAACTTGCTTTAAAAATTCAGGTTGAGGCTTACAGATACCCGCATCCGAAGACAGGTAAATGGCATCAAAGTAAGGTCTTAACTCCATTAAGTCAATCTCAGCATTAGTAAAGGCTGCTTGAGCATTAGACAAGAGATAGAGACGACAGCCCTGCTCTTTTAGAAAGGTCAAAACCTCCTTGGTATGCGGATAAGCTAACAACTGCTTACGAGATAAGACGCGAAAGACCATGGCTATCAAATTTCCCCAATCGTCCGGCTGACTAGAGTTACTAGACTGAGACCGACCATCTACATAAAGCTGGTTGAAAATGTGAACTAAATCAACTTCTGGATAAGCAACTCCTTTAATCTCTATTAACTCCTTACGAGTCTGAGCCACACGCTTAGCATAAGCCTTTTTAAGAGCATCACCTTCATAAGCCGCTCCATAAGCCTGATATAGCTGGCCTAATGTATCCCATAACACAGGATCCTTCTCATCAGTTAGGATATCAACCAAGGTACCATAAAAATCAAAAATGTAGTTCTTATAGGCTCTATTTTTCATCACTTTTTACCCATTACTGAAACTTTCTTACTTATTGCTCCCATCATACACCTTTTAGGAAGACCAAACAAGCTAACTGAGATATTTTCCCATCAAAAAAATCCCAACGACTGTTAGGATTGCTTATCATCTCTAATACGACCAATCAGCAGCTCTCCCGCAACGGTTAATTGCGTCACTGAAGTCAAGTCCAAAGTATCCTTATTGGTATGGAAGAAAAGAGGTGTCATCTCAGCAAATGTTTGAACATGCTCTGATGGCATAGACCAAGTCTTAGCAATCGTCACACGCTCCAAAAGGTCACAGGACTCTTGAAAATGTTCCAGAACATCCTGGTTCGAATAAGCCTGCGCCTCCGGTAACAATTGGCGAAACTCTTTAAGATGATCCTCATGAGGAATAACCTTAAAAACCAAGCCATAATCAGACAAAAGTCGTCCAAATTCTTGATAATTAGCTGGTGAAAAAATATCTAAAATCACATCAATACTATGTTCACGTAAAGGCAATTGAGCCAAATCGCCAACAAACCAAGCTACGTTTTTCTGAGGATTTTGACGTGCCGCAAGAAGGATTGAATCCTTAGACAAGTCAAAGGCCATGAAATCCTTGTCAAACTCTTGAGCCAACTGACGGCTATAATAGCCTTCACCACAGGCAACATCTAGAACGTGCGAGTGTTTAGGAAGGTCACGCAAGTGCTCTGAAATCACCTCCAGAATAGGATCGTAATAGCCTGCCGCAAGAATCTGACTCCTCTTTTCAAAAGAAGCCATATCATAGTGCTTATCTCCCTTGGTCTGTCTCAAAAAATTAACAAAGCCCTGCTTGGCGATATTAAAGGTATGCCTATTCTGACAAACCAAGCTAGACAAATCCAAATGCATTGGCGCCTGACAGATAGGACAAGCAAAAAGACTCTCTTGATCTTTAAAAACACTAAATTTGGCCATAAATCCTCCTTAACACAAAAAAAGAGCACACACCTGAAATCGCTTAGGGCTGCTGGATTCCTCCCCTGACCCGCTTCACGCACAGATGTTGCTCCGAAAAATATTATACCATAAATTGAAGTGATTGCAAGTAGAGAACTTATGATAAGACTAGCTAGACCTACCCCTATCAATCCCTATTATCTTCTTCTGTCAGTATAACCTTCGATAAAACATAAGACTTACCATGGTGACATTTATGTCACTACTTTTTTATTTCTCGACACCTTATAATAAATCCATAGCTTGAGTAAAGCACCAAAAGCTAGTGACATGGCTGACTTTATTGAAAGGAGAAGTCATATTTAACATATCTCTTAACTCGTGGTGAGAGGGTATGAGATTTAAAAACTCACCAAAAATAAAAAAAGGAGAATGACAATGATTAACAAAGAAATGAAGGCAGCTGACCTAGCCTCAGTAACAGGAGGCGGATGGAAGACTAACCTTGCCATTGGAGGGCTCTGCCTAGCTTCAGGACCTATTGGAACTATGGTATGCCTTGGAGCCTACAATGGCTACATGGACTCTGCGAGATAAAAGAAAGGACATATGAACAATGACTAAGACCATTAACAATCGTAAAAACATGACTACTCAAGAACTTGAAACTGTATCAGGTGGAGTGGTTCCTTGGGCCGCTATTTCTGTTGGCATTGCTGCTGCAAAACTGACTTATGACCTTAGCTATGCTGCAGGTAAGTCTTTCTATAACCTCACCCACTAACTAACAGAACTCGGCTGACATCTCAAAGATTTTGAGGATGATAACTCATGAAACATATAAACAATCAAACAAATAATACTACTGCTAATCAATCACCTAAAATGAATAACTATTTACTCGTAAAAATAGCTTTAGCTGGAATTATCAGTAGCCTACTTCTGATACTCCTAATCAACCTTATCTTTTATGTACGATTAGGAACACCAATTATTGATACTAATTTGAAGTCCGCTTTTGGTACTCTGATTCTCTTTATGCCTATTTTTCTTTTAACAAGTGAGAAAGAAAAAAATAAAGCATAGAAAGAGTGACCTAAATTGCCTTCAGGAAAACAAAAAAATCATCTTCCATTAAAAAGTGCAAGTCCCTTTGGACTTGCACTTTTGTTTACATCTCTTGCCTTGTTTCCAATTTAGCCAATCGTTTGGCTTCTTTTTTGCGTTCACGACTCTGACGGAAAAAGTCTTGCATAATCTTAGCACACTCTTCCTCCATGACACCAGTCTCTACTTCTACGCGATGGTTGAGACGCTCATCTCTTAGGATATCGTAAAGGCTACCCGCACCACCAAACTTTTGATTGCTTGCTCCATAGATAACTTTAGGAATACGAGCCAAGCCAATTGCCCCACTACACATGACACAGGGTTCGATGGTTACAAAGAGGGTACAATCTAACAAACGCCAATTGCCTACAGTCCTATTAGCCTCTTGAATAGCCATGACCTCCGCATGCATGATAGCTTGATTGAGCTCCTCACGTGCATTGTGCCCACGGCCTATGACTTCGCCATTTTTAACGATGACACAGCCAATTGGAATCTCTGCTTTATCTAGAGATTTTTCGGCCTCCTTAAGAGCTTCAGACATAAAAAAGTCTTTCTCTTCTTGGGTAAAGTCAAGCATTAGTGTCACTCCCGTTCCAAGATTTGCGAGACAATATCTCACTTAGTCCTTCTATTATAGCATAAGAAAAGAAATACCGAAGACCTCCATTTTAAAGGACACAAAAAAAGCTAAGACGAATCATCCTAGCTTCAAACACATTAGTCTGGTGAGTCTTAGGAATCACACCAATGTGTTCCCCCAAGGCTAGACGAAAAGTCAACGACCGCTTAACATCCTAATTCATATGTCAGTCGGAGTGTCATAGTCAATTGTCTGTGAAATCATTATACAGGCCTAAGGCCTCACAACGATAAACAAAAACGATAAACAAAAATGCAACTGTCTCAAACAATTGCAAGGATAGCGTTATAGTTGTGATATTTCACACTTTCCTTCCAAACAAATAATGCCTACTATAAAAGTAACTTTTATAGCTTTTTCCTTACCCATCTATAGTTTATCATGAAACCTCTATCATTTAATTTAAAAATCGGTAATAAAACAATAATATAGATTAGAAACAACTGTTAATTGTATGCATTCTTTTGAATATTTTGCTTAACATTTAAAACGTTGATATATCAACGTTTTATGGCTTCCTAAACTATTTTTTCTAGTCTATCTACACTATTAAACACCTATCATCCTAAGTCTTATCTAATTTTACTGTTTATTAGTCTAACAAGTGTTTAATATTTTATCTCCAACAATTCTTCAAAACAAGGTATGGAACAAGATAATGATTTTTTATAGAGGTTGCTTCAAAGATAGGAGACCTAGATAGCTAGTCAAAGGATAAACTAGAAGGGAAGCTCTTCTTCCAAGACGAGGTCAGCCAAGTCATTATCAGGATTATTTTCCCTAACAGCACGCTGAGCACGACTCTCCAGAAGTTGGAAAGAGGAACAAAGCACTTCAGTAACGTAATGAGTTTTACCATCCTTATCGTACTTACGGGTACGAAGCTCACCATCAAGAGAAATTAAACTCCCCTTGCTAGCATAAGATGCTAAGGTCTCAGCCAAACGCCCCCAGACAACCACTGTAATAAAATCAGCCTCACGCTCACCATTTTGCGTCTTATAGCGACGATTAACCGCAACTGTAACACGTGTAAAAGACCTATCGCTAGCAGTTTTTACCATTTCAGGAGTCGCCGTCAAACGTCCAATTAAAATAACTTTGTTATACATTTTTTTACCTCCACCTATCTATTCGTAAGCGGAAGTAAAAAAAGTGACAGATTTTGAAAAAGCAAGAATAAAAATAATATATATATCACATTATTGACTTCAATTAAATAGAAAAAAGTAAAATCTATTCGGGTGAAAAGCAGGATGAGTTCTTCAATAAATGTACTTGTCACTAAATATTAGACATCTGAAGATGAGCTGAGCTACTAGCAAAGGAAGTAGGAAGCTTGGTATGAGCTGTCGATTCAAAGAACAGTTATCGCCATACAAACTTGTCATTAGTTTACTTACTCAAATCATCCTCTGCTGACCCAGAGTTACCACTTAAAATAATTTTAACACTCCGTTTTGAAGTTCTTCTATTGATAGAAGAGAGACGAGAGTCCTTTGCCTTTTTCTTTGTAAGCTGAAATAGTTTGGAATTCACTTATTGCATACTACCAATGACCAATACTATAAAAGATAAAATATTTCCTAGCACATGAACCATCAAGGGATAGTAAATATTTCCCTTTTCATTCACATAAATAATTGAAAGGGTTACTCCGCCACCTAAGTAACCAACTGCACTGACCCACTCTGATAAAGACAAACTGTGCATATGGGTCAAGGCGAAAACAAATCCTACCACACAAATGCTTAGCCAGCTTGGCAAATGTCTCTGTAAACAATGCAATAAAATTTGACGGAAAAAGAGTTCTTCCACCAAAGGTCCAATGATACAGGCGAAAACTGCTATCAGTAGTGGTTGTTCTTTAAAGGTACTTTGTATATTAGCCTCGTTTAGTCCTTGTTCACTTAGTCCCAAAACCTGCCTCAATATTGCCGATAGTAGTCCAAAGAAAATGGTCACCAGGACAAGTAAGAGCCAGCCTTTTAAAACCCCCAAGAAAAATTTTCTTTTAGAACTTCTGACCTCTTCCCACTTTTTGAGCAATTCAGACTTAAATAAGAAGCAACCATACAAAAACATGATGGTATAAACTAAATAGGTCGTTAAAGAAGAAGGTAAGGGAGCATCAAATACTCGTATACCGTCAAAAACAAAGAGGACTGTATAGAGAATCATAAAAACAAGGACTCCCTTATGTTTGTTGTAAGCCATTGAACTTTCCTTTCTTTTATAATCATCACCAAATCTGAGTCTGACAGATAAATAAAACACAACTTGATTAATAAACTTGAAGCCACATTTTTTAGATAATTGCTCGGATAAAGTTGTTTTGGCAAATAATAGAGATTGAGAGCAATACTATTATATTTTGATGATGAACTTGGTAAGCATAAAGAGGTTCTCGAAAATTTTGAACCATTTGCCAAGACGAGCTCTCCTGAAAAAAAAGCGGCTTACTTACCGCTTCTTGTCTTATTTACCCTTTCCAGTGTTTGGCTGGATCAAAAGCCTCTCCGACTACTGCTGAATCATCAAGTTCAATAATACCACGTTTTTGTGGGGCATTTGGAAGTGCCAACTCACGTGGGGCACACATCATACCATAACTATCTTCACCACGAAGTTTTCCTGGGAAGATAAGGGCACCGCTAGGCATCATAGCACCAGGAAGAGCTACGATAGTTTTAAGACCAAGGGCTGCGTTTGGTGCTCCTGCAACGATTTGGACCTTCTTATCACCGATGTTCACTTGGCAGATGTTAAGGTGGTCACTGTCTGGATGTGCAACCATTTCATCAATTTGTCCAACCACAAAGACTGGTCCTTGTGTGTTTTCCAAACGCTCTTCAAAGCCCTCTTTAGCCAATTCCTCGTTCAAAACAGCTACATCTTGGTCTGACAAGAAAACTTGACCGTTACCTTCGATATCAATGAGGCTTGACGCTTCAAAAATATTCCAAGCAAGAGTCTTGCCTGTTTCATCAGCTGTGACACGCGCCACTTTACCTTTACGTTCTACGCTACGTTTGATGTCCTTAGTATCTTCCAAGATAACCAACAAAACGTCACCAACTTGTTCCTTATTGTATGCAAAAATCATGGGTTCTCCTTCAATAGTTCTTTTATAGATTTTAAAATCGACTGACATGCCAAGAATCGTCATTACTACCATAGCGATAACTAATCTTGTCAATTTTCCAGTCACTCTCTGTTAATTTTATGATAAATTGTTTATGGTACCAAAAGTCATTCCCATAAGAAAATTCGAGAAACATCTTAGCCTTACTCTTCATAATAAACTTAGCTCGACAGGGCTCTAACACAAAATCATAGGTGCCTGGAGAACCAAAAGAAGCTGAAAAAACTCTTTTATAACAGTTATCAGTCAAGTGTTTTTGAGCTAAAGGAGTCAACTTCTCTTTAAATTCATCAAATAACTCCATTTCTCCAGGAATAGTTTGATGTGTAGGAAGATTATTTTCCTTTTTGTAGGTGTTTATTTCTTGGTGTTTTAGGAAGATATCACTTTCAATTTTGGAATGCTCTACTAAAATTTGGCATAATTCTTCGATGATCTCCTCATTTTTTTCTGTCAGATACTTTTCTTTAGTTTCTGAAATATCAAGAGAGATATTAGGAAAGTGATTGATTTTCATCTTTTAAATCTCCGACAAAAAGGCAGTGATTTCTTCTTTGGTTTTACGAGCTTTATTGACCAAGCGTCCCAATTCTTGACCTTTCTGAGTCACGACAAAACTTGGGATACCAAAAATATTCCAAGTTTGCGCCAAAGCCATATAATCATCACGGTTGACACGCACAAAGGTCATATCTGGATGGAGGGCTTCAATTTCAGGCATAACGGGATAGATGAACTGGCAGTCTGGACACCAATCGGCAGTGAAAAAGAAAACCACCTTTTGATCACTTTCAACATAGCTTGCCAATTCTTCAAGATTCTTAGGAATAATCATGCCTGCTCCTCCTCATAGGTCAAGATATCCTCTGCATAAACAAAGCTATAGGAACGTCCATCCTCTAAGACGATACCTCCTGTAAGTCCTGGATTTTCCTTATCAGTGGGATTTGTATAAAGGACTGCGATAGTCCCCAAGTGAGATAATTCTTGTCTAATATCTTGGATTAATGCAGCCTTCTTCATTTCTGCACGTGACTGTCTATACTTCTCTGCCATTGCCAAGAGACCTAAAGCTCCTACGCCTCCAGCAAACAAGGCCAATGTTTTACGTTTCATAAGAAACATTTTACCATAATTTTAGACGAATGGGGAGAGGCTACCTATCTCTTGAGAATCGTGCTAAAATAGTAGCAAGTACTACTCAAGGAGGATTTTATGACTACCCTATTTGACAAAATTAAAGAAGTAACCGAGCTCAGTGCTACTTCAGGCTTTGAAGCTCCTGTACGCGACTACCTTCGCAAAAACATCACCCCACTTGTAGATGAGGTCCAAACAGATGGTCTCGGTGGTATTTTCGGTATCAAGCATAGCCAAGCAGAAAATGCCCCTAAGGTGCTTGTGGCTGCCCACATGGATGAAGTTGGGTTTATGATTAAGGAAATCAAAGCAGACGGGACTTTCCGTGTCGTCGAACTTGGTGGTTGGAACCCACTGGTTGTCAGCTCACAACGCTTCACCCTACACACTCGTGACGGTCGTGTCTATCCTGTCATCTCAGGTTCAGTGCCACCTCATTTCTTACGTGCTAGTGGCGGAGCTTCAAGTCTTCCTAGTGTTTCTGATATCGTCTTTGATGCTGGTTTTGCTAACCAAGAAGAAGCAAATGCCTACGGTGTTTTCCCAGGTGATGTCATCATTCCTGAATCAGAAACAATTCTAACAGCCAATCAAAAGAATGTCATTTCTAAAGCTTGGGATAACCGTTATGGTGTTCTCATGATTCGTGAACTCTTGGAAAACGTTAAGAATCAAGAACTCAACAATACTCTAATTGCTGGTGCCAATGTTCAAGAAGAAGTTGGTTTACGTGGTGCCCATGTCTCTACCACTAAATTTGATCCTGAAGTTTTCTTTGCAGTGGACTGTTCTCCTGCAGGGGATATCTATGGTAATCAAGGTAAGGTAGGCGATGGTACCCTTATTCGTTTCTTCGATCCAGGTCACATCATGTTGCCAAATATGAAAGATTTCCTTTTGACTACAGCTGAAGAAGCGGGTATCAAATACCAATACTACTGTGCTGCGGGCGGAACAGATGCTGGTGCCGCTCACTTGCAGAATGCTGGTGTTCCATCAACAACTATCGGTGTTTGTGCCCGCTACATTCACTCGCACCAAACCCTTTATGCGATGGATGACTTCCTAGAAGCACAGGCCTTCTTACAAGCTATTGTTAAGAAGTTGGATCGCTCAACAGTAGATTTAATTAAAAACTACTAAGATAAGGAGTAACCCATGATTATAGGTTTTATCGGTGTCGGAAAAATGGCAACAGCCATTATCAACGGCCTAAATACAAGCTCACATCGTATCATTATTTCAGGGTCTTCCTTGGCTCGTTCACGCCAGCTTGCAGAGGAACTAGAGGTTGAAGCGGCTGCTTCCCATCAGGAATTGTTGGATAATGCTGACCTGGTCATCCTTGGTATCAAACCTCAAATGTTTGACAAGGTACTAGCCGGTCTCAATTTTCATCAACCTATCATAAGTATGGCTGCTGGAGTGACCTTGGAACGCCTTGCTTCCCTCACCAGTCCAGACCTTCCTCTTATTCGTATCATGCCGAACCTTAATGCTCAGATCCTCAAAAGCACTACTGGTCTTTGCACTAATGATAAGGTATCCGAGGACCTTTTGGCAGTTGCCAAGGAAATCACAGACAGTTTTGGAACCACTGTTGAATTGGCTGAGAAAGACTTTGATACCTTTACTGCCCTAGCAGGTTCTAGCCCTGCCTACATCGCCCTCTTTATCGAGGCTCTAGCCAAGGCTGGTGTCAAAAATGGCCTAAGTAAGCAGGTCGCTCTGACCATTGCCACACAGACGGTTCTAGCTACTGCTGAAAATCTCAGTCTTGGTAGCGACAGTCCACATGATCTTATTGACAAGGTCTGTAGCCCTGGTGGGACTACTATCGCCGGTCTCATGGACCTTGAGCGTACAGGCCTCACCCATAGTGTAGTTTCAAGTATTGATACAACCATTGCTAAAGCCAAAAAACTATAAGAAAAAAGCTCGGAAGATTCCGAGCTTTATTTGGTATATGGCGCTAAAAATTGTAAGAGTAACAACATTGAAACCGCAATGCTATTGTTAATGATATGGGCAATGATACAGTACTCTAACTTTTGAAACTTACGATATGCTATTCCAAGGGCAAGACCCATACCTGCATATACAATCCAAACACCGATACTATTCGGCATATGAACAAGGCCAAAAAGTAAACTACTAACAATCAAGCCAACAATAGAATCTGGATTAAAGACGCGTCCCATGAGGAGCCCGCGAAAAACCAGCTCTTCCACAATCGGTGCCATAATTACCGTAAACGTTATGAGGAGGAAGGGATTCATATGGGCATTTTCTATGGCTGCCTGATTGGTGCTATTACTAACACCTTCCATCATCATGACCATAGAACCAATCCTAGTAACGATATAAATACCTAGGTAGGTCAAGCCAATCATACCCCAGGCCTTCAGGGAAGAAAGGGCCTTAAAGCCTTCGAAAAGCCCAAGACGTTTTCCTAAGAAAAGAGCTCCTGCGCTCATAAGAAGCAAGACAAAAATTAAGAGACAGACCAGCCTTATATCTTTGACACCTAAATAGATGGTTGGAACTTGATCAATAATTAGTATTAGGAAAGCTAGTAAAAAATAAAGAAAGCGTTTGAGAATTGACCCTTTGTTCATGAGAATCTACCTCTTTTCATCATTTATTTGTATCTTTATTATAATACAATAAAACTTATTTGACAAGACAAAAAGAGAACGAGAGGTGAATTTTTCAAGATAATATAGGCTCTTATCCTATTTTAGATAGGATGAGACGAATAAGAGCAAATCCCAATACTAAGCCATAGAGCAAGACTGATAAGACTGTAACATATGGCAACTGAATATTGACAAAGGCATATAGAGCAATCAAAGCAAAGATAAGCAAAAACTCTAAAATCAGAGTTGCAACTGCTGTCGCCATTAAAATCTGTTTATTTCGCTCATCATAGGCAGCAATATACATCTGGTGAAGACGTTTAGGATGAGTAAGCGTCGCAAAATAATAGATTGACAAAACATAAACCCCAATGGTAAGTCCTAAAACTAAGCCTAGAGCATAATCACTAAGACTGTTAGAGCGAATAATAAACAATCCCAAAACACCCAAAGACAAAAGAGAACAGGCTACTCGTGTAATGTATTTCTTAAACTCATCCTCTGTTTTTCTCTTTCCTACTAACATTTTTATTAACATATCTTAACACTCCCTTTATTATCCTTTATAAGAGCAATATAACTTTTTTCACTGACAACTTTAAACACTTATTCACCTTAAACGAAAAGACTGAGTAGTACACTTATGCTATTGTTTAAGATATGAACACCCATACTGTACTCGATACGCTTAGTCTTATAATATGTTATCGCAAGACCAGCTGACATAATACCATAGATGACAATTGTCTGAAGCGTAAATGCTGAGTGACCAGCCATAAAGAGAAGACTGGAAATAACAAGACCCGTCTTAAAGTATTTTCCAAAGAGCACCTTGGCTAAGAGTCCCCTAAAAATGATTTCTTCCATAATCGGAATAATAAAACCGGCGACTACTAGGTGAAGATAGAATGGTACGTGGGCAAAGATATCATTTAAAGCATCTTGATTTTCCATAGTCGCATTGTGTGTTAACTGACCAATAAAATACCCTAGAAGATCACCTAGGAAAAAGATGACGAGATTAAGAGAAGCAATCGCAACGAGACGTCTCCAATTAATCTCTTTAAGCGATAAAAGTTTAAATCTATAAGCAATCACGATAAAAATAGTCAAACTCCCTAATGCCCAAATACCGTAACCTATTTGCTCCACAAGTGAAAACTTACCATCCTGAGTAAGTAGCGGGAAAGCACCTAATAGTGTTAAATCTAAGATTAGTAGAGTGAGCGCTAAAACAATAACACCAATTTTCTTCATGACTTGTTTAAACATATCTTTTCTCCTTAATCTTCCTCAAAAATAAAGACTTCTTCAATAGTCTTTCCAAAATATCTAGCAATTTTAAAAGCTAGTTCCAACGACGCATTATAGCGACCTTTTTCGAGTGAAATGATGGTCTGTCTCGTGACTCCCATTTCATCTGCTAACTCTGCCTGACTAATCTTATTAGCCTTGCGAAGTTCCTGAATTTTTGTTTCCATGTGGTACCTCAACCTTATCGTTTATTTTCAAATAGTTAAACTCCTTACTTTTCTTTGTTAAGTTAACTTTACATTTATAGTATAGTCTACTTTACATATTTTGTAAAGTCTTTTTTACATTTTTTGTAAAGTTTTCTTTACTTATTGAATTACACATATATAGACATCGACAAATGATGCTTTCAGAGCATTCAAAAAAGCTAGCCAATCACTCGGCCAACTTTTCTGGTCTTATCAAATTTTTGATAACTTATTTAGTTTTAAGGCGCTCAACATCACGCGCAATCACCAACTCTTCATCTGTTGGAATAACAAATACTTTAACAGCTGACTCTGCTGTTGTAATATCGCCTACATGTCCAAAGACATTCTTTTCAGGATCCACTTCAATACCAAACCAAGTGAGACCATCCAAAACTGAAGCACGAACTTCCGCAGAGTTTTCACCAATACCTGCTGTAAAGACGATAGCATCCGCTCCGTTCAACACACCGAAGTATTGAGCAATGTATTTACGCAAACGATCCACATAAAGATCATAAGCCAAGGCACATTTTTCATCGCCAGCATTCTTACCAGCAATGATATCACGCATATCACTTGATTTTTCAGAAATGCCAAGAAGACCTGATTCCTTATTAAAGACGTGACGGATACGCTCAGCATCTGCCATTTCAGGCTCACGATCAATAACAAATGGAATAATCGCAGGGTCAAGGTCCCCAGTACGTGTTCCCATCATAACGCCACCAAGTGGTGTCAACCCCATTGATGTGTCTACTGATTTACCACCATCAACCGCAGTAATTGAAACACCATTTCCCACATGGGCTGTGATAATCTTAGTTTCTTCAATTGACTTACCTAACAACTTAGCTGCTTCTTGAGAAACATATTGGTGACTAGTTCCGTGTGCTCCATACTTACGGACTTGGTAGTCTGTATAGTAACGATTAGGCACTGGATAACGGTAGGCCACTTCTGGCATAGATGTATGGAAGGCTGTATCAAAAACAGCAACACTTGTAATATCTGGGAGGAGCTCCTTAAAGGCACGAATCCCTGAAGCTGCACCTGGATTGTGTAAAGGCGCTAAGGCTGACAATTCTTCAATCTTAGCCAAGGCATCTTCATCCACCAAGCTTGATTCTTTGAAATATTCTCCACCAGCAACCACACGGTGACCAACACCTGTGATTTCATCATAGCTCTTGATAATATCAAAACGAATCAAATCATCAAGCAAGATTTTTACTGCCTGAACATGGTCAGCAATATCTAGAGTTTGCGATTCTGAACGGTCATCAAATTTTACTGTTGAAACAGAATCTTTCAAGCCGATACGTTCAATCAAACCCTTAGCAAGAACAACTTCATCTGGCATCTCATATAGTTGCCATTTCAAGCTTGAGCTTCCTGCATTAATTGCTATTGTTTTTGTCATAAGCCACCTCTTTGTAAAACGCTTTCAATAATATAGTCCTATTCTAACATGTTTTGCTAGAAAATGGAATTATCTGATTTCCATTTTTGAAAATTCTCTGTAAAATCTTTGAGGACCTCTGGGTTTTGCAAATCGCTAAGTGGATAAACAAAGGTCTCAGGAGCATTTTCAGTTTGTTTTTTAAGCACAAAGATAGACTTCATGTTACGTTTATTGCCAAAAGCTGCTTCTGGAAGAGTGATAACTGCAATAATATCAGCATAGCCTGACAGCCATTTCTTAAGCAAATCACTTTGTGGGCTTGTTAAAAGATTAGTTGGTGCCAAAAGAATAGCAATACCATCTTTCTTCAAGTACTTGAGTGATTGCTCCATGAGAAGGTGATGGGCATAGGTGTGTTCACCAGTTGCTGCAACCTTGAAACGACTCGCAATCTCATCATTAGGGTAGTAACCAACAGGTAGGTCACTAATAATAACATCACTCTCTTTGAGAATGTGTGGTCGAACAGCATCTTCTTGGATGTAAACTGCACTTGAATTCACCACATCAGCAATACTAGCTGACAAATCGATAAGGAGATCGTCAACTTCCATTCCCATATAATTAAGGGTTTTCTGACTATTATTTAGAAGAGTCTCAGCCAAGTTTCCTGTCCCCGAACCAATCTCCAAAACATCTAATTGGTCGTCCTTGGTCAACCCTTCAAGTAGGTAAAGAATGATAAATCCAATAGCATCAGGTGTAAATTGGTGATTGGCTTGTAAGGCTTCCAATTGCCCTAGCTTGATAAACAAGAACTGAAAAGCGCGACGCCACTCCTCTTTGCTTAGATTAAGGGCACGTAATTTCTCGTTGTTTTTGATGATGACTTCATTAGCTACCTCAGCCCCCAAATAATAGGAATTTTGCTCAATAAGCGCATCGTAAGCATGGGTTCCAAGATCATTTTCAATGGTTTGGACATTTTCTAACAACAGCTCAAAGGCTGTCTCAATTGCTTCAAAATTCATGATTTCCTCCGTCCTTCTATCATATCAAAAAGGAAAGAGAATTTCTATTTCTGCTCCTGCTTCTTCACATAACGATAGGTCTTGATTTGGCCTTTACTGGCAACTCTAACAATCACTTGTTTGTCCTTAACCTCATAAGCCGTAGTTCCCTGAGAGAAACTAAAAGCACCTGCTTCCTTGTCCGCCAAGTCCATGGTCATCTCTGCCATGAGACGACTCTGACTGGAGATCATTTGTGCTTGGTTCTGTCTAGAGCTAGCAACCACCCGCTCCAGATAAACATGCAGAAGAAGTGTGAAAATGCCAGCCATAAAAAGAGCGTAGAGAAGAACGCCTCCCCTAACCTGTTTTTTCAAAAGCATAAACAAAACTCCTTTGTAGCCCATTTTTAAGAGTCACTTGGATGGTGACTATCTGGTTATTTTGACTAATTGTACTAGCTTTTACATTGAAAAGCATTGGTTGGTAGCCTCGACCGTCAGCATTTGTTTTTCGAAAATCAGTAGCACTTGAAAGGCCAAAAGCCAGGTCTTGATTATCCTGCTTAACATAGAGCTTGTTCCCTTCTACCTTTACCAACTGACAACCTTCTAACTCTGCCTCCATTTGTTGGACAAATAGGAGCCAGTCTTGGTTTTCTTGTTGCTTGACCTGCTTAACATTGCTCACCAATACTGTGGTCAGACCTTGATAAACTTGAACTGAACCAGCAATCACCAATAGAGCTACTAGACATTCCAAGAGGGTAAAAGCACGAACCTTGCTATTGAGAGACATGAATAATCTCCTTTCCTGATTCATAAACTGCGATACCTTGCTGGCTACGTTTTACCGTCACTGTGATGCCATTTAAGGTCAACTGATCCTGTTTGGTCTGAACTGCCATGGTTGCCACACTCAAGACCTCCTGTTGGTGGAGATTCCTAGCCATTAGCCTACGATTGGTATTGATCTGATCCAAGATAAGACCACTGACGAGTACTAAGACAGCCATTGCTACCAAGCTTTCGATAAGAATATAGCCTCTAAGAGACCGTCTTTTTATATTTACCGCTGCCCATGTTAAGCTGATAGGTCACCACCTCCTTATCACTTGAAAAACGAATCTTTGTGAGGCTAGAGTTGCCTCCTTTGGCATCAAACACTAGCGTCTGCCCCTTATCCAGATGTATATTTTTAGGAATCACCAGACTGGATTTTCCGTTACTGATTTTATCCTTGGACAACTGCAATTCAACATTGGACCCTTCCGCCGCTGCCAAGCGCTGACTATCTCGGTATAGGTACTCAAAGCGCAGATAAAAAAGATTAGTCTCAACCTGCTGAAAAATACCTGTGACTGAGCCTGATAAACTCAGAGTGAGAAAGGCAACCACTGCTAGAGTCACCAGACTCTCCAACAAGGTAAAGGCTCTAATTGGCCACTGAGCGGCTTTCGCCACCATGTTTCGCATAGTAATCATTGTATGAATCTGCCTGTTTTTGCGTGATTTGACCTTCTGAAACAAGAGCTGCTAAGCTAGCTGTCTTGTTATTCTTCATTTCATAAAGTTCTGCTTGAGAATCCACGACCTTGACCACAGCCGCATTTCCAGTCTCTTTAACAGAATCCTTCTGCTTACTCAAGTTAGGAACAAAAAGCAAGAGGAGAATACTGATAATGAGAAGCACGACTAGCATTTCAATTAGCGTAAAAGCTCGTAGTTTAACGGCATTCAATTTTTTTAACATCATTTTCATGACATCATTCCTTCCATATTTTGATACATTGGTAATAGCATGGCTGCATAGATCATTACAATCACGACAGCAACAATAATAAAAATGAGGGGTTGCACAAAGGTTGTTGCCTTATTAAGACGGTTAAAGAAAGCCTGCCAAACCTCTTCAGCATAGACTTCTAACTCATAGCCCAACCTAGCATTAGCCTCTCCATAAGCAATAATCAAGGATAGTTCCTTAGTGAAAAAAGGGTGAGTAGCAATACGGTCAGGAAAACTCTGTCCTAGCATTAAGGCCTCTTCTAAATCAGCCCCCAGCTCACGAAAGAGCTTGGACTTTTGCTCTTGCATAAGAGAAACCAAATCTAACAGGTCAATGCCTTGTCCTAAGAGATTTCCCCATTCCCTAGCATAATAGGCAGTCGTATATAGCCTGACAGTTTGCCCTATAAAAGGGATTTTTGCCATTCGTCGGTAAAAGACAAGGGCTGGCTGGTGTTTGACCCATAGATAAAGAATTAAGCTTAATACAAGAAGTCCACACAAACTCACAAAGAAGAGCTGGGGAAAGATTTGAACCAACTGTACAGCCCAATTATCCTTACCATCACCCTCTAACAGTTGAGGTAAAAGATAATTTTTAAGTCCTAACATAATCAGAATCAGGAAACCCAGGAGTAGGATAGGGTAGGTCGCTACCTCCATGAGTTTCTTGCGAACCTTGGTCATGCGAAGCATGTAGGTTTCAATCTTGGTTAAACTCCCTAGAAGATTACCGTGCTTATCAGCAAGGGCAATCTGAGTAACAATATTGTCCGAAAAACCCACTGACGCAAACATCTGGTCTAGCCTGTCGCCTCGCATTAAGCTTGCTTTCATAAGAGATAATGACGATTCTTTCAACAAGTGACTTCGCTCCAAAAAGGCTACGATTTCAGTTAAAGTAAACCCTGCTTTTAGAAGTTGTTTGAAAAGCTGGATAACCTTGACTTGCTGATTAATCTTTAATTTTTTCCCCTTGGATATCCCCTTCAGTGAGATATCCTTGTTGAACCAAGCCTTCCAACTGTTGGTTCCAGCTGGTTGACGAATGGCTTTGGAAATTTTCACTGGCAAAATCAATCACACCTCCTCCCTTAATCAAACGCATATAGGCAATCCCTTGAAGAGCATTATCCAACTCAGACTTATCTACACCGAGGTCCAGAAGACGCTCATAAACACCTGCCACACTCTTTGCGTGAATAGTTGAAAGAACAGTCACTCCTGTCAGACTAGCTCTAATAACCGCTCGAGCAGTCTCCTTATCTCGAATTTCTCCAATAATCAAAACATCCGGGCGGTGACGTAGTGATAGCTTAATCAAATTATCATAGGTCATGTCAATTGCCTGATTTACCTGGAGTTGCAAGACATTATCCTGTTTAATTTCCACAGGATCTTCAATCGAAATCACCTGCTGTCCCTTAAAACGCTCCTGAACCAATTCATGCATAAGCGTAGTCTTTCCAGAACCTACGGGACCTGCAAAGAGATACAAGCCACGATAATCCAAAGCATCCATAATCGGCTGGATTCCTTGATTCCAATACACCAATTCTCGACGTTCGGAATGTAGAACACGAATAACTAAACTTTCTAAGCCACGATAATCCCCAACGGTTGATAAACGCAGAGAAACCCTTTGACCATCACCACAATCATAGTCACAGGAACCTAGTTGACTCCTACGCTTCTCACCCACCATCATTCCTGCCACAAATTTAAAGTGACCAATAAGACTAGCCATGAAATCAGGCCGATATACATCAATTAATCTCCTCTCCTGGCCAACTCGCATATAGAGCTCGTAATTATCCTGACGTGGAATGACATAGATGTCTTGAGCCCCACAACTATCAGCATTTTTGATCATTTCCTTAGCAAATTCTGTTACCATAAGGACCTCCTCATAGACCTATTCGTAAAAAGTTTAAGAAAATGAAAAGAAGCCCGAAAAAAATTCGAGCTTGTGCATTGTTTAACGTTTAATTTTACAGTGGGCATGATTTGGAAGGTCATTTCGCTTTTCATATCCCGGACGGTATTTTTCCTCAGGAATTTCCTGCCAATCATCCAAAAGAGCAATCGATTGATAGACCTGCAGGTATTCGTCACACTCCTCACACCAGTGTTTATCCTCTTGGTCCCAAAAAGCAGTCATGACACTACTACGGCTGATATAACTTGGTAAGGTTTCTTCCATGGCAAACCAAAGTTTTTTATAGTACTTGAGGGCATCATAAAAATTTTCAAATTCCTTAGTACTGATGATATCTTCTTGCCAGCCTTCTAAGAACCACCACGGTTCCAAATCCCCTTTCATTTCAACTACTTGGTACATTTTTCTTTCTCACTTCATCTTTGGTGTTCCTATTATACAAAATTTTCTGGAAAAGATAAAAAAAATGGTCTTATATTTTATATTTATCAATCATTGAAGAAATTCTAGTCATATAAATACGAAAAGAACTCACAATTCATTGTGAGTTCTTTTGATTTCGTTTTAGTCTTCAGATGATTCCACAATTGCTTCATCAACAGCAATGTTTTCAATAACTTCAACTTCGTTAACTGAAAGTGGTTCAATGTTACGGTAACGAGCCATACCTGTACCAGCAGGAATAGTCTTACCAATGATAACATTTTCTTTAAGACCAAGGAGATGGTCTTTCTTACCACGGATAGCTGCATCTGTAAGCACACGTGTTGTTTCTTGGAAGGAAGCCGCTGACAAGAATGAATTTGTTTCAAGTGAGGCTTTCGTAATACCAAGAAGGACTGGACGAGATGTTGCAGGAACACCACCAGAGATAACAATATCCTTGTTAGCATCTGTGAAGTCAGAAATGTCCATAAGTGTACCTGGAAGGAGATCTGTATCACCTGGATCCATAACACGTACTTTACGAAGCATTTGACGAACCATTACTTCGACGTGTTTGTCACCGATTTCTACCCCTTGGCTACGGTAAACTTTTTGTACTTCTGCAAGAAGATAAGTTTCAACTGACAAGGTATCACGCACTTCAAGGAGACGTTTAGGTTGGATTGACCCTTCTGTCAAGGCTGCACCACGGTGTACTTCGTCACCCACTTCAACTTTCATACGAGCTGTAAATGGAACAACGTATTCACCCATTCCAGTCTTACCTTGAACGAAGACTTTCTTAGTACGTGTTGCGGCATCTTCTTCGATTTCAATAACAGTACCTTTAACTTCAGTGATAACCGCTTCCCCTTTAGGGTTACGTGCTTCAAAGATTTCCTGGATACGTGGAAGACCCTGTGTGATATCGGTGTTTGAGGCTACCCCACCGGTGTGGAAGGTACGCATAGTAAGCTGTGTACCAGGTTCCCCGATAGATTGAGCGGCGATAGTACCAACTGCTTCACCAACTTCAACCGCATCACCTGTTGCCAAGTTGATACCGTAACAGTGACGGCAGACACCGTGACGTGTGTTACATGTAAAGACTGAACGGATAGTTACTTCTTCAACACCAGCATTGACAATAGCAGCAGCCATGTCTTCAGTAATCAAAGTATCTGGACCTACGATTACTTCACCTGTTGTAGGATTCTTAACTGATTTCTTAGTGTAACGACCTTGAAGACGTTCTTCAAGTGTTTCCGTAACTTCTTTACCGTCAGTAATCGCACGGATGAGAAGACCACGGTCTGTTCCACAGTCATCTTCACGGATGATAACATCTTGGGCAACGTCAACCAAACGACGAGTAAGGTAACCTGAGTCGGCTGTCTTAAGGGCCGTATCGGTCATACCTTTACGCGCACCGTGAGTAGAGAAGAACATTTCCAAAACGCTCAAACCTTCACGGAAGTTTGAAAGGATAGGCAATTCCATGATACGTCCGTTAGGAGCAGCCATCAAACCACGCATACCGGCAAGTTGAGAGAAGTTAGAGATGTTACCACGAGCTCCTGAGTCCATCATCATAACGATTGGGTTCTTAGGATCTTGTGTCTCAATCAGACGTTTTTCAAGTGCTTCTTTCGCTTCACGCCATGTTGTTGTAACAGCAACATAACGGTCATCATCTGTCATCAAACCACGACGGAAGGCCTTGTTAATTTCTTCAACACGGTGGTGAGCAGCATCGATAATTTCTTGTTTGTTATCGATAACTGGGATATCGGCGATACCCACTGTCAAACCAGCAAGTGTTGAGTGGTAGTAACCAAGGTCTTTCAAACGGTCAAGGAAGGCTGATGTTTCAGTCGTACGAAGACGTTTGAAGGTTTCAGCGATGATGTTACCAAGATTTTTCTTCTTGAATGGCGCATTAATTTCCAAACTATCAATAACTGTTTGGATATCTTGACCTGGTTCAAGGAAGTACTTATCTGGTGTACTATCTGTCAAGTTCTCATTTGTTGTTTCTTGAAGATATGGAATTTCTGCTGGAATAATTGAGTTAAAGAGAATCTTACCAACAGTTGTAACCATAATCTTGTGAAGTTGGTTTTCTTTCCAAGGTTTATCAGGCATGCTGTCTACTGCGATACCGACACGGCTATGCAAGTGAACATAACCATTACGATAAGCCATAACTGCCTCATCAATATCCTTGAAGACCATACCTTCACCCTCACGGCCTTCTTCTTCCATAGTCAAGTAGTAGTTACCAAGAACCATATCCTGAGATGGCGTTACGACCGGTTTACCGTCTTTAGGGTTAAGGATGTGTTCAGCCGCAAGAAGGAGCAAACGTGCTTCAGCTTGAGCTTCTTCAGACAATGGAACGTGGATGGCCATTTGGTCACCGTCAAAGTCGGCATTGTAGGCCTCACATACCAATGGGTGAAGACGAAGGGCCTTACCATCAATCAAGACAGGTTCGAAGGCCTGGATACCCAAACGGTGGAGGGTAGGTGCGCGGTTAAGAAGTACTGGGTGTTCCTTGATAACATCTTCAAGAATATCCCAAATACGTTCATCACCACGTTCAACCATACGTTTAGCGGCTTTCACGTTACCTGCGTATTCACGCGCAACGATTTCACGCATCACAAATGGTTTGAAAAGTTCGATGGCCATCAAACGTGGCACACCACATTGGTACATTTTAAGTGTTGGACCAACGGCGATAACGGAACGTCCAGAGAAGTCAACACGTTTACCAAGCAAGTTTTGGCGGAAACGACCTTGTTTACCTTTAAGCATGTGGCTCAAAGATTTAAGTGGACGACTACCTGGTCCAGTGATTGGACGTCCACGACGTCCATTATCGATAAGGGCATCTACCGCTTCTTGCAACATACGTTTTTCGTTTTGCACGATGATACCTGGGGCATTCAATTCAAGCAAACGAGCCAAACGATTGTTACGGTTGATAACACGACGATAAAGATCGTTCAAGTCAGATGCCGCAAAACGTCCACCATCCAATTGAACCATTGGACGAAGGTCTGGTGGCAATACTGGCAAGATGTTAAGCACCATCCATTCTGGTTTGTTACCAGACTTGTAGAAGGCATCAAGAACGTCCAAACGACGAACAGCTTTAACACGTTTTTGACCAGTTGCTGTTTTCAACTCTTCTTTGAGTTCAGCAATTTCAGCTTCCAAATCTACTTGTTTCAAGAGATCTTGGATAGCTTCGGCACCCATTTTAGCGACAAATGAACCATGTCCATACTCTTGCAATTTTTCACGATATTCACGTTCTGTCAAGAGAGATTTTGGTTCAAGTGGTGTTTCCTTTGGATCAATAACCACGTAAGCTGCGAAGTAAATAACTTCTTCAAGCGCACGAGGACTCATGTCCAAAGTCAATCCCATACGAGAAGGGATTCCCTTGAAGTACCAGATGTGTGATACTGGTGCTTTCAACTCGATGTGACCCATACGTTCACGACGAACCTTAGCACGTGTTACTTCAACACCACAGCGGTCACAAACGATACCTTTATAACGGATACGTTTGTATTTCCCACACGCACATTCCCAGTCTTTGGTAGGACCAAAGATCACTTCGTCGAAGAGACCTTCGCGTTCTGGTTTGAGCGTACGGTAGTTGATTGTTTCAGGTTTCTTAACTTCACCATAAGACCATGAACGGACCTTAGTTGGTGAAGCTAGTGTGATTTGCATACTTTTAAATCGATTTACGTCAACCACTAGTATTACCTTTCTTTTGTTCTATTGACAATAGCAGCGCTATTCTCACCTTTATCAGCTACCTTAGCAGAGAGAGTGAACTCCCTCTCTAAAGCTTATTTTATTCTGTTTTATCTGAAGCTTCTTCTTTAGCTTTTTCTAATTCAGCAGCTTCTTTGGCTTGTTGTACACGTGCTTTTTCAAGATCATCAACGTGCATGACATCATCGTCTTCACCTTCATCAAGATCACGTAATTCAACTTCGTAGTCATCCTCATCAAGGACACGCATATCAAGACCAAGTGATTGCAATTCTTTAACAAGTACTCGGAATGATTCTGGTACACCTGGTTTTGGAATTGGTTTACCTTTAGTGATAGCTTCATAGGCTTTCAAACGTCCGTTAACGTCATCTGACTTGTAAGTCAAGATTTCTTGAAGGATATTTGATGCACCATAAGCTTCAAGGGCCCAAACCTCCATCTCACCGAAACGTTGTCCACCAAATTGTGCTTTACCACCAAGAGGTTGTTGGGTAACAAGTGAGTAAGGACCTACTGAACGAGCGTGAAGTTTATCATCAACCATGTGGTGAAGTTTGATCATGTACATGACACCAACTGACACACGGTTATCAAATGGTTCACCAGTACGTCCATCGTAAAGGATTGTCTTAGCATCACTATCCATACCTGCTTCACGAACAGTATCCCAGAGGTCTTCTGAGCTTGCTCCATCAAAGACTGGTGTTGCGATGTGGATACCCAAGTTACGTGCAGCCATACCAAGGTGAAGTTCCATAACCTGACCGATGTTCATACGTGATGGCACCCCAAGTGGGTTCAACATGATATCAACTGGTGTACCGTCTGGAAGGTAAGGCATGTCTTCAACCGGAACAATACGAGAAACAACCCCTTTGTTACCGTGACGACCGGCCATCTTATCTCCGACCTTGATCTTACGTTTTTGAGCGATGTAAACACGAACAAGCATGTTAACACCTGATTGCAATTCGTCACCGTTTGCACGTGTGAAGATTTTAACATCACGAACGACACCATCACCACCGTGAGGTACACGGAGTGACGTATCACGTACTTCACGAGATTTATCACCAAAGATAGCGTGGAGAAGACGTTCTTCAGCAGAAAGGTCTTTTTCACCCTTAGGTGTTACCTTACCAACAAGAATGTCACCTTCTTTAACCTCAGCACCGATACGGATAATACCCATTTCGTCAAGGTCTTTGAGGGCTTCTTCACCAACGTTTGGCAATTCACGTGTGATTTCTTCAGGCCCAAGCTTTGTATCACGTGTTTCTGATTCGAATTCTTCCAAGTGAACAGATGTATAAACGTCATCTTTCACAAGACGCTCACTCATGATAACGGCATCCTCGAAGTTGTAACCTTCCCATGTCATGTATGCGACGATAGGGTTTTGACCGAGGGCCATTTCTCCACCTTCCATAGATGGACCATCAGCGATAAAGTCACCTTTTTCAACAATATCGCCAACCTTAACCAAAGTACGTTGGTTATAGGCAGTACCTGAGTTTGAACGACGGAATTTTTGAATAGTATAAACATCAAGAGAACCATCTTCACGACGAACTTCAACTTTATCAGCATCAGAGTAGACAACTTTACCGTCGTGTTGGGCGATAACTGCAGCTCCTGAATCGTGGGCAGCTTGATATTCCATACCAGTACCAACATAAGGTGCTTTAGGATCAATCAAAGGCACAGCCTGACGTTGCATGTTGGCACCCATAAGGGCACGGTTAGAGTCATCGTTTTCTAAGAAAGGAATACATGCTGTCGCAACGGCAACTACCTGTTTAGGAGAAACATCCACGAAATCTACAAGGTGTGATGGGTACTCTTGGTTATTACCTTGGTGACGACCCATAACGATTTCTTCTGCAAATGTTCCATCTTCGTTCAATTTAGAGTTAGCCTGAGCAACTGTGTACTCATCTTCTTCATCAGCAGTCAACCAAACCACTTCGTTGGTTACTTTACCAGTTGCACGGTCAACCTTACGATATGGTGTTTGAATGAAACCGTACTTGTTAAGGTGTCCATATGAAGACAAGTTATTGATCAAACCGATGTTAGGTCCTTCAGGTGTTTCAATTGGACACATACGACCGTAGTGCGTGTAGTGCACGTCACGAACTTCATATCCGGCACGGTCACGTGTCAAACCACCAGGTCCCAAGGCTGACAAACGACGTTTGTGTGACAACTCTGACAATGGGTTGTGTTGGTCCATAAACTGTGACAACTGTGAAGAACCGAAGAATTCTTTAACAGCAGCAGTTACAGGGCGAATATTGATGATTTGTTGTGGTGTCAAGACTTCGTTATCTTGAACTGACATACGCTCACGTACGTTACGTTCCATACGAGCCAAACCAATACGGAATTGGTTAGCAAGCAATTCACCAACGGCACGGATACGACGGTTACCAAGGTGGTCGATATCGTCTACTTTACCGATACCTTCAGCAAGGTTGAGGAAGTAACTCATTTCAGCCAAGATATCCGCTGTTGTCAAAGCACGAACTTTGTCATCTGGGTTGGCATTACCAACAATTGTAACCACACGATCTGGATCATTTGGTGCAACAACCTTGAATTTTTGAAGAACAACAGGTTCTGTAACCACCGCATAATCGTTTGGTGTGTATACAAATTTGTTCAAATCACCATCCAAGTATTCTGCGATTGAATCAATCACATCACGTGTCATTTCAGTACCAGCTTCAACAAGGATTTCACCTGTTTCAGGATCTACCAAGTTTTCAGCAATTGTTTGTCCCAAAAGACGTGTCTTGATGTTAAGTTTTTTATTGACTTTGTAACGACCAACAGCAGCCAAGTCATAACGACGTGGATCAAAGAAACGAGCTACAAGCAAGCTACGTGAGCTGTCAGCAGTTTTGGGTTCACCTGGACGAAGACGTTCATAAATTTCTTTAAGCGCTTCATCAGTACGTGAATCTGCTGGGTTTTTGTGGATATCTTTTTCAATGGTATTACGAACCAACTCGCTATCACCAAAGATATCAACAATTTCGTCATCACCTGAGAATCCAAGCGCACGCACAAGCGTTGTGAATGGAATCTTACGTGTACGGTCGATACGAGTGTAGGCAATGTCTTTTGAATCTGTTTCAAGCTCAAGCCATGCCCCACGGTTAGGGATAACTGTTGATCCATAACCCACTTTACCGTTTTTATCAACCTTATCGTTAAAGTAAACACCAGGTGAGCGCACCAACTGAGAAACGATAATACGTTCACCACCATTGATGATGAAAGTACCCATCTCAGTCATAATAGGGAAATCTCCGAAGAAGACTTCCTGAGTTTTGATTTCACCAGTTTCTTTGTTAATAAGACGGAAAGTCACAAAGATAGGTGCTGAGTATGATGCATCGTGGATACGAGCTTCTTCAAGTGTATACTTAGGCTCTTTCAATTCGTAACCAACGAATTCCAATTCCATAGTGTCTGTGAAGTTTGAGATAGGAAGTACATCCTCAAAAACCTCTTTAAGACCAGTATCCAAGAATTCTTTGAATGAATCCGTTTGGATTTCAATCAAGTTTGGTAAATCAAGAACTTCTTTGATTCTTGAAAAACTACGACGGGTACGATGTTTCCCGTATTGAACGTCATGTCCTGCCAAGTCTTCTACTCCTTTTCTACATTCGAGACCTGCTTTGCAAGTCGTGCACTTTAAATATTTGTCTTCTGCCTTATTCAGTTGCTTGTCCCATTAACAAGTGATTAAACACTAACATCCACTTATCTGATCAAGGATAAGCAAAACACTTAGTTTGTGAATTTTTAGAACCTTTAAATATGAGTTACAACACTTGAAAATCCTAAAAATAAGCACAAAAATAGCAGCTAAATCTGACCGAAAAAACGTTGATTTAACTGCTGTATCTCTTGATTGGACAATATTTCAACCAAGTAAGACGACAAATAGTTGTCTATATTATACCTAATTTTTTGCTTTTTTGCAAGTTTTCTTGGGAATTCCTAATGCCCTCCAAGAATGCTAGACCAGGCTTTTTGATAGTCACTGTCAGTTCCACCAATAGCAAATTTGTAGGTTGTATCTCCAGGCCCATTTTTAGCCCAATAAGTATCAACCATTTCACCACTTACAGAAACACTACGACCATTAACAGACACTGTTGCTGGTTTAAGGCCTGTTGATTTGAGCACACTTGCCTTAATAGCACTTGAATCGATATTAAACTTATCTCCCGTTTTAAAAATACCTGGATTGGCATTGTAGATGGCGGAAGTTAAACGAGCCATGTATTGGGAATTATATATGTAACCCGTTTTAGAATTGGTAGGTGCATTGTTGTCATAACCAGCCCAACCTCCAAGGGTAATACCAGGCGTCGACACTATCAACCAAGAATCTACAAAATTATTTGTCGTTCCTGTTTTACCCATCCAGTCAGCTGAAGCCGCTGCACCATTGACATTTTTCAACTCAGAATGAAATTGAGTTGTCGCTCCCTTAACCACAACTTCTTTGAGTAAGTTATCCATGATACTAGCCGTAGCTCTTGAAAAGACTTGCACCCCTTCAGATTTATGTTGATAGATAACTTCGCCAGTCCGGTCAGTAATACTATCAATCATATGGCCCTTTTCATAGACGCCACCATTTGAAAGCATCTGATAGGCATTTACTTGCTGGGCAACCGTGGTTTCAACCCCCCCACCAAGAGGCAAACTCTCGATATTGTAATTAGCAATCTTATAACCCATCTTGGTCATGTAACCCTCAACATCAACATCATGACGTTGAAGCATTTGATAAGTCCAAAAGGCTGGAATGTTCCATGAGGTATTGAGTGCCTCTTGTAGGTTCATCATAGCTGTCCCCTTATCACCATCATGGAGAATAGGCGTTCCACCCGTAAAATTAGTTGGGTAGTTAGAAAGGATACTTGAGCTCCCCATCAAGCCTTGATCAATAGCAATTCCATAGGCAATAATAGGCTTAATTGTAGATCCCGGAGAGCGTGCCGTATCAAAGGCATGGTTATTTTGGTTATTTTCGTAACTACGACCACCAACAAATCCTAGAATTGCTCCAGTCGCATTATCCATGAGCACATTTCCGACTTCAACTCCACTATTGCCTCCTTGGTCGAGGAGGACACCATATTGACTCGCAGCATCTTGCATCGCATTATAAACTGCATTATCAATAGTTGTCTTAACGCTGTAGCCACCGGTTTGTAGCTCTTGAAGAGCCCTCTCACGATAGCTTTCCTTGGTCTTATCATTTTTCAAATCTTGACTCGATACCTTGTCACGTTTAACGAGATAATCATACATGACATCCTGAGCCTCAGACATGACAGAATAGTACAAATAGTCATGACTTACGGCATCAGACTTCTCACCAGCCTTGAAATCTTTAGTGATATCATAATCCTTATAGCTTTCATACTGCGACTTATCTAGATAGCCACCGCGATAAAGATTGTAGAGTACATCTTGCTGACGTGCTAAGCCATAAGAAAGATCCTCTGCATTTTTTAATTGACCGTCAGCTGTATAAGGTGAGTAGACAATCGGGCTCTGTGGCAAACCTGCCAGATAGGCCGCCTGAGGAACTGTCAAATCCGCTGCAGATACCCCAAAGATACCTTGAGCAGCCTCCTCAATACCAGCAATATTTTTCCCCTTGTTGTTACGTCCAAAAGGAGAAACATTCAGATAATCGGTTAAAATTTCATTTTTAGAAGCGCGACGCTCCAATTGTAAGGCATAGATAATCTCTGCCGCCTTACGTTTAAAGGTTGGCGCATCGCCTGTTACCTGTTGCTTGATTAACTGCTGCGTTAGCGTCGAACCACCACTTGAAGAGCCAAGCCCCAAAACTGATGACACCAAAGCCCTAAAAACTGCCTTTGGTACAACACCCTTATGCTTTTTAAAATTTTCATCCTCAGTCGCAATGATGGCATTTTTGACATTGTTAGAAATAGCATCACTCTCAATAGGTGTTCTCAGCAAGTCAGTATCAATATCCGCAATCTTCTTGGAATCGGAATAGCTCATCGAAGATACCAAACTAACCTCACTAATCTGATTCAACAAGGTTTTGTCCTTAATCGACGGAACAGACTCAATTTGACTCCCCAGATAACCCAAACCAATTCCTGCACCGAATAAGGTAAGAACGATAATAACCACATAAAAGAAATCAGACAAGAGCTTTAAGGTTTTTAAGAAAACATCACCCATGTCTAAGAGTGTCATCCCATCCTCAGGCGACTTACGTGCTTGCTTACGATTCCACTTAGATCCAGTCGTAGCTTTCCTTTCTTTAAAAGATTTATCTCCTCTTTTAGACCTAGAACCAGCAAACTTTGTACGAATAGTCTGCCCTAGTCGCCTAAAATAATTTATTATTTTTTCAAAATTCATAGAAATACCTCAAAGCCTATTATAACAAACTTTGACAAAGCTTGCATAGGGTTGCTTTCTTTTGGTATAATGGTGCAGAATATACTTTACTGGAGAATATCATGACAATTTTTGAAGAACTAAAAGCACGTGGCTTGATTTTTCAAACCACTGATGAAGAAGCCCTTGTAAAAGCCTTTGAAGAGGGACCAGTCTCATACTACACTGGTTATGACCCAACAGCAGACAGTCTCCACCTTGGACACCTTGTCGCTATCCTTACAAGTCGCCGACTTCAATTGGCCGGACACAAACCTTACGCCCTCGTTGGTGGTGCAACAGGTTTGATTGGTGACCCATCATTTAAAGATGCTGAACGTAGCCTGCAAACCAAAGAAACTGTTGAAGGTTGGGTTGAAAAAATCCAAGGACAACTCTCTCGTTTCCTTGATTTTGAAAATGGTGACAACAAGGCCGTTATGGTCAACAACTATGACTGGTTTGGTTCAGTCAGCTTCATTGATTTCTTGCGTGACGTAGGTAAATACTTCACAGTTAACTACATGATGAGTAAGGAATCTGTTAAGAAACGTATCGAAACAGGTATCTCTTACACTGAGTTTGCCTACCAAATCATGCAAGGTTACGATTTCTATGAACTCAACGATAAGTACGGCGTAACCCTCCAAATTGGTGGTTCTGACCAATGGGGTAACATGACAGCAGGTACTGAGCTCTTGCGTCGTAAAGCAGATAAATCTGGACACGTCATCACTGTACCACTTATCACAGATTCAACTGGTAAAAAATTCGGTAAATCAGAAGGTAACGCTGTCTGGCTTGATGCTACTAAAACAACCCCTTACGAAATGTACCAATTCTGGCTCAACGTCATGGATGATGACGCCGTTCGCTTCTTGAAGATTTTCACTTTCTTGTCACTTGAAGAGATCGAAGAGATCGGTAAAGAATTTGACCAAGCTCGTCACCAACGTTTGGCACAAAAGGTTTTGGCTCGTGAAGTTGTTACTTTGGTTCACGGTAAAGAAGCCTACGAACAAGCTGTTCACATCACTGAACAACTCTTCGCTGGTAACCTTAAAGCTCTCTCAGCACGCGACCTTAAAGTTGCCCTCAACGGTGTCCCAACATATGAAATTTCAGCAGATGAAAATCTGAACATCGTTGAACTTCTCGTCAATGCAAAAATTTCACCATCTAAACGTCAAGCACGTGAAGATGTCCAAAACGGCGCTATCTACATCAACGGTGAACGTGTACAAGACTTGGATTACACTCTCTCAGATACAGATAAAATTGATAATGAAATTACTGTTATCCGTCGTGGTAAGAAGAAAAACTTTGTCTTGACGTACTAATTTATGGCTATTCTCACTCCTTAATGGAGTGAGTTTTTTTGTTGCACTATATTTTACAATTTATCTACCAAAAAAGAGCAGTAGGATTGATTCCCAACTACTCTCTTCAGAACACAAAAAAACCAGCACTAGGCTGGTTTTCGAGACTATCACATTAGTTATAGATTTTGAATGCGTCATCGTCGTTTTGACCAACGAATGGCATTGCTTTACGCAATTCAGCACCAACTTTTTCGATTTCAAGGTTAGCAGCTTCTTCACGGTAAGCAGTAAGTTTTGGACGTCCAGCCTTGTAGTCGTTAACGAAGTCGTTAGCGAATTTACCGTTTTGGATGTCAGCAAGAACTGCTTTCATATTTTCTTTCACTTGTTCAGTGATAACACGTGGACCTGATACATAGTCACCGTATTCAGCAGTGTTAGAGATTGATTGACGCATTTTCTTGAATCCACCTTCGTAAATCAAGTCAACAATCAATTTCATTTCGTGAAGCACTTCAAAGTAAGCCAATTCTGGAGCATATCCAGCTTCAGTCAAGACTTCAAAACCAGCTTCGATAAGGGCAGTCAAACCACCACAAAGAACTGCTTGTTCACCAAACAAATCTTCTTCAGTTTCTTCTTTGTATGTTGTTTCAAGAAGACCAACACGTGCTGCACCAACACCTTTACACCAGTCCATAGCGATGTCTTTAGCGTTACCTGTAGCATCTTGGTATACTGCGTAAAGTGCAGGAACACCAAAACCTTCTTCAAATGTACGACGTACCAAGTGACCAGGTCCTTTAGGAGCACACATGAAGACATCAACATCTTTAGGAACTTTGATGAATTCGAAGTGGATGTTAAATCCGTGTGCAAAACCAACAGCATTACCAGCTTCAAGGTTTGGAGCAATTTCTGCTTCGTAAAGTTCTTGTTGGATTTCGTCTGGAGCCAAGATCATGATAACATCAGCCAATTTAGTTGCTTCTGCTACTGTGTAAGTATCAAAACCATCTTCCTTAGCTTTATCAAATGATTTACCTGGACGAACACCAATGATCACATCGTGACCTGTATCACGCAAGTTTTGTGCATGCGCATGACCTTGTGAACCGTAACCGATAACGGCGATTTTTTTACCGTCAAGTGCTGCTACTTTTACGTCTTTTTCATATTCCATTTGAACTGCCATAGTAATATGTCTCTTTTCTAAAAAAATAATTTATTGCCTTTTTAAGGCTGGGTTAACAAATTTAAGTTGGATTTTTTAATCACGGGTAAATCCAGTAGCACCCGTACGAGCGATATTTTTGATTCCGTAAGGACGAATAACTCGTAGAAGCGCCTCGCTCTTTTCAGCATCACCAGTCATCTGGATAGTGATAGAGCTTGGTGCCACATCAACCACCGAAGCACGGAAAGGTTGAATAATCGCCAAGATTTCAGCACGTTTAGAGGTTGGTGCTGATACCTTAACTAGGATAACTTCACGTTCCAAGTGTGGCTGATCCGTGATATCACGGATGCGAATCACATCAATCTGACGATTAAGCTGTTTGATGATTTGTTCCACTTCATTTTGAGAATTCACATCAATAATAATCGTAATACGTGAAACGTTAGGATCCTCAGAAGCCCCTACAGAGATACTTTCAATGTTAACTTGACGTCGTGAAAGAACACCTGTGAAGCGATTAAGGACACCTGAACGGTTCTGAAGTTTAGCTGTTAACATTCTACGCATTGAACTTCACCCCCAACATTTCGTGATTACTCTTACCAGCCGGAACGATTGGCAATACATGCTCTTTACGAGAGATATCCACCTCGATGAACATTGGCACGTCTTCCTTGATAACTTCCAAATCCTGATTAATTGTCTCTGGATTATCAAACTTGTAAGACTTAATGCCGTAAGCTTGAGCCATCAATTGGAAATCTGGAAGGGTATCAAAGACAGACTCTGATGTACGCCCTTCGTAGAAGGACTCTTGCCATTGACGTACCATACCAAGTGAGTGGTTATTCAACATAACAACCTTGATTGGCACCTTGTAAACATTTAAGATAGCCAATTCTTGATTCGTCATTTGGAAACCACCATCACCAACAAAGAGGATAACTTCTTTATCAGGATTAGCAATTTTAGCACCAATTGCTGCTGGGACACCGAATCCCATTGTTCCAAGACCACCTGAGGTCACCAATTGACGCTCATTTTGGTATGGATAATACTGAGCTGTCCACATTTGATGTTGACCAACGTCAGTAACAACAACCGCGTCACCCTTAGTCAATTCACCGATACGCTCGATAACTGCCTGAGGCTGTACCATACGTTCTTTCTTATCGTAAGAACGTACACGCTCTTTGTCTTTTGTAACTTTTTCAATCCATTTTTCAGTGTTATTCTTAACCACTGGTTCTGCTAAGAGCATTTCAAGAGCTTGCTTGGCATCACCAACAACTGGAAGGTCCACTGCAATAATTTTACCAATCTCAGCTGGATCTACATCAATATGGACAACCTTGGCATTCTTGGCAAATGTTTTAGGATTACCTGTCAAACGGTCATCAAAACGACAACCAATGGCAATCATAAAGTCAGCATCGGTCATAGCAATGTTAGCTGCATATGAACCGTGCATACCACCCATACCCAAGAAGAGGGGATGACTAGTAGCAATTGTCCCTTGACCTAAAAGACTTGTAACAACTGGGATTTGGTAGCGTTCTGCAAAAGCAACTAGCTCCTTAGCAGATTCAGAATAAGACACCCCACCTCCAGCTACAATAACCGGCTTCTTAGCTTTACCCAACTGCTTCAAGATTTTCTTGATTTGCATTTCGTTTGGTCTTAGCGTCGGTTGGTAACTTGGAAGATTAATTTCAGGATTGTTGATGAAGGCTGTTTCCTTAGCTACGACATCTTTAGGGAGGTCGATAACAACTGGACCAGGTCGGCCAGTTGTTGCAATATGAACCGCTTCCCTAATAATACGAGGAATATCAGCTGTATCGCGAATCTGATAATTGTATTTTGTAATCGGCATGGTAATTCCGACAATGTCAGCCTCTTGGAAGGCATCCTTACCAATACCTGGTGTTGCGACCTGACCAGTAAAGACTAGGAGAGGTACGCTATCACTCATAGCATCTGCAATCCCTGTAATAGCATTAGTAGCACCAGGACCACTCGTTACAAGAGCAACACCGAGTTTACCAGTTGATTTGGCATAACCTTCAGCTTCGTGCAGACTTCCTTGCTCATGACGAGATAAGATATGATTAATCTTGTCATTTTTGTAAATAGCATCATACAAAGGAAGAACCGCTCCGCCAGGATATCCAAAGATAGTTGAAATCCCAAGTTCAAGAAGTGTATCTAGAATTAAATCAGCACCAGAGCGTGCTTCTTCAAGTTCAATTTTCTTCACATGGACCTCCTTTAGTAGTTGTTTTTTTCGAATTGTCTAAAAATTCAAAACCTTGTATACTATGATAACATTTTTAACCAAATTTGCAAGGGTTTCGGAGAAAAATATCACAAACTCTTCGGAAAGAATGTTCTTAGTTTTTTTCTTGTGCTTGACGTTCTGCTTTACGTTCTTCGAATTCTTCGTCACTCATCAAAGTTCCGCCAACATTGGCTGATTTAGCAAAGGCTGTATAGCGACGCAACCAACCACTTGAAATTTTTGATTTGAAAGGTTTCAAATGTTTGCGACGTTCTTCAAGGGTTGCATCATCTACAAGCAGATCAAGGGTACGATTTGGTAGGTCAATCACGATTTCATCGCCATCTTCGATTAGGGCGATATTACCACCTTCTGCTGCTTCTGGAGAAACGTGACCAATCGCAATACCACGAGTAGCTCCTGAGAAACGACCATCCGTAATCAGAGCCACATCCTTACCAAGACCGCGTCCGACAATCTTAGAAGTTGGTGCCAACATTTCTGGCATACCAGGTCCACCCTGAGGACCTTCGTAACGAATGACAACGACATGGCCCTTCTTAACTGTTCCATTATCAATCAACTCAAGGGCCTGATTTTGTGAATCACAACAAATAGCTTTACCACGGAAAGTTTTAACAGATGGATCTACACCACCGACCTTGATAACAGCTCCATCCTGAGCAATATTTCCGTAAAGGATAGACAAACCACCAACTGGTGAGATAGGATTCTCAATTGGATGGATAATTTCTTCATTCTTGATTTCAGCACCAGCTACGTTTTCTTTCAAAGTTTTACTAGTAACTGTAATACGATCACCCTTAATGGCTCCTTTTTTAATCAACTGATTGATAATGGCTGGAACACCACCAGCTTCATGGACATCATGCATAGTGTAAACACTTGAAGGTGCAATTTTAGAGAGATAAGGTGTCTTCTTGGCAATCTCGTTAATGTCTTTAAGATCATAGTCAATACCGGCCTCACGCGCAATAGCAAGCGTATGAAGAACAGTATTGGTTGAACCACCCATGGCCATATCTAGAGCAAACGCATCATCGATGGCTTCTTTGGTCACAATATCACGTGGGCGAACATTATTTTTGATGTTATCCATCAATTTTATGGCTGCCTGACGAACCAATTCACGACGTTCATCTGAAACGGCTAGGATAGTACCGTTACCTGGAAGGGCAAGGCCCAAAACTTCCATCAAACAGTTCATTGAGTTAGCGGTAAACATTCCTGAGCATGAACCACAAGTTGGACAAGCATTTTTCTCCAAATAATCGAGCTCTTCCTTGCTCATATCTCCAGCCTGATAGGTACCTACAGCTTCAAACAAACTTGATAGCGTCGCTTGGTGACCAGTCATGTCAACGCCACCCTTCATAGGGCCACCAGAACAAAATACTGCTGGCACATTAGTACGCATGGCCGCCAAAATCATCCCTGGTGTAATCTTATCACAGTTAGGAATGTAGAAAACCCCGTCAAACCAGTGGGCATTAATAACTGTTTCTGCAGAATCGGCAATCAATTCACGAGATGGAAGACTGTAACGCATCCCAATATGCCCCATGGCAATCCCATCATCCACACCAATGGTATTAAACTCAAAAGGAATACCGCCAGCCTCGCGGATGGCTTCCTTGGCAATATCTGCTAATTCACGCAAGTGAACATGCCCTGGAACAATATCAATATAAGAGTTACAAATAGCAATGAAGGGCTTTTGCATATCATTGGCAGATTTAACTTGCCCAGTCGCATACAAAAGTCCGCGTGCTGGTGCCTTATCAACACCAACTTTGATCATATCACTTCTCATGATGTTACCTTCAATCTATAAAATTTCTTACAACATATGTTACCACTTTGGAAAGTAATGTCAAGGAATTTTCAGAATATTTTTGTAATTCCGAAAAGATATCCCCGCTATATCAAAACTGACAAAACAAAAAGGAAGCCCTAAGACTTCCTAAATGATTATTCAAAATTATTCAACACTGAAGAGGTATGGATAAACTGGTTGGTCTCCTTGGAAGATTTCAACTTCGATATCTTCGTGAGCCTCTTCCAATTTTTCCGCAAGTGCTTGAGCTTGTTCTTGATTACCTTCTTCGCCGACGTAAATCATAACAATTTCACTGTCTTCGTCAATCATCTTGTCAAAGGTGTCAAGAAGGGCTTGGTCCATATCTGGTGTAGACACAAGGATCTTACCATCCACCATACCAAGGATATCATTTTCATGAATCTCAAGACCATCGATAGTTGTATCACGTACCGCCAATGTCACGCTACCACTTGTTACATCTGAAAGACTAGCTGTCATAGCTTCAACATTGGCTTCGATACTTTGGCTAGGATCAAAAGCAAGCAAACTTGTAAATCCTTGTGGAACTGTACGTGTTTCAACAACAGCCGCATTGACATCTACTACTTCAGCAGCTGATTGCGCTGCCATAAAGATGTTTTTATTGTTTGGCAAGATGATTACATTCTTAGCATTGACCTGTTCAATAGCCTTAACAATATCTTCTGTTGATGGGTTCATTGTTTGACCACCTGAAATCACATAGTCAACACCTTGTGATTTGAAGATATCTGCAAGTCCATCTCCAGCAACAACTGCAATAAGGGCAAAGTCTTTAGGAGCAGAAGGTGTAGCTTGGATAGCTTCTTCTTTTTGAACTTGTGCATCGTGTTGGTTACGCATGTTGTCAACCTTAACTTTAACAAGAGCCCCATATTTAAGACCTTCTTGCATGACAAGACCTGGATCCTCTGTATGGACGTGAACTTTTACAATTTCATCGTCGTTAACCACAAGAAGAGAATCCCCAAGGTTACTCAAGTAATTTTGGAACTCTTCATAGTCAAAGTCTTTCACATAAGTCGGACCTTGTTTGAGACCAATCATGATTTCCGTACAGTAACCGAAGGTAATGTCTTCTGTTGCAACATGACCAGCAACTGACTTATGGTGTTCTGCATTAATCATCTCTGTCATCGTAGCAGGTGTCGCTTGGAAGTCCTCTGAAGCGATATACTCACCTGTGAGGGCTGACAAGAAACCTTCATAAATGAAGACCAAACCTTGACCACCTGAGTCTACCACACCAACTTCTTTCAAAACTGGAAGCATCTCTGGTGTCTTAGCCAAGGCAGCCTTAGCTCCATCGAGAGCTGCACGCATAACCTCAACAGCATCATTCGTAGATTCAGCTTTCTTAATCGCTGCTGAAGCTGCACCACGTGATACTGTAAGGATTGTTCCTTCGACAGGTTTCATAACTGCTTTATAGGCAACTTCAACACCTGCTTGGAAGGCATGAGCTAGATCTTGGCCGTCAAGTTCCGTTTTATCCTTGATACTTTGACCAAATCCACGGAACAATTGTGACGTGATAACACCCGAGTTACCACGGGCACCCATCAAAAGACCTTTAGATAAAATCTGACCAACTTCACCAACTGTTGAAGCTGATTGATCTGCGACAGCTTTGGCTCCGTTATCCATAGTCATTCCCATGTTTGTTCCAGTATCTCCATCTGGTACTGGGAAGACATTGAGTGAATTCACATATTCTGCTTGCTTACCTAAACGTGTTGCTGCCGCTTGGACCATCTCCTGAAGCAAGCTTGTTGTAATTTTAGACACTAGTTTTCTCCTACGACTTTAATATTTTGAACGTAAACATTTACTGTTTCAGCCTTGATACCGAGTTGATTCTCAAGATTAAATTTCACACGTTCTTGAATATTTTTTGAAACCTCACTAATCTTAACACCGTAACTCATAACAGTGTAAACATCCACAGTGATACCTGCATCAGTAGATTTCACGACAACTCCTTTTGCGTAGTTTTCCTTTCCAAGAAGTGCTTGAAAATTATCTCGGATAGCACTCTTACTTGCCATACCGACAACGCCAAAAATTTCTGTTGCTGAACCGCCAACTACTGTTGCGATGACATCATCTGACAATTCGATTTGACCATCTTTTGTATTGATTTTTACAGTCATAATTACTACCTCAAAAAGTTTTTATCAGCTTATTTTACCATATTCGAGCTTACTTGTAAAAAATAAGAAGAAGATACCCTTTGAATAAGAGTATCTCCTCAGTATTTATCATTAAAACTTTCTCTTTACGAGATAACGACGGTACATCACGTAGAGAAAGACCGCACGCCATATATTATCAACAACCGTTGCAATCCAGACTCCTGCAAGTCCCATCCCCAAGCTTACACCCAAGAAGTATCCTGAGAAAATTCGGATAAGCCACATCCCAATAGTCGTTGCATAAAAAGGCATCTTGGCCTTGCCCAGACCTTGCCAGACTGCTGTGTAGACTAAAGTTCCCGAAGTCACAGGATTCCCAAGGAAAGAATAAAGAATAACTACTTGACTGGCTGCAATGGCTGCTTTATTATCTGTAAAGAGGTTTGACAAGCCTTGGCCAAAAAGTAAGATGCTTCCTGAAACCAAAACCATTAAGAAAGTCGAAATCCAGTAAGATTCTCGAATAATACGCTTCATCTGCGCCTTATCCCCTCGACCCAAACTATTGGCAACTAGGATTACCGTCGCTGTCGCTACTCCCATACCAGGCATATAGTTAAACTGGGTAAGGTTTTCACCAATGGCATTACCACCGACAACAGCTGTACCAAAGGTCACAATAATAGCCACAATTACCACATCACCCGCACGCATCATCAGTCGTTCACCTGCAGCTGGTAGGGCAATCCCCAATAACTCCTTGTTAAAAGGTTTGGTAATTTCAAACTGCTTCACATCCAATTTCATGGCTGTCCATAGAATCACTGTCCCAACCAGACGAGAAAAAACCGTTGCTGTCGCTACCCCAATAATTCCCCAATGGCCAACAAATATGGCTAAAGAGGATAAAATAGCATTAAGCACATTGGTCAAAAGACTGACAACCATGGAAATACGAGGGCGCCCCTTGGCTCGTAGAATATTACCAAAAGTGGTCATCAAGCCTAAAAAGACCACTCCACCACCGACAAGGGCTAGATAGAGACTACCAGCCTGAGTCACCGATTGCTCAGTACCCAGAAGATTAAGAATGGCTCCACCACCAAAAATAGAGAGTAGACCCAAGACAAGACTAAGAGCAAGGGTAATAATAATAGCATCCCAGGTGTCTCTGTTAGTCGCTTTAACGTCTCCTTTTCCTAGGCTTCTAGCAATGACACTAGCACTCGAAGCCCCCAGGGCAATGAAGATAGCTTGATAAATCGTAATGATATTATTGGCCACGGAAACCCCCGATATAGCAACAATACCAACCTGAGCTACTAGGTAAGAATCGACAACCCCCATCAACATTTGTAAGAGGTTTTCAGCCATAGCCGGTAAGGCTATGTTTAAAATTTTCTTTGTTTCTGTCATCATATTTTCTTTTATATTGATAAAAATAGGGCTGATTTCTCAGCTCCTATTTTTTTATTCTTATACACCAAGATAGCTTTCAACTGCTTTTTGCATATCAGCTGCAGCAACAACTGTTTTATGGCGAACTTCTGCACGTTCAAGTCCATCTACAGCAGCTGGGATAGCTACACCTGAAAGTTGATGCAAATCTTCTACCGCTTTGAAGTCATCACCACTGTCTTTACCAGTAACAGCTGAAACAGCCACACGTGGGAACTTGTATGGGCTAGCTGTTGAAGCGATAACAGTTGGGGTGTGATCATCTGTCTTTTGAACATAGGCTTCGTAAACAGCTGAGGCAACTGCTGTGTGAGGATCTTCAATATACTTGTCTTCCTCATAAACACGTTTGATTTCAGCAGCTGTTTCATCCTCAGTTGCAAATCCTGCTGCAAACAAATCAAGAATATCTTTATCTTCATCAGCCAAAGTGTACTCACCCTTAGTCACAAGTGCATCCATAAGCTCTTTAGTCTTAGCTGCATCATTACCAAGAAGGTGGAAAATCAAGCGTTCTAAGTTAGAAGATACCAAGATATCCATAGAAGGACTTGTTGTTACCTTGAAGTCGCGTTTCTTGTCATAAGTACCTGTTGCAAAGAAGTCTGTAAGGACATTATTTTCGTTAGAAGCACAGATTAATTTACCAACTGGGACACCAATTTGACGTGCATAGTAAGCCGCCAAGATGTTACCAAAGTTTCCTGTTGGTACTGTGAAGTTAACCTTATCTCCGTTTTGGATATGACCTGCCTTCACCAACTGCGCATAGGCATACACATAGTAAACCACTTGTGGTACCAAACGACCAACATTCATTGAATTAGCTGATGAGAATTGCGTATGATGAGCCAACAATTTCTCACGCAAGTTAACATCATTAAACATACGTTTCACATCGGTTTGGGCATCATCAAAGTTACCATCAATGGCAATAACGTGAGTGTTAGCTCCTATTTGAGTGGTCATTTGCAATTCTTGGATTTTTGAAACACCGTCTTTTGGATAAAAGACAATAATTTCAGTTCCAGGAACATCTGCAAAACCAGCCATAGCAGCCTTACCAGTATCACCTGATGTCGCTGTCAAAATAACAATCTTATTATCAACACCTTGCTTTTTAGCTGATGTTGTTAGCAAGTAAGGCAAGATTGAAAGGGCCATATCTTTAAAAGCGATAGTAGAACCATGGAAAAGTTCAAGGTTGTAGTGGTTCTTAAGTTTAACTACTGGTGCAATAGCAGCTGTATCAAACTTGTCGTCATAAGCATTTGTGATACAGTAATCTAATTCCTCTTCCGTAAAATCATCCAAGAAAGCTGACAAGACCAATTTAGCAACTTCTTGGTAAGAAGCGTCTTTCAATTGATCAAAGTCCAAAGCAACCTCAGGTGTTGACAATGGTGTGAACAAGCCACCATCTGTTGCCAAACCTTGAAGAATAGCTTGACTAGCAGTTACTTTATTATTTTCGTCACGTGTTGATTGGTATACAAGTGTCATGGTAAATCCTCTTTTTAGATAGTCTGTGGCTCTATTGTAGCATAATTGTCAGAATATTTCTACACGTTTTATGACTTGTGGAAAAATCATTCGGATATCACCCCATTTTCTCCTCTCAAAGACATGAAAAAATCCGGAATAGCTATTCCGGATGTCATCTTAAAATTTATCTTTGGTGTCATTCTTAGTTGAGAAAGTGATATCTTTTGATTTCCCATCACCACTAAGCGTTACTTTCTTATCTTTTTTAGTCACTTTTAGCTCTTGACCTTTTTTCACATTGAGACTATCGATATCAACGTCTTTGTTGACAGAAGTAACAGTCATCTTATGTCCCAAACGGCTAACCTTCCCTTTGAAAAGGATTGTCGTTGTTTCGCCTGTCTTCGAATCATACTTTTGACCGCTGTCTTTTGCAGCTTTTTCAAGAGCTTCATCAAGTTCTTTTTCTATGGTTTCCTCACTATAATAGTTTTCAAAGGAATCTCCATAGAAGGCTTTAAATAAATCTCCAAAGGCTGAGAAGGACTTCTGAACCCTCTCACGATAGTCCTTGATATAGGTTTTCTTATCAAAAGTATAGCTAGCAGTCACCTTCGCATTGCTACCTTTTACTTTCATGGTTACAGCAGTATCTTTAAAGTACTTTTCAAGCTCCTTACTATCCAAGTCTGTCAAACTTTCAGACATGCTTGAGCTATACTCTCTACCTAGAGAACTACTGTACCATTTGCCATCAATATTACCTGTCACATAACGGTAAGTCATAAAGCCACCGATACATAAGAAGACAAGGACTACTGCTGACAAAACTGAGACTAGGATGCGTTTTTTCTTTTTGGGATCCATTGGTTTTTTAGGAGCCAAATTTGCCATAGCTGCTTGTCCTTCTGGAAAAGGAACCGTAGAAGGTGCAGTTGCTGTTACTACTGGTGCCGTTTCAGTTGGTAGAGGACTAGTACTTGTCTCGACGATTTCTGCCTCAACCTTAATAGGTTCAGTAGTAGCTGTATCTTCAGTTTTAGCCGGTGCTTCATTAACAAACTCCCCAGCTTTCAAAGCATCCGCCATTTCCTGAACACTCGGCTTACGTCCGTTTACCGTTTCAAAATAGTCCAACCATTCTGCTCTTGTCATTTATATTCCCCTTTAATTTCCTTTTTTATTTATTTTTTTGTAAAGCTAATGTCACCAAATTCACTGTGTGCCTTAATAGTAAAGCCTCCATTGTTAGGCGTATAATCTAATACATCACCTTTTTTAAAAGCATCTGAATCTCCAGCCTTATCCACAGTGATTGTTTGCTCCCAACGGTTAATATCACCCGTAAAAGCAGTTGTTGTGACACGACCGGTTTTGGCATCGTAGGTATAACTCTTTGGAAGTTCTTTCTTCACCGTCTCGTCAAACTGTTTATAGTAGTCTTTTTCTGACAATGAATAACTATCAAAAACCTCCGAGAACTCCTCGCCGTACTGACCTTTCAATTCAGTAACTCTACTCTGGTAAGCCTGATAAAGGTCTTTACGATTGTAAACAAAGCTCACTTTTAAGTGAGCCTTATTGTCAGTAATAGTCATTACTGTATTGATATCGGTGATAAGATCTTGACCTTGTGGTAAAGCGTTACTAACTTTATTCTTAGTATTAGCAGTATCTTTCAGAGTGGCTAACATTTTCTCACTAAAGGTTGGGCTTGTCCAATCGCCCTCAATGCTTGCGGCTCGATAACGGTATCCCATCACGAGACAAACAATTAAAAGTATGGTGAGTATCGCTGCAATCACACCTGATATCATCCCCACAATATTCTTTGAGGTTACTGGCTCCTTTGATTCTTTTACTTGTTGACTAGGATTGAATTGAACACTCACCATCCTATCAGCATTAAACTCTTTAAACTTATTAGTCGCTCTATTTCCTGCTGCAGAAGCCACTGGTGGCTTCAATTCACGAGACTTGAGAGGATGTGATGTTTCACCCAAACTAAGCCCTTCTTCTTTTGTCATAGGAATCTCCTTATCTCGCTGTAAGGTTATTATAACAATTCTTAAAGCGTTTTTCTATCTTATTCGGGAAAGTCCTTTATTTTTAATTTGGATAAACACTCTAATATAGAAGGTTTCTAGCAAAAAAAGTAGCCCTTATAGAGCTACTTTAGTCTATCGCTTATCCTTTATAATCAAAGGCAATTTCGATGATTTCTTTCAATTCTGAAATAAGTGGTTCTTTCGGATTAGCTGTTGTACATTGGTCTTCATAAGCATGTTCGGCCAAAGTATAGGCAGTGTCTTGAAGAAGTTTCTTAGTAACACCTTGTCCCTTCCAGTTCATGGCAATACCAACGGCAATACCCAATTCGTATACTTTTTGTGCCAAAACTTCAACCAATTCAGCATCTGATTGCTTGTCAGTACCCCATCCCATAAAACGAGCGATATCTGCGTAATCTTTGTCTGCACGGAAGTAGTCATATTTAGGGAACATAGCGTGTTTTTGAGGATCACGACCGTTGTAACGGATAACGTGAGGCATCAAAATCGCATTAGTACGTCCGTGTGGAATGTCAAACATAGGACCAACCTTATGAGCTAGTGAGTGGTTGATACCAAGGAAGGCATTGGCGAAGGCCATACCAGCCATTGTTGACGCATTATGCATCTTTTCACGTGATTCTTCATCACCAAAGCGGTAAGAATGTTCAAGATTTTCAAAAACAAGTTTAATCGCTTGGAGTGAAAGCCCACGTGTATAGTCACTAGCCATGACTGATACATAAGATTCAATAGCGTGAGTCAAAACGTCCATACCTGTATCTGCTGTAACGCTGGCAGGTACACTCATAACCAAAGCAGGGTCAACGATAGCAATGTCCGGAGTCAAAGCATAATCTGCCAATGGGTACTTGATATGAGTTTCACTATCAGTGATAACCGCAAATGACGTTACCTCTGAACCTGTCCCTGAAGTTGTTGGGATACAGATGAATTGTGTCTTCTGAGCGTAAGGAATCTTGTAAGTACGTTTACGGATATCCAAGAATTTTTGTTTAGCACCGAAGAAGCTTACATCTGGGTGTTCAAAGAACATCCACATAGCCTTAGCAGCGTCCATTGCAGAACCACCACCAAGAGCGATGATTACATCTGGTTGGAAATCTACAAAGCGTTCCAAACCTTTATAAACGGTATTAGTAGATGGGTTTGGCTCAACATCTGAGAAAACATCTACTACCGGTCTGTGGCGGTTAAGTTCCAATTGGCGTTTAACCAAGTCTGCATAACCAAACTGAACCATACCAGGGTCACAAACCAACATCACGCGCTCAGCTTCAATGTGACGCAAGTAAGTTATTGAATCTTTTTCGAAGAAGATTTTTGGTGGGACGCGAAACCATTGCATGTTATTGCGACGCTTTGACAATGTTTTAACATTCAAGAGATCAAATGAGCTAACATTGTGTGACACTGAGTTATGACCGTGTGAACCACAACCAAGAGTCAATGATGGGATCATGTTATTGTAGATATTACCGATACCACCTTCAGCTGATGGGCTATTAACCAAGACACGGCAGGCTTTCATACGGATACCATATTGGAGTTGGAGCTCTTCATTTTCAGTGTGGATAACAGCAGTGTGTCCAAGACCACCCAAATTGAGCATACCTTCTGCTTTTTTGAATCCATCTTCAACGCCATCAGATTTGATAAGAGCAAGTACTGGAGATAATTTTTCCAAGGCAAGTGGGTGTTCCATTGTTGCATCTGGAATTTCTGCCAAAAGCATTTTTGTACCTGCAGGAACTTTAAGGCCAGCTTTTTCAGCAATTTCAATAGCTGAGTGACCTACAATGGCACCATTTACAGCTGTACGCGCTTCATTAAGAACGACTTTTTCCAATTTAGCAATGTCAGCTTTTTTAGAAATGATGACACATTGATGTGCTTCAAATTCAGCCTTAACTTCGTCATAAATAGCTGCATCAACGATAGCTGCTTGTTCAGACGCACAAATCATACCATTATCAAAAGTTTTTGAAACGATGATATCGTTGACCGCACGTTTAACCTTAGCATCAGCAGCGATATAAGATGGGACGTTTCCGGCTCCTACACCAAGCGCTGGTTTACCAGTTGAATAAGCAGCCTTAACCATTCCAGGTCCACCAGTCGCAAGTACTGTGGCAATCTTAGGATGGTTCATCAAAAGACCAGTTGCTTCGATAGATGGCTCTTCAATCCACTGGATGCAGTCCTTAGGTGCACCTGCTTCAATAGCTGCATCACGAACAATACGAGCAGCCTCTGCAGATGATTTCTGAGCTGATGGGTGGAAGGCAAAGATGATAGAGTTACGTGTCTTAAGAGCAATGAGGGCTTTGAAAATGGTTGTTGAAGTTGGGTTAGTTGTTGGTGTAACCCCACAGATAACACCAACCGGCTCAGCGATAGAAACCAAGCCTTGTTCTTTATCTTCAGCAATAACGCCTACAGTTTTGTCATATTTAATACTATTCCAAATGTATTCAGAAGCATACATGTTCTTGATGGCTTTATCTTCGTAAATACCGCGCCCTGTTTCATCAACGGCCAATTTAGCCAAATACATGTGTTTATCTAGAGCAGCAATCGCAGCTTGGTGAACAATATGGTCCACTTGCTCCTGCGTAAAGTTAGCCATAGCATCAAGGGCTTCAACCCCTTTTGTTGCCAATTCATCTATTACTGTTTGAACATCTTTAGTTTGTTTAGTCATATGAAACTCCTTTGAATACTTGTTAAAAACTTCACAAGCTTTAACACAAGTATATTATAGCGTTTTCTAGTCACTATGTAAACCCTTACAACGATAAAAATAAAGAAATCCATCCATTTTTGGACAGATTTCATCATTATTACCAAATAATCACGCGATCTTCTGGGGCACGCCACATGCCGTCGCTCTCTTTAACGTCAAATTCCTTGTGGAATTCGTCGAAGTTTGGTAGTTGAACATTGGTACGGAGTTTTCCTGGTGCGTGGACATCAACACTTGCAAGAAGTTGCATATATTCTGTCCGAGCTTTCATGCGCCAGATGCGAGCAAAGTTGGTGAAGAATTCTTCTGCTGAAAAATCTTCCTCTTTCTTAGCTGCTTCAAGGGCTGCAGCGATGCCTCCTAGATCTGCCACGTTTTCAGAAACGGTCAATTTCCCGTTAATCTTAGCACCGTAAGAGTCTTGCCCTTCAAACTGATCGATGACTTTTTGCGTGCGAGCGGTAAAGGCTTCGTAATCTTCTGGCTTCCACCAGTCTTTCAAGCTACCGTGCTCGTCAAAGGAAGCACCATTGGTGTCAAAGGCGTGTGAAATTTCATGGGCAATGACTGCACCAATTCCGCCGTAGTTGGCTGATGATGATTGGTGAAGGTCATAGAAAGGTGCTTGTAAAATCGCTGCTGGGAAGACGATTTGGTTCTGTTGCGGATCATAGTAGGCATTGACCATATTAGCTGGCATGTGCCATTCGCTCCGATCAACTGGTTGGTTCCACTTGCTCCAAGTATGGGCAACGGAAATTTCGTAAAGGGCTTGAGCATTTTCCACCAAAGTCTTGCTCTCGTCGATAACCTTCTTGGCATACGTTTCTGGTAATTTTTCAGGGTAGCCGATATGAGGTGTGATGACATTGAGCTTGACAATGGCTTTTTTACGAGTCTCAGGAGCGAGCCAGTCTGCTTTTTCTAGACGATCCTTGTAGACCTCAATCATGGTCGCTACTTTATGCTCCACGTCTGCTTTTGCTTCTGGTGAGAATTTTTCACCTGCATACCAGAGTCCAAGCGCTTGGCTATATGGTACTTCTGCTATTGATAAGGCTGCTTTTTCTTTTGGACGAGGTTCTGGAATACCTGCAATCGTACGGCTATATTCACCAGCCAAAACACGGATTTCTTCGGTCAAGAATAGAGTCCAAGAAAGAGCTGCTCCGAGTTTCAATGCAGCATGAAGGGTCTCCCAGTTGGATGCTGAATAGAATGTTGGTGCGAATTCCTTCCAGTAACGCTCTTCTGGCACGATGATTTTATCTGGTGTTTGTCCGATCACTTCTGTAAAGAAGGCATCGAGTGGCAATTCTGGGACCAAGGCCTTGAAATCCGCCCACTCATAGGGATGGTAGAGTTTGTTGTACTCTGATTTTTCTTCGTTTGACAAGACATATTTGGCCAATTCTGCGTCCCCTGCAATGACCTTATCCAGGATATCTTTGATTTCTTCCTCTGAGAAATCAAATTTTGCCAAGAGTTTTTCCATCATTTGACGCCAGATAGCTACTAATTCTGGACCTTTTTCGTTACCTTCTTCATAGTAGGTCGTATCTGGCAAGATGAGAGCCGGTGCTTCTCCCCACAAGACATTCATTTGGGCATTCTTAAAGTCTGGTGACACGCTAAATGGCAAGAGATTTGGTTTGCCAGCTAGTTCATAGGTGCCCAACTTGCTGGTATAGTCTTCAAAAGAAGACAGAGCCTTGATTTCATTGATCAAGGGCATGACTGGTGCCACACCAGCTGCTTCCCGTGCATCAAAATCAGCTACCATCTTGTGGTATTTGACAAAGTTTTGCAGAATGCTATCTTCGGGTAATTCTTCTCCCCGTTGCCATTTTCCGGTAATATCCAACATCAAGTTTTCGATATCTCGATCCAAGTCCATAAAGCCACCAGTCGAAGGTTTATCATCTGGAATGACTGCTGTCTCAGCCCATTTCCCATTGACGTATTCATAAAAATCATCTTGTAAGCGTGTCATTACACTTCCTCCATCAACATTAAAAGTGCTTTCATTATAACAAAATTCCCCAGCAAAAGCATTTACTGAGGAAAGTTTGGCTTATTTTACTAAGATTGCTAGGGTTTGATAAGGCTTAAGACTTACCTTTTCAGCAAGCTCTACATCATCATAGTTGGATAAGAGCACGCGCCCTGACTGATATTCTGCTGGAATCGCTACTTCGACTTCACTTCCATAAAAATTATTGAGTACCAAGAGTTTTTGATCGTCTAAGTAGCGTTCAAAAGCGTAGACTTCTTGACTATCCTCAAATGCTGGCTGATAGCTTCCTTCTGAAATGATAAGCATTTCTTTGCGCAAGCGAATCAATTCTTTATAGAATTTAAAGATTGGTCCATCAATTTCATTTTCAACGTTGATGTCTTTATAAGATTTACCAACTTTCAACCATGGAGTGCCTGTTGAAAAACCTGCATGTTCAGAAGCATCCCATTGCATGGGCGTACGCGAATTATCTCGTGACTTAGCTTGGATAATCTTAAAGGCTTCCTCAGGAGACTTACCTTGATCCAAAAGCATCTGGCAGGCATTGATGGATTCCACATCCACATAGTCTGCCATGGAATCATAGTCTGGATCAATCATGCCGATTTCTTCGCCCATGTAGATATACGGAGTTCCACGTGACAAATGGATGCTAGCTGCTAGCATGGTCGCTCCTTCATTACGGAAATTCTTGATATCCACAAAGCGATTCAAAGCACGTGGCTGGTCATGGTTATTCCAGAAAAGGGCACTCCAACCACCTCGTTCACTCATTTCCTTACCCCATGTATGATAGAGACGTTTGAGCTCTTCAAAATCAAAGGGAGTAATAGTCCATTTTTGTCCATCTTCATAATCTACTTTAAGATGATGGAAGTTAAAGGCCATAGACAACTCGTGACGCTCCGGTGCTGAATAAAGAACACAGTTGTCAATTGTTGTCGATGACATCTCTCCAACTGTCATAAAGCTACCATCAGAACCAAAGGTCGCTTCATTCATCATACGAAGATAGTCATGGACAATTGGTTTATCCGTATAAGCTGGTTTCCCTTCATTTTCAGGGCAATCCACTAAGACTTCATCTTTCCCAATCAAATTGATCACATCGAAACGGAAGCCTTTGACTCCCTTGTCACGCCAGAAGTTGACCACCTTGAACAACTCCTTACGGACATTGGGATTGCGCCAATTAAGGTCCGCCTGTGTTTCATCAAAGAGGTGAAGATGGTATTTCCCTGTATCTCCAAAAGGAGCCCAGGCAGAACCACCAAATTTAGACAACCAATCGGTTGGTTGGTCCTGAATAAAGAAGAAATCTTGATAATACTGGTCTCCAGCCAAAGCTTTTTGGAACCACTCATGCTCCGTTGAGCAATGGTTGAGCACCATGTCTAGCATGAAATCAATCTTGTGCTCTTTTCCAACACGGACCATTTCTTCAAAATCAGTCATGTCTCCAAAGACAGGGTTAACGGCTGTATAGTCTGAAATATCGTAACCATTGTCACGTTGTGGGCTCGGATAGAAAGGATTGAGCCAAACCATATCCACGCCTAACTCTGATAGATAAGGAATTTTTTCAATGATGCCTCTGAAATCACCGATTCCATTTCCTGTAGTGTCCTTATATGATTTTGGATAAATTTGGTATACAACCTTTGTTTTATCTAATGCCATGTGATTTTTCCTCTTTTGTCCTTTATATGTAGAGGTGGAACCGTAACGCCTCCACCCCTTAGCTTATTTTGTTCGATGAGCAATCATGAGAGCATCACCACGTTTGATATCACGTGGAAGATCCCCTTCAACATCTGCTTGGAAATCATCTTGATTTGTAATGATAACTGGAGTCTCAGTGACCAAACCAGCCTTTTTAATAACATCCATATCAAAACTAATCAATTGTTGACCAACAACAACTTTATCACCTTGTTCAACATGAGCCACAAAACCTTTTCCGTCAAGGCTAACGGTATCCATACCAATGTGCATTAGCATTTCAGCACCTTCTTCAGAAACGATGCCTACGGCGTGCTTAGTTGGGAAGAATACTGTCACTGTACCATTTACTGGTGAAACCAATTCGCCTTGACTTGGTTCGATGACTACCCCCTGTCCCATGACACCTGATGAGAAAACTGGGTCTGTGGCTTGGCTAAGTGGTTTAACTTGACCAGCAAGTGGGCTAACAACCTCTGCTGATTCAGCAAGAACAGTTGGAGTCGCAGTATGTGATGCAAATTCAGCCTCTTCTTGAGCTGCAAATTCTTTCTTAAGTTCTGTATCATCTTCTGTCTTAGTAAAGAGACCCGCCTTGCGGAAGAAGAAAGTTAGGACCATAGGTACAATGATAGCAACAAGCATGATTGCTGCAAATGGAATCATATATTTAGGTTGAATTGATAGGATACCAGGCAAACCACCAATACCGATAGAGGCCGCTGTAACGTTAAAGGTTACTGATAGAAGACCTGCGATAGATGAACCAATCATACCCGCAACAAATGGGTAAATATATTTGACGTTAACCCCGAAGAGGGCTGGTTCTGTAACACCAAGATAAGCTGAAATAGTAGCTGGAAGTGAAATTTGAGCCTCACGTTCATCATGACGATGCATAATATAGTAAGCAAAAACAGCTGAACCTTGAGCAATATTTGATAGAGCAATCATAGGCCAAAGAGCTGTTCCACCAGCATCTGCAATTAACTGAGTATCGATAGCATTGGTCATGTGGTGAAGACCAGTAATAACGAACGGCGCATAAAGTGCACCAAAAACAGCACCGAAAAGCCATTTTACAGGACCTGTCAAACCAGCAAGAACCACTGTTGAGAGGGCTTGGCCAATAGTCCAACCAATAGGACCTAAAACAGTATGAGCCAAAATAAGGGCTGGAATCAATGACAAGAACGGTACAAAAATCATTGATACTACTTCTGGTACATGTTTACGCCAGAAAATTTCAAGATAAGAAAGTGATAAACCAGCAAGAAGGGCTGGAATAACTTGCGCTTGATAACCTATACGATTAACAGTAAAGAATCCAAAATCCCAAACCCAATTCTTAGCAATTTCAGACGCTGGTGTCGATGCTACTGAATAAGCGTTAAGCAATTGTGGTGACACCAGACAGATCCCCAAAACAATTCCAAGAATTTGGCTAGTTCCCATTTTACGAGAAACAGACCAAGTAATACCTACAGGCAAGAATTGGAAAATAGCTTCACCAGGTAGCCATAAGAAGTGATTCACACCTGACCAGAACTGCGAAACCTCGGTAATTGTCTTACCGTCAAGCATTGACCAATGCACACCCTCAAGAACATTACGGAAACCAAGAATCAATCCACCAACGATAAGGGCTGGAATAATAGGTGTAAAGATCTCCGCCAAGGTTGTCATAACACGCTGAACTGGGTTTTGGTTGCTCTTGGCAGCTGATTTAGCAGCTTCTTTAGAAACACCTTCAATCCCTGATACAGCAGTGAAATCGTTATAAAAGATTGGCACATCATTACCAATGATAACTTGGAATTGACCTGCATTGGTGAAAGTCCCCTTAACAGCAGGAATGGCTTCGATTGTTTTCACATCTGCCTTCTTGTCATCACCAAGAACGAAACGCATACGCGTCGCACAGTGAGTAACAGCAGTCACATTTTCTTTACCACCGATTGCAGCAAGCAGATCTTTGGCTTCTTGTTCAAATTTACCCATTTGAATCTCCTTTTCTTTTTTGACAATATCTGATTGACTTGATAAACTAATTGTAAACGGTTGCAAATTTGTCTGCAAGTGTTCCGGAATTTTTTTAACATATTTTTTGAAAAAAACATTAGTTGTATGTTTTTTTACCTACAAATGAGGAGGGCGATGAAAAAATACCAGATTATTTATAAGGATTTAGAGAAAGCTATCCATGATCAAAAATATCAAGTGGGAGACTTTCTCCCGACCGAGCAAGAACTGGGTCAATCTTACCAGGTTAGTCGAGACACTATACGAAAAGCATTAACCTTACTCGTTGAAGAAGGCTTGGTCAAAAAGATTCATGGCTCTGGCTCCCAGGTTATTAACCAGGAACAAATCAACTTTCCTGTGTCTGACCTTACTAGTTACCAGGAGCTAATAGTACAACAAGGCCTTAATTCGCAAACCAACGTTATTTCTCTGGATAAAATCATCGTTGATTCCAAACTCTCAGAAAGAACTGGGTTTTCTAATAGCCGACAGGTCTGGCGTGTTGTTCGTCAAAGAGTCGTCGATAGCTGCGCCTCTGTTATAGATATTGATTACCTAGATACTAGCCTTGTTCCTCAACTAAACCGTAGCATTGCTGAACACTCTATTTACGACTACATCGAGAATCAGCTCAACCTTAGCATTTCCCACGCCTTTAAAGAAATCACTATTGATAATGCTACCGATCAAGATAAGATTCTTATCGACCTAGGTAAAGACCAGCACGTTGTTTGTATCCGTTCTAAAGTTTATTTAACTAATGGAAAACAGTTCCAATTTACGGAAAGTCGCCACAAACTTGAAAAATTCAAATTTGTCGATTATGCCAAGCGTCGTCATTGAAAGAAAGGGCTCTGCTCACAGAAAAAGTATCGGACAAGAATGTCCGATACTTTTTAGTTTTTACGGATAGGATCTGCTAGATACTCAGCACGAGCTCCACCAATTAACTTAGGACGACTCGCCAAAGCAGTCACATGAGCACCACCTAATTCTGGAGTAATCGGGCGAAGAGGAACTTGGACCCTCTTCACATGCATACCAATAGAGGTATCCCCAATATCGATACCAGCCTGAGCGACAATTTCCTCCACCTCAACAGGATCCTTCATATAGTCGAAAGCAGCCAGCTGACCACTTCCCCCAGCATGCAAGGTCGGAAGAACATTAACAATTTCCAAATCTTTAGCCATGGCGAGCTCACGCTCAACGACCAAAGCACGATTCAGATGTTCGCAGCCTTGAACAGCCAGGTAAATTCCTTTAGATTCCAAAACTTCAAGAATCGTTTTCACAATTCGTTGGCCAATTTCACGGCTAGAGGCTTTTCCGATTATCCCACCAGCGACCTCACTGGAAGACAATCCCAAGACAAAGATAGCTCCTCGCCCAATAGCGGAACGTTCAACAATATCTTCTACAAGCACACGTGTCTTCTCTTCTAAATCTAGCAACATCACAACAGCCCTCCTTTAGACAACAGCTGTATTCAGGATTCGCACAATAAGATAGTACAGAATCACAAAAAAGATAAGGAAAAATCCCCCTAATAATAATAACTGCCCACGGCGTTTCTTACTTAGATCCCAAGAGAAACCAAATCCCATCAAAAAAGGACCAACACTATAACTTAACATAAACCATAAATCTACGCGTGCTATATGCCAAAAAGAAGAAATAAAGGCCACCAAACCAATTAAGGATAAAATCCAAGAAAAGTCCCAACGATCTGATTTAGCAAAAGCCAAGCCTATTAAGAAACAGCCCAAGGCAGGCATGATAATAAATGATAGGGTCATAAAATAAAACATGCCATTATTATAGCATGTTTTACAGATTCATGTTAGTGGCGGTTAATAACACCATAAGCAATAGTGAATGCAATAGCAGCAACACCTACAACGATTGCCATGACAGCCCAGAACATAGTCATCGCACGGCGTCCCTTACGATTGTTGAAAGGAAGTCCCCAACCAATCATGATAACACCTAGCAATCCAAGCCAGATTTTATAAGTGATAACAATCGCCGCATCAAAATAGGCAAAAGCAACCAAACCTAAACCTAGCAAAGAAATCAAATAAGACCACTTACCCTTCAAAAATGAAGGCAAGGCCCAACCAAATAACACTAAACCTAGTAGAGCAAGAGCTCCACCACCAAAAAATACGGGTACAATATAATTATCAAACATATTCATATTATAGCATATCTTAAAAAGTTAGGAAATAGAATCTATCAACCAAAGCCATACCATCTCTTTAAAATTTGTTCACTCTCAATCACAGATTGATTCGCAGATACTAACTATTTATTTGGGTACAAAAAAACAAGACCCAGAAAGGACCTTGTTTTAATAGCCTAATTGCGCTTTGTTTGCACTACATCTATAATCAAAAGGGACTGACATTTAGAAAGTATGGCAAATCTGTGGCAAAACATAAGAAAAAAGCTTGTCCATATTGGACAAACCCTTTCATTTCAAGCTTATATAGTCTAATTAAGCTTTGTTTGCTGAACCGAATACGTCGATACGTTCTTCAACAGCTTCTGTAATAGCTTCGAAACCTGGTTTCAAGAATTTACGTGGGTCGAAGAGTTTCTTCTTGTCGTATTCTGCTTCATTTGCTTCGTATTCAGCAACAAATTTACGTGTTGCGTTAGCAAATGCGATTTGACATTCAGTGTTAACGTTAACTTTAGCAACACCAAGTTTGATAGCTTCTTGGATTTGATCGTCAGGAATACCTGATCCACCGTGCAATACGATTGGGAAGTTAGGAACAGCTTCTGTCAATTTTTGCAAGTGGTCAAGGTGAAGTCCGCTCCAGTTTTCTGGGTAAGGACCGTGGATGTTACCGATACCTGCTGCAAGGAAGTCGATACCAGTTGCAACCATAGCTTTAGCATCTTCGATTGGTGCCAATTCACCATCACCGATGATACCATCTTCTTCACCACCGATTGTACCAACTTCAGCTTCAACTGATACACCGTTAGCGTGTGCAAATTCAACAACTTTAGCTGCTTTTTCAAGGTTTTCTTCAACTGGAAGGTGTGAACCGTCAAACATAACTGAAGTATAACCTACACGGATACATTCCAAAGCGTCATTGTAGTGACCGTGGTCAAGGTGAATAGCAACTGGTACAGTGATACCCATTGATTCAACCAATTCTTCGATAAGGACTTTACACAATTTGTAACCACCCATGTACTTAGCTGCACCCATAGAAGTTTGGATAAGTACTGGAGCTTGTTTAGCTTCTGCTGCACGCAAGATAGCTTGAGTCCACTCAAGGTTGTTTGTGTTAAATCCACCAACTGCGTAACCATTATCACGAGCTGCTTGGACAAATTTTTCTGCTGAAACGATTGCCATTATAAAGGCCTCCTATATTTTTTTGGGTTTGAACCCGTTTACAAGTTTATTCTATCACAATTGAACTCAAAAAACTAGCTTTTCTACAATTTGTAAGCGTTTTGATTTTTTAATATAAAAAAACCAGTCATGTGACTGGTTACTCTGCGGAAAGAGGGACTTGAACCCTCACGACCTAAAGCGGTCACAGGATCCTTAGTCCTGCGCGTCTGCCAATTCCGCCATTTCCGCTAACAACATTAGTTATTATATCAAGATTGACAACTCGTGTCAATACTTTTTTGAAAGTTTTTTAGTAACTTTCTCTTGTCTCTTTCGAAACAACTATTATATAATACCATTTATTGTTTGCTGACGTCAATACTTTTTTGACTTTTTTTAAAATTTTTAGCAAAAACTATCTATCATATCTCTTGTCAAAGGTTAAGCTAAACTCTTATTCAGCCTATCTAATTTCTCTCTAAGGGGAGCTAAGTAAACTTCTTCTCCAAAACCACGCGATTTTAAGCCATCCTCAGCACAAGACAATAACGATTCTGTCAAAGGTAAAATCATTTTGAGGTCTGTAGCAGAAATATCTTTTTTCGAAAATAAACGACGAATTCTAGGGTAATCATAGTCAAATGCTTCAAAAAAAGGTGAGTCATTCAAAATATTTTCTAGATTTACCAAATTGACTAAAAGACCAAGGTGAAAGGCTGCTGGCGCAAAGGTTGATGAGAAAGGTTGGGTACATACACTACGAAACTCAATAGTCCCTCGTGTCGTTAAATCTTGGAATTGATAAGAACGATGAGTCTTAAAATCTTCCTCACTTGGTTCAATAGTGACCACTTGGCCACGAATAGAGTGTGCTTTGATAGATGGCATACTTAGATAGTCTTTAGCACGTATTGGTTCAAAATAGTAGGTTTCGTCACCACGCTTAGCAGTAAAAATGGCTGTCTCAGACAAGTAAGAAAAATAGTCATCTTCATTCTTAAATACCTTAGGAAATACTCCTGCATTTTCCTCAAACACACCATGCATGGAATTCTCCCAGAAAACATCACGGGAAAGCGCTAAATCCCAATCAGAATCCCAAAACTCAGAGTTTGCCAATAATACTGCCTTGGGTCCCTCTATTTGGTTAAAAGCATTTAAGACTCTTAAATAGGATGTTTTTGAAACATCTAATTGTACCTGACTCCCACAGATGAAAGAAGCATATTCTGGATAATCATGAAAGAAAGGATCGTTCTTTGCTTTAGATAGCTCGAGAAAATCCATAAGCATTTCATAACGAGGAGATTTAACAGGTCTGTTGTCATTTTTTGCCCAGTTTGGATTCACTCCCCAACCTTGCAACTCATGATTATGATTCTGAAGATAGGATTGGATTATACTGAGGTAAGTATCCAGACGTTCCTCAACCTCAGAAATTCTCTCAGCCTTTGCAAAAGCAAACTCGATCGTATTGTACGAAACTTCAAAAAGAATCATGTCTCCAGAAGCTTTATCGATAAGCTGAATAGGATTATTATAAGAATCATACTTATCAGCTTGAAAATCAAAATTATCCAAAAGATAGACTAGTAACTGTTTTGTAAGAGAGACATCTGTAGCATTACCACTCAAATTAACAACTGGGTATTCCAACTCAATCCCCACAAATAATTCGGGTTGCTCCTTAATTGGCTCATAGTACCTTTGCTTAAGCAATTCCTTGGCTGTTGTCAAAATAATGTCCCCCTTTTTAAAATAAGCTTATTCCATTATATCAAAATATTCAGACGATTTATAGACAAAAAAACGCCTGCTTACGAAAAATAACCGTATTACCTTTCGTAAACAAGCGTTACATGCTTATTTATTCCCATTTTTATGATGAGTGTTCCCGCTAGGCGTATGCCCAGCGGTAGACCAGAGCTAGACTAAGAAAAGCTAAGCTATTCCATCATCATAACACTCAACAAAATTGATAAAAATTAAACAAGTTCGATGATTGCCATTGGGGCAGCATCGCCACGACGTGGTTCTGTTTTAAGGATACGAGTGTATCCACCGTTACGTTCAGCATAACGAGGTGCGATTTCTGAGAAAAGTTTTTGAAGAGCAGTTGTTGATGTATATTTATCAGTTGCTTCATCATAGCTTTCAGATGCAATTTCGTTACGTACAAATGCAGCTGCTTGACGACGTGCGTGCAAATCACCACGTTTACCAAGAGTGATCATTTTTTCAACTGTTTTACGGATTTCTTTAGCACGTGCTTCAGTTGTAACGATTGCTTCGTTAATGATAAGATCTGTAGTCAAATCACGAAGAACCGCTTTACGTTGTGAGCTTGTGCGTCCAAGTTTACGGTAAGCCATGTTATCCTCCTATATTATTATTTATCGTTTTTGAGTCCAAGTCCAAGATCAGCCAACTTAACTTTGACTTCTTCAAGAGATTTGCGACCTAGGTTACGGACTTTCATCATTTCAGGCTCAGTTTTTTCTGTCAAATCATGAACGGTATTAATACCGGCACGTTTCAAACAGTTATATGAGCGTACAGACAAATCAAGTTCTTCGATGGTACGGTCAAGCACCTTTTCATCGTTCACTTTTTCAGTTTCTTTCATTACATCAGTAGCTTTAGCAACATCAGTAAGGTCAGTAAACAAGTTCAAGTGTTCAATCAAAACGCGAGCCGAGAGACCGAGGGCATCTTCAGGGATGATTGTTCCGTTTGTCATGATTTCGATTGTCAATTTATCAAAACCATCATTGCTACCTACACGGGCAGGTTCAACTTGATAATTGACTTTTTTCACTGGTGTGTAGATTGAATCTACAGCCAATGTTCCCACTGGTGCATCGTCTTTCTTGTTTTCATCTGCTGGAACATAACCACGGTTTGTAGCTACTGTCATAGTCGCTTTCAAAGAAGCGCCGTCAGCGATAGTGAAAAGATAATGATCAGGGTTAACAATTTCAATGTCGCTATCAGTCAAGATGTCTCCAGCAGTAACTTCAGCTGGACCTTGGACATCAAGTTCAATTGTCTTTTCGTCTTCGACGTAAGATTTTACAGCAAGTCCTTTAATATTAAGGATGATTTGCATCACGTCTTCACGGACGCCTGGTACGGTATCAAATTCGTGGAGTACTCCATCAATCTTAATTGATGTTACGGCAGCACCTGGAAGTGATGACAAAAGTACACGACGAAGAGAGTTACCCAAAGTTGTACCATAACCACGTTCTAGTGGTTCGATGACAAATTTGCCGTAATCTTTATTTTCATCAATTTTTGTTATTATTGGTTTTTCAAACTCAATCATTTATTATACTCCCTCGAAACGAACCTTGTGTACTATTGTTATTAAAGATTACACACGACGACGTTTTGGAGGACGACAACCATTATGTGGTACAGGTGTTACATCACGGATTGCTGTTACTTCAAGACCTGCAGCAGCAAGAGCACGGATAGCAGACTCACGACCTGAACCAGGACCTTTAACAGTTACTTCAACTGTTTTAAGACCATGTTCTTGTGCAGATTTAGCAGCAGCTTCTGAAGCCATTTGTGCAGCAAATGGTGTAGATTTACGAGAACCTTTGAAACCAAGAGCACCAGCTGATGACCATGCTACAGCGTTACCATGCACATCTGTAATCATAACAATAGTGTTATTGAAAGTAGCGTGAATGTGAGCAATACCAGATTCGATATTCTTTTTCACACGACGTTTACGTGTTGGTTTAGCCAATGTTTTTACCTCCTATTTTATTTTAGTTATTTTTTCTTACCTGCAATCGCAACAGCTTTACCTTTACGAGTGCGGGCATTGTTTTTAGTGTTTTGTCCACGGACAGGAAGTCCACGACGGTGACGGATACCACGGTATGAACCGATTTCCATCAAACGTTTGATGTTAAGGTTAACTTCACGACGAAGGTCACCTTCAACTTTGATTGCATCCACTTCGCGACGGATAGCGTCTTCTTGATCATTTGTCAAATCTTTAACGCGGATGTCTTCAGAAACGCCTGCAGCAGCCAAGATTTTCTTAGATGTTGCAAGTCCGATACCGTATACGTAAGTAAGTGAAATTACTACACGTTTATCGTTTGGAATGTCAACTCCAGCAATACGAGCCATGATTTCTCCTTTCTATATTATCCTTGACGTTGTTTGTGTTTTGGATTTGTTGGACAAATTACCATAACACGACCGTTACGACGAATAACTTTACAGTATTCGCAAATTGGTTTAACCGATGGTCTTACCTTCATGTTTCAATCCCTCCAATTATTTCGATTATTTAAAGCGGTATGTGATGCGTCCACGTGTCAAATCATAAGGACTCATTTCAACAGTCACACGGTCACCGACCAAAATACGAATGTAGTTTTTACGGATTTTACCAGAAACTGTCGCCAAAATTTGGTGTCCATTTTCCAATTCAACAGTAAACATAGCATTAGGCATAGTTTCTACAACTTTACCTTCAATTTCAATCACGTCTTCTTTTGCCACGCAAAAGTACCCCCTAAAATTTCGATTTGATTTCCTCTGAGCACAGAGGTAACAATTATAAGTCAGACTAAAGTATTATAACATGCTTAAGTCTGATACGCAAGTAAGATTATATAATTATTTAATTGCTGCAATCGCTTTTTTAACATCAGCGAATACATCGTCGATATCTTGGTTACCTTGAATATCAGATACAAGACCAAGCTCACGGTAATGTGCAATAATTGGCTCACCTTGAGCAATATTCACATCCAAGCGGCGTTTCACTGTTTCTGGTTTGTCATCTTCACGTTGGTAATAGTCTTCTTCCTTGTAGTCAGCTGGTGGGTTGAATACTTTATGGTAAGTTTCACCTGTTTCGCGGTGAATAATACGACCACTCAAGCGTTCAAGAAGGCAAGATGGATCCACTTCGATATTGATTACTCCATCAAGCTCCAAACCAAGATCAACCAAGATTTGATCCAAGGAATGAGCTTGTTCGATTGTGCGAGGAAAACCATCCAAAAGGAATCCTTTTTCCTTAATGTCGTCTTGAGCCAAACGCTCTTTAACGATTCCGTTTGTTACTTCATCTGGTACCAATTCACCTTTATCGATGAATGATTTGGCCAAAACACCCATTTCAGTTTGGTTAGCCATAGCAGCACGGAACATATCACCAGTTGAGATGTGAGCTACACCAAATTCTTCAACAATTTTTGCAGCTTGAGTCCCTTTACCAGCACCTGGTAGACCCATAATTAAAAGATTCATCTTACGAACTCCTTATTTTTGTTTTCAAATAACTCTATCAAGGTTTTAACACATTGGTAGAGTTATCAAAAAACAAAAGAGAAGGGACAGAAAGTAACCTTTCTTTCCCTCTCAATTGTTCATGAGAAGACTTAGTCTTCAAGATTCATAAATCCAACGTACTGACGTTTCAATAGGTAACCTTCGAGTTGTTTCATACCTTCGATACCAGTTGAAATCAAGATCAAGAGAGATGTACCACCAAGCGCGATTGAGCTTGTAAGGTGCATAAACTGTTGAGCCGCAATTGGAGCCAATGAAATAAACGCGAGAAATACAGCCCCGATTGTTGCCAATCTCTTAAGCAATGAAGACATGTACTTTTCAGTCTCACGACCTGGACGAACACTAGGAATGTAAGACCCATTCTTTTGAAGATTTTCAGCAGTTTTTTCAGGATTTACTTGGACAAATGTGTAGAAGAATGAGAATAAGATAATCAATATCGCATAAGTAATCATTCCACTAGGTGTATTATACGAGAGTAGTCCTTGTAAGTGTGATAACCATGTAACCTTCGAGAAGAATGGAAGAATAGTACTAGGAATTGTTGTAATCGAGCTAGCAAAGATAACGGGAATAACACCAGCTGGATTTACTTTCAATGGAAGGTAAGAACTCGTTGGAGCCCCTTGAACCAATTTAGTATATTGAATTGGAATTTGATATTCTGCCTGTTGAACAAATGTCGTAAAGAAGACAATCGCCAAACCTACCACAATTAACAAAGCAACTATGATATATGAACGAGTCAATTCTCCTGAACGAACGTTGACAAAGAAATCCTCGTAAATTGTTGAGAACATTTTTGGAATAGAAGCAATGATCCCTGAAAAGATAATCATTGACACACCATTACCAAAACCTTTATCTGTGATTTGTTCACCAAGCCATGTCACAATTATGCTACCAGCAGTTAAAATTGTCCCAATCAATAAATAGGTTGAAACATTAGGTGTCTTAACCAAAGAAATTGATGAGAGTGTATTGAAAGTACCTGTGATACCAATCGATTGACCAAATGCTAAAACAAGAGTAATATAACGAGTCGCCTGATTTAATTTACGACGACCAACTTCACCTTGTTTGCCCCACTCCACAAATTTTGGATAGATATCCATCTGCAAAAGTTGGACAATGATTGATGCCGTAATATAAGGACTAACCCCCATCGAAAAGATTGAGAAGTTATTCATAGCATTACCAGACACCAAGTTAAGCATGTTCAAGAAAGGTAAATCACTTAATTGTTTCAAACTTTCCGCATTGATACCAGGAACTGTTACATGAGTTCCTACACGAAAAACGAAAATAATGAAGATTGTAAATAAAATCTTATTACGAACGTTTTTGACTTTCAACGCATCTTTTAATAGTTTAAAGAACATAATGAGTTACCCCTCATTAGATGACTTCGATTGAACCACCTTTAGCAGTGATAGCTGCTTCAGCAGATTTTGAGAATTTAGCTGCTTTAACAGTCAATTTCTTAGTCAATTCGCCGTTACCAAGAACTTTAACGCCTGATTTTTCAGCACGAACGATTCCAGCTTCTTTAAGAACTGCTGGAGTTACTTCTGTACCATCTTCAAAAACGTTCAATTGATCAAGGTTTACAAGTGCGTATTCTTTAGCGTTGATGTTAGTGAATCCACGTTTTGGAAGACGACGGAACAATGGAGTTTGTCCACCTTCAAATCCTGGACGTACGCCACCACCGCTACGAGCTTTTTGACCTTTTTGACCACGGCCTGAAGTTTTACCGTTACCAGATGAAGTACCACGACCTACACGGTTACGGACTTTACGAGAACCTTCAGCAGGTTTCAATTCATGAAGTTTCATTATTATTTTCTCCTCTTTTTGTAAAATGCTAGCGCCTCTAACCAAGTAAGGTAGCTTGATTAGAAACTCGCCTATACATGAAATTCAGTTTAAGTCGCAAGGTAACCCTCACGACTTAAATCAATTTTTATTTAACGTCTTCTACAGTTACCAAGTGAGATACTGCGTTGACCATACCACGGATAGCAGCGTTGTCTTCTTTAACAACTGAGCTATTCAATTTACCAAGTCCAAGAGCAACAACTGTTTTACGTTGTTCTGGTTTGCGTCCGATTGGAGACTTAGTCAAAGTAATTTTAATTTGAGCCATTGTTATCTCCTTTCTTATGCCAAGTCAGATACTGAGATGCCACGAAGAGCCGCAACTTCTTCAGCACGTTTAAGTTGTTTCAATCCTTCAACAGTCGCACGAACGATGTTGATTGGAGTGTTTGAACCGAGTGATTTAGATGTTACATCAGCAACACCAGCCAATTCGATGACGGCACGAACTGCACCACCAGCGGCAACCCCAGCCCCTTCAACAGCTGGTTTCAACAATACTTTCGCTCCACCAAATTCTGAACGAACTTCGTGAGGAATAGTTGTACCAACCATAGGAACTTCGATAAGGTTTTTCTTAGCTGCTTCAACTGCTTTACGGATAGCTTCTGGAACCTCTTGAGATTTACCAGTACCAAATCCTACGCGACCATTACGGTCACCAACAACAACAAGAGCAGCAAAACGCATGTTGCGTCCACCTTTTACAACTTTAGTAACACGGTTGATAGCAACTACGCGTTCTTCAAGTTCTACTGCATTATCTTTAAATGCCATTATTAAGTGTCCTCCCTATTAGAATTTCAATCCGTTTTCACGAGCTGAGTCAGCCAAAGCTTTAACACGTCCGTGATAGAGATATCCACCGCGGTCAAACACCACTTCAGAAATACCTTTAGCTACTGCGCGTTCAGCAACAAGTTTACCGACAACAACGGCTTGTTCTGTTTTAGTTCCTTTAGAAACTTCTTTATCAAGAGTTGATGCACTTGCGAGCGTTACACCCGCTACGTCATCAATAACTTGAGCGTAGATGCCTGTATTAGAACGGAAAATGTTCAAACGTGGGCGATCAGCAGTTCCAGAGAGTTTTCCGCGAACGCGACGGTGGCGTTTTTGGCGGAGTTTGTTTTTATCTGGTTTCGAAATCACAATTTTCACCTCTTAATTATAATGCTAGCTCATGAGAGCTTTTGGTAAAGAGACAATCCACAAAGAATTGCCATAAGGATAAAATCCTATTATTTACCAGTTTTACCTTCTTTACGACGTACGTATTCACCAACGTAACGGATACCTTTACCTTTGTAAGGTTCTGGTGAACGAAGGCTACGGATGTAAGCTGCTGTTTGACCAACAACTTCTTTGTTAATACCACTTACAACGATTGAAGTTGCAGATGGTACTTCAAAAGTAATACCTTCTGGAGCTTCAACTTCGTCTTGGTGAGATTTACCAACTGAAAGAACAAGTTTTGTTCCTTGGAGTTGCGCACGATATCCGACACCGCGCATTTCAAGTTCTTTTTTGAAACCTTCAGAAACACCAACAACCATGTTGTTCAAGTTTGCACGTGAAGTACCGTGGATTGTTTTGTTTTCTTTTGAGTCGTTTGGACGGTGAAGTGTAACTTCATTACCTTCAACTTTGATTTCAATGTTTTTGTTAAACTCACGAGTGAGTTCGCCTTTAGGTCCTTTAACAGTAACAACGTTATCGTTGTTTGTTACTTCAACACCAGCAGGCAAAGTAATAACTTTATTACCAATACGTGACATAGTATTTAATTCTCCTGTTAGATTATCAAGCCACAAAGTGACTAGTTTTCACGGGGATGAGTTTCATAGAATATAATCAACGAAACTCGCACAAATCATTTGAGATAAGTGCTTAGTATCAACTTCTTACCAAACGTAAGCGATAACTTCTCCACCAACGTTCTTTTGACGAGCTTCTTTATCAGTCAAAAGACCTTCTGAAGTAGAGATGATCGCGATTCCAAGTCCGTTAAGAACTTTAGGAACATCTTCACGTTTAGAGTAAACACGAAGACCTGGTTTAGAAATACGTTTCAAGTTAGTGATAACACGTTCACCGTTTTGTCCGTATTTCAAGAATACGCGGATGATACCTTGTTTGTCATCTTCGATAACTTCAACATTTTTTACGAAACCTTCACGTTTAAGGATTTCAGCGATACCTTTTTTAATGTTTGATGCAGGTACTTCAAGGACTTCGTGTTTAGCTTGGTTAGCGTTACGAATACGTGTCAAGAAATCTGCAATTGGGTCAGTCATAACCATTTTATATTTTCTCCTCTTACTAGTAGTTTGAATAATTCACTTGCTAGTTAATGATTGAGCTAGGCTCAGATTGTGTTAAATACATTCAAATTAGGTAAAACTAACTTAAATGTACCATGTTTTTACCAAGAAGCTTTGGTAACACCTGGAATTTGACCTTTGTAAGCCAATTCACGGAAGCAAACACGGCAAAGTTTAAATTTGCGATAAACTGAGTGTGGACGTCCACAACGTTCGCAACGAGTGTAAGCTTGCGTAGAGAACTTCGCAGGGCGTTTGTTCTTAGCAATCATTGATTTTTTAGCCAATTTATTTACCTCCTAGATTATTTTGCAAAAGGCATTCCAAGGCCTTTAAGCAATTCACGACCTTCTTCGTCAGTGTTAGCAGTAGTTACGATAACGATATCCATACCACGTACTTTATCAACATCGTCGAAGTTGATTTCTGGGAAGATAAGTTGTTCTTTAACACCAAGTGTGTAGTTACCACGTCCATCAAATGATTTAGTTGGAACACCATGGAAGTCACGAACACGTGGAAGTGATACTGATACCAATTTATCCAAGAATTCGTACATGCGTTCACCACGAAGGGTAACTTTAGCACCGATCGCTACACCTTCACGAAGACGGAAGCCAGCGATTGATTTCTTAGCTTTAGTAATCAATGGTTTTTGACCTGAAATAAGTGCCAACTCAGCAGCAGCTTTTTCAAGAGTTTTAGCGTTGTTTACAGCTTCACCAACACCCATGTTGATAACGATTTTATCAACTTTTGGCACAGCCATAACTGAAGAATAATTGAATTTTTCAGTCAAAGCTGGAATTACTTCGTTAGTGTATTTTTCTTTAAGACGGTTAGCCATTTAATACTTTCTCCTTTCCTTCGTGATTAGTCAAGCACTTCGCCTGATTTTTTGTTGTAACGAACTTTTTTGCCGTCAACAACTTTGTAACCTACACGTCCAGCTACACCGTTCTTGTCAAGAACTTGAACGTTTGAAGCGTGGATTGGTGCTTCTTTTTCCACGATAGCACCTTGAGGGTTTTCAGCTGATGGTTTTTGGTGTTTTTTGATGATTGCAACACCTTCAACAACAACTTTGTTTACTTTTGGAAGAGCTTTAAGAACTACTGCTTCAGTTCCTTTGTCTTTACCAGCAATAACGCGAACTTTATCGCCTTTTTTTACAAACATTTGAGTATTTCTCCTATTATTTCTTACGCCCTAATGGGCACCCTGAACATTTCAGGGGACTAAGTTTGTGTTAATTCAGATTAAAGTACTTCTGGCGCCAAAGATACGATACGCATGTATCCACCTTCACGCAATTCACGTGCAACAGGGCCAAAGATACGAGTTCCACGAGGAGTTTTGTCATCGCGGATGATTACTGCAGCGTTGTCATCAAACTTGATGTATGAACCGTCTGGACGACGAGCACCAGTTTTTGTACGAACGATAACAGCTTTAACAACATCACCTTTTTTAACAGCTCCACCTGGTGTAGCTTGTTTAACAGTTGCAACGATAACGTCGCCGATGTTAGCGAATTTACGTCCTGAACCACCAAGAACTTTGATAGTCAAGATTTCACGAGCACCGCTATTATCAGCAACTTTTAAGCGACTTTCTTGTTGAATCATTTCAATTGTCTCCTTTTAGTTTTATTAGATAATAACAGCTTCTTCCACAACTTCTACAAGACGGAAGCGTTTTGTAGCTGAAAGTGGGCGAGTTTCCATGATACGAACGATATCGCCTTCTTTAGCAACGTTGTTTTCATCATGTGCTTTGTATTTTTTAGAATAGTTGATACGTTTACCATAGACTGGGTGGTTACGTTTAGTTTCAACTACAACTGTGATTGTTTTATCCATCTTGTCAGATACTACGCGTCCAACAAGGGTTTTACGTTGATTACGTTCCATTATTAGAATTGCTCCTTTCCCAATCTATTATTTGATTTCAGATTGCACAGTTTTAACACGTGCAATTTGTTTTTTCACTTCGTTCAAACGGGCAGTTTGATCAAGTTGACCTGCTGCAGCTTGGAAACGAAGGTCGAAAAGTTCTTTCTTAAGTTCGTTTTCTTTTTTAGCAAGCTCTTCTTGAGACAAGCCACGAAGCTCAGCAACAAACTTTTTGATTTCTTCAAGTTTCATGTCTTCTCCTTATTCTGCTTCACGTTTCACGAATTTACATTTAACTGGCAATTTGTGGCTAGCAAGACGAAGCGCTTCACGTGCAACTTCTTCAGAAACACCTGCGATTTCGAACATTACTTTACCACGTTTAACTGGTGCTACCCAACCTTCAGGTGCCCCTTTACCAGAACCCATACGTACACCGATAGCTTTAGCAGTGTATGATTTGTGTGGGAAGATCTTAATCCAAACCTTACCACCACGTTTCATGTAACGAGTCATGGCAATACGAGCAGCCTCGATTTGACGGTTTGTAATCCAGTGGCTAGTTGTAGCTTGAAGACCGTATTCACCGAATGATACTTCTTTACCACCTTTAGCCTCACCGCGCATTTTTCCACGGAATTCACGACGGTGTTTAACACGTTTAGGTACTAACATTTGTTATTTGCCTCCTTTAGTGTTTTTACGAGCTGGAAGAACTTCTCCACGGTAGATCCAAACTTTAACACCAAGTTTACCGTAAGTTGTGTCAGCTTCTTCCCAAGCGTAATCGATATCAGCACGAAGTGTGTGAAGTGGAACTGTACCTTCAGAGTATCCTTCTGCACGGGCAATATCTGCACCGTTCAAACGACCTGATACTTGAGTTTTGATTCCTTTAGCTCCAGCACGCATTGCACGTTGGATAGCTTGTTTTTGTGCACGACGGAAAGCAACACGTTGCTCAAGTTGGCGAGCAATTGTTTCACCAACAAGGTGAGCGTCCAAATCAGGTTTCTTGATTTCAACGATGTTGATGTGTACTTGTTTTCCAGTCAATTTGTTAAGTTGAGCGCGAAGAGCGTCAACGTTTGATCCACCTTTACCGATAACCATACCTGGTTTTGCAGTGTGAAGTGAAACAATAACTTTGTTTACAGCACGTTCGATTTCAATAGTTGAAACTGAAGCGTCTGCAAGTTCTTTTTGAATGAATTTGCGGATTGCCAAATCTTCGTGAAGGTAATCTGCGTATTCTTTTTCAGCATACCATTTCGCATCCCAGTCACGGATGATCCCGACACGCATACCAATTGGATGTACTTTTTGACCCACGAGTTTACCTCCTTATTTTTCTGACACAACTACTGTTACGTGAGTTGTGCGTTTGTTGATTGGTGAAGCTGAACCTTTCGCACGTGGACGGAAACGTTTCATTGTTGGTCCTTCGTTTGCGAATGTTTCAGATACTACCAAGTTAGCTTTTTCCAAACCAAAGTTGTTTTCTGCGTTAGCGATAGCAGAGTTAAGAGTTTTCTCAACAATGCGAGCTGCTTTGTTTGGAGTGAATTTCAAGATTGCGATTGCATCAGCAACGTTCTTACCACGGATAAGATCAAGAACAAGACGTGTTTTACGAGGTGAAACACGCACTGTACGAGCCATTGCTTTAGCTGAAGTAATTTCTGCCATTGTGTCCTCCTCCTATTAACGACGTGTTTTCTTATCGTCAGCTGCGTGACCTTTGTAAGTACGAGTTGGTGCAAATTCACCAAGTTTGTGACCTACCATGTCTTCTTGGATGTAAACAGGAACGTGTTTACGTCCATCATAAACTGCGATAGTGTATCCGATGAAACTTGGGAAAATCGTTGAACGACGTGACCAAGTTTTAATTACTTTTTTCTTTTCGTCATTTGCTTGAGCTTCAACTTTTTTCATCAAATGCTCATCGACGAAAGGTCCTTTTTTAAGACTACGTCCCATTTTGTAGTTTTCTCCTTTAAATTGAATGTACCACAGCGGCTTGCACTAAGAAATGCTACCGAGTTGGCGGATGTTATGTGCTAAGCGACTAAATTATTTTTCGTTACGACGACGAACGATAAGTTTGTCAGATTTAGCTTTCTTGTTACGAGTTTTAAGACCAAGCGCAGGTTTACCCCATGGAGTAGATGGCGCTTTACGTCCAACTGGTGCTTTACCTTCACCACCACCGTGTGGGTGATCGTTAGGGTTCATTACAGAACCACGAACTGTTGGGCGAATACCTTTCCAGCGATTACGGCCGGCTTTACCAAGGTTGATAAGTGATTGTTGTTCGTTACCTACAGTACCGATAGTTGCACGACATGTACCAAGAACCATACGAACTTCACCTGATTGAAGACGAACAAGTACGTATTTACCTTCTTGACCCAAAACTTGAGCAGAAGCACCAGCGGCACGGATAAGTTCAGCACCTTTACCTGGTTGAAGCTCGATGTTGTGGATAACTGTACCAACTGGGATGTTTGCAAGTGGAAGAGCGTTACCAATCTTGATATCCGCATCTGGACCTGAAACGATACGTTGACCTACTTCAAGACCTTTAGGTGCGATGATGTAAGCTTTAACCCCGTCAGTGTAGTGTACAAGAGCGATGTTTGCAGTACGGTTTGGATCATACTCAATTGTTTTAACAACTGCTTCAACGCCATCTTTGTTACGTTTGAAGTCAATCAAACGGTAGTGACGTTTGTGTCCGCCACCTTGGTGACGTACAGTGATACGACCGTTGTTGTTACGACCAGCTTTGTTCTTAAGAGAAACAAGCAATGATTTTTCAGGAGTGCTTGTAGTGATTTCTGCGAAATCCAAAGAAGTCATGTTACGACGGCCATTTGTCGTTGGTTTATAAACTTTAATACCCACGTTAATTTCTCCTTTGATTATTCAGCTTCAGCTGCAAACAACTCGATTGCTTTAGAATCAGCTGTAAGAGTGATGATAGCTTTTTTAGTTTTTGAAGTGAAACCAGTGTAACGTCCAACACGTTTTTGTTTTGGTTTAACAGTTACAGTGTTCACGCTAGCAACTTTAACACCTTCAAATGCAGCTTCAACTGCTTGTTTGATCAAGAGTTTGTGTGCACGTGTATCAACTTCGAAAGTGTATTTTCCTGCTTCAAGAGCAATCATAGATTTCTCAGTGATAACAGGTTTTTTGATTACGTCATACAAATTCATTATGCAAGAACCTCCTCGATTGATGAGATAGCTTCTTTAGTAACAAGAAGTTTATCTGCGTTTACGATGTCAAGTACGCTTGCAGTTGCAGGAGTTGCAACAGTTACGTTTGCAAGGTTACGTGCTGAAAGTTCAGCGAATTTGTTTCCTTCTTCAACGATAACAAGTACTTTAGAATCGATGCTAAGAGCTGAAAGAACGTTTGCGAATTCAGCAGTTTTTGGAGCTGCAAATGAAAGAGCTTCAACTGCTACAAATTTATCTTCTGCAACTTTAGCTGAGTAAACAGATTTCAATGCAAGGCGACGAACTTTTTGTGGAAGTTTGTATCCGTAAGAACGTGGAGTTGGTCCGAAGACAACACCACCACCACGCCATTGTGGTGAGCGGATAGAACCTTGACGAGCACGTCCAGTCCCTTTTTGACGCCATGGTTTACGTCCACCACCTGATACTGCTGAACGGTTTTTAACCGCGTGAGTACCTTGGCGAAGGCTAGCACGTTGGCTGATTACGACATCAAATACTACTGATTCGTTTGGTTCGATACCGAAGATAGCGTCGTTAAGTTCAACTGTGCTAACTTCTTTACCAGTTTGGTCAAATAGTTTTACGTTTGCCATTTTTAACTGATTTCTCCTTTCTTATTATTTAGCAGCTTTAACTGCTGATTTGATAGTGATAAGAGATTTCTTAGCACCTGGTACGTTACCTTTGATAAGGATAACGTTTTTCTCTGGGATAACTTGTACAACTTCAAGATTTTGAATTGTCACACGGTTGCCACCCATACGTCCTGCCAAATGTTTGTTTTTGAAAACACGGTTAGGCGCAACAGGTCCCATTGAACCTGGACGACGGTGGTAACGAGAACCGTGAGCCATAGGTCCACGTGATTGACCGTGGCGTTTGATAACACCTTGGAAACCTTTACCTTTTGAAGTACCAGTTACGTCAACAACATCTCCAGCTTCGAATGTGTCAACAGTGATTTCTGATCCAACTTCCAAGCCTTCAATGTTTTTGAATTCACGAATGAAGCGCTTAGGAGCTGTGTTAGCTTTCGCTACGTGGCCTTTGGCAGGTTTGTTGCTCAATACTTCGCGTTTGTCGTCAAAACCAACTTGAACTGCTTCGTAACCGTCTGTTTCAACAGTTTTAACTTGAAGCACAACGTTTGGAGTAGCTTCGATGACAGTAACAGGGATAAATTCACCTGCTTCAGTGAAGATTTGAGTCATTCCCACTTTTTTCCCTAAGATTCCTTTTGTCATGAGAAAATATTTCCTTTACTTTATTGTTTTTTCAAAAAGTTTTTTATGAGCGTTTTTTATGCTCAAAAAAGTTTTTAACGAGCGTTTTTTATGCTCATTGAATCAAACTTTAAATTAAAGTTTGATTTCTACGTTCACACCACTTGGAAGATCAAGTTTCATCAAAGCGTCAACTGTTTTTTGAGTTGGGTTGATGATGTCGATAAGACGTTTGTGTGTACGCATTTCAAATTGTTCGCGAGAATCTTTATATTTGTGAGTCGCACGAATAATTGTGTAGAGACTACGTTCAGTTGGAAGTGGAACTGGTCCAGCAACTGTCGCACCTGTGCGAGTTGCAGTTTCTACGATTTTTTCAGCCGCTGTATCAAGCGTACGGTGTTCGTAAGCTTTCAAACGGATACGAATTTTTTTGTTTGCCATTTTTTCTCCTCTTTCGTCTATTTAAGATAATAGGCTAGCTCCTCAAGAAAACCAACACGGATTGCGTGGCAGTGCAACCAGGCGTGTCGCAACCTCTTGTATCATAGCTAAGCGCTGTATTTACAGCACCATAATATAATAACAAAAGAACCCACTCATTGCAAGGGATTTTTAAAGTTTTTTTCTTTTTTCTTTTTGACTAAACAAAAAAATCCACCTTCGATGGATTTTTTATCAACTTTCTTTAGTGTAGTCGTACCCCATGTGTTCATAGGCTTTAACCGTTGCAACACGTCCTGTTCGTGTTCGCATAATAAATCCTTTTTGAATTAGATAGGGTTCATACATATCTTCTACCGTTTCTCGCTCTTCAGCAATATTAACTGACAAGGTCCCTAGACCAACCGGTCCACCACCATACATCTCAATCATGGTTCGGAGAATTTTTTGGTCGACATAATCTAGTCCTTCATGGTCCACATCCAACATAGTCAACGCCTTGTCTGCAATCTTATCATCAATGATGCCATCACCCATAATTTGTGCATAGTCTCTCACACGCTTAAGTAGGCGGTTAGCAATACGTGGCGTTCCACGACTACGACGTGCTAACTCTAGGGCAGCCTCAGGTGTTATAGTCATATCAAAGATTTCTGAAGTGCGTTCTATAATTTCCTTCAAATCTGGTAACTCATAATATTCCATATGACCATTAATCCCAAAACGAGCCCTCAATGGATTTGACAACATACCTGCTCGTGTGGTTGCACCCACTAAAGTGAACGGTGGTAACTCTAGGTGAACACTACGACTTGTTTCACCTGCACCAATCATGATATCGATGTAGTAATCTTCCATAGCACTATAAAGTACTTCTTCCACTGCCATAGGCATTCGATGAATCTCATCAATAAATAAGATATCACCTGGCTCCAAGTCATTTAGTATGGCAACCAGATCTCCAGCCTTCTCAATTGCTGGCCCAGACGTCTGCTTTAAATTGACGCCCATCTCATTAGCTATCACAAAAGCCATGGTCGTTTTCCCTAAACCTGGAGGACCAAACAAAAGAGTATGATCCAATGCTTCATCACGAAGTTTAGCTGCCTCTATAAAAATCTTTAATTGGTCCTTAACCTTATCTTGACCAATATATTCCTTAAAGTACTGAGGACGAAGGGTACGCTCAACATACTCTTCATCTCCTAGTAAATCATTATCTAATATTCTTGCCATAGGCTTATTTTAGCACAAAACAAAAAATGCAGTCAAAATTTGTCCATAAAAAAGAAGACAAGACTTGCCTTCTCTTTTGATTATTTCTTACCACCCTTAACTGGTGCCTTATCAGCTTTCTCTATAGCTTCTTTAATTGTCTTAGTATAGAGTTTAGCACCACGGTTAATAGAGTCGCTATCAGATCCAAAGTGAACCCCATCTGTACCATTCCAGATAGAAATATTTTCTTTAGCCACTTGATACCAGTCAGCAACCGTCACAAAGTCGTATTTCTTAGCCATCTCTAACTCATACTTACGTAACTGAATCAAAGATTGGGCCTCATTACCAGATTTACTACCATTATATGGTGTCACAAAGATAATATGGTGACCCTTAGGTAAATTCTTGATGATTTTATTAATAACGCCTTTATAGTCGTCAATCTCATTAACACCACCAGCAATGACAACATCCTTAGCAAGAGCATTACTATCCGCGTAATCTTTAAGCAAATCATTGATTGTTGATAGGTTACGACTGACAACTGCATCTATAGCGACATTATCAATACTTGATTCCAGCTGATCTTTTGATCTAAGAGCTACGGAGTCCCCTAAAACTGTCACTCCCTTATTCACACCAAATGAAGTAGCCTGACTGTTTTCCGCATTGGTACGCGTTAATTTCATCTTAGTCTGAGCTTGCGACAAACCATTAGCTTCTAAATCTTTCTCGAAGTTTCCTACAGCTGGCGCAAAGAGAGAAATAAGCACTGTAATTAAAGTAAGACCACTAAAAACATAAAGCACAATATGTCGGTACGGCGTCAAGTCTAAATCTATTCCAAAGAGACTGGCCTTTCTTCCTGCAATAAATGGCTCTATTATATAGTAGGAAAGTGTTGCGAAAACAATTGACAGAATCGTTGTCAGAATGACTGCAATAATATTATTGGTCAATTGACTAAAGATAATATATAGTGGCCAGTGAAAAAGATAGACACTATAGCTAATCTCTGCCAAATAACTAATAAGAGCAGGCTCTGATTTTCCAGGCAATTTCTCATGAAGGACACGGGCAGAGTAAATCATAACAGCCGTGAACAAACTAGCTAAAACAAAACCAAATAGATAGGTAATGCGTTCCTCAAAATGGAGAACTAAGCCCAACAATACGAGCAAGGCAAAACTTCCTACCATATAAAGGACTGTCTTTTTCAGAGTCCAAAGGCGTATATTTTTCTTGAACCTAGCGGTCGTTTCATACACACCTGAAAGTGTCGCAAAAAGCGAACCTAGGAAAAACGGATAGGCATGCGTAATTGACGAGAAATATAAGCGAGAAAAACTATCAACAAAGAAAGCACTAATAAACATTGATAGGAAACTCACCATAAAGCAGGCAAGAGATACCATAAAGACTAGGCTTCTAAATTTATTTTGATGTTTAACACGCTTAGCTAAGAACCAAAGCAAGGCACCCCAAAGAATATAATAGTGAACCTCAATAGCCAGACTCCATGTATGGAGGTAAATATGCTGGTTAAACTGGTTCTCATAATTTCCCCCGGTCAAAATCTCATAATAGTTAGTTACAAAACCGATAACAGAGGTGATTTGACGTCCAATACCTGCAATAAAATCATTTCGAACCAAGAGTGCCAAAGGGGTGCAGATAAGAACCATCAACACAAGTGGTGGTACTATCCGGTAGAAGCGTCGTCGCATAAAACCAAGGTAATCAATGCGATGCGTCCTAGATACCTCATCAATCAAAAGTGCTGTAATCAAATACCCTGAGAAGGTAAAGAAGACATCAACACCGATGAAGCCCCCAGGAAGAATACTTGGGAAGAAATGATAAATCAGAACCAAAAGAAGTCCTGTCACACGAATATAAGAAAACCAGTTAATTCTCATCCTTTAAAAATCCCCTGTTTAAATTTTCCTTTGTAGGTAACCTTATTTTCAGTAGTCAATTTTCCTTGACCATCGGCTTGACCAGACTTGAACTCTCCTTGATAAATCCAACCCTCATGAGATTTGAAGGTTCCTTGACCATTAAAGGAACCATTCTTAAATTCTCCCGTATAGGTATCACCATTATCATAGGTCAAAGTTCCTTGACCATTCAATCGATGGTTCTGCATCTGACCTTTATAGGCAATCTTAGTCCCATCAATCTTGATAGAATGTTGCGTTTTTATAGTCACCAAAAACAAGGACAGGGCGCATAAAATAATAACCCCTACTGTAATACGCTCAAATTGATTTCGGTCAATATCAATATTTTTAAAATCAAAATCCTTTAGTTGTTTAAAATTCATTGTCTATCCTTAATCCACTGTAACCAGTCTCGACAACCTGCAGTTACCAATTTGTATGTTTCTTCAAAGTCACCTGTATACCATGGGTCCGGAACTCCACCAGGTCTGAAAAGCTTGATTTTATCGTCATAACGCCCTGCAGATATCTGTAGAAGATCCTCAACATTTGACTCATCCATTCCCACAACTAAATCAAAGAACTCAAAATCGGCCTGACTAATCTGTTGTGAGCCCTTGTAAGAGTCAAAAGAAATAGCATATTTCCTTAAAATCTTTTGGGTTCCTTGATGAACTGGATTTCCATGCTCCCATGAAGATGTCGCGCGACTTTCGATATGCAAAGACTTTTCTTGGTCCAGCTCTTTCATCACAAATTCTGCCATTGGGCTACGACAAATATTCCCCAGACAAACAAATACAATCTTATTCATTATTCACCTCTTGCCCAAAACTATTAAGAGATATGCTCACTTATTTTCTTCGTCAAAATTATGAACACACTTTTAAATCATGAAAGTAGGTTCTCATTAATTTTCATTTAATCAATCCATATTATACCGAAAAACTAATCAAATAGAAAGGTTTCTTTCCTAATCATATCGAAAAATTAGTAACCTTTTTTAACAGTTGCAACATTCATATTAATCTATATGTTTAAGGCGTGAGAAAAGAGAACCTAGTTTCCTAGATTCTCCTTTTGTTGGCTTTAGATATTTGACCAAACACTTTCAAGGATGTTTGTTTGTTCACGTCCTGGTCCTACAGAGAAAGTAGAGATACGTACACCTACCAATTCACCAACACGACGAACATAATTACGAGCATTTTCAGGAAGCTCATCTAAACTACGACAACCTGTGATGTCTTCTTCCCAACCTGGCAATTCTTCATAGATTGGTTTACAACGTTTCAGTTGCTCAAGACTAGCTGGGTAGTGATCAATACGCTCACCATCAAGGTCATAAGCTACACAAATTTTTACAGTGTCAAGACCTGAGAGAACATCGATACAGTTCAAGCTGAGGTTTGTGATGCCTGATACACGACGACTATGGCGCATCACCACTGAGTCAAACCATCCTACACGACGTGGACGTCCTGTTGTTGTTCCATATTCATGACCAACTTCACGGATGCGTTCACCAACTTCATCAAATAACTCAGTTGGGAAAGGACCATCACCAACACGACTCGTATAGGCCTTACATACACCGACTACCTTATTAATTTTAGATGGACCAACACCAGAACCGATTGTAACACCACCCGCAACTGGGTTTGATGACGTTACAAATGGGTAAGTACCTTGGTCAATATCAAGCATAACCCCTTGAGCTCCTTCAAAGAGGACACGTTTACCTGCATCAAGAGCGTCATTCAAGATAACGGATGTATCTGTGACATATTGCTTAATTTGTTGTCCGTAAGCGTAGTATTCTTCAAAAATCTCATCGAATGATAATTCTTCAGCTTCATACATCTTACTGAAAAGACGGTTTTTCTCAGCTAAGTTCGTTTTCAAACGATCAGCAAAGATTTCTTTGTCCAAAAGGTCTGCAATACGGATACCTACACGCGCAGCCTTATCCATATAGGCAGGACCAATACCTTTGTTAGTTGTACCAATCTTATTGTCACCTTTGGCGGCTTCTTGCAGTTGATCAAGTTTAATATGGTACGGCAAAATAACGTGTGCACGGTCAGAAATACGAAGGCTCTCTGTTGACACACCTTCTGCATGAAGATATTCCAACTCTTTGACAAGTGATTTAGGATTGACCACTACACCGTTCCCGATAACAGATATTTTCTCTGGGAAGAAAATACCTGATGGAATCAAGTGCAATTTAAATTTCTTACCATCGATAACAATCGTGTGACCTGCATTGTCTCCACCTTGATAACGTGCGATCACTTCGGCATCTTGACTTAGGAAATCTGTAATTTTTCCTTTACCTTCATCACCCCACTGGGTACCCACAACAACTACTGATGTCATATTATTTTGATAACGGACAGCTCCACCTTTACGAGGCTGTCCCCACCTTTCTTGAAAAACTTCACGGTGGGAATTTCACCCACAAGTTTTGCGTTACAGTTTATTATAGCAGAAAAAAGTCTATTTGTTCAACGTTGAAAGCGCTTCTTACAAAATATTCTGACAGTTATAGCTAAGATTGCAACTAGTTATTTACTATATCTTTTTAACCTTGCTTCTTATGTACAACTATCAGCTATTTAACCTGCTTCATATAATCATTTAACTGCCTTTGATTCTTTAAAATAATTGTCTTGTCAGAATAATTTTTAACAACTGCATTATATCGCTCTACATATTTTTTAGAACGTCCGTCTAATAAAATCCATTTCACAAATGCAAAATCAAATTTTTCATTACAACCTTCTGCCATGCTAGGACGTGTCTTTCCCCTATATGTTAAATAACGCCTAAACGCCCGATAGAGACAATTAACTCTGTTAAAGTTGAAATAGACAATACAGTCAGCTTCCCTCATACGTTCTTCATAAAGACAGGCCGAGTAATTCCCTTCAATAATCCAATCACTTTGTAGCATAAATGTTGATATATCGCCAGTCATTTCATCAACTGTTCGCTCTTGCCAATTTGATGTGAAATGAATTTTATCTAAATGAAGAACCTCACAATTGTAGTGTTGACCTAAAAAATTTGCCAAAGTCGACTTTCCAGAGCCGCTATAGCCAATGATTGCAATTTTCAACTCATGTCTCCTTTTTCATTTCTGTTTCTTGACTATTATCATAACACAAAGCATATATTTTAGAAGAAATTATCATTGGGAACAACTCTCGTTTAGACAAACAAGCACGTAAATTTCTGTTTAAAGTGAGTTCTTTCTTAGAAAAATAAAAAGAGACTTATAAGCAAGTCTCTTTCCGATATTAAGATGCCCCCTACATGGATTTGGAAAGGATTTTCATATTGAGAGTAATTAAAAATATTGAAATATAAGTGATTTTAGGGAAGTACTTTTAGGTATTTCCAATGTCATGATTTAAAAATGGGGCAAAAGTGGGGCAAAAACGAATGACTCTCATTTGGTTTGAAAACCTATAATATCTAATGATTATGCTATACTAGAAATATAGTGTTGTTATCAATAAATATCAGTGCGAGACTAATCGGAGGATAAAATGGAAAAACAAATTAATGAAAAAATTATCGAAATGGATAGGGAATGAACTGCACCCCAAAAGTTAGACAGAAAAAATCTAACTTTTGGGGTGTTTTTATTATGAAATTGACTTATGAAGATAAAGTTCAAATATATGAACTGAGAAAGCAAGGAGAAAGCTTTAAACGACTTTCAAATCAATTTGAGGTGAACGTTTCTGGTCTAAAGTACATGGTGAAATTAATTGACCGTTATGGAATAAACATCGTCAAAAAGGGAAAGAAGCGTTACTATTCTCCTAAATTAAAACGAGAAATGATTAATAAGGTTCTGCTTGAAGGTTGTTCCCAACAAAGTGTTTCTCTGGACTATGGCCTCTCCAATCAAGGTTTGCTTAACAATTGGATAGCACAATACAAGAAAAATGGGTATACTATTGTTGAGAAAGCAAGAGGGAGACCGCCTAAAATGGGACGTAAGCCAAAGAAGAAACCTGAAGAGATGACAGAACTAGAGCGACTTCAAGCAGAAAATGAGTACTTGAGAGCGGAGAACGCTGTTCTAAAAAAGTTAAGAGAACTCCGATTGAAGGACGAGAAAGAGCAAGAAGAAAAACGGAAATTGTTCTAGAATTGGTAACAGAGTTTGCTTTAGAGATTCTTCTAAAGATTATTAGGCTTGCTCGTTCGACCTATTATTACCACTTAAAACAGCTGGATCAAACGGATAAGAATCAAACTATCAAAGCTGAAATTCAAGCTATTTTTACTGAACACAAAGGAAATTATGGCTATCGTCGCATCACTCTTGCATTGAGAAATCGTGGCTTCGTGGTAAATCATAAGAAAGTGCAACGTCTGATGAAGGCTCTTGGTTTAAGTGCTCGAATTCGCCAAAAACGGAAGTACTCTTCATATCAAGGAGAGATTGGTAAGAAAGCAGAAAATCTCATTCGACGCCAGTTTGAAGCATCAAAACCAATGGAAAAGTGCTACACAGATGTGACAGAGTTTGCCATTCCAGCAAGCAGCCAAAAACTCTATTTATCACCAGTTTTAGATGGTTTTAACAGCGAAATTATCGCCTACAATCTTTCTACTTCGCCCAACTTAGCACAAGTAAAAATGATGTTGGAACAAGCTTTCACAGAGAAGTACTATGAGAACACTATTCTACACAGTGACCAGGGATGGCAATATCAACATGATTTCTATCATCATTTTTTAGAGGACAAGGGAATCCAACAATCTATGTCACGTAAAGGCAATAGTCCAGACAACGGCATGATGGAATCCTTCTTTGGCATTCTTAAGTCTGAGATGTTTTATGGTTATGAGAAGACGTTCAAGTCAATTGAGCATTTGGAACAAGCTATTGTAGACTATATTAATTATTACAACAACAAACGCATTAAGGTAAAACTAAAAGGACTCAGTCCTGTACAATACAGAACTAAATCCTTTGCTTAAATTATTTGTCTAACTTTTTGGGGTCAGAACAGAATATCCCTTTTTATTTTGCTTTAAATCAGATTTTTGGATGGAATAGTAGATGATAAGACAAAATATCTTTGAAGATACAAAAAGACAAACGCCAAAAATGACGTTTGTCTACGTTCTGAGGTAGCCTTTAGGCTCCCTTTTTTCTTAGAAAATACCGATGAGTAATTGCATGCCAAGACTAGTCAGGATGATAGCGATCCAGCAAAGGGCTCCAAGAAGAATGGATTTTCCACTGGATTTGATCATAGCAACTAGGTTAGTTTTGAGACCAATAGCACTCATAGCCATGATGATGAGGAATTTGGAGAGCTGTTTGAGAGGTGAAAAGAAGCTATTGCTAACACCAAAAGAAGTAAGGACGGTAGTTAGCAGAGAAGCTAGGATGAAGTAGAGAATGAAAACGGGGAAGATTTTTTTAAGCTTTACTCCTTGGTTGTTGTCTTGTTGACGGCTTTGCCAATAGGAGAGGAAGAGAGTAATAGGGATAATAGCTAAGGTACGAGTCAGTTTGACAATGGTTGCAGATTCTAGAGTATTGGTATGATACAGACTATCCCAGGCGCTAGCTGTGGCTGTTACAGAGGAAGTATCGTTGACCGCAGTACCCGCAAAGAGAGCAAAACCTTCGTTGGAGAGATGGAGCCAAGAACCTAGAGTTGGAAAGATAAGAGCTGCCAAGACATTGAAGAAAAAGATAACAGAAATGGCTTGGGCTACTTCTTTTTCCTTGGCGTGAATAACAGGAGCAGTCGCTGCAATGGCAGAACCGCCACAGATAGAAGAGCCTACCCCAATCAAGGTAGCTAGCTTTGTATCCATGTTAAAAAATCGTTGGAAAAAGAAAGCAATAATTAAAGCGATAGAAATAGTCGAAAGGATGACAGGAAGGGAAGATTTTCCAACTGCGAAAACTTGAGAGATATTGAGTCCAAAACCAAGTAAGATAACAGCATACTGAAGCAATTTTTTGGAGCTATAAGTCAAACCAGCATCCAGTTGTTTATAGGGAGTGAGAAAGGGGTAGAGAATCATTCCGATAAAAATGGCGAAAACAGGTGCTCCCACAACAGGCAGAAAGCCTCCTAAAACCCAAGAGATGATAGAAATGATCAGACAGACTAACAGTCCTGCCCAATTTTTTGATAGAAATGACATAAAAACCTCCGAAAATAAATACTTCTTATTATAATCTTATCTGTCAGAAAAGTAAAATAGAAAGTAGGAATAAGGTTGTAAATTAACGGAATTTTGCGGTCAGAGAGCTTTTGTAGTTTAATAGATATATGTTCTTTGATCAATAAGGATGCAAATGTGGCATATGTTATTGAAAAAAATGAATTTGATGAGCCTGAATATGTGAAGTAATTATGTGAGATAAGAAAATAAATAAGAGAGTTGAAAATGTACTGCACCCCAAAAGTTAGACAGAAAAAATCTAACTTTTGGGATCAGTACATATCCTCGCTTTTTTTAATCTAATAGGTCCTTATTTTCAATTAAGAGTTCTAGTGGGGATCTATCTCTTGCTACAATAAAACCAGGTTCATATTGGTTATGGAGTGTTCTTTTCTGAGAAGTTGGATCAATATACAACTCATCTCCATCTTCTGTGTATAGTTGGTTGCCTCTTGTTAGGTAAAGTAAATCCTCTAAGTACTGTCCATCAGTTTGTAGAAAATGTTCGATGTATTTGACAGCCTTTAAGATCTCACTTACTTTATCAGAGTATTCATTCGATTCAAGAACACTCTTTTCTAATTCAATCTCTTTACTAGTTCCAAAAAGTTGAGTTGGAGTTGCATTAAAATATTCTGCTATCTTATCTAAATTTGCAAAGGTGGGGTAGCTTTTTTGTTTTTCGTAGTCAGAGATGGATTGTTTACCGATTCCTAAATCTTCCGCAAGTTGAGTTTGACTCACTCCTTTTTCTATGCGTAGTCGTGCCAAATTGGGTCCAAAATTTTGAATAATAAAGGTCATGATGAACTCCTGTTTTTTATTTTAAACTTATTCTATCACCTATAAACTTACAAATCAAGTTTTTAATTGACTTCCAAAAATATTTTTTATAAAATATATTTATAACTTAAAAATAAGTTATAAATAATACAAAATAGTTCATCTGTTTAGGAATAGTGAGTGAGGAAGAAGTTGAGGACGAGACTATGACTTATGACTATTCGAAGCCTTGGAGCTAGAAATTGTGTGGACAAGGACAAGGGACGAGCCTGACGGGAAGTCAGGCGAAGTCCTGCAGACTGACGTCCAGACAATTTCTAGCCAAGTAAAAGCTGGCTATTCTAACAGCCAGCAAAAAGGTACACTTAGGACAACGTCCAAAGAACGACGGAACGGACAAACGTTGATTTGACGGTGTTTCTGAGACCTAAAAAATCTAAAAGAAGGGGGGACAATTTTGTTGGTTTCTATACAAGATTTAAGAAGCATTCAAGAACGATGTGAAATAGGAGAATTAGTACAGAGGTTAGATGTCAGTATTGATAGACTAACGGTTATCTGGGATACAGATACTGGTTCCCTAAGGCGGATTTTCAAAAATCTGAAACAGGCAATAAGTACAAGAGTTGATTCATTTGAAATATATGATAATGTTCGAGATGATGTCTTTACTTTAGCTAAAGATTTTAATGAGTATGATTCAATCAATATTATATTTTTTCAATTATCCACTTATGGAGGTGAACAATTGATTCGGATTGATTTCAATCCTAACACTTTAAAAGAATTTGATGGAATGAAAGTATGGAGGCAATTAATGTACTTTGCCAGATTGAATTCATTGACGGTACGTTTGTCTCGTTTTGATTTGGCATTTGACATTTTCAACAGGCCTGAGATCGTTAATTTGCAACATATTAAAGGTGGTGTTACCCATAAGGTCTTCTATGGTCGAGGGGGCGAATTAGAGACGAAATATTGGGGTTCTAGCGGTAGTAATGTACAAGTTAGGTTATATGATAAGAATAAAGAAATCATTGCTCACAAGCGAGAAGAGAAGCTAGATTTGGCTGTAAATCCGTTTTGGTGGAGACTAGAGTTCCAACTCAGAACCAAAGCGATTGGGGAGGAGATGGTCCAAGATATTATGAATCGACTTGATAATTTCGGATTTTATAAGCTAGAACATATTCGAGTGGAGCAAAGAGCATTTACAATTATCTTTCTCAACAATCCTGAACTGTTGTCATTGGCTTTTCCAAATTTAAAATCAGATAGCATCAAAAAGAAAAAAACAAGAGTCCGCAAACTATTGAGAGAAGAAACGAACCAATTTGCGGAAGAATTAAAAGAAGTATTAATACATAATCTCCCTAAATTAAATACAGAATTACAACTGCTTGTAGGCGAGTTTCTGAATTTAGAAAATAAATAAGGAGGATAACTATGGATCATAATTTAATTAGTAACAAAGAATTAATTGAAATGGGCTATCGCCCTCACACTGCAAATGATATTATCCATCAGGCAAGAGAATTACTTGTATCACGAGGTTATACATTTTATAATCGTAAACGTTTGATGGTTGTTCCAAAAAGTGTTGTAAATGAGATTCTAGGAACAGAGGTGGCGTAATATGGCAAGTGTTCGTTATCGAAAGCGAGGAGATAGTAACTTATGGACCTATGAAATTCGTAACGAAGGAAAAACTGTTGCTCATAATAGCGGTTTTAAAACAAAAAAACTTGCAGAGTCAGAAGCTGAGCCGATTCTGCAAGAACTTCGTTTAGGGAAAAGAATTTCTAGAGATATTTCTCTTGTCGATCTCTATCAAGAATGGCTTGAACTAAAAATTCTACCGAGTAGTAGGTCGGAAGAGACAAAGAAAAAATATCTTCTCCGTAAAAACACAATTGAAAGATTATTTGGAAATAAAAAAGTCACTCAAATTCGTGCGAGTGAATACCAAAGAATAATGAATAAGTATGGACAAACAGTTGGGAGAAATTTTCTTGGTAGATTGAATACGGGGATTCATCAGAGCATCCAAATGGCAATTGCAGACAAAGTTCTAATAGATGATTTTACACAACATGTCGAGTTATTTTCATCCAAAGAACAACAGATGACAGAAGAGAAATATTTACATACAGAAAAGGACTATCTGGATTTACTTTTAGCAGTAAAGAGAAAATTTGATTACCAACGTTCAATTGTTCCTTATATCGTCTATTTTCTATTAAAAACAGGCATGAGGTTTGGAGAGTTAATAGCGTTAACTTGGAATGAAGTTGATTTTGACAGAGGACTACTAAAAACATATAGGAGGTTTAATACCCTTTCTCATAAATTTGTCCCTCCAAAAAACAAAACGTCTATTCGGATGGTACCGATAGATGAAGAATGCATTAAGATATTACAAGTCCTAAAAATTGAACAGGAGAAGGCTAATAAAGAGCTAGGAATCAAGAATAGGTATAAAATGATTTTTCAGCATTATGGATATATTCACTTGGTACCAGATATTGCAAGTGTCAATAAAGCTTTGAGTGTTCTCTTAAATGAGTTGGACATTTATCCAATTATCACGACAAAAGGAGCACGTCACACCTATGGAAGCTACCTCTGGCACAAAGGGTTTGACCTTGGAGTTATTGCAAAAATTCTAGGGCATAGAGATATTTCAATGTTGGTAGAAGTATATGGACACACTTTAGAAGAGAAAATTTTTGAGGAATTTAATCAAATCAGAGATATCTGGAAAGATTGCTCATAAAAAAATGTGGGGCAAACGATGGGGCAAATGCTCTTAAGACAAGCAAAAAAGCCTTGGTTATCAAGGCTTTTACTGTTGAAGTTTGATGCCCCCTACAGGGCTCGAACCTGTGACCCATGGATTAAGAGTCCACTGCTCTACCAACTGAGCTAAGGAGGCTGGATGCTGTATTGGTACCGATGATCCACGGTTTGTATTGAACCCGCGACGTAAAAAAGCAGGTGGGCGACTCGCTACTAACTTCAGTTGCTTCTGGGTGAGCCAGCCTGCACACTGTTAATAGACCTCTGTCTCCCGATAATACAAAAATTAGTCGGTCAACACTTATATGTGGATTCGTATACCACAGCAATTTCTATGTTTTTATAATACCACTTTTGAAAATTATTGCAAGAGGAAAAATCTATTTTTTTGCAATCGTTTTCGTTGATTCCTCTCGCATTATCTAGATAACTTATCGATTCGGTCTTTATTAGCTCCAAGAGCTCTTTCATATTTCCCGGTTTCATTGGGGTGGAAATAATTCACACCTCTTAATTTATCCGGAAGGTATTGTTGCTTGACCCACTTTTCAGGATAAGCATGGGGATACTTGTAATCTTGTGCATTGCCCAGTTCCTTACTTCCAGCATAGTGCCCATCTCTCAAATGACGAGGAATCGGTAAATTTCCTGATTTTCTAAGGTCTGCCAAGGCAGCATCCATAGCCATATAAGCCGAATTCGACTTAGGAGATAAAGCTAAGTCAACAACTACATTGGCTATCAAAATACGCGCCTCTGGGAAACCTACTTTCTGTGCAGCTTCCAAAGCTGTAACCGTGTGAACTTGCGCATCAGGATTAGCTAAACCAATATCCTCGTATGCAATCACAGTCAAGCGACGCGCTAGACTAGGGAGATCTCCTGCTTCAACCAAACGCGCTGCATAATGAAGACTGGCATTAACATCAGAGCCTCGAATAGATTTTTGCAAAGCAGAGAGCACATCATAGTGTCCATCACCGTCTTTATCCATGGTGATATAGCTACGTTGTAAACTATTTTCCACTGTATCTAAAGTAATATGGCGAAGCCCATCTTCTGAAGCTGGCGTCGACATGACAGCTAGATCCAACGAATTATAAGCCGAACGTAAATCACCATTAGTAGCTGTAGCAATAAAATCTAGAGCATCATCATCTAACTGGACATCAAAGTCAAAACCACGCTCCTTGTCCTCTAAAACACCTAGGATAGCTTCCTTAATATCCTCGTTAGAGAGTGGTTCCAACTCAAATATTTGTACACGACTACGGATGGCTGGTGTTACAGAAAAAAACGGATTCTCCGTTGTAGCCCCAATCATGATAATATTACCATTCTCTAAGAGTGGTAATAAAAAGTCTTGTTTAGCTTTATCTAAACGATGAATCTCATCTAGAAGCAGAACTAAGCCACCTGAAAATTTAGCCTCTTCCGCAATTTCTTGCAGGCGTTTCTTGCTATCAACTGTAGCATTAAAGGTTCTAAAAGCAAATTTTGTTGTTCCTGCAATAGCACTAGCTATTGAGGTCTTCCCGATTCCTGGTGGCCCGTAGAGAATCATTGACGATAGCATATTAGCTTCTACCATACGGCGAATAATTTTACCTTCACCAACCAGATGCTTCTGACCAATCACCTCTGAAATTGTACGTGGACGCATGCGTAGAGCAAGATTATCTGGCATCTTCTCTCCTTTTTTAACTGATTTTTTCTTATTATAATAAGCATATACTATTTTGTTACAAAAAGAAATTATAAATAGTTCTTGTCAAACCTAAATTCTTATGATAGAATGTTTTGGTATGTGGTGCTAGCACATCCGTAATAAATTCTACCTAGGAGGAAAACACGAAATGGCTAAAGTATGTTACTTTACAGGACGTAAAACTGTTTCTGGAAACAACCGTTCACACGCTATGAACAAAACTAAACGTGCCGTTAAACCTAACCTTCAAAAAGTTACTATCCTTGTTGATGGTAAACCTAAAAAAGTTTGGGCTTCAGCTCGTGCGCTTAAATCTGGTAAAGTTGAACGCGTTTAATCTTATTGGATATTAAGAGAGATGACTTTAGTCGTCTCTTTTTTTATTTATCGTCTTTCCCTTTTGGGTATATTTATGTTATAATAAAGAACTAACAGATAATTCTTATAGAAAGAAGGTGTCAGTATGGGATTTACAGATGAAACTGTTCGTTTCAACCTAGACGACGGTAGCAAAGATGAAATCAGTAATACTTTGACAAATGTTTACCGTTCGTTGGCTGAGAAAGGTTATAATCCTATCAACCAAATCGTCGGTTATGTTCTGAGCGGTGACCCTGCTTATGTTCCGCGTTATAATGACGCCCGTAACCAGATTCGTAAATACGAACGTGATGAAATCGTTGAAGAACTCGTTCGCTATTATCTTAAAGGAAATGGAATTGACCTCTAATGCGAGTAATGGGACTTGATGTTGGCTCAAAAACAGTAGGAGTTGCGATTAGTGACCCCCTCGGTTTTACAGCCCAAGGCGTTGAAATTATCAAAATTGACGAGGAGGCTGAAGAGTTTGGTTTCGACCGACTAGGCGAGCTTGTTAAAGAATATAAGGTAGAAAAATTTGTTGTTGGTCTTCCTAAAAACATGAATAACACTGAAGGACCACGTGTTGAGGCAAGCAAAGCCTATGGTGACAAAATCAAGGAAATCTTTGGAATTCCTGTAGATTACCAAGACGAGCGCTTGACAACTGTTCAAGCCGAGCGTATGTTAGTTGAACAAGCAGATGTCAGCCGTGGTAAACGTAAAAAAGTTATTGATAAATTAGCTGCCCAACTTATTCTACAAAACTACCTCGATCGAATGTTTTAAGAAAGTGTAATAGAGACCTAATAGTCAAGTGACAATCTAGTAAACTGACAAGCAAATATACTAGATTTTCCTCACTATTCAGCGCTCTCTTCAAAAAGGAGAACAATATGTCACACAATCACGACCACAACCATGATCATGAAGTCATCACTTTAGTAGACGAACAAGGAAATGAAACACTTTTTGAAATCTTGTTGACTATTGATGGACGCGAAGAATTTGGTAAAAACTATGTTCTTTTAGTACCAGCTGGTGCTGAAGAAGATGCTAATGGAGAAATCGAAATACAAGCATACTCATTCACTGAAAATGAAGACGGTACTGAAGGCGACCTTCAACCAATCCCTGAAGATTCAGATGCTGAATGGGATATGATCGAAGAAGTTTTCAATAGCTTTATCGACGAAAACTAAAAATATTCAATGCCATAGGCAAAGAAATGGCTTGTTAAAAAGAGATTGGGATATTGTATCTCAGTCTCTTTTTTAGATATTTTTTATTAAATGTAAGAAATTAGAGGAAAATTGACTAAATGGTATTATCTGATATACTTTAAATAAGACAATTAGGAGGCAAGACCCTTCTATTTATAACTTTCCAAATGTCAACAAAGGAGTTTAATTGTGAGTCCATACAACGAAGACAATACTGTAGATTCAAGTGGCTACCAAGGTTATCATCGAAGCCACCATCGATCTCATACACAAGATAGTCAATCCGAAAAGATTGAAGTGACAATTCAAGGACATAACGAAGAATCAGATTCTTCTCAAATAGAGAAAAAAACTAAGATCTCACTTCCATGGAAGCATAAAGGTCATATCCTGATTTTCAGTTTGATCTTAAGTATTTTTAGTATATCAGTTCCCTGCTTTACAGACTTTGCCAATAATATACAGTCTCAAAACCTTTATATTGCAAAAATGTTTGCCAATGGTAGCTTACCTTACTCTGACTTTTTTGCGACAGGTGGATTCTTTTATTACCTCCTGGTTTCTCTGGCTTTCCGTTTAGGATCAACGCTTTGGCTAATTCCTATACAATTCCTCGCCTACTATCTTTCTGGTAGTTACCTTTACAAGACTGTCATGCACATGACAAGTAAGAAGGAAATTGCCACTCTAATTAGTATTATTTTCTATGTCACTAATGGAACACTTGGTTTTGGTGGGCTTTACCCTATCCAATTTGCTATGCCTTTTGTCCTAGGTGCAATCTTCTTCTTAACTCGTTACTTTGCGGGTCATAGTCGTGACGAAGCCTTTATTCTTTACGGCTTTGCTGGAACTGCCGGGGCCCTCTTTGAAGCTCGAACTCTTATTTTCTGGATATTGTCACTTGTGACAATATTCGTTTACAACCTTGTCAACAAACACTTTGCTCGTGGTTTTTATCAAGTTCTTTGTATTGTTTTTGGTAATATTCTAGTATTGTATCTATGTCTTTACTTTATCCTTAATTTACAAATTACATCGGACTACATTAACCAAGTTTTGGTTTACAACTTTACACAACTCGCTGTAGAAAAAAATGACTTTCTACTTACATTAGCCTATCAAAGCTTTGCTGTTTTAGGCTCTGGGTTACTTATTGGTGCACTTACTACAAGCAACCACCTTCTTGGCGAGGCTAAAGATAAGAGCATCAAGTGGGTACTGCTCCTTAGTTTTATCTTTACAGTGGTTTACAGCTTGTTCTCTCAAAGCTTTGGACTTTACAGTATGCTCAATATCGTACCTTATGGTCTAGTCTTAACAGCACTTTCTTTAGATGATGCTATTAAAAAGAGAGCAGAGCGAACTTCTCACCGACGTCGTAATGGTAACCAAATTCACACACTTAAAGTTTTTGGTATCTTCCTTAGTCGTAATTACTTCTTACCTATTGCAGTCTTTGCATTCGCTTTTGCGATGCCAATCATTATGTTCCTATTTAATTTAGGGAATAATACTGAACGTAGTACTGTTGCAAATTACCTCGCTAAAAATACCAAAAAAGATGAAACTATCTACGTTTATGATTCCTCAGCAAAAATTTATTTGGAAAGCGGTCGTAAAGCAGCCTCACAATTTGTTCTTCCAGAACTTAACACAGCTAAATCTAGTCATCAGAAAGCTCTCTCAGATACTATTATCCAAGATTCAGCACAATATATCGTTGTCCAACAGGATACACAACTACCTTCTGATGTTAAATCTACACTTTCAAAAAACTATAAAAAAGCCCCTGTAAAAGGCGTTGAACGATACACTGTTTACGTCCTAAAATAGGTCAAAAAATCAATATATAGTGGTTGAGATAAAAATATACCACAATATATTGATTTTTTTTTGCCTAGTGCTATAATTAGTAACGAGGTGATTTTTAGATGATTACATTAGAAAAAGAAATGGTTACAATCAACCCTGATATCAAAGTCATCAAACGTGATGGTCGTATGGTTGTCTTTGATTCAAGTAAAATATATGAAGCTATTCTCAAAGCGAGTGAAGCTATTACACCTATCACACCCTTAATTGAAGCAAAATTGGAGGGAATTGCCAACCGTATTGTTGCTGAAATTAATGACCGCTTCACTCAAAATATCAAAATATATGAAATCCAAAGCATTGTAGAGCATGAGTTACTCGAAGCTAACGAATATGCTATCGCTCAAGAATATATTAACTATCGTACCAAACGTGATTTTGAGCGTTCTCAGGCTACTGACATCAATTTCACCATCAGTAAACTTGTTAATAAAGATCAAGCTGTTGTTCATGAAAATGCTAATAAAGATAGCGACCTTTACAATACACAACGTGATCTAACCGCAGGAATTGTCGGAAAGTCTGTAGGACTTAAGATGCTTCCTCCACACGTGGCAAATGCTCATCAAAAAGGAGATATCCATTTCCACGATTTAGACTACAGCCCCTACACACCTATGACCAACTGTTGTTTGATTGACTTCAAAGGCATGTTGGCAAATGGTTTTAAAATTGGTAACGCTGAAGTTGAGAGTCCTAAATCCATTCAAACTGCAACAGCACAAATTTCACAAATCATCGCAAATGTTGCCTCTAGTCAATATGGTGGATGTACTGCAGACCGAATCGATGAGTTTTTAGCTCCTTACGCAGAACTTAACTACAAAAAACACTTAGCTGATGCTAAAGAGTGGGTAGCTGAAGAAAAACGTGAAGATTATGCACGCGCCAAAACGCGTAAAGATATCTACGATGCTATGCAATCTCTTGAATATGAGATTAATACGCTTTTCACTTCAAATGGACAGACTCCCTTTACCTCTCTAGGTTTCGGTTTGGGAACAAGCTGGTTTGAGCGTGAAATCCAAAAGGCTATCCTACAAGTTCGTATTTTAGGACTTGGCTCCGAACACCGTACAGCTATTTTCCCTAAACTGATTTTTACCTTAAAACGTGGACTTAACTTAGAGCCTAGCTCACCTAACTACGATATTAAGCAACTAGCTCTTGAATGTGCAACAAAGCGTATGTACCCGGATGTCCTATCATATGACAAAGTCATTGAATTGACGGGTTCCTTCAAGGCTCCTATGGGATGTCGTTCCTTCCTACAGGGGTGGAAGGATGAAAATGGTGTTGAAGTTAATTCTGGACGAATGAATCTGGGGGTTGTAACCCTTAATCTTCCTCGAATTGCCCTAGAATCTAAGGGAGACCAAGATAAATTTTGGGAAATTTTTGAAGAAAGAATGGGAATTGCCAAAGATGCACTCGTCTATCGAGTTGAACGTGTCAAAGAAGCTACACCTGCTAATGCGCCTATACTTTATCAGTATGGGGCCTTTGGCCAACGTCTAGGTAAATTCGACAATGTAGATCAACTCTTCAAACATCGCCGTGCAACCGTATCACTTGGTTATATTGGGCTTTATGAAGTAGCATCTGTTTTTTATGGTAGTGACTGGGAGACAAATCTAGAAGCCAAGGCATTTACTTTAAATATCGTAAAAGCTATGAAAAATGCTTGTGAAGGTTGGTCTGACGAATATGATTATCATTTCTCTGTTTATTCAACACCATCAGAAAGTTTGACTGATCGCTTCTGTCGTTTGGATACCGAAAAATTCGGTGTCGTGACTGATATCACAGATAAAGAATATTACACCAACTCTTTCCACTACGATGTTCGTAAAAATCCAACACCATTTGAAAAATTAGAATTCGAAAAAGCTTACCCAGAAGCTGGCGCAACTGGTGGATTCATCCATTATTGTGAATATCCAGTCCTCCAGCAAAACCCTAAAGCACTCGAAGCTGTCTGGGACTTTGCTTATGACCGTGTCGGTTATCTTGGAACGAATACTCCAATAGATAAATGCTACAAGTGTGACTTTGAAGGGGACTTCACCCCAACAGAACGTGGATTCATGTGTCCTAACTGTGGCAACACAGATCCTAAAACAGTTGATGTTGTCAAACGTACTTGCGGTTATCTAGGAAATCCACAGGCACGCCCAATGGTTAAAGGACGCCACAAAGAAATCTCAGCTCGAGTCAAACACATGAACGGTTCAACCATAAAATATGAAGGTAAACACCTTTAATACGACCTAGAATACATTATAATAAACTAGAAGCAGCTGGATGATACCTTCCAACTGCTTTGCTTATTTCATTTTTAGAAAGGAATATTATGGGAAAATATCAATTAGATTATAAAGGTATGCAACAAGTGGAACGTTACCACGAAAAAAATGCAACCGTCAAAAATGATAAAAAAGCACGTGTCCAAGCCCTTTTGAAAAAAGCTGGAAAGAAGAAGTAATATGATTTTACGCCGTCCAAGTCAAACAGATAAAGAAGCTATCTTAGAGATGATGGCTGAATTTGAAAGGGAGCAAGCTGCTCATGATGGTGGATTTTGGAACGCCTACAATTTTGTTTATGAAGAGTGGCTAGAAGAAAATCTTCAAGCGGAAGCGGGACTCAATATTCCTGAAAACTGGGTTCCTGCTATCCAGCTAGTTAGTTTTGACGAAGCAGGCCAGGCTCTTGGCTTTCTCAACCTTCGTCTCCGATTAAATGACTACTTACTAGAAAAAGGGGGCCATATCGGCTACTCTATCCGTCCATCCGAACGAGGAAAGGGTTATGCGAAAGAATCTCTCCGTCAAGGCTTACAAATAGCTAAAGAAAAGAATATTCATCGTGTTCTGGTCACTTGTAGTATCAAGAATCCTGCTAGCCGAGCTGTTATATTAGCCAACGGTGGTCAGTTGGAGGACATTCGCCATGAAACTGAGCGCTATTGGATAGATTTGGAGTAGAATCATGACATGGAATACACCAAAACCACAGGAATGGAAGTCTGAAGAGCTTAGCCTAGGACGCATTATTGACTACAAAGCTTTTAATTTCGTTGATGGTGAAGGCGTACGTAACTCCCTTTACGTCTCTGGTTGCATGTTTCATTGCGAGGGATGCTATAACGCTGCCACTTGGTCCTTTAAGGCAGGAATTCCCTATACTAAAGAACTTGAAGAACAAATCATGAGGGATCTAGCTCAACCTTACGTACAAGGTCTCACGCTACTTGGTGGTGAACCCTTCCTAAACACAGGAATTCTCATTCCCTTAGTCAAACGCATTCGTAAGGAACTCCCGGAAAAAGATATCTGGTCTTGGACTGGGTATACTTGGGAGGAGTTGATGCTTGAAACCCCTGATAAACTAGAACTTCTTCAACTCGTTGATATTCTCGTTGACGGCCGCTTTGACATCACTAAAAAGAATCTTATGCTCCAGTTTCGAGGATCATCTAATCAACGTATTATTGATGTCAAAAAATCTCTTGATCAAGGAGCAGTCGTTATTTGGGACAAACTAAATGACGGTCAAACTAACTATGAACAAGTTGATCGTAAAGATATGCTATAAGAAAAAGTCTGAGTTGATAACTCAGACTTTTTTAGACGATTTTAACAAAAACTAGCTCATTGTTAGAGGATAAATCCTCACGATAGTTAAAATCATCAAAAGACAATTTTCGTAAAGCATTAATCGTTTGACAATTCTCCTCCATAACAGCTGTCAAAAAAGCCCCTCTTGCCTTTTTGGAGATCGTAGAGTGAGTCTTAAGAACCCCATTGCGGTCTTCCATAAAGCTAACCGTGAATAACTGCTTACGAAGAGTTGGACTAAAAACATCCTCAAATTCACTTGAAAGTAAAGAAACAACTGGAGCTTGACTCTCCTCTAGAAATTGGTCATATTCAGCACGCCAATAGTTTTTTAAGGACTGACCATTAACCTTGATCTTCGTATGAAAATCATGACGATGTTCTTGAATCGGATAAAAAGCGGGAATAATCCCATAAAAGGAAGATGTGATGAATACTTGTTGGCCTAAGAAATCTTTTTCATATGTGGATAAGTCACTACGTTTGATGTGACGATACATCAGTCCATTAAAAAGCTCGACAGCCGGATAGTTCTTCGCTTCTCCAGACAAAATCGCAGCCCAGCGCTGCTTCTCTTTCTCAGCCTGCTCAGGCTTTATTTTATAAGCTGTGGACAATTCATCTGTGGATAATTTTGCCATTTCAGTTAGGATAGCCGCACTCTTTTCAGATAATTTTTGAGACGGAACTTCCTTACTGGCCTTCATTTCTTTTGCGGTTGGAATTAAAAATCTAATCATACTGATATTGTAAAGTCAAGCAAGCATTTCGTCAAGAATTCTATCCAACAAAAAAGAAGCTAACGTTCGTCAACTTTCTTTTTTTGTTAGTCATCTAAATCAACAAAACGACCTAGAATATGTACATTTTCTGCAATGGAGACAAAAGCTTTAGGGTCTGCTTTTCTCATATAATGCTTGAAGTCAGTATACTCTTCACGCGTAATAATCGCCAATAATACGGCTTTCTTTTCGTGATTATATGTTCCTTCCGCATCATTAATCAACGTTACTCCACGGTGGAGTTTCTTCTGGATCATTCGTACAACTGGATCTGGATTACTTGTAACAATCATAGCCTGCATTTTCTTTTGTTTAGTGAAAATCGCATCCGTTACTCGACTAGAAACAAAAATCGTAACCATTGAATAGAGAGCGTATTTCCAACCAAAAAGAATGCCCGCAAAAACCATGATAATCCCATTGACAATCAAGGAGATATTACCAACATCACGGCCTGTTTTCTTACGAATAGTGAGGCTAACGATATCCGTCCCTCCGCTAGAGATACGAGATTTTAAACCGAAACCAATCCCTGTTCCCATGACCAAACCACCAAAGATAGCATTGATCAAAGGATCCTCTGTCAAGGTTACATGTGGCATCACCTGAATAAAAAGGGAACTCATCGTTACTGTAATGAAGGTAAAGATAGTAAATTTATGGCCAATCTTATACCAAGCCAAAATCAAGAGAGGGATATTAATCGCGTAGAAAGTCAATGATACTGGTATCTCAAAGCCCAAAGTTCTAACACTCAATGCCGATAAAACCTGTGCCAAACCTGTCGCTCCACTGGAGTAAACATGTCCAGGTTGAAAAAAGAAATTAACGGCGATTGACGATAAGAGCCCATAAAGTAAAGACGCTGAGACTTTTTCAGTATACTTTTCACGGGAAATACTACGAACAGCCTGCAAAACGCCCATTCTCTTCGCAGACTTTTTCGCTACAAATTTAACATGTTTATGAAGAGGTGCTTTATTCATTTTCTAAATCTACATGAAGGGCAAGTTCTTCCAACTGTTTATCAGCCACAAGACTTGGAGCCTGAGTCATAGGATCTGATGCTTTATTATTTTTAGGGAAGGCAATCACTTCACGGATATTATCTTTACCTGCAAGAAGCATAACAAAACGGTCAAGACCGATAGCCAAACCACCATGTGGTGGGAAACCATAGTCCATAGCTTCAAGAAGGAATCCAAATTGCTCGTAGGCTGATTCTTCAGAGAAGCCAAGGGCTTTCAACATACGTTCCTGTAGGTCTTTATGATTGATACGTAGACTACCCCCACCAAGCTCATAACCATTCAAGACAATATCATAAGCCACAGCACGAACCTTGGAAAGATCACCTTCAAGCTCTGCTACAGAATCTTCTGTTGGCAAAGTAAATGGGTGGTGAGCAGACATATAGCGTCCTTCTTCTTCAGACCACTCAAACATTGGCCAATCGACAACCCAAAGGAAGTTGAACTTAGTATTGTCAATCATGTCAAGTTCTTTAGCAATCTGATTACGCAAAGCACCAAGTGTGTTATTAGCGATTTCAAGAGTATCTGCTACAAAAAGAACTAGATCATTCTCTTCAAGGTGTAAAGCATCTGTCAACTTTTCTTCAATACTTGTCAAGAATTTAGCAACTGGACCAGCTAGAGCTCCGTCAGTCATCTTAACCCAAGCAAGACCTTTAGCGCCAAATTGTTTGGCAAACTCTGTCAACTTGTCAATGCTTTTACGTGAGTATTTGTCTGCATTTCCTTTGACAACAATTGCCTTAACAGCTGGTGCCTCAGCAAACACTTTGAAGTCTACCCCCTTGACAACCTCTGTCAAGTCTTGTAAAAGCATGTCAAAGCGTGTATCTGGCTTGTCAGAACCATAGTTATTCATGGCATCATCATAAGACATACGTGGAAATGGTAGTGTAACTTCAATACCTTTAGTTTCTTTCATGACTTTAGCAATCAACCCTTCAGTAATATCTTGGATTTCTTGCTCATTAAGGAATGAGGTTTCCAAGTCAACTTGTGTAAACTCAGGTTGACGATCTCCACGCAAATCTTCATCACGGAAACACTTAACAATTTGATAATAACGGTCAAAACCAGCATTCATTAATAATTGTTTAGTGATTTGGGGACTTTGCGGAAGAGCATAAAAGTGGCCTTGGCTAACACGGCTTGGAACCAAGTAATCACGAGCACCTTCTGGTGTAGATTTTGTCAACATTGGTGTTTCAACATCGATAAATTCCAAGTCATCAAGATAATTACGGATGGCGTGAGTTACCTTTGCACGGAGCTTAAAGTTTTCCAACATCTCTGGACGACGAAGATCCAAGTAGCGGTAACGCATACGTGTATCATCACTAGCCTCAACACCATCTTTGATTTCAAATGGTGTTGTTTTGGCAGTATTAAGGATTTTAAGGTCTTCAACTTTAAGTTCGACAGCACCTGTAGGCAAGTTATCATTAGCTTGTTCACGCGCTTCAACAGTTCCTGTTACTTCAATAACAAATTCGCTACGCAAGCTCTCAGCTGTTTCAACCACAGTTGCATCCGCATTCTCAGGGTTAACAACCAACTGCATCAAACCTTCACGGTCACGAAGATCGATGAAAATCAAACCTCCAAGGTTACGACGGCGAGATACCCAACCTTTCAAAGTAATAGTAGTTCCGATGTGTTCACTACGAACACGTCCGGCATACATAGAACGTTCCATAAATACACTTCTTTCGTTAATTTTTTAGTCTTAACTATTATAGCAAAAAGCCCATCAAAACCCCACCCATTTCAGGTTAGAATTTTAATAGACTTTCTTTTTTATCAAACTATTTGCCAAATTGTTTCAACAAATCACTAGTATCCACGTAATCTTCAGCAAACTCTTCAAAATCTTCAAAACGATAATCAGCTGTTTCTAAGTCAAGTAAACTATTCCAGCGGAAACCGTAAACATCTTCAATGATAACACTAAGTTCATCAGTTTCCTCGTCTACCTGCCATCCCAAATAACGTTCCTGAGTTTCAAAACTCAAGACTACATCTTGACAATCTTGACGCCAAACTTGACCAAGTAATTGCTGACACATCGCATGATCACTTGCAGGCTCATCATTAAACCAAGTAATTTCATGCTTATCAAGAAAAGCAATCAACTGCCAAAACTGTTGTTGGAAACGAATAGGCATACTACGATCAAAAGCCAAACTAAACTTTTCACTCCGTTTGAGCATATCAACTATACTAATCATATGCCCCCTACTTTTCTAACTGTTTGAGGACTGCTGCAAAGTTCTTAGTTAGCTCTTCGAAACTTACAGTAACTTCCTCACGAGTAGAATTATTTTTGACATTAACTTGACCTGACTCCACTTCACTCTCACCTAATGTGATAACAGTCTTGGCCTTGAAGGTATCTGCTGACTTGAATTGTGCCTTAATCTTCCGTCCAAGGTAATCACGTTCAGCTTTAAATCCTTGATAGCGGATAGCTTGAACTAACTCAAGAGCTTTACCATTAGCACCTGAACCAAGTACTGCAATGTAAACATCTAGACTTTCTTCCACCGGAAGTTCAATACCTTGTTTATCAAGAACCAAAAGCAAGCGTTCTAAACCAAGTCCAAAACCAAAACCAGCTGTTTCTGGACCACCGAAGTATTCAACCAAACTATCGTAACGACCGCCCGCACAGATTGTCAATTCAGAATTATCAATAGTGGTAATAAATTCAAAAATCGTGTGGTTATAGTAATCAAGACCACGTACCATATTAGTATCAATCACATAAGGAATGTTAAGACTATCGAGCATGGCACGCACTTCGTCAAAGTGCGCTTGACTTTCGTCATCTAAATAATCAAGAATAGAGGGTGCATTTTCAACTGCAACCTTATCTTCTTTTTCTTTTGAATCGAGTACTCGCAAAGGATTTTCATCCAAACGGCGTTGACTATCTTTTGATAAAGTATCACGCATTGGTATCAAGTAGTCAATCAAGGCCTGACGATAAGCCAGACGACTCTCAGTATTTCCAAGGCTATTCAAATGAAGGATAACTTCCTTGATGCCAAGCGTATTAAAGAGTTGGTAGACCATAGCAATGGTTTCAACATCTGTGGCTGGATTTTTTGATCCAAAGCACTCTACACCAAGTTGGTGGAACTCACGCAAGCGTCCTGCTTGAGGACGTTCATAACGAAACATTGATCCAATATAATAAACTTTAACGGGTTTTTGAACCTCTGGCGCAAAGAGTTTATTTTCTACATAAGAGCGTACAACCGGTGCTGTTCCTTCTGGACGAAGTGTGATATGACGGTCTCCCTTATCATGAAAATCGTACATTTCCTTAGTAACGATGTCAGTTGTATCACCTACTGAACGTGAAATGACCTCGTAATGTTCAAACATAGGTGTACGAATTTCACCATAATTGTATTTCTTAAATGTTTCACGTGCAACATTTTCTACGTACTGCCATTTAGCACTATCAGCAGGTAAAATATCCTGCGTTCCCTTAGGTTTTTGAAGCTTCATAATAATGATACAGGTCTCAAATAGACCTGCCCTCCTTTTCCGTTATTACAGATATAATCACTCTATTCTATCATAATTTACATAGCTTTTGGGAAATGGTAGAGGTTTTTTCAACGTAAGAAAGAAACAGACCTCTTGGCCTGCGACAATCATTAATCTTCTTTATAAAGAACGAAGGTCACAATAAAAGATATCACAACAGAAATTACAAGACCTGCAATAGCTGTGTAAAAATATTTAAGTGTATCTTCACCGATATAGGCTGCAATCGTCAAGAGACCTGGGGAAGCACCTGCAAAATTTCTCGCACCTAAAATACCAAGGAAGAAGCCACCTACTCCCCCTGCAACAATAGATCCTATGAAGGCAGCTTTATTTTGCAAAGTTACCCCATAAAGAGCCGGTTCCGTAATCCCACAAATTGCAGTAATTCCAGCAGATGAAGCCAGAGCTTTTTTATTGGTATCCTTAGTTTTTAAAGCAATAGCAAGGGCTACTCCCCCTGAGCCACATTCGAAGCCAAAGTACCTGGACCTAAAATCAAAAGTGTTACGATTGCAGTGATCAAGGTCGTAATCATAGGCACCAAGAAAAATTTAACAGCCTTTGGTGAAATTTTAATTGCAAAGTGCTCCACGTAACTCATAAACCAAACTGCCAAAATAACAGGAATAACCGTTGATGAGTAAGAAGTTAATGTAAGGGGAATACTAAAGAAATAGACGCCATGACCTGATTCCTTGGCAGTTGTCACAATCTGCGTAAAAGTTGGGTGTAATAAAATAGCACCAATCAACATCCCCAATTGAGCGGTTGTCTTAAACTATCGAGCTGCTGAAGCACCTAAAAATACAGGTAAAAAATAAAATCCAGCATCACCAATAAAATTAAGAACTTGATCGTTAACATCATCTACAGCTGCTACCTTAAAGACAACCAAAAGAGACAAAACGGCTTTGGTCATCCCTGCTGCTGTAATTACCGGTAAGATTGGTGTGAAAATCCCAGAAATAAGGGCTAAAAAGCTTTGAAGAGGAGTTCTGTCTTGTTTTTCCGATGATTCCTTAGACACTTCATCTAGGTCTAATAAGCCTTCTAAAGCACGGTATACATTTGGTACATCACTCCCAACAACAACTTGATACTGGCCACCACTCTTAGCCAAACTCACAATACCTTAGATAGTTTGAACAACTTTATCATCAGCTTTAGAATCATCTGCTAAGGTAAAACATAAACGTTTAGCACAGTTTACAAGATTCTGAACTTTCTCCTTTCCTCCTACAGCATCTAAAATCTTCTGTCCTGTCTCTTTATAGTTCATGACACTTCCTTTCTATACTCATAAAAATAGAGAACAAGCTGAGCCTGTCCTCTACATTTTTCTATTATGACCAAACTTTATCAGTAATTGTTTTAATCAATTGTAATTTATTCCACTCGTCTTGCTCAGTCAAGATATTGCCTTCTTCAGTTGATGCAAAACCACATTGAGTTGATATACCAAGGTTCTTAAGTGGTACAAGCTCAGCCGCTTCATGGATACGAGCGATGGCAGCATCTACATCTTCCAAAGCTGGATCCTTAGAAGTAATCACACCAAGCACCAATTCAACATGATCACGGTTATTCCAAATCGTTGGAAGTGGTGCGAAGCTACCTGAACGCGCATCATCGTATTCCAAGAAGAAGATATCATAATTCAATTTCCCAAGATATTTAGCTACTGAATCATAGCCACCTTCAAAAAGATAAGTTGATTTAAAGTTTCCACGACAAATATGAGTAGCCAAAGTCAAATCTTCTGGAAGACCTTCCAAGACTTTATTGATAGTGTATACATCATCCTCAGCAATTTTTGCCAACTCAGCTGTTTTCTCAGGATTATTTTTTTCATTCTCAAACTGTTGAATCAAATAACCCCAAGTCGTATCATCCAACTGTACATAACGTGCACCCAAATCGTAGAAATGTTGGATGGTATCATGGTAAGCTTTTGCCAAATCATCAAGAAAATCTGTCCATGAATCATAGTAATCTGCATAAAGATCACTACGGTGGTCACGGTTAATGATGAGTGATGGACTTGGAATAGTTACTTTTGGAGTAATTCCTTCAGGAGTCACTGATTTAAGATATTCAAAGTCACGATAGAAAGGATGATTAGGATTTTCGGCAATTTTACCATTGATACGAACGTTGGTAGTACGTGTCTTAGCTCCATGGAATTTATATGAATCTTCTTGTTGGTAAGCTTCAAAACCAGTTAGGTTCCATAGGAAATCAAGGTGCCACCAAGAACGACCAAATTCACCATCAGAAACTACTTGAAGACCATTTTCTACCTCATGATGAACCAATTCCTTAACCAATTCATCTTGTACTTTCAACAATTCTTCTTGCGAAATCTCACCATTGGCAAATTTTTCACGTGCTTCTTTTAAAGCTTGTGGACGAAGGTAAGAACCAACATGATCAAAATGATAATGAACTTTACTCATAGTTATTTACTCCTTTTTATGCTTTCACTTAATGTAATAATAAGCCTATTCTAGCACTTGCTGTTATAGCTGTGAAATATGTATTTGTTATCTCATGATATAGTTTTTAACTATATCATTTCTTGGAAAGTTTTTTGTCAAGTAACTTTACTTTACAAAAAAGATATGTTATTCTGTTATAGTTGATTTAAAATCAAGAACATAAATATTAATTCGGAGGAAATAAAGAAATGGCAGTACCTGCACGTCACACTTCAAAAGCGAAGAAAAACAAACGTCGTACACACTACAAATTGACTGCTCCATCAGTACAATTTGACGAAACAACTGGAGATTACTCACGTTCACACCGTGTATCACTTAAAGGATACTACAAAGGACGTAAAATCGCTAAAGCTAACGCAGCTAAATAATAGAAGGGAGATACCATGCGCGTAAATATTACACTTGAACACAAAGAATCTGGTGAACGCTTGTACCTTACTTCAAAAAACAAACGTAACACTCCAGACCGTCTTCAATTGAAAAAATACTCACCAAAATTGCGTAAACACGTAATCTTTACTGAGGTAAAATAATTAAGATAAGAAAAGCCTATGAAACTCATGTTTCTAGGCTTTTTTCGTGCTTAAATTGCGGTTTTGTCTGATTTTTGTCTGATTGAATTATTTCTAACTTTTATTTACCAAACTATTATTTATTCACTTACAACAGCTTATTAAAAATGATACAATAGAAAAAAGTCAACTTATAGGAGAATGACTATGAAAACACAGGCAATCGAAGTAACAAACCTTGCTAAGTCGTTTGAATTAAGCAAGGGTAAGACTGTTCAGATTTTAAACGGTCTCAGTTTATCAGCTAACTATGGTGAATTTATATCTATATTAGGTGTCAGTGGTTCTGGAAAATCAACACTATTAAAATGTATGTCAGGTCTATTGCAACCAAGTCAAGGAAAGGTTGAGATTCAAGGTTTAGATCCCTATCAAACTAGTCCTAATAAACTTGCTAAACTAAGACGTGAGTCCTTAGCGTTTATCTTCCAATCCTATAATTTGGTACCTGCACTACCTATTATTGAAAATATCGCCTTACCTTTAAGATTATCAGGCAAAAAGGTCAACAACCAAGAGATACTTGAATTACTGGAAAAATTGCAATTCAAGGCAGATAGCAAAGCCTTCCCTTCAACCTTATCTGGTGGTGAACAACAAAAAATAGCTATTGCACGAGCTATTTTAGCAGATAGTCAGATTATTTTTGCAGATGAGCCTACTGGTGCGCTTGATAGTACCTCTCGTCAAATTGTTTTTGATATTTTAAGAACACTAGCTAATCAGGGGAAATGTATCCTCATGGTTACTCACGATATTGAGCTAGCTTCAAAAACTGACCGAGCACTCATCCTTAAGGATGGTTTGATTTCCCAAGAAATTATAAAACCTAAGTCTGAAGAATTAACTAAGGCTTTAGGTATAGAGACTGATGTAAGGGAGAGATAAATCATGTTAAAACTCATTTATTACCAATGGAGATATAGTTGGAAAGAATGGACCGCAACTGTACCTGTCTTTTTTATGGCAAGTCTCATTTCAGGGATATCCCTTTCAGGCGACTTTAATATTATAGCAAACAAGGACGTACTACTCAGTGTTCAAACAGACCCAAGCCCAGTATTCCTTATGCCCATTTTCTTTGGCGGGCTAACTCTTTTTCTTATTATTTCCAGTCTCATTGCTAGTCTTTTAAATTATTTCAAATCGGATTATCAACTTTGGGAAATTTTAGGTGCTAACCGCTGGCAGTTGTCAATTTTAGTTGCTGGACAAATTAGTTTAATGGCATTTATTTCCAGTATACCTGGTGCTCTCATTGCAACACCGATAAGCCGTTACTACTATTATTATTTACAGAAGTATTTTGGCAAAGGTATGATGCCAGATTTAAACTTTGGTTCTCAACCGTTGGCACTGCTTGCTACCGTAGCTTTAATTTCAAGTCTCGCTTTTGTTAGTGGGTACTTCTATACCAGTAAACTCCTTAAACAGAAAGTCGAACGAAAAACTTTTAAATTTTGGATAATTGTTAAGAAAGCAGTCCCATGGGCTATTTTAGTTGCCCTATATGCTTCCCTTTTATTTATGTTTTATCATTCAGAACCACTATTGGGTACTGGTTCCTTGCTTTATCTCATGCTAGTCAATGTTTTTGCTATCTATGCTCTATCTCCCTATCTTCAAATTGGTATTATCAAACTTTTATCACCCGTACTACTTAGCCACAGGTATGCCCCAATCCTTGCAAAATGGCAAATTTTAAGTCAAAAATCTTACCTTAAAGCCATTAATGCTTCGGTTGTTGCTGGAATTACATTGGTTGGGAGTTTTCAACTACTCTCGCAAAATATCTTTTCTTTCTTTCAAGAAGACGGTGAATTAGAATTATTAGTTTCCTTTATTGCCTTTTTCCTAGCTCCTGTACTATTAATATTAGCAAACGTAGTCTCCATGACATTATTGTCTGTCCGCCAGGAGGCCAAAGAGCAGGAACAGTTAGCCACATTAGGAGTTTCCCCTGCTCAACTGTTGCATACAAAACTTTGGGAAAGTCTTATTATAACGGGACTAGCGTTCTTTATTTCCCTAGTGATTAACCTTGCAATGATTGGTCTGATGAACCATTCACTCAGATTGTTGAAAATGGGAATGACTAATTGGACAGGTCTTTTCCTTCCAGCTATCATCCTATCTACACTACTCTTTCTTTTGACTTTCATCACTAAAGTAAGCCATATTAAGAAACAAACATTTTAAGAAAGAAGCCTATGAAACGCATGTTTCTAGGCTTTTTTCTAATGTTCAAAATTCTATTTCATCTAGTTTTTATCTGATTAAAGTTTAACTTTTGTTACTCAATCAACTTCTCTAGCTTTTCAACCGCTCCTCTCATGGTGTCTTTTTGTTTCTTAATCACGTGGAGATAGACACGTTCAATCTCCTTAGAATCCTCCGAGTGTCCGACAAATTCTCGAATGGTTGGGAGATCAATGCCTTCACTTGCCATAATGGAAATAAAGCTATGACGAAACATATGAGGAATGACATGAATCGGTCTCCCAAAGTCTAGGAAATTATCAATATCCTTATAGGACTTACCTGCCTTCTTATTATACTTTACTGACTGACTAGAACCACCTCTCAGGAATTGTGATAGCTCGTTGTGATAAAGCGGAGAACCTTGCCTATTACCTGCCCTGATATAGGTTCTAGTAAAGAGATAGCCCAAGTCTTGGTAAGTCGGATTGAATTGAGCTTGAAACTTATTTCTGTCAATGTAGTGTCGCAAGATTTTCTCTACCTCAGAACTCATTGGAATCGTACGGACACTTTCCTTAGTCTTAAGGTCTGCTCGGTAACGTTCCTTTTCATCAAGATTAAGAGCTTCCATAACCTCATCTGATTTATTTTTACTTGCCCTCTGCCAATGAACCTTTATCCACTTTCCCTCAAAATCAAGCATATCTTCATTCAAACCCAAAACCTCACTTGGTCTCATGCCTGTTAGGAAAATCATTCTCAACACGTCTGCAATAAGTTGATTATCAGACCTATCTGTCCAGCTTTCTATCAGGCGGAGAACATAGTTAACTTCGCTTGCTTCTAAGTATTTTTCCGCAATGTCTTCACGTTTCTTATTCTGCTCCTCACTCTTTGTCAGAACTCGCCTTTTAACCTTGTTATTAGTAATCGGGTCTTGTGTAAGAGTAATTTGTCCATTTTCCACTGACCAGTCAAAAATCATCTTAAGGTAGATATGCAGGTTTCTTGCCATGTGCATAGAAGAAACATTGATAAGATTTTGAATTTCATCTGTCATAGAGGCAAATTTTGTGATAGATATTCTTGTATCAAAGTTAGGCTCAATATAACGGTTGTAGATAGTAACTCTTGTTTTAAGGGTATTATTGGCTGGCTTGACCCTCTCATGCCATGCTCTAAAGGCTTTACCATAAAGATTTCCATCTTCATCAAAGGGCTTGGCGATTTCTTCTAGGGTTAAAATCCTCTTTGCTTTCTTGGGTGTTACGCCTGTTACCTCAGCAATATAGTCATCAACTAACTTATTTAGTTCTTGCGTGACCTGTGTAATCAGTTGCGAGTTTTTTATATCACTGACCAAGAGACGCTCTTTCCCAGATGATGTTTTCTTACTTGGTCTTGCCTTAGTAGTAAACCACCCTTTACTAGCACCTGTAGAAAGGTATTTCTTGTGAGATTTTTTAGTAATAGGGTGGGTAAATCGCATAGCGAATTTCACTAAGACGTTACCCGCCTTATTAGGGTCTGGTCGCCAAGAACTGATGATGAGTACTCTTGAACCATTATCTCTCATAGGTACCCCCTACACTATCTTTGCAACATACTGGTTAGTAATTTTGTAGTCAAACCATACTACAAAGACTTCCGAGTGGATAAAGACGTTGCCATGCGTTCCTTTGATGCCGAAGGCGTATGGACTGTCTTTCATCTGACGAATATAGCTATTAAGTGTTACAACTGTCATGCCATGCCAGAGTTCATCTAAAAAGACGGATTTTCGGTACCAGTTACGGGTCAAGTCAAAATCATGTTCTGTTTTTAATATTGCCATTGAATTCTCCTTCTATTCTAGTTATAGTCAAGATAGTTATTTTTAGAAAGGCGGATTGTAGCGTTTTACAAGTCGTCTTTTCTTATGCCCCAATAGGCTGAGCTTAATTGCTCTTGTTTGTACTGCTGAATGTCTGTTTCGTCTACTTTCGTTAGCTTAGATATACCAAGCTCAAGTAGGTGCTGAATATAATTATCTGCCTTTTCTTGTCCATGTGATTCTGCTTTTGCCACATAGAGTTTCCCGAGTGTTCGTGAGACTTGTTTTTCTGTCCATAGCTCAGACTGTTTTAGAGTTGGCTTCGTTCGCTTAACACTCAAGACAGTCTTTTCTTTTGTCTCTAGGTAGTCATTCCACCACTTTACATTTTTTCTTCGCCAACGGTTAGAATCCTTGTCTCTCGGACTGACAAAACGATAATGTCCGTTAATTGCCTCAAAGTAAATCTCTTTGAGCGGTCGCCCATCTTTTATCTGTTTAGCTAATAAATTTGCCTTTTCTTGCCAACATCTAAGCTCTGCTCTTGTCCATGATGATGGCGTTTCTGGTAAATCTTTGTCTAGTTTTTTCTCTAACAGCTTGTTATAGATACACCATTGCTGAGTACCTCTAACACCAAGCGTTACCATCTCACCAACCTTTTCACCATTTTCAAGAATACTCTTTTCATGGTAATCAAAGGTTTTAGCAGTTGATATGCAGAGTTGCCTTTTACAGTAACTGTAAATAAGTGGGACGGATAGGCTGTCGTCAAAGATATCATTGGCGATATCTAGCCTTGTGACGTTACTATGATATTCAGAAATACGCTTCATTAATGTTACCCAATTATTGACATTGCTTTCCATGTATTCTTCATATTGACGGCACCCCTGCCCTCTCAGTTCGATAAAGACCCCCATTTTCGATTCCCAATCCTTATTGAAATAAACCTTTATCTCTGAGAAGGCATAATGCCGTTGGTACTTGTTTATACCCCATTCATTGAGGACAAACTTGTCTTTAGGAAGAATGAGGATTTTCTCAATGACATCATCTGGGGCTAAGCCTTTAATCGTTACAGCTAAATAGTCTAACATCACTGAGTTATCCATGTTTAGGCTCCAATAAATTTAATATCGGTTGCCACTAGCTTTAAGCCACCCCAATTTCCACCACCATTACTGTTAGCTCGCCAACCAAGGTGGACTTCTGGATTTACAAGTTCTACTACGAGAGAATTCAGCTCATCCTTCTCAACGGATTTAACTAACTTGTCAAGATTATCTACAATCTCCAAACGAATGCTCTTAAGGTCATCAGGGGAATAACCCAAGTCTTTCAAGGCCTGAATTTTGTCTGTATCTTGTACAGAACAAGTAATTTTAGCCACTTCATCTGTCGCAATGCTTTCGCCATTGATATTTTTATAGACTGGAGCAACCCGTGAAGAAAGGATAGTCACTTTCTTTGGAATGTCAAATTGTGATTTATCCAATTTCAAATCGCCTACTTTTACAGTTTCGTCTGTTAAGTTAAATTTTGTCATGTATTTTTCTCCTGTTCATAAAAACTACGCCTACATGAAATCTGTCGTAAACCATTGATATCATGGGCTTTATAAAGGTTCTTTCGTGAATTTTGCTTCAAATCACCAAATTCCTTGCGTATCAAGGGATTTGACCACATTTCATGTATGTGTGCACCCCCTAATAGGGGCTGGGGTGCAAATGTCAAATCGAGTTCAGCCGTTTGCCACCTTCCCCACCTGCTCTGGGCTACCGTGTTGACCACTCGCCCAGCGGTGGGGTGGCGAACCGTCTTCATCGATGAAAGAATCCAAGTCTCTTAGATGATTTCTCTTCCGTCTCTTTCTCCAAGGTCTGGATTCTAGCCAGAAGCACTTCTAACTCCTGTTTCAACTTTGCTAGGTTCCTTCGATAATCTTCTTGGATTTCCTTAAAGGAGACCTCTAGCTCATCAACAAGTTCTCTAATAGGCTTTTGAGAATCATTTTCTTTAGAAAACCCATAAGCGCTTAGAATTGCACTTTCTAGCCCCAACGAAGACTTCTTATCAGCAATCGCTTGAAAATGGTTTAGGTCATCTTCTGTAAAAAGATAAACTTTAGAATATGAGTTTCGACCCGTTCTCACCCTACTTTCTTTAAATTGAGTATCGGTCAGGCTTTCAATTTTTAATCGCCACTTTTTCAGTGTTGAAACTGAGTTAAGACCGTCAACCCTGTCCACAACTTCTTGATAATCGTATTCATTCATTAGCTTACCTGTGTTTTCTGATTGAGAAAGTCAGTCGCAATCTGCAAAGCTCTAGATTCAATTAATCGCTCAGATCCCGTACCCTTGATAAGGTGATAGAGTTATCTGGCATCCAAATCATTACAATACTCTGGTTTTATTAAGACTATCTCTTTTGTCTCTTGTAAGTAGACTACCCACTCTATTATTTGTAGTCCCATACCTGTTAAATTCATAATTACCCCCTTTTCTGATTTTGGATAACTAGCATTTATCCGAAATAGATGGTATAATTACAATAATTAGATTTACTGTCCTTGAACGATGTACTAGGTTGTTCAAGGATTTTTTGTACCTTCCTTTCTTTTTTGATTGTTAGGTTAGCTCCTTTCTATCGAACATATACGTTTTTATGTACGAATGGTGTAAAATTTTTTGAGCAATCCTAATGCTCGCCAATAATTATATACGATATCATACACGATGTCAAGTGTTATCTCCAAAAAATGTACGATTTTATAAACTCCTGTGTTATAATGGTCTAAGAGGTAACTTATGTTTGAAATACTTAAACCTGATAAAAAGTCTGTGGGGCGAAGACTTAGACAAGTCAAGGATGAATTGAATTTATCCTTTACAGATTTTGGAAATCGTCTAGGACTCAAAAAATCAACCATTAATGCATATGTTAGAGGGGATAACTTAGCTCCTCTTGAAGTTTTAGAGAAAGTGTCAAAAATCTATGGGAAACCTGTAGGTTGGTTTTACTATGGAGAATTAGAAGAATACATTGAACTTTATCTTAGAAAACTCGGTTATGGTAAATTTCTAGACGAATATCCTGAAACCCCATTAAAGATAAAAGATGAGCTTTTTAGGATTAAAACAGATCCAATACAATCAGTCACAACTAACGGAGGGGTAAGCATTGGAACATTTGAAAATCCTGACTGGGAAAATGATTTTGGTTACCCAAGTGAAGGCTACTTAGACGACATCTTCTTTGAAATGCTCTATGACACGCTAAAAAATTCAATTAGACAGGAAGCTCAGAACTTTCTAAGTCAGCAAAGGGGACTTGATGATACTAAAGTCAAAGAACTTTCTGATTACTTTGCCAATCAAATCTATACTTCATATGATTTTATCGGAAATCTAGAAAATCTTACCAAAGATAAAATCAAACAAGAAGTTAAAAAAGGCTATGAACGCCTACTTAAAGATTCACCTCAAGTAGGCGTAGAAGTTAGCTATGATTCCAATTACTTACTTGGTTTTCTGATAAATACACTTGCGGATAGCCAAACAACAAGACAGCTACTTTCAGATATATCCCAAGCAACAGTTGGTATGCCTTTTTCACAATTTTATGAAGGTCATGAATTAGTCGATATTATCCAATCTATCAGACCTCGACTGATAGAACTTTACCATAATACAACCTTTGATGATTGGACTGACTGGGCGGAGAAATAGATAACATCAGCTATTGGATTTAATTTGGAAAATAAGCAAAGAGTTGATTTGACAGTGTTTAGAGAAGTTAAATCTTCTAAAAAGAAGAAAGATGGAAAATAAAGATGGACGAGTTAAAATTACAAGAATTAATGAGACTTGATGAATCTGAATTGCTAGAATTTAAAAGTAATAAGATTGAACCTGAAAAGTTAGGTAAATATATATCAGCTTTGGCTAATTCATCTGCAATGCTCAACAAACAATTTTCTTATCTTATTTGGGGTATTTCTGATGAAAAAAAAATAATAGGTACTAACTTTTTCCCATATGAAGAAAAAATAAATGGAGGTGAGCCTCTAATATCTTGGTTAGAGAGAAACTTAGACCCTAGAATTTCAATTCAATTTCAAGAATTTGAGGTCGAAAGTTTAAAAGTTGTTGCCTTGATTATTCATATGACTGTTGGAAGACCCGTTGCTTTTAAGGGGACTAGATATATTCGTAGTGGCTCATCATTAAAAAATCTGGCTGAATTTCCAGAGAAGGAACGATTATTGTGGAAATCTTTTGAAGCACGTACTTTTGAAAAAGAATTTGCACTAACCAACTGCTCTACCGATGATTTAATTTCACTTCTAGACTGCGAAACATACAGAAAAATGTTAAATTATCCTCCTGAATCTAGCTACGATGAATTATTGCAACACATGATTGACGATAACATTATTGAACAATCAGGTAGTGGCTTCAATATAACCAACATGGGAGCCTATACATTTGCTAAGAATCTCTCTAATTTTGAAAAACTAAAGTCACATGCCATAAGAGTTATCCGCTACGACGGAAACAATAAGTTCTATGCCAAAGAAGATATCACCGCAGGAAAAGGTGTTGCTGTCGGTTTTGAGGGATTACTTAATTATATTAGAATGAGACTCCCTTTAACTACTGAAATTTATGATAAAAATGGCCAAAGAATTGAGAGAACAGACTATCCTGATATCGTAATTAGAGAGATTGTTGCTAATCAAATAGTACACCAAGACTTTTCTATATCTGGGACGAATCCGATGATTGAAATTTACGATAATCGTATAGAGTTTACAAATCCTGGTGTTCCTATCAATGAACCCGATAGATTACTTGACCTCCCGCCTATTTCTCGTAATGAAGATTTAGCAAATCTTTTTCGAAAAATGCACCTTGTTGAATCTCGTGGCAGTGGAATTGATAAAATCATCATTACTCTAGAAAGTGAGAATCTTCCTGCACCCGACATTTCAGCCAAGGGGGATAATACTTCCGTTACTATTTTCAAGAGAAAAAATATTAGCGAGATGAACGATAAAGAAAGAGTTAATGCAATATTCTATCATGCATCTATTCTGTATGTAGAAAATGACTACATGACGAATAAAACAGTTCGTGACCGCTTTGGGTTGACTTCAAAGCAATCAGCATTAGCTACAAAAATTATCTCTTCGGCAGTCAAAAGCGGAAAAGTTAAACCATATGATGAAAATGCAGGGAACAAATTCATGCAGTATATTCCTTACTATGCTCAGGGATATAATGAGTAGGATTTTATCTGATTAAAACTAAAGCAAGGTCAAAATCACCCAAGTTCATCAACAATTGAAAAGTTAAAAAGCCCATAAAATCAACGTTTCTGTCAATCATGAATATTACTAAACCATACATTACGCTCACTGAGGTAAAATAAGGTTTCAATACGAATCAATACAAAAGAAAAACGCTGATTTCAAGCGTTTTTTCTTTTTGCAAAATGCAGTATATTGCACTGTATTTCAATTCAAACTCTACCTTTTGCTCTACCTTTTTCTTAATTGATTTCTGTTCGTAATGAGCCAAGTCAACTTAATCTTGATTAAATAATAGCAATATATCTTATCTAATACTTTTCCTGTAATTAATATACTCGGTTAATGTCATAATTGACAAATTTCCAGATTTATCTTCAACAATATATAAATCATTTAGACCTTCATTACTATTATTATCGAGAATACTTTTTGCTTCGATAATTTTTTCTATCGACTCTTGGAGTTCATATTCAGAAATATCGCATGGCACTTCTAAATATATTGTTCCTTTACTGGTATTAGATTTAATGGTCAGTTTAGCAGTTTTTTCATTTTGTTTAGCATCAAGTATAACTACATTCTTTTTTTTCATCTTAGAAATAATCTTAATAATATCTTTCAAAATATCTACACATAGAGCTATTTCAAGATCATTCAAAAAATCATTATTAATCAACATTTCAATAAAAGAATTGAACGAAGCTTGAATCTGATCCCCCTTAAGGAAAGCAATCTCAATGTCATCACTTTTAAATTGTTTTTGAATATCTAACTGTTCGTCAACTGTAAAAAGATCTGGAGCTTTAATTAGTATTCCCTTTGCCATAAATATCCCTCCTTGAATTAATTAATTAGGACTAATGTCTAATTATCAATATTAATACTCTATTCTTTTAGTAATAGCGCTCTAAAATCTGTAGTTTTGTTTAAACTATAGAAGCTAGAGTGCTTTTTATATTATTTTAAAAAAACAAAAGTACAGATTTTACTGTACATCAGAATTTTAATAGGAATTCTGATTTTTTTATGCAAATCCATTTAAAAGCCAAAGGGTGTTTAATTATTATTTATTAAAATATAGATAAATATCATTTGATTAGTATTTGTTAAGTAGGAGTGTTTAATTTAAACGACTTCATTATAATGGTTGTCACATACATTAAAATAATAAAAAAATTAAAAAAGGTTGAAAAATAAAAATAACATGTTATAATTATAGCGTCTATATGAATAGGGAATATTGGTAGTAGTAACTTTAAGCCAACTTGATTGTAATCTTTCAACTCTTTTAGGGAGAGTTTTATACGATTACGTGTTGGTGCTTGGTACTATATGATATGGTATTGGGATAGGGTTATCATACCGATATTTTGATTTGTAAGATAGGGGTAGAGCGTAAGTAAAGGGGACGCTCTTTAAAATGGGGAGAAGTTTTTATGAAATATATGTAAATTAGCAATACTGCTGGATTCAAAAACACTTTTATTAGCAAAGCGTTTTTTCTCCTGCAGTTTTTTTATTTATTAAATAGTGTATTTTTAAATTCGGGGGAGAAGACTAGAAAATCTCAAAACAATTGATATCCTTGGATGATATGACTTAGTTTTCTTGTCTTACTTCTTGAATTTTATACGTAATGATAGTCTTTTTATTGAGACCTTTTTCTTTATCTACTTTACATCATTTGCAAAACAAGACCAATAGCGAGGGCATTCCCTTTAATGCTTTTGGAGAAAGGATAACTCATTTTCCTTTTTATTGGGGATAATAAAGTGATAATGTAGAGTCTTATTTGTCAATATTATATTGATTTTGTATAGGTCATAGGGGGGATCTTATGGGAAAATTAAATATTATGGTTGTCTTTGGGACAAGACCAGAGGCAATTAAGATGGCGCCGTTAATTCTTGAGTTGAAATAACATCAAGAAACCATTAATACTATTACAGTAGTCACAGCTCAACACCATCAAATGCTTGACCAGGTTTTGGAGACTTTTGAAATAGTTCCTGATTATGATTTGGATATCATAGGAAAAAAATCAATCACTTCAGGAAATTACTTCTAAAATTTTGGCTAATTTTGATCCAGTTGTTAAGAAAGAACAACCTGATTTGGTTTTAGTTCATAGTGATACTACAACAACTTTTGCTGCTGGATTGGTTGCATTTTACAATAAAGTAAGTATTGGTCACGTTGAGGCTGGGCTTAGAACTTATGACAAATATTCACCATATCTAGAGGAAATGAATCGTCAGGTGACGGTTGTGACTAATTCTATCCATCATGCTGTTAAGCTGGTAGATCTCGGTATTAGTACTAGGATTATTGGTGGTAAGGTTAAACATTCAACAGATGCCTCTATTGGAAGTACAGCTCTGGAACAAATCAGACAACTGAATTTTGATTGTGCTTTCATTGGTGCTAATGGAGTTGATGCCAATTATTTCACAACGCCAGATATGGAAGAGGCGGTCATTAAACGAACAGTGATAGCTAATGCGCAAAAAGCCTATGTTCTAGCTGATGCTTCTAAACTTGGTCAGGTTACCTATGCTAAGGTAGCCGAGGTTGAGAAAGTAACCATAATCACAAATGCTTCGGACGAAGGGCTCCTTAAATAATTAAAAGAGAAAACGAGGGTTATTGAAGTATGATTTATACTGTGACGCTAAACCCATCAATCGACTTCATTGTTCGTATCGACAAGGTAGAGATTGGTGAAGTTAACCGTATAGAGAGTGATGATAAATTCGCTGGCGGTAAGGGGATTAATGTCAGCCGTATTCTACAACGTTTAGGAATTGACAATACTGCTACGGGCTTCATCGGTGGTTTTACAGGACGTTTTGTTACAGACAGTTTGGATGCTGAAGGTATTAAAACTACTTAGAATGGTGAGGCTGTAATGGTATTAGGAAAAGTAAGTGATTTTTTAATCAAGCATCAAAGATTGTTAACGTACTTAAGTATTTTTGCTGCGTTAATGTTATTAATGCGCTTAGTGTATGATGATGTTTTGGTTGACCATGATAATCCCATCGTTTTAGCAATCTTTATAGGAATACTAGTTCTTTGGACCCTAGCATCTTACCTTAATCGAAGACAGCATATGCTATCCCACTTTATCTTACAGAGTTCGAAACTTATTAACGTCTATGCTGTAGACTTAGATTATCGTTTTATTGCGGTTAATAGGAATGATATTCGGCTCATGGAAGAAATCTTTTATTTCACTCCCAAAATTGGTGACTTTCCAATGAATTATCTTAATAGTGAAGATGCTGCGCGTTTAAAAGCAAATGTTGATCGTGCGAAAAAGGGTGAAACATTTATATTTATGGATACTATTAAGACAGGCGACAAAACGCTTTACTGGCAAAATATGTATTCTCCCATTTATAACAATCGCCAAAAAGTGATTGGTGTTTTTTGTTTTGTTCTTGATGTTACAGAGCAGAGACTTCATGAACTTGAAATACAGAGGATGGCATACGAAGATGTTTTAACACGGGTTCATAATCGACGATATATTGAGCTTGCTTTTGAGGAATGTCTGACACGTAAAGAAGAACAAATTACGGTTATTATATCTGATTTGGATAAATTCAAGGAAGCAAATGATACCTTTGGACATGCTACGGGAGATAAGATTCTAATTGAATTTGGTGATATTTTAACGAAGATAATGCCTGAAAGTGCTGTAATAGCAAGGTTAGGTGGAGATGAATTTGCGGTTTTACTCCCTGGAGTTTCTGAAAATCAAGCTGAATTTTTAATAAAACTTGTTCAAGCAGAAATGACTCTCAAAGATATGAGGATTACAGCATCTTTAGGTGCTTATACGGACTCTTATCAATCACATAAAAACTTCGTTGATTTTTTTGCAATAGCTGATAAGAAAATGTACGAAATTAAAAGTCAGAAAGGAAAATAAAATGTTTGACATTATTCTAGTCGATGACGGTAGTGGAGCTGATTTTGCACCGTTATTTGCAATAGCTGATAGGAAAATGTACGAAATTAAAAGTCAGAAAGGAGAACGTCGATGATGTTTCAAGATGTTGTTATTGTCATTCCTGCCTATGAACCTGATGACCGTTTGTTAGAACTTTTGAAAAATATTCGGGATAAGGAAAATCAAATGTTTGACATTATTCTAGTCGATGACGGTAGTGGAGCTGATTTTGCACCGTTATTTGCAATAGCGCAGAGTAACTATGCATGTCATTTACAAAGACATGCTGATAATAAAGGAAAAGGTCGTGCTTTAAAAACGGCTATTTCATATATTTTGGACAATTTTCCTAATGCCAAAGGAATTGTGACGATTGATTCTGATGGTCAACACACCTACGAAGACATGATGAAATGTTTGGCTGAATTTTTGCAACATCCTGATAGTTTGGTGCTGGGTGTTAGAACATTTGAAAAATCTGTTCCTTTACGTAGTAAATTTGGAAATTTATTGACAAGAGACGTCTTGGGGGCTATGACAGGTGTGCACGTTTCTGATACGCAAACGGGACTTCGTGTGATTCCTATGTCATGGTTGCCAAAACTCTTAACCGTGGAGGGTGAACGGTATGAATTTGAGATGAATATGTTACTTGAGGCAAAAGAGGATAATATTCTGATTTGTGAAGTTGGCATTGCAACGATTTATTTGGATGAAAATCAGTCGTCGCATTTTGATGCGATTCGTGACTCGATTAGAATTTACAAGGTTTTCTTCAAGTACATTTTTGCATCATTGTTTTCCTTCTTGGTTGATATTATTGCTTTTACGATTTTAATTTCTTTGTTTAATGGATTGAGTTTTAGTGCGGTGACGTTAGCTTCGATTTTAGCGCGTGTGATATCATCTGTTGTTAATTTCACCTTGAATCATAAGGTGGTCTTTAAACGAGGTCAATCAAATAGTGCGATAAAATACTTCACTTTGGTGGTAGTACAGATTGTTTTGTCAAGTTTATTGGTAACAGTTCTAGGAAATGCCTTGGCGGCGCTGCCAATTTCATTGGTGAAGATTTTAGTTGACGGTACACTTTTCTTTGTCAGTTATTTTGTGCAAAAACATTTGATTTTTAGTGGAGGTGAGAATGAAGACTAGTAAGAGGATACTCTATTTCATTGCATTTGTAACGACTGCCTTTTATTTAACTTGGCGTTTGGTGGCGACTATTCCGTGGCATGATTCATGGTTTGCGCTGATCTTTGGGATTTTATTGTGGGGAAGTGAGTTAGTTTCAGCCATTACAGGCTACATTCTCATTTGGAATAAGCAAAAGGACTTTGAGCTTGAAAAGCCTGAGATTGCTAAGGAGCGTTACCCAGATGTGGATGTTTTGATTGCAACGCATAATGAGGATCCAGAGTTGCTTTATAAGACGATTAATGCCTGCACTTTTATGGAATATCCTGATAAGTCTAAGGTGCATATCTACGTCTGTGATGATACCAATCGTCTAGAAGTTGCCAAATTGGCTGATGAGCTTGGTGTTGGTTATTTTGGTTTGGCGGATAATAAAGATGCCAAATCAGGAAACTACAATAATGCTTTACGTCAGACGTCATCACCTTTGGTGGCGACATTTGATGCGGATATGATTCCTTATCGTGAATTCCTGTTGGAAACTGTGCCTTATTTTGTTGAACAAGTTGAGGCTTATGAAAATGGTGACGATTATGATAAGTCAAAAGTTGGTTTGATTCAAACGCCACAAAGTTTTTACAATGCTGATATTTTCCAATTTAACTTGTTTTCAGAATCAACCTTACCAAACGAACAAGATTTCTTTTCCAAAGAAATTAATGTTTGCAATAATTCGCACGGTGCAGCGGTTTATACGGGGTCTAATACGCTTATTTTCCGCAAGGCGATTGAAGATGTTGGTGGTTTTCCGACAGATACCATTACGGAGGATTTCGAGCTAGGTGTTCGGATGAATGCGGCTGGTTATGTAAATTATTCGACGAAAAGTCCAATGGCTAGTGGGTTAACGCCAACAGATTTGAAGAGTGTCATCAAACAGCGCGCGCGCTGGGGACGTGGCGTTATTCGCAGTAGCTACAATATGAATATCTTCTTTAATCCCAAATTGACAAAGGGGCAAAGAATTGTTTATATTAATGGCTATCTTTATTGGTGGTCTTTCTTTAGACGGTTATTGTATATCTTGGCACCGATTTTATATACGGTTTTCCATGTGCGTGTGGTGGTGTCAAATATCTGGCTACTGTTCCTATTCTGGTTGCCAAGTTACGCATTGACACACTTGTCAATGCGAGAAGTCTCAAAACAATACCGAACACAGGTTTGGGGAGAAATTGTGGAAACGATTTTTGCTCCGTATTTGTTTATTCCCATGATGTTGGAGTCCTTTGGCATTAGCGATAAAAAATTTAAGGTGACACGTAAGGGAAATGATACGTCGTGGACGTTGTACCTTTATGCGCTTCCTTATCTTGTTTTATGGGGATTAGCCGTTTATGGTTTGGTGACTTTTAACTATGGAAAATTTGGTTCAGAGCTTTTTTATGGAAGTATTATCAGTTTTTGGTTGATTTATCATATCATCAATTTGACCTTTGCGATTTTCTGTGCGCTTGGTCGTCCGATTTATCGCTCAAGTGAGCGTTTTACTGTTGATGAAGCTATGGTTATTGAGGTTGATGATGATTCTTACCAAGTGAGAGTCTGTGATATTTCAGAAACGGGGATTTCATTCTATACGGATTTACCATTGTATTTGCCGAAAGAAAAAGAACTGACGCTTAATTTGCAATCACGTGATTACCATGCGAGGGTAAAAGGTCATGTTGTTCGTGTTTTTGCGATTGATAATGGTTGGCGCTACGGCGTTCAATTTTCAGAAGTTCCTGAAGCTGATAAGCGCGAATTTTATCAGTACATTTATGACCGCATTAATTACAATCTTCCGAAGGAAAAAGACCCTTGGATGACAACATGGGATGATTTATTTGAGAACTTTAGTCAACGTTTCCAAAATAATGAACGTCCTGTTTCAGCCTATGACCAAGTAGCTTTTCCGAAAGTTCGTGTCAATGAAGAGGTTCAGGTTGCTGGAAACAAATGCCAGCTTAGAAAGACAGATTATTATTACATGACATTTTCTGGAAAATTGACAAATCCTAAAAAAGAACCGAATGTCGCATTTACCTACAAAGATTTGCCAATTCAGTTGACTTTTGTGTCCTATGATACTGATAGAGACGAATCGCTTTATCGAGTTACCAATTTAGCGGATTTGGATAGCTTACCTGCTTTTAAAGCCTTAGCAAATGAATGGAGAGGGAGAGTATGATTAGTATTGCTAGATTACTGTTGTTCTTTGTGATTACCATGGGGTACAATGCCTTTTTCCGTAATACTGTGAAGATGAATCGCCGTCTGACATGGGTGTTTACATTTTCAGTCATTACATTGGTATTGTACCTTGGTAGTTTGTTAGGCTTTATGTTGCAGACCGTGTATGCCATTTCTGTTTTGGGCTGTCTTTTGAGTCTTTATTATCTTTGGGCGGTATGGAAAAAGAAATATCGCTTTAGGAGACTTGATTATATTGCGCTTGGAATGATGGCTTATTTGCTTTTGTTTGGAATAACGCTCTGGCATTCACCGCTTTTACATTATGATAATTTTACGCATTGGGCAACGATTGTAAAATTTTTCCATATCAATAATGCATTGCCAACACAGCAGGATACGATTATTAGTTATTATACCTATCCTGTTGGAAGTTCACTTTTCATTTATTTTTTCACGACTATCGTAGGCTTTTCAGAAGGTAGTATGTTGGTCGGGCAATTCTTCTTGATTGCTTCCAGTCTTTATGCCATGTTTGCGGCACTTCGTGATGATCGACGTGTCTTAATGGTTAGCATGATTTTTGCTTCGTTTGCTGTTTTTAATACGTTCAACGTTGCTATTCGATTAAATAATTTGCTGGTTGATTTTCTGCTTCCGGCCTTGGCCTTGGCAGCCATAGCAGGTTGTTTTGTCTATCGTAATCGTTTCTGGTTTTTGTCGCTAAATACGGCGGTAATTCTTGGATTATTAAGTATCGTCAAAGTAAGTGGACTTTTCTTTGTCGCTCTCGTTTTAGTAGTTTATGTGGTTTGTATTGTGCGTTTACTTGTTCGTAAAAGAGCACGTTTAAAAGCACTAGTGCTGCTCATAATGACCTTGCTAGTCAGCTGTCTTCCTTTTGTTATTTGGCAAAAGCATGTGACGGATAATTTCCCAAATGCCTCAAGTGCCAAGCATGCGGTGTCCATGTCAGAACTTGGTCAGGTATTGACTGGAAATCTGTCAGGCGTCCCACAAAAAATTATCACTCTTTTTGTCAAATCGGTGTTTACGTTTGACAGTTTGGCAAGCAATGGAATTTTGATAATCAATCTGATTATGCTGATTGCCTTTATTGTGATTGGCATTCGTTTGAAATATAAGAAATTTGTCTTGTTGACTTGGGGATTTGTTGATATTTCGATTGTGACTTACTATATTGGCATTTTACTCATGTATCTGACAGCAATGCCGACTGATGAAGCGTTAGAATTAGCAGGATTTGAGCGCTATGCTTCGAGCATCGTTATCTTTGCTGTTGGTTGTTTGACCATGGCTTTAGCATGGGTAATGGACAAGTGTCTGTATGAAAAAATCATTAGTAAACGTAATGCTAGGTCTTACAAGAGCTTATTTAATAAACACTTGTACCAATACGCGAGCCTTGTTTTGACAGTTTATGCCATTGGAATGTTCTTGTCAGAAAATAATAGCATTGTTTACAATAACAATCAGGAAACAAACGAGGTCGCAAAAGAAATTCGTCAGTTTACTGGAAGTCAGAGTAATTCGTCAACGGATAGAATTTTGGTTGTAACAGCAGATAAGGAGAATGTAGATAATTATTTTGCCCAATATGCTAGTCGTTATTATCTGTGGGATGTCAATGTTGATGCCAGAGAAAATTTTGTGTCGGTTGACCAAAAATTTTTAGATTTAATGGCATCATACAGCGACAGCGCAACAAGTTATTACCTCAGCAATAAAAATATCGATACTAGAGATGATTCCAATTTAACAGACGATGACTTTATTGCACTCTTAAAAACGTATGACGAAGTCTTGATTTTAGATGACCATTATACGTTTAATGCCTTGACGAAAAAACTATTTGGTCGGACATATTCCCCAGGATTGTATAAAGTATCAGATATTCTTGCTGGAAAAGGGTAAGTTTTCTAGCTTTATCAAGCATAAGTCTTGATATTTCAAATAAAATATTCTATTACAACAAAAAATATGTAGAAGGAGGCGGAGTTTGTGACTTCGCCTCTTGTGGTGCTCAAAAGACTTTCTTGAACATTGGAGAGGAAGCTAAGATAAATCCGTTTGAATTATCTGCTCTAATCATCACACAAAGCGAGGTCCTTAAAGGATGCAATCCACGTTCCACACACTCAACACTAGTATAGAAAGATCTCATATCCGCAAAAGCAATATCAGATTTTGGTTCCCGTGAACAATCAAAATAGCCCATTATCTATCTATTTTATAGTTGTTTTCCCAATATTCCCTTTCACCTTTTCCTATGCCTTCTGGTAATTGCTTCAAACATTGTCCCATACTTTGATATTTAACAATTTCAGTTATTTCAGCCAAAGAAAGTCGATGAGATGCTCTGCTAAAGTCCGTATCGAAGTAATCAACCTCTTCTATTTCAACTAAAATCTCATAATTTTGACCAAGATAATATTTAATTTCAGATGAGGTAAAATAATTGAATTAAAAACCATGAAAATAAGATTTTCATGGTTTTTCTATTACTCAAGGAGGAGGTCCTATGACTAAATTAGAAACATTTAGATGGCGTATGTGGCATGTTTACCTCCTTATTTTTATAACCATTCTACTTACAGGTACATTCGTTCGCCATGGTTATAGAATTCAGGCCGCTTATTCCTTAGACGATAGACTTTACGACTATACTAACAAAAAAGTTACTGTAACATCCTTTCAAAACGTCAAAATTGGAAACTTTAACGTTTTAGGTGTTAAGTTTGGAAATGAAAAATCACTGGAGAGAAGTCAATTAGCTGTTGGTCGCACCTACCTAGCCTTCCAAGAATCTAGGTATAAACTATCTAAAAACAAGAAAGACTCTAAAAATTATGATATTATTCACTATTATCAGCTTGGTAAAGATACTGGAAAAGGACACACTATTAATGTACTAGGCCTTGCTAAAAAACTAGGATATAATAATCCCGGTTCCATGGATAATACCATGTACTCCGATGGTAGGGATGAGTTTGTGAAATTTTCATCCTATGACAACAAAAAAGTATTCTATGTCAATTTACGCACCCATAAGGCAACCAGAACCAAACCATCAAAAGTCAGTCGATACCACGGATTTGCTAAACCTTACCGCTATCTCCTTTCAAAGGATAATTTTTCTATAGGTTATAAAGATGATTCCCTCACTATCAACTCCATGCCCCTTATCTGGACCAAAGAAAGAAATTTTGCTGATTACAAAGATCAAGATGACAATAAATATAGTGACCAATCGCTCAAAAAAAGATTTAGCTTAATCATCGTAACAACTGACTCACTTAATCTGGATGATGCTGTTAAACTGCAAAAAGAGTTAACACCAGATAAGGAGGATATCTATTGGTATTTTACAAGCACTAATACAACTACTGGACGCCTCGAGCAAGTTAAAAGTCAAAAAGACTACAACCTACTAGTTAAGGAGAGTCATAACTAATATGGTAAAAAATAGCTTCAAATACCTTAAAATCACTATGCCCTTTATTTTATTATTGACCATGATTGCTATCTTTTTCTATAACAACGCTCAAGAAAATATTAAAGGGTTTTATAAAACTCGTGGATTTCAAGGGAAAGTACAAATAACTGGCATCGGTTGGGCAGATAAAATTACTTATCGTATGAATGAAGAAGATGAGGTTAAACATTACCTGATTTTCCATATTGATTATCAAGAGACTATTAATAACAAAACAGCACATGTAAAGACTCAACTGCCTCTCCATATTCAAGATTTACTCTATCCTTACATTGCCAGCCCAACAGAAAACGACTCAGATTTTAATCGCCAAAATAGTGAATATAAGATTTTACCTGATGAAAGAGAATATGGGGACGACTTTGTTAAGAAGTCTATTAAAATCAACCCTAGAAATCAAAAATTTATCAATGATATCTCTGAAGCTTTAAGTACCGAGAAAGATTTAAAAAATATTATTGTTCAGATAGAACCTGTACCATACACGACGCTCTATACTTATGAGAGGGGACATTCTAAAGCGCTAGGTGGCTATTATGATTTTTCACTTAAAGATGCTCTACGAAACAAACAACTTACTGTCCAATTGAGTTTGCCTTCTGGTTCCACGACTAAAGAAATTGACTTACATTCTCAATTAGAACAAGTACTAAAAAACTCTGAACTACCAGATGGACGGTATATCTTAAATCAAAATAACGACTTTCCAAAAGAGGTACATATTGATGGCAATCAAATTAGAAGTAACTGAAGTAAGAACTCAGAACGAATTATCTGAGGAAGAATGGTCTTTCCCTATTTGGAGATGGGCGGCTTTCTCACTATTTGACACCCTAATCCTAGTTAGTCCCTTGACAAGAGAATTGATTTACCCTGGTGGGAGTGATTCTCGTTTTTACCTAGGTAAATCATTGGGTAACTTGATGCTAGATGATACACAACGCTTCATTTTTATTATTATCATCCTAACACTGTTGCTGCCTGCTCTTGCCTTAATCGTAGAAAGCCTATTATTTTCAAAAGGATATCCTCTACTTTCAATAATATGTAGCTGTTTAATTTTTGTTAGTGCAACAGTCTTATTTGTCTATAGTCTCAGTATTGTCCCAGATTTTTGGAGCTTTACTATTTATAGTTATATGCTTTACCTTCTCTTCAACATAGGTTACTCCCTAAGAAATATCAATAGAATCATCAATCTTAGGCAGAATAATACCAAAGCATAACTGCCTGTATCCCCCCCCATCTTTTTAGCATAGGAATGACACAAATGAAACGAAAAAAATCATGTTCACTATGAAGTTGACCTCCTCGCTAAAAGCTTCGATACTAATTTTGAAAATAATTTCAGGAATACTCTAGTATCCTATTTCAGAAATGAATTTCACTCCTTTGGTAGCAAATTAACAATTTAAGTAATAGTAAAAAGATCAACATATTACCGTTGATCTTTTATTTTTACTCTAAATCTTTCAGAATTTCTGTAAACCTATGTGTAAACATAGCTGTCATTCCCCATATATTTTCTGTCAAGTTTCTGTAAAAAGGAATATGACGTTCACTATACCCAAAATTGTATTTTTCTCTGTTTTTTACGAGGAAAAATGGGAAATCTTTTGCATCACTCAAGGTAGAAGTCACTTTATAATAAATCGGATTCTCTGTCAATAACCTGTCAACACAAACTGTAAATAATCGTTTTACCTCTTCATTCGGATGAATATCCTCCCAATTTTCTATATTTATCTTTCCAACAAAGCAATGGATGGTTCTCCCCTGATGAATCAGATAATCAATCTCTCCCCAAATGTCAATTTGATCAGGAATTAAGTTTAGTTCCTCACACGTTTCTCGTATAGCAGCTTCTTGAAAAGTCTCACCATCTTCGACACGGCCACCAGGAAAAGAGACCTCACCTGGTTGAGAAATATGCTCACTTCGTACTTGGTAAAGGATTTGATACTTATCAGTTTTTATATCATATATCAAGGGTAAAAGCACTGCATAGCGTCCTTTCTCCCCTAGTGGCTTCGGCTCGTAATGAGCTAGTTTATCTTTAATAGTCATAAGAACTCCTTGACTTCATATTATCATAAAAAAGAAGATAACCCTATTATATAAAATTTTTATATATAAAATATTGACATATCTTTCTAAAAGAGATACACTCAATGTGTAAAATAATTATATATAATTTTTATACATATCTAAAAGCAAAGGAGCACACTATGTATTTTCCAACATCGTCAATCCTGATAGAGTTCCTAATACTAGCTATTATCGATAGAGAAGACTCTTATGGCTATGAGATTAGTCAAACCATAAAGCTTGCAGCTAATATCAAGGAGTCAACACTTTATCCTATTCTAAAAAAGCTTGAAAAAGCAGGCTATATGACCACCTATAGCCAAGCGTATCAAGGGCGTAAACGTAAATATTATAGTATTACCCAAGAGGGAAAAAATCAACTTCAATTTCTTAATGAAGAATGGTTAACCTACAAAGAAACTATGGATGGTATTGTAGAAGGGAGATTAAGACATGACAAGGACTGAATATATAGCCAAATTAACAAAATATCTACGAAAATTACCACAAAAGGACTATGAAGAGGCCCTCGAATATTTCATGGAATATTTTGAAGAGGCTGGACCTGAGAATGAAGCTCGGGTTATTGCAGAACTGGGTACACCTAAGGAAGCAGCACATGAAGTCATTAGTCGTCTTCTAGACGAAAAGATTATTGAGGAAAAGAGTAGCTTACGCAATAAAACAACTATCCTTTGGATTGCGATTCTAGCTGTTTTAGCCAGTCCAGTCGCCTTACCAATTCTACTATTCTTCTTAGCTATGATAGTGACACTTCTTATGATTATTTTCGCAGTTATAGTGACTGCCTTAGCTCTTACTTTTGCTTTACTCATTAGTGGTGTTTACACTTTCTTTACAAGCTTCTCTCTCTTAAATATTTCACTAGCTTCAACACTGTTTGGAGTAGGTCTAGGTCTATTGATGTTTGGAGGAGCACTCTTACTGCTTTTGATTTCATTTGAAATCTGTAAACTTATTGTAAAGCTAATTACCCTATTGATTAAATGGCTCATCAAGAAAGGAAGAAAATCATGAAAACTTGGAAAAAGATTGTCCTCGGAGTGTCTCTTATCTCTCTATTTTTAGGAGGAGGATTAGTAGCTTGGGGTTATAGCCAAGGTGGCTTAACAGATTTACAAAATCAAACTATAAGTGAGCAAGATTATGTCAAGAAAGAAGTTGAGAACTTCAATAAAATTGATATTAAAAGTAGTAACTACAATGTGCTTATAAAAAATGGTGATGTTGACAAAGCAACGCTTTCTTACTACCAAAAAACAAAAAATCCAATTGACACATCTGTAAAGGATGATCAATTGACTATCAATGATAGCAACTCTGAATTAGATTCAACTTCTAACAAACATATTAACTTTTTCGGATTAAAAGATTTAGTAGAGCTTTCTACTCTCAACGAGGAAGTCAGAAATAAAACCATTGTCATTACACTCCCTAAAAAACAAACGATTGATTTTTTAAAGGTTGATTTAGCAACTGGAAATCTAGATTTAAGTAATAGCACCATCAAACAAGCAGATATCAATCTAAATGTAGGGGACCTAACTTTTACTAAAATGATTGTCAGCAACCTAAAAGCTAACCTTGATGTTGGTAGTGTTGATAGTAATCATACACTTTTTACTAACTCAGATTTATCTATTGCAATGGGAGATTACTCTGGAGATAACCTAATTTTCAATGGTCACAATAAACTTGATGTTACATCTGGTGATATTGAACTAGCTCTTAAAGATTATATGCTCAATGTTCAAGCCGATAGTCACTCAGGAGAGGTTGACATTACAAATAACCTTAAGATTTCAAAGGATAATACACTTACCATTACCTCAGATCTCGGTGATATAACTGTTGAATAACATAAAAAAGCCCGCTCACATTAGAGCTGGCTTTTAGTTTATTCATTTTCAAACTTTGGTCTATAAATAATAATACCTACAACTACAAAGATAAGTAAGAAAATAAATAGCATACGAACTTGATCTGAGATCTGTCCTGTCATTGAAATAGTTTGACGAAGACCTGATACGGAGTAGGACATTGGTAAGAAAGGTTGGATGACCTTAAAGAACTTAGGACTAAGTTCAATTGGATAAGTCCCTGCACTAGACCCTAGTTGCAAAAGCAGCATAATCATGGAAGCAAATGCGCCATATCTATCATTCCAACCTACAAGGGCTGTAACCAGCGCCATTAAAGTACATGCTGCAAGGAGAATCATACCAAATGTAGCTAATGGATGATTTGGTTCAACTCCCACAAATCGAATGGCAATATAAAGCGCAATAGCAGCCATAGTTGTAATAATACCATTGATAAGTAACTTATTTTTAGCCCAATCAAAACGGCCCGTAAAGTTTCTTCCCGTCAAGCTCTTAGCAAAGATAACATTAGTTGAAAGAGCGACAACCATAAGAGAAACAGAAATCATATATGGAGCCATTCCCACACCATTAGTGTCAACCTTATCCTTATCAGTTTTCTTCTCTTTGAGTGGAGCACTCACCATTTTTGTATTGTCTGAGTTTACAGAAACAAGAGAGAGTTGCTGATTAGCTTTGTTTAATGAATCAGATAATGTAGAAAGGTTAGTTGACAGACTTGTCAAACCATTTGTTAAGGTGTTTCCTCCAGTTGCTAATTGTTGAGCACCTGCATTGAGAGCACTTGTACCACTTTGAAGAGTAGAAAAACCAGTCATTAAACTACTACTGTTAGCATCTAGAGTTTGAGCACCACTGGCAATCGTTGACACAGCACCAGTATAAGTTGACAAACCAGTTGAAAGTGAGCTTGCACCTGTTGCTAGAGTACTTTGAGCTGTTGACACACCTGATGCCACTTGAGTTGCTCCTGGTGATAATTGATTGACAAGTACTGAATTGACATTAGCAATATTAGCTTGCATTGATGATACCGTTGATGAAGCTACAGGAAGAAGTGCATTCGCCGAACTTGCAATGCCTGAGATAGATGTTTGTAGAGAAGCTAAACTACTTGAATCTCCGCTACTAGTTGTTGTCGTACCTGTCAAGCTAGATAAGGCTGTTGACATGCTTGACACTTCTGATGCAATAGTTGAAGCGTAACTACTAGCCGTAGATCCTGCGTTACTAATTGCCGATGTAATCTCTGCTTGTTGATCTGCCGTCAAGCTTTGATAAGCAGCTGTTCCTTGTACCGCAGCCAAATCATTCGCTTTGTCAGTGGCACTAGCTGTAGCTATAGAACTAGCCGCAGAAGAAATATTTGAAAGATAAGTCGCTATTGAACTTGTATCTACTGATGTTGTTGATGTTCCACTAGGTAATGATGTGTTACTTACCGCTGTATTGAGATTTTGAATTGCTGTATTTAAATCGGTTAAATTAGTTGACAAGGTTGACAACTGTGCTTGCTGTTCTTCAGATAAACTTGTTGCCGTAGCCATTTGATTGAGTGCACTTGACAAAGAATCTGCACCAGTAACTAAGGTACTCATAGCATCTGCTCCTGATACAAATTGACCTGCAGCAGAATTAACAGCCTCAGAGTTAGCGTTTAACTGTGACAGAGCACCTGACAAAGTTGACACACCTGAAGTATAGGCAGATGCACCTGAACTCAAGGTATCAACACCTGTAGCCAATGTCTGTGTAGAACCAGCAAGAGTTCCTAAACCACTTGATAAAGTCTGACTCCCAGACTGAAGTGCGCCTGCACCTGCATATAATTGACTAGCTCCATTCGCCGCAGTTCCCATACCACCCTGAAGTTGAGACATACTCTTAAAGACAGCTCCAACATAAGTTGACGTAATATTTTTAGAAACGGTATCCTTTAACTTAGACATGGCAGAATCGCTCATTTTTGAAGAAACGAAGCTATGCCCTGCTGTTGTCTGATAAGAAATTTCAAGTTTCTTAGGATCATTTGTCAAAAGACTTGCTGCATTACTTGAGAGATTTTCTGGAAAAGTGATTACCATATAGTAATCACCATCATCAATTCCTTTTTTGGCTTCATTTTCAGTCACAAAATGATAGTCTAGATTTTTATTTTTAGACATATTGTCTACCATGTCATGACCAATATTTAGAGTTTTATTCTGGAAACTAGCGCTCTTATCTTTGTTCACTACGGCTACTGGTAGATGCTTTACATTTCCATAAGGATTCCACATAGAAGATAAAAAGATTAGATTATATAAAGCGGGTATCAATGAGACACCAATAATAGTTATCCAGAGCTTTGGACTTTTAAGAAGCGCCTTTAATTCTGCTAACATATTTCTCCTTTTTAGACATTGTGTTTATTTTTATGATATAATCAATTATAAACTCATTTACATGAAAATCAATGTTAAACAATTAGTTTTTGGACACATAGTCTAAAAGTGTATAAAAGGAGATTTGTATGTCAAAAGATCAAAGGCGAGCTCAAACTAAAAAAGCTCTTTTAGACGCTTTAGTAATATGCTTAAAAAACCAAGATTTCAATGATATTACTACCATTCGTCTGGTTCAAACAGCTGGGATTAGCCGTTCAAGTTTTTATACCCACTACAAAGATAAGTATGAAATGATTGATAGTTATCAGAAAGAGCTTTTCCATAAACTAGAGTATATCTTCGATAAATACGAAGGAAAGAAGGAGGGAGCCTTCCTCGAAATCTTTGAATTTCTTACTCGTGAAAAACTCCTATCAGCTCTTTTGTCTACCAATGGATCAAAAGAAATTCAAGATTTTCTGATACATAAACTTCAGCGTATGATAGCTGAGGACTTCATTGTCCCTACTGCTGAAGAAAGATCTCTAAAAGGATTTGAGAAAGACTATGCCAGTATTTATTTTGCACACGCTATTTTTGGTGCTTGTCAAGCCTGGATAAATAAAGGAAAGAAAGAATCCCCCCGAGAAATGACAGATTTTCTTCTACGATTTATTCCACAATAAAACAACTTCAAAAGCATAAAAAGCTGCAAACCATTTCAACAGTTAAAGCAGCTTTTTCTTTTACAATAAAAACCTTAAAATAAGGAAATGATAAGTGAAAGTAAGGTCAAGATTGCGGGTCCACCTTGAGTTAAAATAATTTTCTTATTTGCAGTCATAGCACCATAAATAGCAGCAAAGAAAACATTGAGTACAAAAACAGTTACAAGTAGCTGACTACTTGTGAAAATCCCATACAAGAGGAATACAGCAATCAAACCATTGTAGATCCCTTGATTTTTAAATAAGTTTGTAACAGAATCACGTTGAAGTTCTTCTTTACTCATATTGAAAACACGACTAGTCATGTCTGAATGTGTCGCAAAAGTTTCCAAATACATGATATAGAGATGCTCCAAAGCAACAATCCCAGCTAAGATTAGTGTAATAATAGACATAGTAGCCTCCTTCTTAAATAACTTTGACAGTATATCAAAAGTAAACTTTTAAAACAACATGTATGCTTCATACAATTTGAAATATGGTAAAATAAAGAATGAAAGAGAGGTTCTTATGACAAAGACAGAAGTAATCCAACGTCTCCAAAAAGATTTGGGAATTCCTAGATTTCAGGCTTATATAGAGGATAAAGATTACTCCGAAGAGGAGTACGACCAACTAAAAAAAGATTTTGAAAGCTACTTCACCAACTACGTTTCAAACGTTTCAGCAGATTTTGAAGGCGGATTGGATAATAAATAATTTATACCTCAAAATCATCTGTCATCATGTTACGAATCCCTTAGTCACTTGTATCAGACTAGGGGTCTTTTTAATATTCGAAAACAAAAAGCCGTCTCATTCTATGAAATAGCTTTAGGAAACTTGTAACTGAACAAACCTAGAAATCAATGATTTAAGACAAACAAAAAAGCCCATAACAACAGGCTTTTCGATACAATAATCTTAAAATTAAAGCATTTTGTTGTAGAATTCAACGACAAGTGCTTCGTTGATTTCTGGGTTGATTTCATCACGTTCTGGAAGACGTGTCAATGAACCTTCAAGTTTTTCAGCATCGAATGATACAAATGCTGGACGTCCGATAGTAGCTTCTACTGCTTCAAGGATAGCAGGAACCTTAGCTGATTTTTCACGAACTGAGATTACTTGACCAACTTCAACGCGGTATGAAGGGATATCAACACGTTTACCATCAACAAGGATGTGACCGTGGTTTACGAATTGGCGTGCTTGACGACGAGTAGTTGCAAGACCAAGACGGTAAACAACGTTGTCAAGACGACGTTCCAAAAGAACCATAAAGTTGAAACCAAGTGTTCCACCTTTAACTTTAGTAGCTTGTACGAACAAGTTACGGAATTGTTTTTCACCCAAACCGTATGAGAAACGAAGTTTTTGTTTCTCAGCCAATTGCAAACCGTATTCTGAAAGTTTTGAACGGTTGTTTGGACCGTGTTGACCTGGTACGTAGTTACGACGTGCCAATTCTTTACCTGTGCCTGTAAGTGAGAAACCAAGGCGACGTGATTGTTTCCATGATGGACCTGTATAACGTGACATTAATAATGTCCTCCTATAAAAAATATTTTTAGGAAATAACGTTTTAGATAAACCTGATTCGTTCAGAAAGACTTCGCCCAAACAGCAAAGGTTACTTTTCTAGCCGACTTCCTGTTGACGAGCTTCATTTTATCCTGCTATTATTTCACATACTTAAATATTTTACCACGAAAAAAAGCCCAAGTAAAGGCTTTTTCTTATTTATTTTCGATTTCAGCTTGTTCCTCAGGACTCAAATAACGAATGAGAGTCTTCTCAGTCAAAATATCTGAATAAGTGTAAGATTCAACATAACTATTATTAATAGCTCCTGCTTGGGAACTGAAGTCTTGATATTCAACAATAAACAATGATGGATAAACTTCTGTCAATCGACCAATTTTATTCTTTTCACGTTTACGCCCATTCTCTAGGGTCAATTCTACTAGCTGACCTTCATGTGACTTAATAGCTTCCTTGATGTTTTTCATCTTAGCAACATCTGCAAATGCATCACTCATATATATATCTCCTTAAATCTGAAAATTATGATTCCTCAAACTGAGCAATCGATGAAAATTTATTGTATTCTTTTTGGAATAGTAACTTGACTGTTCCACGCGCACCAGCACGGTTTTTTTCTAGGATAACTTCGATGGTATTATCTTCAATCGCATTTTCTGGTTCTTCACCCTCTTTTCGGTAGTAATCATCACGATACAAGAAGGCGACAATATCGGCATCCTGCTCGATAGATCCTGACTCACGGATATCAGATAAGACTGGACGTTTGTCCTGACGTTGTTCAACCCCACGAGATAACTGACTCAAGGCAATTACAGGAACTTTGAGCTCCTTGGCCAGGATTTTTAACTGTCTTGAAATATCTGAAACCTCTTGTTGGCGATTTTCTGGTCGCGTACCTGTAATCAACTGCAAGTAGTCAATCACAATGAGACCAAGACCACCCTCTACTTCTTGTGACAATTTACGGGACCGTGCACGAATCTCAGTAATCTTTATACCAGGGGTATCATCTATGTAAATCGGTGCCTCAGCCAGTGCTCCTTGAGCAATCATAACATTATTCCAATCTTGCTCTGTCAATTGACCTGTACGTAAAGCATGAGAATCAATCATCCCTTCAGCTGCCAACATACGATCAACCAAGCTTTCTGCACCCATCTCTAATGAAAAGACTGCAACAGCTTTATTTTGCTTGGTGCCAACATTCTGAGCAATGTTCAACACAAAGGCTGTTTTACCAACTGCGGGGCGAGCTGCTAAAATAATTAATTGATCAGGGTGTAAACCTGTTGTAATCTTGTCAAGGTCACGGAAACCTGTTGGTAATCCAGTAACATCTGATGTTTGCTGAGAACGCATCTCCAAGGTATTAAAATTGACGTCAAGAACTTCAGATATTTTGCGGAAACCACTACGATTACTATGCTCTGAAACATCAACCAAGGCTTTCTCAGCATTCGCAATAATTTCATCAGATTCCGTTGCGCCCTCATATGCTTGGTTGACAGTCTCTGTCAGCCTATTTATAATACGTCGAAGCATGGCTTTCTCAGCCACAATCTTAGCATAGTACTCAGCATTTGCGGATGTTGGGACACTATTGACCAAATCTACAAGATAAGAAATACCCCCTATATTTTGGAGGTCATCTTGGTCATCTAAAATGGTACGTACTGTCGTGGCATCAATGGCATCATTTCGATCCGACAGCGTTACCATTGCTTTAAAAATGACACGATGGGAATACTTGTAAAAGTCGTCTGCTTCGATAAATTCTCGAACTGTAATCAACTTTTCCGGGTTAATGAGAATAGCCCCTAGAACAGACTGTTCCGCTACTAAATCATGAGGTTGTACTCGTAATTCTTGAGCCTCTGCCACAATTATTCCCTCCTTTACAAGATTTACTTATAGTGTCAACGAATTACTCAGCACTATTTTTGATGTTAAGTTTAATTTGTGCGCTCACTTCTTTATGAAGCTTTACAGGAACCTCAATCAGACCAATCGCACGAATAGGATGTTCAAGTTCAATATGACGTTTATCAACTTTTATACCAAATTGTTTTTGAAGTCCTTCTGCAATCTTTTTGGCTGTAATTGAACCAAAAGTACGTCCGTCTGGTCCGACCTTCTCAGTAAATTGAAGACGATTTTCTTCTTTTTCAAGTTGCTCTTTAACTTGCTTCGCTTCAGCCAACAACTCTGCTGCATGTTTTTCTTCAGATTTTTGCTTGCCTTTCAACTCACCGATAGCTTGGTTTGTCGCTTCCTTAGCAAGATTCTTTTTAATCAAGAAGTTTTGGGCATAACCTGATGGTACTTCTTTAATTTCGCCTTTTTTACCTTTACCTTTAACGTCTTGTAAGAAAATAACTTTCATTTTAGTCCTCCTTGGGAGCCAATTCTCCCATAATAGTTTCAATCAATTTATTTTTTGCTTGAGCAACACTACAGTCTCGCAATTGGCAGGCCGCTAAGTTGAAATGGCCTCCACCACCCATTTTCTCCATAATACGTTGTACATTAATCGTTTTATGGCTTCGAGCAGATATATTCACAGTAGAATCACTGGTCCTAGCGACAACAAAAGTTGCTTCGATACCTGCCATGGCAAGCATCGTATCTGCTGCCTTAGAAATCACAACATTATTATAACATTTAGGATTATCACCTGAGGCAACAATGATATCATCTGTAATACGTTCACCTGCTAGAATTAGCTCATTGATACGTCGATACTCTTCAAAATCAGTAGCAGAGATCGTTTGGATTTCTCCACTATCACTTCCTAAACTACGCAGATAAGAGGCGACATCAAAGGTTCGACTAGTCACACGAGTTGAGAAATTTTTAGTATCCAACATGATACCTGCCATAAGGATAGAGGCTTGGATTTTACTCAAACGTTCTGGGGCACCTTGGAATTGCAACAACTCCGTAACCAATTCACAGGCTGAGCTCGCCCCACTTTCAATAAAGGTCAAAACAGCATTTTCAGGAAAATCATCATCTCGACGGTGATGGTCTACAACAATAACTTCATTAAATCGATCATAAAAATCCTTAGATAAGGTTAAATTGATTTTAGAATGGTCAACCATAATTAACAACGAATGTTGGTTGACTAACTCTTCGGCCTCTGAAAGTGTAATAAGAGGTGACTGACCATCTTCTTTTAGCCGTTCGACTGCACGCTCAATATCTGCATTCATAGCCGTATCATCGTAAACAGCATAGCTTTTTCGAACAATTTGACTGGCAAAATGAGCCATACCGACAGTTGCCCCTAGAGCATCCATATCGAGATTCTTATGTCCGACAACAAACACTTTTTCGACTGTTTTCAACTTATCAGAGATTGCAGTCATCATGGCCCTTGTTCTTGTACGAGAACGTTTTACTGTTGAAACAGAACCTCCTCCAAAATAAAGAAGTTCCTTGTGATCATCGTTTTCCTTGACAACAGCTTGATCTCCACCGCGAACTAGTGCGATATTTAAATTCTGCAAGGCAACCTGACCGATTTGATCATGCTTAAGCGTACCAAATGAAATTCCCATGCTCAAAGTCAGTGGTAAACCACGCTCCTGAGCCTGCTGACGGAAGTCATCCAAGACAGAAAACTTTTGATCCATGAATTCTGTCAAAACACTGTAGTTGGTGAAGAAGTAAAAACGATCACCTTCAATACGTCGATAATGAATATGCTTGGCCTTAGCAAACTCAGAAATAAACCCTGCCACAAATGTGTTGATTTTTGAAACATCGGCATCAGGTAAACTTCCTGTCACATCGTCGTAGTTATCAACTGAAATAATCCCGATAACAGGACGAGTCATATTTGGATCAGCATTTTCATCTTGATCATAAACATTGTCAATAAAATATGTCAACTTATTGTCAAAATCCACAAAAGCGGCATATTTATTATCACCAACGGTTATCACATTCGAAGGTGACCCCTTTCGTTTCTGGGAAATAAAATCCGCAATCAACTGCTTATTGAAATTTCCATTTTCATCCGAAAGTACTAGCTTCGCATAGGGGTTGAACCATTCAATATGATCGTTCTCATCAAAAGTAATAACCCCAACAGGCATCTTTCCGAGAAGGGTCTTCAAAGAATCTTCAACATCCTGATTCAGTTCATCTAATTGCTCTATTTCTAAGGACTCATATGTTGTCTTTTGGTAATGCAATAAGGCAACAACTACTACCATAATAATAAAAAGCGCAAAAATGAGTGCAGACTCCGATTTTAGTACGCGAACAAAAATAGTAGCAATTCCAAAAAGAATTAGCCCAATCATTACAAGATGAATCGTTGCAAAGTGAAATCTTTTCATATAAAACCTCTTAATCTAACAATTATAACATAAAAAAGCCTTAATTAAAAGGCTTTTAAACGTGTTAGCACCGTTAGTCTACTTTCCTGCGGGCCTTATTATTACCTTCAAGATAAACCATCAAAATTGAGATATCTGCTGGGTTGACCCCTGAAATACGACTCGCTTGACCAATGGTCTCAGGATTGATTTTCTTAAATTTTTGACGAGCTTCGGTAGCAATGGAATCAATAGCATCCCAATCAATATTTTTTGGAATCCTCTTTTCTTCCATACGTTTCATCTTAGCTACTTGATCCAAAGCTTTATTAATATAACCTTCATACTTGATTTCGGTCTCAAGCAACTCTACTATCTTCGCGTCCAAATCTTCTGCAGCTGGACCTACAAACTGAGTAGCTGTGGCGTAATCAATCTCTGGTCTACGCATAAACTCTTTAGCTGTCATGGCATCTGTCAATGGCTTAAAGCCTAGAGCTTGAATTTTTTCATTCGTCTCTTTAATAGGTTTTAATTTTTCTTTTGACAGACGTGTCAACTCGCTGTCAAACTGATTTTTCTTAATTTCAAAGATACGCCAACGTTCATCGTCAACCAAACCAACTTCTCGACCAATAGGTGTCAAGCGCATGTCAGCATTATCATGACGTAATATGAGACGATACTCTGCGCGTGATGTCAATAAACGATATGGCTCCAAGGTTCCTTTTGTGACAAGATCGTCAATCATTACACCAATATAGGCATCACTACGTTTGAGAATAAGTTCTGGTTTACCTTGAACTTTAAGAGCCGCATTGATACCAGCAACTAGACCTTGACCTGCTGCCTCCTCGTATCCAGAAGTTCCGTTGGTCTGTCCTGCTGTAAAGAGACCTGAAATCAACTTCGTTTCAAGTGTTGCACGTAGTTGATGAGGGAGCACGATATCATATTCAATCGCATAACCAGTTCGCATCATCTCTGCCTTTTCGAGACCTTTAATTGAGTGAATCAACTCTTTTTGAACATCTTCTGGCAGACTAGTTGACAGGCCTTGCACATAGACTTCCTCAGTCTCTCTTCCTTCAGGTTCAAGGAAAAGTTGATGGCGATTCTTATCGGCAAATCGGACAATTTTATCTTCGATTGATGGACAATAACGAGGTCCTACACCCTTGACAATACCTGAAAACATTGGGGCACGGTGTAAATTGTTATTGATAATATCGTGGCTCTCTTGATTCGTATAAGTTAGCCAACAAGGAATTTGATCCTGAAGATAATCTTCATCCTTCGACAAGAATGAAAAATGATTCGGCTTTTCGTCACCTGGTTGAATTTCAGTTTCTTCATAATTAATTGATGATGCCTTGACACGAGGAGGGGTACCTGTTTTAAATCTTCCTATTTCAAGGCCAAGATCCCTCAAGTTATCTGCCAATGTAACAGATGCAAGACTGTTATTAGGACCTGAAGAATATTTGAGCTCACCTAGGATAATTTCACCACGCAAAGCTGTTCCTGTTGTGACAACAACCGCTTTAGCTCCATATTTTTGATTTGTGGCTGTTCTTACACCAACTACCTTACCATCTTCAACAAGAATTTCATCAACCATGGACTGACGGAGAGTCAGGTTTTCCTGACGCTCAACTGTATGCTTCATTGTCATAGCATACAAGGCTTTATCGGCTTGTGCACGTAAAGCTCTGACAGCAGGTCCCTTACCGGTATTCAACATTTTCATCTGAATATAAGTTTTATCAATATTTTTACCCATCTCTCCACCAAGGGCATCAATCTCACGGACAACAATCCCCTTGGCAGATCCCCCAATAGAAGGATTACATGGCATAAAAGCCAACATCTCTAGGTTAATAGTCGCTAATAAAACCTTACATCCCATGCGGGCTGCAGCTAAGCTAGCTTCCACACCAGCGTGACCAGCACCGATTACAATGATATCGTATTCTTCTATAAAGTTATAATTCATTCTATTTCTCCTATTTCTCAAGATGGATGTGTCGTAATTTTCCGTCCCAGTCTGGTAGGGCTGATTTTAAAAAGGCCGGTTTCAGGTCAACAGTATGTAAATCATCTAAAGCAATCCAACGACAAGGTAATTGCTTTGTATCTTCCTGCATGACCAAAGGTGCCTCCTCAAGTAAGTCTACTAAGTAGTGGAACTCGATGTTGTGATAGTGAACACCAGTTTGTTCGAAACGATTTTCAACCACGAAAGCTAGCGGACCTGCTTTAGATGTAACACCAAGTTCCTCTTTGACTTCCCGAACTACAGCATCTCCTGTAGTTTCATTGACCTGAATAGCACCTCCGATTGTGTAACAGCCGTCCTCATCTTCAATGACAAACAAGCGATTATCTTTTACAATCAAAGCAGTCGCTCTCACACCAAAAACAGTAGAATCTATTTTCGTCCGAAAATCCTTTTGCCTCATTTTACTTCCTTTCGAAACCACACAAAAATAGTCAAAACTCTGAGAAGTGCAGAACAAAAAGCCTGCAACATCCATGAGCTTTGACCATCATGACTATTGTTAAAGTTATTTTATCAAATCAAATCGTTTTGTCAATGCAAATCACTGTTTGAGCAAGGTCTGCACACTGACAATAATCATCTGTATACCTATGGAGAATAGTAAAAGTCCCATCATTTTCGTTATAATTTTCATCAAATTTTCTCCCAAGAAGCCTGCAATTTGTTTTGCACTTCTTAACAGGAGATAAGTGATGACACATAGTAGAGCAAAAGCAACTACGGTTATCAGTTGATTCTGCAAACCTCCATTAGCCAGACTTAAAGCAGTTGTAATTGTACCTGGTCCCGCAAAAAGTGGCATTGCAAGAGGAGAAATAGCAATAGACATTGGATCTGAATTTACTGCTTGCTGCTCCATTCCTTTATAGCTGGGTGAATGATTACCATTAATCATATGATAACCGATAACAGCCACTAATATTCCGCCAGCAATTCTGAAAGAAATAATTGTAATTCCAAATACTTTAAAAATGAAATCTCCTGAAAAGATAAAAACAGTTACAATAACAAAGGCAATCAAAAGACTCCTAAAAGCAATTTTTCGTGAAATTTTTTGACTATCATCTGCTACTAAAGCCATGTAAGCAGGAAGATTTGAAATTGGGTTCATTATAGCGAAAAATGCCATAAATGCATAAAAAAATTGAGAACTCATCGTTTTTACTTAACTCCAGTTAGATATACTGACAAACTTTTCCGTCTTTATACGCTTGGTCAATAATACCGCCGCCCAAGCATTCCTGACCATCATAGAAAACAACGGCTTGACCTGGTGTAATAGCACGCTGAGGTTCAGCAAAAACAACCTCTGCTTTATCACCCTTAACCTTTACAGTAACTTTACTATCAGGTTGACGATAACGGAATTTTGCTGTGCATTCCATTTCAAATTCTTCTGGCATATCTCGAGTAAAGTGAATCATTGAAGCGTCAAGAGAAGTTGACATCAAGGACTCATGGTGGAAACCTTGACCCACGTAAAGAATATTTTTAGAAAGATCTTTTCCTACTACAAACCAAGGAGCATTATCGCCACCTTTTTGGCCACCAATACCCATACCACCACGTTGACCAATAGTGTAATACATGAGTCCGTTGTGTTCACCCATATCACGACCATCGACAGTCATCATACGACCTTTTTGAGCTGGCAAGTATTGACTAAGAAACTCTTTAAAGTTTTTCTCACCAATAAAACATATTCCTGTTGAATCTTTTTTCTTGGCTGTTGCAAGACCTGCACGTTCAGCAATCTCACGAACATCTGGCTTTTGTAGATGTCCTAAAGGAAACATCGTTTTCTGCAACTGCTCTTGCGAAAGTTGACTAAGGAAGTAGGTTTGATCTTTATTGTTATCTGCACCACGCAACATATGGACAATGCCGTCTTCATCGCGAACAACTTGAGCGTAATGTCCTGTAGCCACATAATCCGCTCCCAATGTCATCGCATAATCTAAGAAAGCCTTAAACTTGATTTCCTTATTACACATAACGTCTGGATTAGGGGTACGGCCTGCACGGTACTCTGCTAAGAAATACTCAAATACACGATCCCAGTACTCTTTTTCAAAGTTGACAGAGTAATAGGGGATACCAATCTGATCAGCTACTGCTGCTACATCTTTATAATCTTCGGTTGCGGTACACACACCAAATTCATCTGTGTCATCCCAGTTTTTCATGAAAACACCGATTACATCATAACCTTGCTCTTTTAAAAGTAAGGCTGTTACTGATGAATCAACGCCACCACTCATACCGACAACAACACGTGTTTTTGAATTATCAGTCATAGATAACTCCTCCCATCAAATAAAAATTAACATAGACTTGAAGGGTCTAGTTATTCAAATATCGATTTGAAGATCGATTTTGAAGCGTAAAAGCACGCAAGCTTAATTATATCATGATTAAAGAATAATGCAAAAAGGTTACCACTAGGCAACCTTTTTGATACTTGTTTTCGTGTAAAGCCACTGTAAACCTATTACTCCTAAGACTATTATTGGAATCAATAACGCTACAAATAGCCATCCTGGCTCCTTATAACTTAACACAAGTTTATTCTGTCCTTCTTGTGATGAAACGGTCGGTGTACCAATCGTTGACAAGTTATAGGCATCCTTGTCTAATTCTTTACCATTTAGTGTCAAGATGGAATCTTTATAGACAACTATCGGTAGATTCAGTTCCTCCCCTTCAGCAGCTTGCCAAGTTAATACAAGATTACCATCTTCTAGTAGCTTTTCTGCCTTCTGATTCGTAACGATATTTTCGTAATAAAGATCATAAGTGTTCTGCTTACCTATTGTCCCATAAATAGGTACGTAATCTGGTGTGGGTTTGACAACTAAATTTAAAAACTGTGACAAGTCACTGTCATTCATGGTAAGACTTATCGTCTGGTAATCTCCTTCAACGTAAGTATGTTTAACAATGGAAATAAGTTCACCATCTTGTGCCGCAGTTTTTACACGATCGGTAGTATCCATCATATTCTGAATGAGACCAACACCCGCAAAGGCAAAGAGTAAAACAGCAATACTTTTTCGCCAGTTTACAAATCGCGTGACCGTTAACCCCGTAATTGCTAAAAGTAAAATGGTGGCAGGAACAAAGAATCTAAATGGAAATTGAATCAGTTCAGCAAATGTGTTTCCATTTTCTACTAGATGCTGCCACGGAAAAAGACCTGTCGACAAGAAGAAAAAGACAAAATAAATAAAATGCAGTATTTTTTTCCATCTAGCAAATTTCTTCCAATTCAAAACAGCGTAAAGAAACTGTAAAATGAGTAACACCATTAAGGAAATTGGGGTATATAGCCAATATCTTGCTGTCCCATCTATCCCATTCTTACCTATTTCTCTATTTATAAATGGATCTAAGAGATGATTAGTCCCTCTCAAATATAGGAGTACTAACCAGACATTGACAGTCAGTAAGAGGAATAGAATGACTGCTATAAGGACTTGAACGAAGGTTTCCTTTTTCTTAGCGATAGGAGACTTTACAAAAGTGTAAAGATAAAAAGGAAGATACATCATCACTAATATCAAAGCACTGAGTACGTGAACCTGAAAAATCAATGCCATAGACAAGGCAAGTCTAATTGGTTCTACTTTTTGATAAAAGACATAGTGAATTGCTGGAATAAAACAAAAAGGTAGTAAAGCTGCTCCCCAACTAGAGAAACCCTGACGCATCGTCCAGTATTGGATAGAGAATGTTGTCGCATAGAGTAAACCTAGTGACAAGGCAATGTTTGTCTTAACTTTACACTGCTTGAGCAAGGCATACATTGAGGACTCTGCTAGTATATGTAGTAATACCCTTGACACAATCTGATAACGAAACCAAGTGCCACTTATTAAAATAAGCCCTCCTTGTAAATAGGCAAAAAAAGGACCGTAAAGAGCATTGACAATGCGGCCTGACTGTTGGAATCCATATAAAGATAAAAAGTAAGAAAGGTTACCATTTTTTAGTTGCATAGCAGCTTCATAGAACCTGTTATAGTGAAAGATGGAATCTGAACCTAAAATGACTTTTCTTGTAAGTAGTTGTGGTGTAACCAATAACACAGCAAAAGCTATAATAATAAGAGAAACCCACAACTTTTCTCTTGATTTAAAAATTTGTTTCATTGCTATACCTTTCATTCCTATTATAACAAAAAGGCCATACCCTACCTAGTAATAACAAGTAGCTCTATAAAACAGATTACCTACATCCAAATTAAAAAGCTGAGAGCATGCTCCCAACTTCTATTAATATTAGTAATTCCAAGCTGACAAACCTTGTGCGTTATAGGCATTCAAGGCTGATTGAATTTGATCCTCAACTGTTGCAGTAGAGCCCCATCCAGGCATTGTTTGAAAAAGACCTGATGCACCTGAACCATTTGCTGCAGTATGATCACCATTTGACTCACGCGCAATAATTGACTCCCAAGTTGACTGAGGAACACCAGTAGCTGCTGCCATCTGTGCCGCCGCATAAGAACCAACTTCTCCTGCAGTGTTCCCATTTGAGAGAACAACTGACCCACTACCAGTTGCAGCAACCGAAGGAGCTGTTCCAAGTATTTGAGTCGACGTAGTATCAGTATTCGTTGAAGCAGCGCTTATAGTGGCAGTATCTGACTGAGACTTTTCAGCTGATTCTACCGATTCTCCTGTTGTTTCTGACTGAGGCTTACTTTCTTCAACCTTTTCTTTGTTAGCTTTATTCTCTTTGCTTGAGCTAATTTCTGTTGATTTAACTAAATCTGCTGTCGATTCTGACGTTGTTGATGCTGTTGAAGGTGCTGGGGTAACAGAATCTGAAAATGCATTAACCAACCCTTTATTAATTAGTGTAGACAGTGATACTGCCAAAATGACAATAAAACTTGTTACAATTGCCACTAGTACCGCCAATGATTTCTTCGCTGCTAATTTGATACGGCGTCCCTTATAACTTTTTTTAAACATAAATCCCTCCTAGTTAATTCTAGTTACATTCATCATAACTTAGTAATATTACTGCCGATTATTTGTATTATGTCTAATGTTACAATGATTTATCATTTTAATAAAAAAATGCCAAGATTCTGGCATTTTCCCCTTATTTGTATGAGGTTTTACAAGTTTTCCTCATAAGTCAGTAATAATGATTTAGTACCAACCATTAGCATTCCAGAAAGCAAGAGCTGCTGTCCATGAACCATAACGGCTTGCTACATAATTATCTGCTACCTTCTCTTGATTTTCAGGAGACAAGTCTCCGTTCAAATATGATGATGCTAATTGGTAACGTCCATAATATTGCCCATTTTGAGCTGTATAGCTACCGCTTGACTCACGTTGAGCGATTTCTTCTTTGGCAGCTACCTCTGAAGAAGAAAGATTTGTATTGGTCGCTTGAGTATCTTCACTTTGTGTAGACTCTGTTGATTGTGTTGATTCAACAGCTGCTTCCGCTGTAGCTGTTGTAGCTGAAGGTTCTGTAGTCTCTTCAGTTGTTTCATTAATTGTTAAGCTTTGACCAATAGAAATCTTATTGGCATCTTGAATACCGTTTTTTGAAACGATTTCATCTACGGTCGTACCATTTTTCTTAGCAATAGCTGAAAGTGTATCACCTTTTTGAACTGTGTAAGTTTCTGCATTAGCTAAAGCTGTTGCCCCAAGTGTTGCTACTGTAACAAGTCCAAAAAGACCTAATTTTTTAGTGTTAGATGTATTCTTTTTTTGCATGATGATGCTCCTTTATCTATTTATAGTCCAATCCATATTAGTCAAAGATTTTAAGTTATTTTATTGTTTATGACTAATGGGTAAATCAACTTGCTTTCTCTATATAGGGATTTCTCAATCCAGATTAAGCTGAAGAACTATAACCATGTATCTATGATACCTTGGAAATATAACATCCCCTTGTTAGGGATATTAAAAATATTACAAGTAGGTTGGGATTAGACGAAAAAAGAACGCCTACGTGGGCGTCCATCTAAAACTTCTAGGTCTTAAGATCTAGTTTTTATTTATCTCAACGAATTAACTCTTAAGATAAAAAAGCATTAATCCTAAAGCTAAAATAGCAATAATTGATAAGGTATCTCGACCATTCCATGAAAGTCGACGATATTTTATTCGTCCTTCACCACCTTGATAGCCTCGTGCTTCCATAGCAATCGCCAAAGCATCTGCTCGTTTAAAGCTTGATGCAAACAAAGGAATTAAAATAGGTATTATTGACCGTACCTTTTGAATAATATTTCCTTCACCAAAGTCAACACCACGCGCCTTTTGAGCATTCATAATACGAGTCGTATCATCCATCAAAGTTGGTACAAAACGTAGACTCAAAGATAGCATTAAACCAATTTCATGTGCTGGCACTTTGAAAACAGTAAGAGGTTTTAAAAGTGATTCAACTGCATCAGATAAACTTAAAGGTGTTGTCGTTAGAGTAAGTAGGGTGGAAAAACTAATAATGAGGATAAATCTAAGGAATATCATCCAACCTTGATTTAAACCGACTTCCGTAATCTTTAAAAAGCCGATAGACCAAAGCACACTCCCTTTTGTATTGAAGAAAACTTGAAATAGGGTAGAAAATAAAATAATCCAAATCATTGGTTTGATTCCACCTAAAAAGAAACCAAGTTTTATTTTAGACAAGAAAACCAAGAAAAGTGTAAATAAAGTTATTACAGCATAAGTTAAGGGATTATTAGCCCAAAAGATAATAACAATATAAATCAGCATGGCTAATAATTTACTTCTAGGGTCTAATCGGTGTATAAAAGAGTCCCCAACAATATAACGTCCAATAATTAACTTATCCATGCGACACCACCTCTACGAATTCCTCGATTGTAATAGGGAGACTTTCAAATTGATAACCTTTTTCTTGTAGCTGTAGCGCAAACTCTGTGATTTTAGGAACACCTAACTGCTTTTCTTTAAGAAAAGTAACCTTTTGAAAAACATCTTTAGGAGCTCCCGACAACACTAGTTGCCCTTTTTCCATAACATTCACAGCTGTCGCATAATCGGCAACATCATCCATCAAGTGAGTAACTAAAACAATCGTCATTCCAGAAAGATGTAACTCCTTAAAGAGAGACATCAATTCCTTCCGGCCCTGTGGATCTAGACCGGCAGTCGGTTCATCCAGCACTAGAATATCTGGTTGCATAGCTAGAATCCCTGCGATGGCAACACGTCGCATTTGTCCCCCTGATAAATCAAAAGGATTCTGTCCATGAAACTCTTCCGGGAGTCCAACTAATTTTAGACTTTCAATAGCACGTTGTTCTGCTTCTTCCTTAGAAACTCCGAAATTTTGAGGTCCAAAGGCAACATCTTCTAAAACAGTTTCTGCAAATAACTGACTTTCTGGAAATTGAAAAACTAAACCTACCTTCTTACGAATTGGTTTTATGTCCTTATTCTTTGATTGACTGGTTATGATCGTATCATCAACGTGAACCTGACCACTAGTGGGTAAATTAAGGCCATTCAAGAGCTGCATAATAGTAGATTTACCACTTCCTGTATGTCCAATAAAGGCCGTATATGAACCATCTTTTATCGTCGTCGTCATATCAAAAAGGGCACGCCCCTCAAAAGGAGTACCCGCTTGATAGATATAACTTACATTTTTGAGAGAGATTCCCATAGTTGTTCTACCAATTCCTTTTCTGTCAGATAGTCTTCACAATCTATCAGACCTTTATTTCTTAGCTTTTGAGTTAATAATGCACTAAAAGGGATATCTAAACCTAAGTCAACTAACTCTGAGCCTCTACTAAATAGTTCACGAGGACTTGAAACAGACTCCACTTTACCTTTTTTCAAAACCAAAACACGGTCACTCAAAGCGACCTCATCGAGATCATGAGTAATTGATAAAACAGTCATTCCGTATTCTTTACGAATAGCTTTAATAGATTGAATCAATTCCTGGCGACCTTCTGGGTCAAGCATGCTAGTTGCCTCATCCAAAATCAAAATAGATGGTCTCATAGCTACAATACCTGCGATAGCCACACGTTGTTTTTGGCCTCCAGATAATCTAGCTGGCTCTCTATCCTTAAATTCTGACATTCCTACAAATTCCAGAGCCTCTTGAACTCTTGAAGCCATTTCTTCATAGGGAACACCTTTATTTTCAAGACCAAAAGCAACATCATCTTCAACAGTTGCCCCAACAAATTGATTATCTGGATTTTGAAAGACCATACCAATCTTATCACGGATATCCCAGACATTGTCTTCTGTTAATTCTTGACCATCAACAATAATCTGCCCAGACTCTGCCACTAATAGTCCGTCAATAAGACGTGCTGTCGTGGATTTTCCAGAACCATTATGCCCTACAATGGATAACCATTCCCCACGTTTCACGTGAAACGATACATCATCAAGAATATAGGATGGTTGATCTTGATGATATTTAAACTTTAAATTTTTTATTTCAATCATTGATTTATCGTACTATTTGAAAGTATCCTTAAATAAGAAACCTGCACCTTTGAAATAATCATAGCCTGAGTAAATTGTAAAGAACAAAGCAATATAAAGCATAATTGTTCCTACAAAATGCAGATGACACAATAATAGAATAATAGATAACATCTGAGTCACTGTCTTAATCTTACCAGGCATAGCTGCAGCGAGAACTGTACCACCATTCTCCACTAATAAAAGACGAAGACCTGTGACTGCAAGCTCACGACAGATAATAACTGAAACCACCCAGGCTGGTGCTTGATTAATACCGACTAACATAATAAATGCTGACATCACTAGCATCTTATCTGCCAATGGGTCTGCAAATTTCCCGAAATTAGTAACAACATGCCATTTTCGTGCCAAATAGCCATCTAAATAATCTGTAATACTGGCAATAGCGAAGACAACCGCCGCAGCAATATGCATGACATTACTTGACGCAAGTGATGTCATCAGTAAAAAGATAGGAATCAAAACAATTCTAGCAAGTGTCAATAAATTAGGTAAATTTTCTTTTTTAAACATTTCTTCTCGATTCTATTGGATTCTTAATGTGAGGTAGCTAGGTGTATTTTTATCTAATTGAGATAAATCAAGTGACTCCCCATTTACCTTTAGAGTTACTTTTGAAGATTGAGCAATAATAATTTGAGTTGGTTTAGTTTTACCAGAAAAATCTAAAGAGTATTTTGAATTTTTCGTTTTTGAAAGGAGGTAACTCTCTGAAGTATCTGAGTTATCTACTGAAAACCATGTGTCATCACTATCTTTTGATAACTCCACATCTAAAACTACTGAAGAATTTACATTGGAGAAATCAACCATTAGTTGATTACCTTGAGTTGTCGTTGTAACATTTGCCCCCGAAACGGTAACCTCAGAAATGCTTCGTGACGATTTAGCCTTACTAGCCGTCGACAGATGATTAACTGTAGAGATAGTATTTGGTTTTATCACTTGAGGTTGATTAGAAAGATGTCTAACAATAATATAACCTACTGAGCAGATGATAAGTAACGAAACCGCACTAAGCACTAGTAAAGGTAGATAGTTAGACTTTCTTTTTTCTTCACGTTTATGCTTTAAAAAGCGTGACATGGGAGCTTTAGCAGCTAAGGTATCTTCCTTACGTTCAACTGGTTTCTTCTCTTTTTTTAGTTTTTGCTCATTCTGTCTCTGCTCCTCAAACAGACGTTTTCCATCTAAACCAACCGAAGTGGCATACTTTTCAAGCGCCTCTTGCTGAATGTCCTCTGGCAAAGCCTTAAGTTGATCCATTTCCATAGCCAGAAGAAACTGGGCTTCGACTCCAGAAAATTTTTCTACATCATACAAACTTAACTCTTTCTTTATACGCGCTGCACGTAATTGCTCACCTAGAGAGTGTAACTTCATTTTTCCCCTTTCTAATATTCTTCTTTGTTTTCGTGTCTCTATTATAGCAAATAATCACTTATTTAGGGAAGACAACAAAATCGGTAATCTCCATATTTGAGAGATAGTGATTCAAAAAATCCTTCAACTCCTTGGAAGTAATGCTCATCAGTTCCTGACCAAAATCAAAGTATGTTTTATCATTCTCAAAATACGCTAAATATTGGCTCCCTAAATTCTGGATATTGTCTAGACTACGTAAAAATTCACCATACAAGGCTTTCTTTTGTAAATCCAATGCTTCTTCCGTCAACAATCGTTTTTTATCTGCCGATGTCATCACTTGACGAATTAAACTTGACATACGGATAGGCTCTGCAGTGTCCATAGTCATAACGACAAATGAATATCGATTAGATACCTCGTATTCAATTGACACAGACTCGTCTATTTTTCCTTCAGCATACCAATTTTGATAATAAGGAGACGTCCAGCCAAACAGTAAATTGAACAATAACTGTACCAGTATATTTTCTCTCATACGATTATCAGTAAAAGGAACACTCTTAAAACCAATGGCTAGTTTTGAGATGAATATCTCCATTTGAAGACTATCTAATTTTTGGATATCTGACTCAATAGGGTGCTTTTCTTTCTCGACTATTCTCTCAGGTGGTGTAAACTTACTTTGTTTTTCATTGACAAGAGTGTAAATGTTTCCAACATCAAAATCGCCCACTAAGACGAGATGACAGTTTGCTGGCCTGTAAAAGCAATCAAAATTATCTTTTAAGTCCTTTACAGTAATTTCTTCAATGCTATCAACACTTCCAGCAATATCTTGTCCTAATATAGTATTAGGATACAAACTTTGTAAACAACCTAGATAAACTCTGTAGTCAGGATCATCCTGATACATATTTATCTCTTGTTCAATAATTCTTTTTTCATGATTGACAGCATCTTCAGAACTTGTAAAGCTCGATGTAAACTTTAATAAAAGCTCTAAAGACTCCTCAAAGTGGTCAAGGGTAGAAAAATAATATGTTGTCTTCTCCAATGTTGTAAAAGCATTGACATCAGCTCCAAGCTTGACAAAATCCAATGTCACATCCCTTCCCTGCTCATCCTCAAATAGCTTGTGTTCAAGAAAATGAGCAATACCTGCAGGGTAAGATTGTGACTCACCATCAATATAAAAGTGATTATCTAGCGCCCCAAAATTTGTTGACAAAAAGGCGACTTTTTCTACAAATCCTTTTTTCTTAATGATTGATAAAGACATACCATTATCTAAAATTGCTGAATAAACTTCTTCATCAATTTTTTGATAATAACGTTTCTTCAAAGCAGCCATTTTAAGACACTCCTTCTAAAAAGAACAAACTCTGTAGCTTAACTTGACGTGCTACACGGCAAACATCTTTTTTAGTAACCTTCTCAATCTCATCTAACCAATTCTCCAATGAAAGACTTTTATCGCCAAAAATCACCTTATTAAAACGTTGTTCCACTAATGTTAAGGCATGATCTTCAGAGAGTAGAGCATTCATTCGTATGATTTTTTTGGTTTGATTCAGGAGAGAGCTTGAAAAACGTCCTAATTTAATGTAATTCAATTCTCTACTAATTCCTCGCATAGCCTGATCTCTATTAGATTTTTCAATTCCAGCGTAAACTTCTAGTAAACCTGTAAAGATATCAAATTGGCTACTAATTGAATAAGCCAACCCTTCCTTTTCTCGAAGTGTTGTAAACAAGGCTGAATGGGCAAATTCACCGAACATTGCATTGAATACAATTAAAGCAAAGTAATCTTTATCTCCATATTGACACGGAAATTGGTACCCTAGCTGTAAAATAGATTGACTACTCTGTCTAGGTTCTATCTTTTCTTTCACAACATTGACATAAGGTTGACTATAGCTAAACTGTAAATCAACTTGACGTCCTTCCAAAGGAAAACGATGTAAAGCTTGGAGTACTTGATAATCATCAAATTCTCCAACCATAAAGATATCAATACGATCTCTTGTCAACATACTTTGAAATTCTTGATAAGCTGTAAACGAGGTCTCTGCTTCAACAAGTTCTGCTTGACCATATTTTGGAACTTTCAAGCCCTCATTTACAAAATAAAGCTCTCTTCCTTTAACTTCACTGTAATAGTAATTATTCTCCGTGTCAACATCCAGGTATGTCATTAAATTTTGTTTTTCTATGTCAAATACTTTATTTTGGTATTGGGCTACTCTTGACAGTGGCTTGTAAAGACACTCTTTCAAAAATCCTAGCACTTCCCAAAACAATCCATCATTCGTAGGGATAAAGGTATCTTTCAGATATGTCAACTCGATGTCAACGCTATGTGTCAATCCTTTAGTTGACACTCTAGTTGACAACTGTGTTCCATAAAGAAAAGCTAGTCTCTCTTTAAAAGACTGTACTGTTGGATACGTCTGATTGGCTGTAGCTAACATTTGTGAAACTAGGGCTCGTTTAGCAATTGTTTGTTTATTCAAAGATCCTGTCATTCGAAAAACAATACGATTAGTTTTATATTTTTGTGTTGGAATGAAGTGTACATAGACACCATCAGCAATTTTCATTGATAACCTCTAAAAAGTTTATGCTTCCAATTATACCATTTTTATGCTATCTTATCTCAAGAGAAAGTTGAGGTACTATGGAATATAAATTATTTGGTGAATACATCACACTGCAGGCACTTTTAAAAGAATTAAGTATCATTCATAGTGGAGGAGCTATAAAAGGTTTCTTGGCTAATAATACCGTTTTATTCAACGGTGAGGATGAAAAACGTCGTGGAAAAAAACTTCGTTATGGAGATGTTATTACCATTCCGTCTGAGGAACTTGAAATAACGATTGTAGCTCCTACGACAAATGAAATTGAAGAACATCAAAAAGCAGTCGCTGAAAAAGCACGTGTTGCTGCCATTGTTAAAAAAATGAATCAGGATAATAAAAAGAAACAAAAAGCACATCCGTCAAAAGAAAGCAATAAAACTAAACGAAAACCCGTTCGTTTCCCAGGAACCTAACTATGTGGCTCGAAAAAATTGATATTCAACACTTTAGAAATTATACTGAAGCCTCTGTGAGCTTCTCACCTCATCTCAATATTTTTCTTGGTCGCAATGCCCAAGGAAAAACAAATATTCTTGAGGCCATCTATTTTCTAGCATTGACACGTAGTCATCGGACCCGTTCAGATAAAGAACTGATTCAATTTCAACAAAATACTCTCAAACTTAACGGCATCGTGCATCGTCATAGTGGGAAGCTACCTCTGGAAATCAGTTTATCTAATAAAGGACGCATAACAAAGGTTAACCACCTCAAACAAGCTAAATTATCCGATTATATCGGTCACATGACTGTGGTGCTATTTGCTCCTGAGGATTTACAACTTGTAAAAGGATCTCCAAGCCTGAGACGTAAATTTATAGATATTGATTTAGGACAGATTAAGCCTGTTTATCTCTCAGACTTATCAAGTTATAATCATGTACTCAAACAACGTAATGCTTATCTCAAATCTACTGACAATGTAGACATTAATTTCCTCTCAGTGTTAGATGAACAGCTTTCCGATTTTGGAACACGAGTTATCGAACATAGACTAGAATTTATCAAGCAATTAGAGGAGGAGGCAGATAGACATCATAGTAACCTCTCAAATCAGATAGAGCGCCTTAAAATCTCCTACGAATCTAATATCCCACTGGAAAATAACAAAGTTATTCGCGAATCATTTTTAACCACGTTAAAGCAAAATCACAAAAGAGATATCTTCAAAAAGAACACTGGTGTTGGTCCGCATAGGGATGATTTAACATTTTACATTAATGACATGAACGCATCTTTCGGTAGTCAGGGGCAGCAACGTAGTCTCATACTTTCTTTAAAAATGGCTGAGATTGCTCTGATAAAAAAAGTAACAGGTGAATTTCCTATTCTTCTCCTCGATGATGTCATGAGTGAGCTTGACAATCACCGTCAACTTAAACTGTTAGAAAGTATTGACGAAGAGGTTCAAACCTTCATGACGACAACTTCACTTGATCATCTGAGTAACCTACCACCTGATTTAAAGACCTTCTTAGTTAAGAATGGTGATATTTATGAAAAACAAGTCGATTAAATGACTTGTTTTTCTATTTTTCGTGATTGACACATGTGACAAGCGTTACCCAATAAGCTGTAAATCATTTTCGCCTAAACCCTTTTATCAACAACCATAATCACGTAAATACGTTGTAAACTTATTGTAAATATCTCTGTAAACAAAAAGTACTTATCTGAGATAAGTACTTTTATGTTTATTAATGAGCTGAGTAGTTAGGCGCCTCGTTGGTAATTTGAACATCGTGAGGGTGACTTTCAATAAGTCCTGCACCTGACATTTCAACAAACTGAGCTTTGTCATGTAAAGCCTGAATATCTTCTGCACCTGTATAACCCATACCTGCACGGATACCGCCAATCAATTGGAATACAATATCAGCAGCAGAACCTTTATAAGCTACACGGCCTTCAATTCCTTCTGGAACAAGTTTATTCGCTTCATTAACTGCACCTTGGAAGTAACGATCGCTTGATCCCTTCTTCATCGCTGCAATTGATCCCATACCACGGTATGATTTATATTTACGACCTTGGAAAATCTCAGTTTCACCTGGTGCTTCATCAGTACCAGCAAACATAGAACCAAGCATTACAGCATTACCACCTGCTGCAAGAGCTTTTACAATATCACCTGAGTATTTGATACCACCATCAGCAATAATTGTTTTTCCGTATTCACGCGCAACACTTGCAGCATCGTAAATAGCAGTGACTTGAGGAACACCTACACCCGCAACCACACGTGTTGTACAAATAGAACCTGGTCCGATACCTACTTTAACGACATCGACACCTGCTTCATAAAGTGCACGCGCACCTTCAGCTGTTGCAATATTTCCTGCAATCAAAGTACGGTCTGGGAAGTGGGCACGAATTTCAGCAATTTTACGAAGAACACCTGCTGAATGACCATGTGCAGTATCAATGACAATAGCATCTGCGCCTGCTTCAAAAAGAGCTTCTGCACGTTCAAAGGTATCAGAAGTAACACCTACAGCACCTGCTACCAAAAGACGACCGAACTCATCCTTAGCTGCATTAGGAAACTCAATAACTTTTTCGATATCCTTAATAGTAATAAGTCCTGATAAACGACCTTCTTCATCAACTAGAGGTAGCTTTTCAATACGATGCTCATGAAGAATACTTTCAGCTGTTTCAAGATCTGTTTCAACTGGAGCAGTGACCAATTTCTCAGAAGTCATGTGTTCTGAAATTGGAGTATCGTAATTAGAGATAAAACGCATATCACGGTTTGTGATAATACCAACCAATTTACGATTTTCAAGTGTCTCAACAATTGGAACCCCTGAGATACGGTAACGCTGCATCAACTCTTCAGCTTCAGCAACTTTATTTTCAGGCGTTAGGAAGAATGGATCAATGATGACACCATTTTCAGAGCGCTTTACTTTTCGAACTTCTTCAGCTTGTTCCGCAATAGACATGTTTTTGTGAATGACACCCAAACCACCTGCACGAGCAATTGAGATAGCCATCTTACTATCTGTGACCGTATCCATGGCTGCAGTGATAATTGGGATATTTAATGTCAAATTTTTAGCCAATTTCGTCTTCAAGTTGACGTTGTTTGGTAGAACATGACTTTCCGCAGGAATAAGCAATACGTCATCAAAAGTGTAACCTTTTTTCAAGAATTTAGTGTCCCAATTTGACATTATAATCGTCCTCTTTTCTCAAAGTTTTGAGGTACAAAAACCCCAGCCTATTTTTTAATTGTTAATATCATATCATGCTAAAATGATTTGTCAACAGATTTCGCATAAGATTCTAAGAAAACCTTTTTCCAAATAAAAATAGAGCTCCAGATTATCTTGAGTCCCTACTTTTTATTTCTTAGAAATACTTAATTCCCATCGCTTCTTTTACTTCCGCCAATGTTTGTCCAGCAACTTCACGCGCTGCTTGACTACCTTTTTCAAGCATACGGAAAACTTCTCCCATATCCTTGGCATATTCTAAACGACGTTCACGAATTGGAGCTAACTCACGTTCTAAGATTTCTAGAAGATAACGTTTTGTCTTCACATCTCCTAAACCACCTCGTTGATAATGTTCTTTCATTTCAGCAATTGTAGTAGCATCCTCTTCGCGACCAAAGATATCAAGATAATGGAAAACCATATTACCTTCAATTTGGCCTGGATCTTCCACACGAATATGATTTGGATCCGTATACATGCTCATGACTTTTTTACGAACAGTGTCCTCATCATCTGAAAGGAAGATACCATTACCTAAGGATTTTGACATCTTAGCATTTCCGTCTAGACCTGGAAGGCGTCCTGCAGCTTCATTTTTAGGGTAGATTCCCTCTGGCTCAACCAAAATATCACAATGATAAGTATGATTGAAGCTACGTGCAATTTCACGTGTCTGCTCAATCATTGGCTTTTGGTCATTACCTACAGGAACATAATTTGCTTTAAAGGCCGTGATATCAGCTGCCTGAGAAATTGGATAAACTAAAAAGCCTGTTGGAATAGATTCTCCGAAGCCTTTTTGAGCAATTTCCGTCTTAACCGTTGGGTTACGCTCTAAACGTGCCAATGAAACTAGGTTCATGTAATACATAGTCAACTCAGCCAACTCAGGAATCTGACTTTGAATGAAAATAGTCGACTTCGTTGGATCCAAACCTACAGAGAGATAATCTAAAGCAACATTCCCAATTGATTCTTTGATAATCTCTGACTCTTTGGCGTGATCCGTAAGGGCTTGCTGATCAGCCAAAAAGACAAACATGTTATATTTATCTTCGTTTTGTAAAAGGACACGATTTTTTAAACTACCAACATAGTGTCCTAGATGAAGTTTCCCTGTTGGACGGTCTCCCGTCAAAATAATAGGTTTCGTCATATAATTACCTCTCTAATACAAAAAAATCCCCACGCAAAAACATGCGTGAGGGCGTTAATCACTTTTGATACGCGGTACCACCTCAGTTGATAACTCTTTCTGAAGCTATCATCTCAAACCTTCTCAACAAAGAAGTTGCACGATAAGGGGTGCCAAACCTAACGTTTATGTGTTCACGTTAACCGTCAATTCTCTTCAGCCCATTCATTCCACCTTCATACTGGTTTTCAGCAACCACCAGCTCTCTATAAAAAAGGAAAGAATTACTCTTCTGATGACTATTATTCTACATTGTTTTATCTATTCTTGTCAAGATTATGTTTCTAGTTTCACGTGAAACACAACCTTAGATACAACCAAAATAGTCAATACTTGACGGAAACTAAAAAAGACTTGATAATAAGAATATCATTTCTAGGAGATAATATATGAAACGTCGAATAATAGATATACTTTTAGTTACAATCGGTTCTTTTATAGCTTCGGTTGGCTATAATTCACTTTTAGTTAAGAATAATATTGCCTCGGGTGGTGTCGGGGGACTAGCCATTAGTTTAAACGCCCTTTTTGGTTGGAACAATGCTAACTTCGTCTTAGCAACCACCATCCCTTTGTTAATTTTATGTTGGTGCTTTCTTGGTCGCGAAGTTCTCCTAAAAACCTTCTATGGGTCTCTTATCTTCCCAACTTTTATTAAATTAACCGAGGGCTTACCTACACTCACCAAACAACCTTTGTTGGCTGCTATTTTTGGTGGGATTGTATTAGGGTTAGGACTAGGAATAGTCTTTTATGGAAATTCCTCAACTGGGGGAACTGGAATTATCACACAAATTCTCCACAAGTATACGCCACTCCCACTAGGAATGGTACTACTTATTGTTGATGGAATCATTGTCGCAATCAGTGCTATTGCCTTTCCACCTGATACTGTTATGTACTCCATTCTCTCACTTGGAGTTGTTTCTCTTACAATTGATAAAATGATGGTCGGACTCAATTCATCACGAAATCTTCTAATCATTTCGCAAAATAGTGAACAAATCCTAAAATACATCACTAGAGTGGCTGATAGAGGTGCAACAAAAATTCCAGTTCTTGGTGGACATACTGGACATGCACAAAATATGATTATGACTACCTTGTCAACTCATGAGGTTCCAAAAGTTCAAGAAGAAATCCAAAAAATAGATGAAACTGCCTTTATCGTCATTGTTCCTGCTTCTACAGTTATGGGACGTGGATTTAGCCTCCAAAAAGATTACCAAAGAGTTCCAAATGACTTTATTAATCCCTTATAAAATCGATTGAAATAAAGTCTAATTTCTCGTAAAATAGTAGTTAAGAATAAAAATAAAGGATATTATATGCTTACTGTATCGGATGTATCGCTTCGTTTTAGCGATCGTAAACTTTTTGATGATGTTAATATTGCCTTCACGCCAGGTAATACTTACGGTCTTATCGGTGCCAATGGTGCTGGTAAATCTACTTTTTTGAAAATTTTAGCTGGTGATATCGAACCAACAACAGGACATATCTCTCTTGGTCCTGATGAGCGTCTTTCTGTTCTTCGTCAGAACCACTTTGACTATGAAGATGAACGCGTCATTGATGTTGTTATCATGGGGAATGAACGCCTCTACGATATTATGAAAGAAAAAGATGCCATCTACATGAAGGAAGATTTTTCAGATGAAGATGGTGTCCGTGCTGCTGAATTAGAAGGACTCTTTGCTGAATTGGGTGGTTGGGAAGCTGAAAGCGAAGCCTCACAATTGCTTCAGAACCTAAATATCTCAGAAGACCTTCACTATCAAAACATGAGTGAATTGGCTAATGGTGACAAGGTGAAGGTGCTCCTTGCAAAAGCACTCTTTGGTAAACCTGATGTACTACTTCTTGACGAACCTACCAACGGTCTTGATATCCAGTCAATCTCATGGCTTGAAGATTTCTTGATTGATTTTGAAAATACGGTCATTGTCGTATCCCATGACCGTCACTTCTTGAATAAGGTGTGTACGCATATGGCCGACCTTGACTTTGGTAAAATCAAACTCTATGTCGGTAACTATGACTTCTGGAAACAATCTTCAGAATTGGCTGCACGCTTGCAGGCTGACCGTAATGCAAAAGCAGAAGAAAAAATCAAAGAACTTCAAGAATTCGTTGCACGTTTCTCTGCCAACGCTTCAAAATCTAAACAAGCGACTTCTCGTAAGAAAATGCTTGATAAAATTGAACTAGAAGAAATCGTCCCATCAAGTCGTAAATATCCATTCATCAATTTTAAAGCAGAGCGTGAAATCGGCAATGACCTTCTAACAGTTGAAAATCTCACTGTTAAGATGGATGGTGAGACTATTCTTGATAACATTAGTTTCATCTTGCGACCAGGAGATAAGACTGCCATCATCGGTCAAAACGATATTCAAACAACTGCATTAATTCGTGCTCTTGCTGATGATATTGACTACGAAGGTACAATCAAATGGGGTGTTACTACTAGCCACTCTTACCTTCCAAAAGATAATTCTAAAGACTTTGCATCCGGTGAATCAATTCTCGAATGGCTCCGTCAATTTGCCGAAAAAGGGGAAGATGATGATACCTTCTTGCGTGGATTCCTTGGACGTATGCTCTTCTCAGGAGATGAGGTTAATAAATCTGTTAGTGTTCTCTCAGGGGGAGAAAAGGTACGTGTCATGCTTTCTAAGCTCATGCTTTTGAAATCTAACGTCCTTCTTCTAGATGATCCTACTAATCACTTGGATTTGGAATCAATCTCAAGTCTGAATGATGGCGTCCGTGACTTCAAAGAGTCTGTTATCTTTGCCAGTCATGACCATGAATTTATCCAAACAATAGCGAACCACATCGTAGTCGTTTCTAAAAATGGGGTTATTGACCGTATTGATGAAACTTATGATGAATTCCTTGAAAATGAAGAAGTGCAAGCTAAAGTCAAAGCACTATGGGCTGATTAAACTATAAAAAGATGCAGGTTGGGATATCCCAACCTGTCTTAGTATCATTATGACAAATAAAAAATACCATACGACTTTATTATTTTATCTGGCTGCCTTTTTCTTGCCAGTACTAATCATGATAGGTGTTCTGTATAGCCAAAAAATCTATCCTGGTAGTGAGCGGACTATTTTAACAAGTGATGGTTTTCATCAGTATGTGATTTTTGCAACTGGACTTAGGAATATACTTCATGGAGATGGAAGCCTCTTTTACACCTTTACAAGTGGGCTAGGTCTTAATTTCTATGCTCTAACAAGCTATTACTTAGGTTCCTTCTTGTCTCCACTTTACTATTTCTTTACTGTCAACCAAATGGCCGATGCTTTTTATTATATAACACTGCTTAAGTTTGGTCTTATTGGGCTCTCAGGAGCTTTTAGCTTTAAGCGTCTCTTTACAAAAGTGTCAAGAAGTTTCATCCTATGTCTTTCTACAGGATTTGCTTTGATGAGCTTTGCTACCAGTCAGTTAGAAATTAACACCTGGCTAGATGCCTTTATTCTAGCACCTCTAATCATATTAGGTTTACACCTCTTACTAAGATTCAATAGACGGGGCTTATACTTTTTTAGTCTAACCTGCCTTTTTATCCAAAACTACTATTTTGGATATATGATGGCTATTTTCCTAACCCTTTACACCATAGTACAATTGATAACTATCAAGGGGTGGAAGAGTAAGATTCTTCATTTCATAGACTTTGGAATTGTCTCTATACTAGCTGGTTTAAGTAGTGCTGTCATGCTGCTGCCAACGCTACTTGACTTGACAACACATGGTGAAAAATTTACAGGTGCGTCAAGTTTGTTGACAGAGTCTACCTATTATTTTGACTTCTTTGCGAAAAATCTCGTTGGAGTTTATGATACTACTAAATTCGGATCAATCCCTATGATTTATGTGGGAATCTTACCTTTGATTCTTTTTCTACTTTTCTTTATTAGTAGGGAAATCAAGCTATCATTACGTCTAGGTTACCTCTTATTAGTAGCTTTCTTTATCGCTAGTTTCTACTTACAACCTCTTGATTTGTTTTGGCAAGGTATGCACACGCCTAACATGTTTCTCCATCGCTATTCTTGGCTCCTATCTCTCCTAACTGTTCTTTTAGCAGGAGAAACACTCAACCGAATTAGAAAGTTTTCTTTTAAAAGGCTCCTCCTATCTTTCTTAGGATTGAGTACCGCTTACTTACTAACTTGGATCTTTCAATCTCACTATAGCTTCATTGAACCAGTCTCCTGGCTATTAAGTCTAGCATTTCTCCTAGCCTATGCCATTCTATTTACTAGCTATTTTAGCCAGCAGGTTCCTGGGAGTGTTTTTCGCTGTTTCACCTTCTTATTCTGCATTTTTGAGCTTACATTAAGTACTTACTATGTTGTTGGAGCTCTTGGAAATGAGTGGGTATTCCCAACTCGTGAAGGCTATCTACAAAATATGTCTGCCATTACAAAACTAGTTTCAAAAACTAAGCAAGCGAATAAGACTTTTTACCGTACTGAAAGGTTAGAGGCTCAAACTGGTAACGACAGTATGAAATTCAATTATAATGGTATTTCTCAGTTTTCATCCATTCGAAATACCGCTTCAAGCTCAACACTCGATAGGTTAGGCTTCAAATCTGAAGGGACTAATTTAAACCTACGTTACCAAAATAACACCATTATCGCTGATAGTCTCTTCGGAATAAAATATAATTTATCGAACTTTGACCTTAATAAGTATGGTTTTAATCACATAACTTCTGAGAAAACAATGGGACTTTATCAAAATAATAATGCAAGCCAGCTTGCTATCTTAACTGATGGCATTTACAATAATATTGACTTCACTGTCAATACGCTTGACAATCAAACTAGCTTGCTGAATACTCTCTCTGGACTTAACTTAACCTATTTTAAACGAGCTCCATCTCAACTGTTTGATAAGGATGCTAGATCTTTGAATCAGCGCGTGGCTAAAAACGTTAGCAACTCGAATAAAGATTTTGTAACAATCACCTATCAAGTTATTGCTCCACCACATAGTCAACTCTATGTTAGTATTCCTAATATTTCTTGGTCTGATGACAATAACCACTCTCTGTCAATTACTGTAAACGGTGTGGCAAAGAATCAAGTTACTGACAATACCTTTGATTTTTTTGACCTTGGCTACTTTGAAACAGAGTCAATGGTTACCATCAAACTTAGTTTCTCTGGCAATAAAGCAATATCCTTTGATAATCCTAGTTTTTATGCCCTTGATACTCAAAACTATCAGATAGCTATGGATACTATTAATGAACGTGATAGCAAGGTTACTACGTCAAAAAATAAAGTGTTCGTTGATTATAGCAGTAAAACGAATGCGTCACTATTCTTTACCATTCCATATGATAAGGGATGGACAGCGACCATAAATCATAAAAAAGTTAAGATTCAACGAGCTCAAAAGGGGTTCATGAAAGTCGATGTCCCTAGTGGAAGAGGAAAAGTTGTTCTAACCTTTATTCCCTATGGACTTAAGACAGGTTCATTGATTAGTCTATTGGCAAGTATCATATTTTGTTGCTACGCTTACTTCATCAGAAAAACAACTATTATTCAAAAAAGCTGATTATCTTAAATTAAATAGGTCTGGAACAAGTGTTCCAGACCTATTTAACTTTGGGTACAAAAAAACTCAAGCTATACAACTTGAGGTGTCTTATCACTCCGCCAGTAGGACTCGAACCTACGACATCATGATTAACAGTCATGCGCTACTACCAACTGAGCTATGGCGGATAAAACTGCTAAGTAGCAAAAATAGTCCGTACGGGATTCGAACCCGTGTTACCGCCGTGAAAAGGCGGTGTCTTAACCCCTTGACCAACGGACCAAGTTCTGAGATTTTTATCTCGTTAATACTCTTATTATTATATCAGAGTATTCGATTTTGTCTATACTTTTTTTCAAAAAAAATATTAAATTTTGCTAAATTTATTCGAATTTTACGTTAGTTTTTATCTTGCTTTTACAAAGTATTGACATGTTGCTATATATTTTGTAAACTAATAGAGTTATTGGTCCCATAGCTCAGCTGGATAGAGCATTCGCCTTCTAAGCGAACGGTCGCAGGTTCGAATCCTGCTGGGATCAGATAAAAAAACGCAATCTAGAATCTCTAGTTGCGTTTTTCTTTTGCCTCGATAAATAAGAAATAATTTAAAACAAACAAGGGAAGCAAAGTCGTATATAGGCTGTATTCATGTAAATATTGAGCAAACCAAGTTGAGGCTGCGACTCCTACCATAAATGTAAAGATGATAACAGTTGTATAAGAAGCTTGTTTAAGCACTTTGGCATCACCCTCGTCAATAGCCCTAGCAATGGTTAAAGAAGTATTAGTAATATTACCAGTCATCATAAAGGAAGCATAATTTACACCTCTGACTCGCTTAAAAATACCTACTTGAAGAGAGGCGAAGAATGCCAAGCCTGCAATCGTAATAGTAGAATCAACGTATGGTGTAATAATTGCAAGAATAGTCATCAAGAGAAGGGCAAGTCTAATCGCTTGCAAATGCCATCCCCACTTATGGTTAATGAGCCACTTCTTAACAAAAAAAACAAAAAACTGACCTAAAACAAAGAAAAAAATAGGTATTACATAGCTAAAAGCTCTTGCAATATGCCCCTCAACAAGGTGAATGACCAAATAGAGGAGATTGCCTGTCTGGATACTTGCAAATCGACCGTCTTGAGTATTGTAAGTATAGGCATCAATGAAGCCTCCTATATAACTAACTAGAGTTGCTACTCGTAATCCTTCAAAAACACGATAGGAGCGTTTTTTCATTCTGAACATGTCTGTTTCCTTTTTTCTACTTATGATAAGGACTTCCCTGCTGAATCATGAATGCACGATAAATTTGTTCTACTAATACAAGGCGCATAAGCTGATGAGGGAATGTTAAGAGACCAAAACTCATCAATCGATTAGCTCTCTTTTTTACTGTTGGAGAGAGTCCCAAACTGCCCCCTATAATAAAAGTAATATCTGAATAGCCTCTAAGGGTCACTTGCTCTAACTCTTTAGCAAATTGTTCCGAGGGAAATTGTTTTCCTTCAATAGCTAAGGCAATGACATAATCACGATCACCTACTTTAGCCAAGATACGCTGTCCTTCTTTGTCTAGGATAGCTTTATTTTCAGCTTCACTTGCATTATCTGGCGTCTTTTCATCCGTTAATTCTATAGATTCAAATTTTGTGAAGCGTCCTAGTCGTTTGACATACTCCGCAATGCCATCTTTCAAATATTTTTCTTTCAGTTTTCCAACGGTAATCAATTTAACTTTCATAGGCTTATTATAGCACATATCCACAATCTTTTAACACCTTATCCACACCTTTTTCGTGTCAAGCATCTATAGTTATCCTTATAAAATCGCTTTTTATCTACACTTTTTGAAACTTATCCACAGACTGTTGATAACTGTTTTTTAAAATCACTTTATGATATAATTAAGCTTACTTTGATATGTTTATCAAAAAGGAGGACTAAACGTGAAAAAATTTAACTGGAAAAAAATAGTAGCGCCAATTGCAATGCTTGTTATTGGCTTACTAGGTGGTCTACTAGGTGCCTTTATCCTATTAACAGCAGCAGGGGTATCTTTTACCAATACAACAGATACAGGTGTTAAAACAGCTAAGACCGTATACAACAATACAACAGATACAACTAAGGCCGTTAAGAAAGTACAAAATGCCGTTGTTTCTGTCATCAATTACCAAGAAGGCTCATCTTCAGATTCCCTAAATGAACTTTATGGTCGTATTTTTGGTGGAGATGATAGTTCTGATTCTAGCCAAGACAAATCAAAAGATTCTGATGGATTGCAAGTCGCTGGTGAAGGTTCCGGTGTTATCTATAAAAAAGATGGGAAAGAGGCCTACATCGTAACCAACAACCACGTTGTTGATGGTGCTAAAAAACTTGAAATCATGCTTTCAGATGGATCAAAAATTACTGGTGAACTCGTTGGTAAAGATACTTACTCTGACCTAGCAGTTGTCAAAGTTTCTTCAGATAAAATAAAAACCGTCGCAGAATTTGCAGATTCAAACTCCCTCACAGTTGGTGAAAAGGCAATTGCTATCGGTAGCCCACTTGGTACCGAATACGCCAACTCAGTAACAGAGGGAATCGTATCTAGCCTTAGCCGTACCGTAACTATGCAAAACGACAATGGTGAAACTGTCTCAACAAATGCTATCCAAACAGATGCTGCCATTAACCCTGGTAACTCTGGTGGTGCCTTAGTCAATATTGAAGGACAAGTTATCGGTATTAACTCAAGTAAGATTTCATCAACGTCAGCAGTCGCTGGTAGTGCCGTTGAAGGTATGGGATTCGCCATTCCATCAAACGATGTTGTCGAAATCATTAATCAATTGGAAAAAGACGGTAAAGTTACACGCCCAGCCCTAGGAATCTCAATGGCCGATCTTAATAGCCTTTCTAGCAGTGCAACTTCTAAATTAGATTTACCAGATGAAGTTAAATCTGGAGTTGTTGTCGGTAGCGTTCAAAAAGGTATGCCAGCTGATGGTAAACTTCAAGAAAATGATGTTATTACTGAAATTGACGGTAAGGAAATCAGCTCAAAAACTGATATTCAAACCAATCTTTACAGCCATAGTATCGGAGATACAATCAAGGTAACCTTCTATCGTGGTAAAGAGAAGAAAACTGAAGAACTTAAATTAACAAAATCTACAGAAGACTTATCTGACTAAGTCATTGACAAATCTGTCAAAAGACCTTTACAATAATGTAAAGGTCTTTTTTGGAAAGGAATAACATGCAAGAACAACTCAAAGCTTTATCTATTAGTGAAATCTACCCAAATCCTTTTCAACCTCGTATAGAATTCTCTGATGAAGAATTAGCAGAACTGAGCCAATCAATCGCTGAAAATGGACTGATACAGCCAATCATTGTCCGAAAATCGGACATTATTGGTTATGAACTAATTGCTGGGGAAAGACGTTTACGTGCCTGTAAACGTCTGGGAATGACAGAAATCCCTGCAGTCGTAAAGGAAGTCTCAGATCAAGAGAGTCGTAAACAAGCTATTATTGAAAATTTACAACGCTCGAATCTCAATCCTATTGAAGAAGCAAAGGCCTATCGTAGTTTAATTAATGAGTTAGCTTACAGTCACGAGGAACTGGCAAAAGCTATGGGGAAATCCAGGCCCTATATCAGTAACGCTCTCAGACTCCTCCAACTTCCCAAAGAGATACAGACAAGTATCGAAAATGGCAAACTGAGTCAAGGACATGCTAGAGCGCTTTTATCTGTTGAGGATACCCAAAAGCAATTAACTATCTATCATCAGGTGCTTACTGAAAAATGGTCCGTTCGTACTCTGGAAAAAAGACTTCAAGAACTTCCTAAAAAACAAAAATCAAAAAAAGATATTCACATAAAGGATAAAGAAAAAGAACTAGAAAAATCACTTGGTCTCCCCGTTACTCTTCGTTATCACAAAAATCACTCTGGAACTATTCAGATCCACTTTTCGACGGAAGAAGATTTTAACAGAATTATCAACAAGCTAATTTGACCTGTGAATTGATGAGAAAAAAGAAACAAACTTATCCACATCATAAAAATGTTGCTCTCCCTTTATTTTAGAGGGTTTCTTTTTTTATTCACAACTTGTGGATAACTCTTGTGCACAATGTGAATTGTCTTTTTCCATCTGTGGATAACTAGAGAAACTTTTATCTTCTGACCTGTGGAAAACTTTTTTGTTTTATGATAGAATCAGAGAACAAGAATAAAGAAGGAGAATTGATGGA